>NZ_JBICUS010000016.1:0-196497 GCF_043198455.1 Spirillospora sp. NPDC048824 | reverse complement strand
TCGAGATCCGCCAACGCCACCCCGTCTTCGGCGTCGGCTCCTACGTCGAACTCTCCGCCTCCAACCCCTCCGTCCTCGCCTTCACCCGCGAGATCGGAAATGGCGACACCAACCAGTGGGGCGGCATGGACACGATCCTCTGCGTGAACAACCTGTCCCGGTTCCCGCAGCCCGTGGAACTGGACCTGCGGCGTTTCCGCGACTCCACCCCGATCGAGTGCATGGGCGGCGTCCAGTTCCCCGCCATCGGTGACCTGCCCTATCTGCTGACCCTGCCCGGACACGGCTTCTACTGGTTCCTGCTGCCGCCGCCCGAGGAACGCGACCCGGGAGAAGGAGTGATGTGACCGTGCCGCCGCCCGACCATTCCCTCGTTCGGCTCCTGGCCGGCTGGCTTCCACGCCAGCGGTGGTTCGGCGGCAAGGACGGCCCCATCGACGAGCTCTCCATCGGCACCGCCACCGAACTGCGCGCCGGCGACCCGGGCCTGCACCACCTCATCCTCGACGTCACCCAGAACGGCGTCACCGACCACTACCAGCTGCTCCTCGGCGTCCGCCGCGACCTGCCCGAGCGGCTGAACCCCCGCCTGATCGGACGGGCGGCCGGGGGGCCGGGCATCACCGGCCACGTCTACGACGCCGCGTACGACCCGGAGCTCACCCGCCCGCTGCTGACCTCCATGGCCAACGAGACGCTGATCGGCCCGCTGCAGTTCCGGCGCGCGCCCGGCACCGGTGTCCGCGCGGACCTGGAGGGCATCCCCATCGGGGCCGAGCAGAGCAACACCTCGCTGGTCTTCGGCGACTCCTACATCTGCAAGCTGTTCCGCCGCCTGTCCCCCGGCGTCAACCCGGACCTGGAGGTCAACCTGGCGCTGTCCCGCGAGGGCTGCGAGCACATCGCCACGGTGCACGGGTGGATCGAGCTGGAGCCGGGCGCGAGCGCCATCGGAGGCGCCGCCGGGGGCGAGCCCGTCACGCTGGCGCTGCTCTCGGAGTTCCTGCGCACCGCGACCGACGGCTGGCAGCTCGCCGTCACCAGCGTCCGCGACTGGTTCGCCCAGCCCACGCCGCCGGGCCTTGCCGGGACACCGGGCGGGCTCACCGCCGGCGACGCCGCGGCCGCCGGAGGCGACTTCGCCGCGGAGGCCGAGCGGCTCGGCGCGGCGACCGCGCAGGTGCACCGCGACCTCGCCGCCGCGTTCGGCGTGACGCAGGCGCCCGCCACGACGCTGCGGGACTCGGTCTTCGCGATGAACGAGCAGCTCGACGAGGTCAGCGCCGCCGTCCCGGAGATACGCCCGCACACCCCCGCGATCCGCGCGGTGTTCGACGAGGTCGCCGCGGAGGCGCGGACGCTGCCCGTCCAGCGCGTGCACGGCGACTACCACCTCGGGCAGGTCCTGCGCACCGACACGGGCTGGGTGCTGCTGGACTTCGAGGGCGAGCCGGCCCGCACGCCCGCCGAGCGCCGCGCGCCCGCGCATCCGCTGCGGGACGTCGCCGGGATGCTGCGCTCGTTCGAGTACGCGGCCCGGTTTCTGCTCGCGCGGGAGGACGACCTGCAGCCGGACACGGCCGAGGCGCTGGAGCTGCGCGCCCGGGCGTGGGCGGAGCGGAACCGGGAGGCGTTCTGCGCCGGCTACGCGGCGGCCGGCGGGCCCGACCCCGCCGCGCACGCGGCGCTGGTGCGGGCGTTCGAGTTCGACAAGGCGGTCTACGAGATCCGCTACGAGGCGCGGAACCGCCCGAGCTGGCTCCCCGTCCCCCTGCGCTCCCTGGCCCACCTCGCAACGCCCCCGGCTCGTTAGAGGTCGATGGAGTAGTCGAGGACCACTCGGTCGGCGGGCAGGACTATGTCGCGGCACACCTCCATCACACCGGCGCCCGACAGCAGCCTGCGGGTGATGGCGAGGACGGGCACCCCGGCGGTCATGCGGAGGGCCTCCGCCTCCTCCGGGGTCGGCATGCGGGAGCGGACTGCCTCCTCGACGCGGGTGGGCGGGTGGCCGAGATAGGCCAGCTGCGCGAGCGTCCCCCCGGGCCACGGCTCGCGCGCCGGGTCGGACACGGGGGTGTCGCCCACGAGGTCCCACGGCAGGTAGTTGACGGAGATCTGCTGCGGCTCGCCGCGGGCGTGGAACACGAACCGGCGGCGCAGCAGCTCGGTGCCGGCCGGCAGCTCGAACAGCGCGCCGAGCTCGGCATCGGCCCGCACCCGGCTGAACTCCTTGTCGAGCCGGTACTCCTCCCAGGTGATCCTCTGGTCACGGGTGAAGGTCGTCTCGGGGACCGCCATGGGCCGTGTCACCGCGCGGTAGCGGTCCATCGCAACCCTGCGAGCAGGGGGAACGAGCCGGACGAGCGTGCCGCCGCCGCGGCGGGTCTCGACCAGCCCCTCGCCGCGCAGCAGCGCGATGGCCTGCCGGACGACGATCTCCGAGACGCCGTGGGCCTCGCACAGCTCCGCGATGGTCGGCAGCCGGGTTCCCGGCGGGAGGCTGCCGTCCCGGATGCCCTCTCGCAGCGTGTCGGCGATGCGCAGGTAGGCGGGACGGTCCGGCACCGGCGTCACCTCCCCTTCCTCCGGCCGCGCCGTCCGGCCGCCCGGCCCGGTGTTGCCGTTCGACTCGGCGTTCGACGCGGTGTTCGATCCTGGCTCGTCCTCCCGCTCATCCATACCTTCCGCGCGCTATCCGCGGGGGCATGGTCCGCTTACGGACAGCTTGACACCTCTTTGACCGAGTACGACTTTTGTATACAGAAGAGCGGCCTCGGGGAAAGGACGACCTTGATGGGCGACTTCGATGATCTGAAGGCGGCCATCGAGGGGGAGTTTCCGGGTTGGCAGGTGTGGCGGAGCGACGCGGGGCGCTGGTACGCGACCCGCAGCGGCGATCTCAGCGACTCCCAGCTCCAGGCGGGATACGCGCGGACGGTGGCCTCCGACGACTCCGCGGGGCTCCGCCGGCTGCTGCTCGACCAGACGCGCGAGGAGCACGGAGACGGGTGACGGGACACCGTTGGGGAACGGCGCGGCCCGGTCCGCGAGCGGGGGCGGACCGGGCCGGGGCGTTCCGGTACGGCAGGTACCTGTGGCGCTCAAGTGACACAGGAGTGGAGCCCAGGGTGGCGGGGTCGATGTCACCACTGGGGCCAGGTAGACGTGGCCGCACGGACGGCACTATCGGCGCGACCCCCCGACAAAGAGTCGTGCCGCCCGTGCGGTCGCACACCGTCCTCCATCCCGCCCACCGCGCGGCCGCCGCCGAGCGTCCGGAAACTTCCAAGCTCCCGGAAACAGGTGCGTCCCCGACGTGAGACCGGCCGATCTCGGGGCACCTCTACTGAGGTGATGCCACTGGGACGGGAGGCCGTGAGGTCATGGCACGGGTGACGCGCGCGGAGATCGACCGGCTCGTCGGCGGCGACCACCACGATCCGCACGGCGTCCTCGGCGCGCATCCCGGCCGCGACGGCGTGACGATCCGGACGCTGCGGCCGCTCGCCGAACGGGTCGAGGTCGTCCTGCCGAACGGCGACCGGCACCCGCTCCGCCACTTCCACGAGGGCCTGTTCACGGGCACGCTGCCGGACGGCTCGTCCCTGGCCGGCGACGGCAAGGACGCCGACGGCAAGGACCGGGCGCCCCTCGCGGTCCCCGACTACCGGCTCGCCGTCACCTATGGGGACGGCATCGAGACGCTCCAGGACGACCCGTACCGGCACCTGCCCACGCTCGGCGAACTCGACCTCCACCTCATCAGCGAGGGACGGCACGAGGAGCTGTGGAAGGCCCTCGGCGCGCGGGTCCGCAGCTACGCCTCCGCGTTCGGCACCGTGCACGGGACGGGTTTCTCGGTGTGGGCGCCGACTGCGCGCGGCGTCCGGGTGGTCGGGGACTTCAACCACTGGGACGGCCGTGCGTACCCGATGCGGTCGCTCGGTTCCACAGGCGTCTGGGAACTGTTCGTCCCCGGCATCGGTGACGGCATGTGCTACAAGTACGAGATCCTCGGCGCGGACGGTGTGTGGCGCTCCAAGGCCGACCCGATGGCGCAGTGCACCGAGGGTCCCCCTGCGACGGCGTCCCGCATCTACACCTCGTCCTACGAGTGGGGCGACGGCCAATGGATGGACGGCCGCAAGGAACACGACTGGTTGCACGAACCCATGAGCGCGTACGAGGTGCATCTCGGGTCGTGGCGCCCTGGGCTCGGCTACAGGGAACTGGCCGACGAACTGACCGAGTACGTACGCGACATGGGTTTCACGCACGTGGAGTTGCTGCCGGTCGCCGAGCACCCGTACGGCCCCTCCTGGGGCTACCAGGTGACGTCGTACTACGCGCCGACCGCACGGTTCGGAAGCCCGGACGACTTCCGGCACCTGGTCGACCGGCTCCACCAGGCGGGCATCGGCGTCCTCATGGACTGGGTGCCCGCCCACTTCCCCAAGGACGAATGGGCACTGGCCCGGTTCGACGGCACCGCCCTGTACGAACACGACGATCCGACGCGCGGCGAACACCCCGACTGGGGGACGCTCGTGTTCAACTTCGGGCGCGCCGAAGTGCGCAACTTCCTCGTGGCCAACGCGTCGTACTGGCTGGAGGAGTTCCATATCGACGGGCTGCGCGTGGACGCCGTCGCCTCGATGCTGTACCTGGACTACTCGCGCAACGAGGGCGAGTGGACGCCCAACGTCTACGGCGGCCGCGAGAACCTGGAGGCCATCTCGTTCCTCCAGGAGATGAACGCGACGGTCTACAAGCGCAACCCGGGTGTGGTGACGATCGCCGAGGAGTCGACGGCGTGGCCGGGCGTGTCCCGTCCCACCCATCTCGGCGGCCTCGGCTTCGGGTTCAAGTGGAACATGGGCTGGATGCACGACACGCTGGAGTACCTGCGCCACGAGGCCGTGTTCCGGCACTACCACCACAACGAGATCACGTTCTCGCTGGTGTACGCGTTCTCGGAGAACTACGTCCTGCCGCTTTCGCACGACGAGGTGGTCCACGGCAAGGGGTCGCTGCTGAGCAAGATGCCGGGGGACGCCTGGCAGCAGTTCGCCGGGCTGCGCGCCCTGCTCGCCTACATGTGGTCGCATCCCGGCAAGCAGCTCCTGTTCATGGGGCAGGAGTTCGGCCAGGGCGCCGAATGGGCCGAGGAGCGTCCGCTCGACTGGTGGCTGCTGGAGAACGCCGCCGAGGGCGCCCACCACCTCGGCCTGCAGAAGCTCGTCCGCGAACTGAACCGCGCCTACCAGGCCGAGCCCGCGCTGTGGACGCGCGACAGCGACCACGACGGGTTCCGCTGGATCGACGGCAACGACGCGGGCGGAAACACGCTGTCCTACCTGCGTTACGGCACGGCGCAGGAAGGCGGGCAGCCGGTTCTCGCGTGCGTCGTCAACTTCGCCGGGAACCCGCACGAGAACTACCGGCTGGGCCTGCCCCGCGAGGGGCGCTGGCGCGAACTCGTCAACACCGACGCCTACGAGTACGGCGGCAGCGGCGTCGGGAACCTCGGCAGCGTCGAGGCGACCGCCGACCCCTGCCACGGCCTGCCCGCGTCCGCGGTGCTGCGCGTCCCGCCCTTGGGCGCGGTCTGGCTCGTGCCCGAGTAGCCCAGGCCTGAACGACCTCTACCCGGACATGACGTACCGGGTGGCCCGTGCTGAATAGTCTGGCGGGATGGAAGCGCAGCGCCTGCACGTCGTCCCCGGCCAGTTCATCATCGAGCACCTGCCTCACGCGACGTTCCCCGAGGACGACGACTGGATCGCGCTGATACGCGCCCCCGAGGGCCTCACCGTGATCCGGGACGCGTCGCCGTTCACCGAGACGGAACGCTGGGTCGGCTTCTACGGCGAGACCGGCCACGGCCTCCGCGTGCCCGGCACACCGGCCGAGATCGTGGGCCCGCTCGCCGGCGCCGGGATCCCCGTCTTCGTGGCGTCCACCTACCACGCCGACCTCGTCCTCGTCCCCGGGCACCGGCGGAAGGAGGCGGCCGACGCGCTCCGCGACGCCGGCCACCGCGTCGAGGACTGAGCGGTCCTAGAGGCGTTCGAGGAGCCAGCGCGGGCCGATGACGGCGGCGCCGGCCGCCTCGCAGCGGGCCCGCAGTTCCCGGTCGGCGGTCACCACGAGGTGGGCGGTGTCGGGCCCGGTCCCGCGGACCAGATCAACGATCTTGTCGTCGCCGCTGCCGGGGGCGGCCACGACCCGTACCCCGTTCCCCGGCTCCTCGGCGACGCTTCGCGCCGCACCCTCCACCACCAGGACGACCTCGGGGAAGCAGTGGTCGAACCGGACGAGACCGCCGGGCACGTCGCGCACGCCCGCGCCCAGGGCCTTCAGGTCGTCACGGAGCCTCGCGTTCGCCCCCGCGCGGTCCTTCCACCAGCCGTCGGCGCGCGAGCCGACGACGTTCGCCGCGTCCACGACGAGGACGACGCCCTTCATCGCGTCCCGCAGCCGGGGCCATGACCGCGCGAACGGCTCGAACAGGTTGCGGTCGGTGACCTCCTCGGCACGCACCCATTCGGCGCGGCGCGTCTCCCGCGACGCGGGCCGGACGCGCGGAAGCTCGGACAGCGACCCCATCACGGACGTGAACGACCAGCCGCCGTGGTCCTCGACGCTCGTGCCGTGCACGTTCACGATCCCGGTGTCGAGCGTGCACTCCTCGGACGTCTCGCGCAATGCGCCCGTCACGGCGTCCTCGTGGCTGTGGAGCGCGCCGCCGAACATGCCCCACGTCCCGCCACCGATCCCCCACCACGCGCGCTGCTGCAAGAGGATCCACACCTGGCCGCCGGGATCACGGTGGTAGGCCAGCAGGCCCGCCGCACCGAACCGCCCCCAGTGCGTGTGCCCGAGCCCGCAGCCGGCCCAGCCGTCGCCGTCTCCCATGCGACGACAATATCCGCTGGGCGTCATCCGTCCGCCGGGCCAAGTACGGTTGACGAGTCGCCGGGGACGATGCCCGCCGACCATGCCCGAGGAGTCCGCCGATGCCCGCCCATCCCCTGGCCCACGACGATCCGCGCACGGCCGGCCGCTACCGGCTGACCGGGCGCCTCGGCGAGGGCGGCCAGGGCGTCGTCTACCTCGGGGAGGGGCCGGCCGGGGAGCGCGTCGCCGTCAAGATGCTCAAGACCACCGACGCGGCCGCCCGCGGCCGCTTCGCGCGCGAGATGCAGGCCGCCCGGCAGGTCGCCCCGTTCTGCACGGCCGCCGTCCTCGACTCGTCGGCCGACGGCGAGGCGCCCTACGTCGTCAGCGAGTTCATCGACGGGCCGTCCCTCCAGCAGCGCGTCGTGGAGAGCGGGCCGCTGCGCGGCGGCGACCTGGAACGGCTGGCCGTGAACACCGCGAGCGCGCTCGCCGCGATCCACGGCGCGGGAATCGTCCACCGCGACCTGAAGCCCGCCAACGTCCTGCTCGGCCCGGACGGCCCGCGCGTCGTCGACTTCGGCATCGCCCGCGCCATCGACGCCGAGACCCACACGCAGCTCGTCGGCACACCCTCGTACTTCGCGCCCGAATGGCTGGAGGGGCATCCGCCGACCGACAGGTCGGACGTCTTCGCCTGGGCGGGCACGATCGTGTACGCGGCCACCGGGCATCCGCCGTTCGGCCCGGCGACCAGCATCCCGGCCACCATGCACCGCATCGCCAACGGCGAACCCGATCTCGGCGAGGTACCGTCCTCGCTCCTCCCCCTGATCACCGAGTGCCTCGCCAAGGACCCGGCCCGCCGCCCGGCCGCCCGCGACCTGATGGTCCGCCTCGTCGACCCGTCCGCCATGGCCGGGCCGGCCTCCGGCGGCCGGCCGCCGCATCCCCTGGCGCCTCCGGCCGTCGAGGGGCACACGCCCGCCGCCCACGCGCCCACGGTGCCCCGCGCCCCCGGCCCGGACGGCGGCCCGCGCACCGGTCCAGGTCATGACCCCGGCGGGCGCCGCGGGCGCGTCATCGCGGGCGTGGTCGGCGCCGCCGCCGCCCTCGCCGTCATCGCGATCGCCGCGGCGGCGTTCATCCTCGCGGACGCCGGGGACGACGGCTCCCCCGAGGCGGGACGCTCGACGGGCACCGCCGGCGAGACGACGCCGCCCTCGCAGACGACCCGCCCCTCCCAGACCACACCGGCGCCCCCAGGCGGCGGCGGTCAGGGCGGTGCCGCGACGGTGCCCGCCGAGTTCGGCGGCATCTGGACGGGGACGGTCACCCAGACCGGCGGGCTCACCGTGGGCGAGACCAGCACCAGGGTGACGATCACCCTGGCGGCCGGCGCGACGGGCGGCACGTCCGACTACCCCGACTGGGGCTGCCACGACACGCTGACCGTCACGAACGTGTCCGGCACGACCGTCCGGTTCCAGGAGACCCCCGAGAACGCGCAGGGGACCCAGGGCTTCTGCGTCGGCGGCACCCTCACGCTCACGAAGGCGGCGGACGGGCTGGAGTACACGTCCCCGGGAATCGGCACCACCGAGGGCACGCTCCGCAAGTCCGGCTGAAACCCCCGGCCGGGGCGGCGTCCGTGATGAACGGCACAGCACCGGGCCTCCGATGACCGAATAACATTCTAGAATCCGTTGTGATCAAGGAGTGCGAGTGAGCGTCGAGGCGAGCCCGGAGGCCCTGCAGGAGGCCGCCGATCTGTGGAACACGCTGTCCGGCGTGGAGTTCATCCGGGCGATGCGGGACAAGAGGCTCCCGGAGATCTCCGATATCAGCGACTACATCGGGCAGGTCGTCACATCCGCCGACCCGGGCCGGGTGGAGATCTCCTGGACGCCCGCGGAGAAGCTGTGCAACCCGGGCGGCATCGTCCACGGCGGCTACATCGCGATGATCCTCGACAATGCCGTCTGCCTCGCCGCGAGCAGCACATGCGACCGTTTCCTGCCGATGCTCACGCTCAACCTGAACATCGACTACCTGCGCGGTGTCCAGTCCGGTCAGACCTACACGGTGACCGGCACGTGCGTGCACCCCGGCAGCACCCGCATGGTCGCCAACGCGGTGATCGGTGACGCGCAGGGGCGCCCGCTGGCCCAGGCGTCGGCGAGCGTCATCCCCAACAAGGCGTTCATGCGCTAACAAGGCGTTCATGCGCTGACGCGCGCTCCGGCTCCGGCTCCGGCTTCGTCCTGGCGGCGGAGGCGGCCGGCGGCACCGAGCGAGGCCCCTCCGAACGCATAGGCTGGGCCCATGGTGGATCCCGGCACAGTCGTCAACGTCATCAAACAGGCCCGCGACCGGCGGACGGCTCCGCTGATCCTCGAACTGGACCTCACCGAGGGCATCGTGGAGACCGCGCCGTCCGACCCCATCTCGGCGATCATGTCCATGCGCCGAACGCACCTGCGCGACGTCCTGGACGGGCTGCGCCGCGCCCGCTCCGACAGCCGGGTGCGCGCCCTCGTCGTGAAGGTGAGCGGCGGCATCGGTCTGGCGCTCGTCCAGGAGCTGCGCGAGGCGGTGCAGGCACTGCGCGACGCGGGCAAGCTCACCGTCGCGTGGGCGGAGACCTACGGGGAGAGCGGCCGCGGCACCGTGCCGTACTACCTGGCCACCGGGTTCGACAAGGTCTACCTGCAGCCCACCGGCGAGGTCGGCCTGGTCGGCATGGCGCTCGAAGAGCCGTTCTTCGCGGGCGCCCTGGAGAAGGCGGGCGTGGAACCCAGGTTCGCCAAGCGCCACGAGTACAAGACCATGGCGAACACGTTCATGGAGAAGACCTACACGCCCGAGCACGAGGAGTCGTCGCAACGCCTCGTCGCCTCGATCGGCGAGCAGATCACCGCCGCCGTCGCCGCCGCCCGCGGCCTGTCCGAGGACAGGGTCAGGGAGCTGACCGACCGCGGCCCCTTCCTCGCCGGCGAGGCGCTGGAGGAGAACCTCGTCGACCGCCTCGGCTACCGCGACGAGGTCTACGCCGACCTGCGCGAGGAGTTCGGCGAGGACGCGCAGCTCCGCTATGTCGCCCGCTACAACCGCGCGCACGGCCTCGCGGCCATGCTCCCCCAGCCCGGCCGGCAGGACGCCGTCGCGCTGATCAACGGGCACGGCCCGATCCGGCTCGGCCGCAGCGGCCGCGGCGGCCCGCTCCCGGCCTCCGGCCCCGCGATGGGCTCGGACACGATCGGCGCCGCGTTCCGCGCCGCCGTGAAGGACGACACGGTCAAGGCGATCGTCTTCCGGGTCAACAGCCCGGGCGGTTCCGCCGTCGCGTCCGACGCGATCTGGCGGGAGGTGGTCCTGGCCGGCCGCGCCGGCAAGCCCGTGATCGTGTCGATGGGCAACGTCGCCGCGTCGGGCGGCTACTACGTCGCGGCGGCCGCGGACACGATCGTCGCGCAGCCCGGCACCATCACCGGCTCGATCGGCGTCGTCACCGGCAAGGCCGTGGTGAACGGCCTCCTGGACCGCATCGGCATCACCCTCGGCAGCGTCGCGAACGGCGACCACGCCCGCATGTCGAGCGCCACGAAGGACTTCAGCGAATCCGAGTGGGAACGCGTCAACGCCTCCCTCGACCAGATCTACGACGATTTCACCTCGCGGGTCGCCGAGGGCCGCGGCCTCTCCCGCGAACGCGTCCACGAACTGGCCCGCGGCCGCGTCTGGACGGGCGCCGACGCCAAGGAGCACGGCCTCGTCGACGAGCTGGGCGGCATCGACCGGGCCCTCGGCGTGGCCCGCAAGAAGGCCGGTCTCGCCGCCGACGCCCCGGTCCGCGTCTACCCGCACAGCTCTCCGCTGGAGCGGCTGCGCCCGCCGGAGTCCAGCGAGGACCGCGCCGCCGCCTCGGCCCGCTTCGACGCCTGGGGTTCGCTCGGCGGCGTCGCCGCCCGCCTGGGCCTGCCCGCCGCCGGCCCGCTGTCCCTCCCCGGCATCTGGGAGATCCGCTGACCGCCCCCACCGACTTCGTCGAGGCCGTCGCGGGCTTCGCGACGGGCGTCGTCGTCCTGACCGTCCGCGACGGCCGCGACGACCTCGGCACGACGGTGACGTCGTTCATGTCGGTGTCCCTGGACCCGCCGCTGGTGCTGGCGAGCGTGGCGACGTCCTCCTACCTGGCGGAGGTCCTGAACCGGCAGAGCCGCTGGGCGGCGACCGTCCTGTCCGCGCGCCAGCGCGCCCTGGCCGGCCGTTTCGCCGCCGAGGGCCGCCCGAGCGCCCGCATCCTCCTTGCGAGCGAACCGCACCACCGGGGCGGCCTCTCGGACGCCCTCATCCCCGAAACCGGGCAATCCGCCCTGGAATGCGAAACCCGCCAGACGGTCGAAGCCGGAGACCACACCCTTTTCGTCGCCGAAGTCCTCTCAACGGACTACATAGCCCGCGACCACAAACCCCTGATCAGAGTCAACCGCCGTTATCTGGAGGACGGGTCAAGTGCCGGACGGCGGTGATCGCTCAACCTGACCACCCTGTGGCACTGCCCGCCTGACCGTCACACCCGGCGGCCGGCCTTCCAGACGGCGGCCGTCTGGGGAACGCCGGGGCGGTAGGCGAGGTGGATGTGTGACGGGGCGTCCAGGACATGGACGTCGGCGCGGGCGCCCGGGGTGAGGTGCCCGACGTCGGTGCGGCGCAGGGCGCGGGCGCCGCCCGCCGTGGCGGACCAGACGGCCTCGGCGGGGGTCATGCGCATGTCGCGGACGGCGACGGCGATGCAGAAGGCCATGCTGGAGCTGTAGCAGGAGCCGGGGTTGCAGTCGGTGGCGAGGCCGACGGTGGCTCCCGCGTCCAGGAGGCGGCGGGCGTCCGGGTAGGGCTGGCGGGTGGAGAACTCGACGCCCGGCAGGAGGGTCGCCACGGTCCGGGAGGACGCCAGGGCGTCCACGTCGGCGTCGCTGAGGAACGTGCAGTGGTCGGCGGACGCGGCGTCCATCTCGACGGCGAGTTGCACGGCGGGGCCCTGGGTGAGCTGGTTCGCGTGCAGGCGGGGGCGCAGGCCCGCTTTGACCCCGGCTTGGAGGACCTCGCGCGCCTGGTCGGCGTCGAAGGCGCCTTGTTCGCAGAAGACGTCCACCCAGCGGGCATGGGGGGCGCAGGCCGAGAGCATATCGGTGGCGGCGAGGTGCGTGTAGGCGGCGGCGTCGCCGTCGAATTCGGGCGGGACGATGTGGGCGCCCAGGTAGGTGACCTCGTCGGCCAGTTCGGCGGCGATGCGGACGGCGCGTTCCTCCTGGTCGACGGTGAGGCCGTAGCCCGACTTGCACTCGACGGTGGTGGTGCCCTGCCGCGCCATCTCGGTGATCAGGCGGCGGACGTTGGCGCGGAGGTCGTCGTCGGACGCGGCGCGGGTGCGTTCGACGGTCGTCCGGATGCCGCCCGCGGCGTATTTGCGGCCGCTCATCCGGGCGGCGAACTCCTCGGCGCGTTCACCGGCGAAGACGAGGTGGGCGTGGGAGTCGACGAAGCCGGGCAGGACGGCCCGGCCGGCGGCGTCGAAGGACGCGTCGGCGGCGGGGGCGTCCGTGGACGGGCCCGTCCACGCGACGCTGCCGTCCTCGATCACCAGGGCGGCGTCGCGGACGATGCCCAGTCCGCCGAGGGCGGGGTCGTTGGTGACCAGTTCCCCGATGTTCGCGATGACGGTGCTGCCGGTGCTCACCTGGGCAGGATCTCACGCCGCGACCCGCAGCCAGACGTCGGCGGACCCGGTGCCGCACGCGCGAGCGGCCGGGCGTGCGGCTGGGCGGCGCCGGTCATGCGTCGTCGGGGGCCGTGGCGGCGGCGACGGTCTCGGCCAGGGCGGCGGGAACGTCGTCGATCAGGAGGTGGCGGCCGTCGTGGACGATCTGCCGGCCGGAGACGACCACGTGCCGGACGTCGGCGGCGGTGGCGGCGAACACGGCGGCCTCGGCGGTGTGGCCGGGTCCGGCTCCGGCCGTCCGCACCGAGTCGAGCGCCACGGTGACGAGGTCGGCGTACGCGCCGGGCTCCAGCCGTCCCGCCTCCGGCCAGCCGAGCCCGTAGTGGCCGTTGGACGTAGCGGCGGCGAGGAGTTCCCCCGCCGTCCAGTGGCCGCGGACGCGGGTGCGGAGCCGCTCGTCCAGCTCGACCGCGCGGGCCTCTTCGAACAGGTCGATGACGGCGTGCTGGTCGGAGCCCAGGCAGATCGGCGAGCCGGCGTCGGCGAGGTCGCGGGCGCGGCCGATCCCGTCGGCGAGGTCCCGTTCGGTGGTCGGGCACATGCACACGCCGGTCATGGTCGCCCCGAGCAGGCCGATGTCGTCGTCGGTGAGGTGCGTCGCGTGGACGGCCGTGGTCAGCGCGCCCAGCGCCCCCGACTCGGCCAGGAGGCGGGTGGGCGTCATGTCGTAGGCGCCGAGGCACGCCTCGTTCTCGGCGGGCTGCTCCGACAGGTGGACGTGCAGGGGCGCGCGGTGCTCCTTCGCCCAGGACGCGACGGCCCGCAACTGCTCGCGGGGCACGGCGCGGACGGAGTGGATCGCGGCCCCGACGCGGGCGTGGAGCCGTCCCGCCTTGTCCGTCTCCTCGTGCAGGCTTTCGACCCGGCGCATCCAGTTGCCCGCGGTTCCGTCGCCGAAGCGCAGCTGCGGCCCCTTGAGGGGACGGCCGATGCCGCCGGTGAGGTAGCAGGCGTCCAGGAGGGTGATCCTGATGCCCGCGTCGGACGCGGCGGCGATCAGCGCTTCGCCCATCGCGTTCGGCTCGTCGTAGGGGGTGCCGCCGGGGCCGTGGTGCAGGTAGTGGAACTCGCCGACGCAGCTGATCCCGGCGAGGGCCATCTCGGCGTAGACGGCGGTGGCGAGGGCGCGGTAGGAGTCCGGGTCGAGACGGTCGGCGACCTTGTACATCTGCTCGCGCCACGTCCAGAACGTCCCGGAATGGACTTGGGCGCGGGAGCGGAGGGCGCGGTGGAAGGCGTGGGAGTGCGCGTCGGCGAGGCCCGGCAGGGTCAGGCCGGGCAGGCGCTGTGCGTCGTGCGGGGCGGGGACGCCGGCGGCGACGCGGGTGATCCGCTCGCCGTCGGCCTCGATGAGCACGTCGGACGCCACACCGTCCCCGAGCCAGGCGAACTGGGCATGCCACTGCATATCCGGAGTCCTACCCGCACGCCAGGTCGTCCAGTACCGCGGTCAGGGCCTCCACTCCGGCCAGGCAGTCGGCCGGTTCCGCGAACTCCTCGGGGGCGTGCGAGACCCCGGTCGGGTTGCGGACGAACAGCATCGCCGTCGGCAGCCGGGCCGACAGGACGCCCGCGTCGTGGCCCGCGCCGGTCGGCAGGACGGGGACGCCGCCGAGCGTCCCGCCGATGCGGTCGCGCAAGGCCAGGTTGAAGTCGACGATCTCGGTGTAGGACTCCTCGGCGAGGTCGACGCTCACTCTGTGCGGGCGCGCGGCGATCCGCGCGGCCTCGTCGATCTCCGTGACCGTCCGCCGGACCGCCTCGTCCGCCGGACCGCGGGCGTCCAGCCAGGCCGTGACGGACGAGGCGATCGCGTTCACCCCGCCCGGAACGACCCGGACCTTCCCCACGGTCGCGACGGTCCCGTTCCGCTCGGCCGCCTCCCGCGCGGCGATCACCATGCCCGCGAACGGCAGCATCGGGTCGCGCCGGTCGCGCAGCCCCGTCGTTCCGGCGTGGTTGCCCTCGCCGCAGAAGTCGAACCGCCACCGGCCGTGCGGGACGATCGCGCTCGCCACCCCGACCGGTTCCCGAAGCGCCCGGCCCTGCTCGACGTGGAGTTCGACGTAGCAGGCGATCCGCCCGAGGAGGCCGTCGTCCGGGCCGATCGCGTCCGGGTCGAACCCGGCGTTGTGCATGACCTCGGCGAACGTGCGGCCGCCGGCGTCGCTCAGGGCGCGGGCCCGCGCCGGGTCGATCGCCCCGGACAGCAGCCGCGACCCGAGGCACGCCACCCCGAACCGAGCGCCCTCCTCCTCGGCGAACGCCCCGATCCCGATCGGCCGCCTCGGTTCACGTCCCCGGTCGCGGAGCAGATCGACGGCCGCGAACGCCGACACGATGCCGAGCGGCCCGTCGAACGCCCCGCCGCCGGGCACCGAGTCGAGGTGGCTCCCGGTCAGGACGGCGTCGCCGCGCGAACCGTCCCCGGGCCGCCACCAGGCGAACATGTTCCCGTTGGGGTCGTGCTCGACGTCCAGGTCGCGGCGCCGCGCCTCGTCCAGGAACCAGGCACGGCACTCCAGCTCGGCAGGCGTCCACGCGAACCGGTGGTAGCCGCCGGTCGCCTCGTCCCGCCCGATGGGCAGCAGCGCCGCCCACATCTCCTCGAACCCCATACCCTCCCTCTCCCCGGACCGCGTTCACCTGCGGCGTGTCAGCGCATCGGGATGCGGACGCCGCGGTCGGCGGCGACCTCGGCGGCGCGGTCGTAGCCGGCGTCGGCGTGCCGCATGACGCCGGTGCCGGGGTCGTTGGTCAGGACGCGCTGGAGCTTCTCGGCGGCGAGGGCCGTCCCGTCCGCGACGCAGACCTGGCCCGCGTGGATGGAGCGGCCGATGCCGACGCCTCCGCCGTGGTGGATGGACACCCACGTCGCGCCGGACGAGGTGTTCAGCATCGCGTTCAGCAGCGGCCAGTCGGCGATCGCGTCCGAACCGTCCGCCATGCCCTCGGTCTCCCGGTACGGGCTGGCGACGGACCCGCAGTCGAGGTGGTCGCGGCCGAGGACGATCGGCGCGCTGATCTCACCGCGCGCCACGAGGTCGTTGAACACCTCCCCGGCCCGGTCGCGCTCGCCGTAGCCCAGCCAGCAGATCCGGGACGGCAGGCCCTGGAAGTGCACCCGCTCCCCCGCCATCCTGATCCACCGGGCCAGCGGCTCGTTGTCCGGGAACAGGTCGAGGATCGCCCGGTCGGTGCGGGCGATGTCGCGCGGGTCGCCGGACAGCGCCGCCCACCGGAACGGGCCCTTGCCCTCGCAGAACAGCGGCCGGATGTAGGCGGGGACGAACCCGGGGAAGTCGAACGCCCGCGCGTACCCGGCGAGCTGCGCCTCGCCCCGGATGGAGTTGCCGTAGTCGAAGACCTCGGCGCCCGCGTCCTGGAAGCCGACCATCGCCTCGACGTGCGCGGCCATCGACGCGCGGGCCTTCTCGATGAACGCGGCCGGGTCCTTGTCGCGCTCGGCGGCCATGTCCTCGAACGCGACGCCGCGCGGCAGGTAGGCGAGCGGGTCGTGGGCGCTGGTCTGGTCGGTGACGACGTCGATCGGCGCGCCGCGGCGCAGCAGTTCGGGGACGACGTCGGCGGCGTTCCCGAGCAGCGCGATCGACAGCGGCCGGCGGGCCGCCTTCGCCTCCTCCGCGAGCCGCAGCGCCTCGTCCAGCGAGCCGGCGCGGACGTCGCAGTACCGGTGCTCGACGCGCCGCTCGATGCGGGACGGGTCGCACTCGACGCAGATCGCGACGCCGCCGTTCATCGTCACGGCGAGGGGCTGCGCGCCGCCCATCCCGCCGAGCCCGGCGGTCAGCGTGATCGTCCCCGCGAGGGTGCCGCCGAAGCGCTTCTCGGCGACGGCGGCGAACGTCTCGTAGGTGCCCTGGAGGATGCCCTGGGTGCCGATGTAGATCCACGACCCGGCGGTCATCTGGCCGAACATCGTCAGGCCGAGCGACTCCAGGCGGCGGAACTCCTCCCACGTCGCCCACTGCGGGACGAGGTTGGAGTTCGCGATCAGCACCCGGGGCGCCCACTCGTGCGTCCGGAAGACGCCCACCGGTTTGCCGGACTGGACGAGCAGCGTCTCGTCCCCCTCCAGGTCGGTCAGCGAGCGGACGATGCCGTCGAAGGCGTCCCAGCTGCGGGCCGCCTTCCCCGAGCCGCCGTAGACGACCAGCTCGTCGGGGTGCTCGGCGACCTCCGGGTCGAGGTTGTTCTGGATCATGCGGAGGGCGGCCTCCTGCGGCCAGCCCTTGGCGGTGAGGTCGGTGCCGCGCGGCGCGCGGACGGGACGGGGACCGGACATCTGCGGACTCCTTAGGAGAGGGGGCCGGTGACGGCCTCGGCGGCGGCGACCAGCGAGCCGTCCCGGACCAGCTCGGTCGCGGCGGCGATCTCGGGCGCGAGGTAGCGGTCCGGGCCGGGCGGCGGGACGGCCTCCCGCAGCCGCGCGACGACGGCGCCGGTCGCCGGGCCGGGCCGCAGCGGGGTGCGCAGGTCCAGCGCCCGCGCGGCGGTGAGGATCTCGATGGCGATCACCTGCGCCAGCCCGTCGACCGACCGGCGCAGCTTGCGGGCCGCGTTCCAGCCCATCGACACGTGGTCCTCCTGCATGGCCGAGCTCGGGATGGAGTCGGCACTGGCCGGGGCGGCGCGGCGCTTCAGGTCCGACACGATCGCGGCCTGCGTGTACTGGGCGATCATGTGGCCGGAGTCGACGCCGGGGTCGTCGGCGAGGAACGCGGGCAGCCCGCCCGAGCGGCCCTTGTCGAGCATCCGGTCGGTGCGCCGCTCCGACATCGACGCGACGTCGGCGGCGGGCACCGCGAGGAAGTCCAGCACGTACGCGACGGGCGCGCCGTGGAAGTTGCCGTTGGACTCGACCCGGCCGTCCGGCAGCACCACCGGGTTGTCGATGGCGGACGCCAGCTCCCGTCCCGCGACGAGTTCGGCGTGCGCCAGCGTGTCCCTGGCGGCACCGTTCACCTGGGGTGCGCAGCGCAGCGAGTACGCGTCCTGGACGCGGGTGCAGTCGGGCCCGCGGTGCGACTCCATGATCTCCGAGGCGCCCAGCAGCGCCCGCAGGTTCGCCGCCGACGCGGCCTGGCCCGGGTGGGGGCGCAGCTCCTGCAGGTCGGCGGCGAAGACCCGGTCGGTGCC
Organism: Spirillospora sp. NPDC048824; assembly: GCF_043198455.1. Classification (NCBI taxonomy): domain Bacteria; kingdom Bacillati; phylum Actinomycetota; class Actinomycetes; order Streptosporangiales; family Thermomonosporaceae; genus Spirillospora; species Spirillospora sp. NPDC048824. The sequence goes on along the minus strand of NZ_JBICUS010000016.1, from coordinate 178,652 downwards.
GAGCAGCGCCTCGACCGTCATCGCGGCGGCGACGTCGGCGGCCGTGAGGAGCCGGCGCAGGTCGTGGACGGCCATGACGAGCATGCCGAGCATCCCGTCCGTGCCGTTCAGGAGGGCGAGCCCCTCCTTGGCGCCGAGCTCGACCGGTGCGATCCCGGCCTCCGCCAGCGCGTCCGCCGCGGGCTTCAGCTCGCCGGCGGCGTCCCGGACCGACCCTTCGCCGATCAGCGCCAGCGCCACGTGCGCGAGCGGGGCGAGGTCCCCGGAGCAGCCGAGGCTGCCGTGCTCGAAGACCTGGGGCGTGATGCCGGCGTTGAGCAGCGCGGCGAGCGTCCGCGCCGTCGCCGGCTGCACCCCGGTCCGTCCCGTGGCGAGCGTGCGCAGCCGGAGCAGCATCAGCGCCCGGACGACCTCCCGCTCCACCTCCGGACCCGACCCGGCCGCGTGCGACCGGACAATGTTGAGCTGCAGCTGCGCCCGCAGCTCCGGGGCGATGTGCCGGGTGGCGAGCGCCCCGAAACCCGTCGAGACCCCGTAGACCGGGGTCGGGCGGGCGGCCAGCTCCTCGACATGGGCCCGCGACTCGCCGATGAGCTTCAGCGCCGCGTCCGTCAGCGAGACCGCCGCGCCGCCGCGCGCCACCGCCACCACCTGCTCGAACGCCAGCGCCTCGGGGCCGACCTCGATGATCTCGTCCGCCATGTCGATGCTCATACCCACCATTGGAGCGTCCCCGGCGCCGCGGCGGGAGGGGTGGCGACCGGCGACTGTCTCAGATACGAGACTATTGCGGGATAATGGGGCCATGAGCCAGGTTCCGGCCGCCCGCCGCGCCCTGGCGGTGCTGCGCCTGCTGGCCGCGGCGCCCGGCCCGCTCCCCGCCTCGGCGATCGCGCGCTCCCTCGGGCTGCCCCGGTCCAGTACGTACCACCTCCTGGCGGCCATGGCCGAGGACGGCTTCGTCACCGCCATCCCGGAGGAGCGCCGCTGGGGCCTGGGCGTCGCCGCCTTCGAGATCGGGTCCGCCTACCTGCGGCACGAGCCGCTGGAGCGCCTGGCCCGCCCGCTGCTCCGCCGCCTGGTGGACCGCGTGGGCGAGATCGTCCAGCTGGGCGTCCTGCACGGCGCCGAGACGCTCTACCTGCTCAAGGAGCAGCCGCCCGGCCACGCCACGCTGCTCACCGACGTGGGCGTCCGCATGCCCGCCCACCTCACGGCGAGCGGCCGCTCGATGCTCGCCCACCTGCCCGCGGCGCAGGTCCGCGCCCTCTTCCCCGGCCGGTTCGTCGACCGCACCGGGCTGGGGCCCGCGTCCCTGCGCGAACTGCGCCGCGTCCTCGCCGAGGACGCGCGCCGGGGATGGGCGGTGGAGGACGGCCACATCACCGAGGGCTTCGCGAGCATCGCCGCCTGCGCCTTCGACCACACGGCCCACCCCACGGCGGCGATCACCGTGACGTTCCGCCGCGAGGCCCACCCGCCCGGGACATGGCCCGCCCTGGCGGGTCCGGTCCGCGACACGGCCACCGCCCTGACGACGCGCCTGACCGGCCGGGCGCCGGGCTGAGCCGGTCCCGGAGGGTCAGAGGCCGTATCGGGAGAGGACGTCGCGCTTGCCGCCGGCGAGGAACTTCCGCGTCATCCGGCCGCTGGTGAGCCACTTGATGGCGGCGCCGTTCTTCTTGCTGGCCAGCATCCGGTCGACCAGGTAGGGCGCGACGTCGTCGACGTGGTCGCACAGGATGTTGAGGATCTTCCGCTGGTCCCGCACCTGCTCCGGTGCCGCCGCGGCCTCCCGGAGCCAGCCCTCGGTGATGAGCATCCCGGGGCTGACCTGCCCGACCCGGACGTCCGTCCCGTCGACCTCCTTGACCAGCGCGCGGGTGAACGAGTCGAGGCCGCGCTTGGTGGCCGAGTACACGCCCATCCCCGGGCGGATCCGGCCGTCGCTGCCGCCGCCCAGGATGTTGAAGACCTGGCCGCCCTTCCCGCTCATGCCGCGCACGGCGACCTGGGAGCCGTACACGGTGCCGAGCATGTTCGTGGTCACCATCGTCCGGACGTCGGCGGCGGGCGTCTCCGCGATCGGGCGGGTGGTGTTGGCGACACCGGCGTTGTTGATCCAGAGGTCGACGCCGCCGAGCGCCTCCACGGCGGCGTCCCACAGCTTCTCGACCTGCGCGGGGTCGGTGACGTCCACGGCGACTCCGTGGACGGCGGCCTCCCCGGCGGCCTCGGGCGCGAGCCGCTCGACGGCGTCGTCCACCGCCGCCCGGGTGCGTCCCGAGACGACCACTCCGTGGCCGCGGCGCAGCAGCTCGCGCGCGAGCGCGAACCCGATCCCCTTGGTGCTTCCGGTGACGACTGCCTTCCGCATGGCCACTCCCGGGGTAAGCCGGGCCTTACGCCCGGACGGCGTTGATCGTACGCACGCCGCGAGCCCCCGCCACAGGCCCAATCCCGCACAGCCGCAGGCTTGATCCTGCACAGCCGCAGGCTTGATCCGGCCTGCCGCCGTCACGCGTCCGCGGGAGGACGCAACCCGTCGAGCAGGGCCTGGACGATCGGGTCGAGGTAGGCGGCGTCGCCGTCGATCCCGCCGATGGCGACGATCATGTCGAGGATCTGCTCCAGGGCGAGGTCGCGGCGGACCTCCCCGGCCTCCTGGGCGGCGGCGAGGAGCCCGCCCCCGGCCGCGAGCACCCTGGCGCGGTTCCGGCCGAACACGGGGTTGTCGCCGTCGATGTGGGTGAGCAGCTCGGCGGCGATGGGCCGCTTGCCCGCCGTGAAGACGAGGAAGCGCTGCAGCCAGGCCGTGAACACCGCGCCGGGCGTCTCCCCCTCGGCCGTCCCGGCGGCCGCGCAGACGGCGTCGACCTCGTCCTGGTAGAGGGCCTCCAGGAGCTCCCGCCGGCTGGCGAAGTTGCGGTAGAGCGTGGCCATGCCGACCCCCGCGCGCCGGGAGATCTCGGCCATGGAGATGTCGTGGTCGGAGCGGGCGAACGCCTCCCGGGCCACCGCGAGGATCTTCTCGCGGTTGCGCCGGGCATCGGCACGCCGCGTGGGAGGGCTCGCTGCGCCGGCTGGGCACTGACTGGATCGACCTGTTCCAGATCCACCGCCTCGACCCGGCCGTCGACGTGGACGAGACCCTCGGCGTGCTGTCCGACCTCGTGCACGCCGGGAAGATCCGGATGTTCGGCACCTCGACGGCCGCCGCCTCCGAGATCGTCGAGGCGCAGTGGACCGCGGAGCGGCGGGGCCGCGAACGCGTCCGCACCGAGCAGCCGCCGTACAGCATCCTGGCCCGCGCCGCCGAGTACGACGTGCTGCCGACCTGCCTGCGGCACGGCATGGGCGTGCTGACCTACAGCCCGCTCGCCGGCGGCTGGCTGACCGGCAGGTACCGCAAGGGCCGGGACGTCGAGCCGCCGGGTTCGGTCGCGCGCCGGGAGGGCTTCGCCGCCGTGTACGACGCGACGTCGCGGGCCAACGCGGCCAAGCTCGACGCCGCCGAGGCCCTCGCGGTGCTCGCCGAGGAGGCCGGGCTGTCGCTCGTGCAGCTGGCGCTCGCGTTCGTCACCCGCCACCCGGCGGTCACGTCCGCGATCGTCGGCCCCCGCACGATGGAGCACCTCGACTCGTACCTGGCGGCCGCCGGCGTCGAGCTCTCCGAAGACGTCCTCGACCGCATCGACGAGATCGTGCCGCCCGGCCACACCGTCAACATCGCCGACAACATGTGGAACACGAGCACGAGGGCCCTGGAACCCGCGTCCCGCCGCCGCTGAGCGGCCCCCTGCCGGCCACGCCGCCCCGGCACGCTGCTCTCAGCGGATCTGCCGCAGGCGGATAGGGCGTGAACCACCGCCGGCCCCGCCGCATAGTCGAGGCATGAGCGAGGAACAGAAGATCCCGTTGTTCAACGAACGAGCGCGGCGCGAGCTGTACCAGCAGCGCGTCCTCGTGCTCGACGGCGGACTCGACGACGACAACGGCACCCTGCTTGCCACCCAGCTGATCACCTTGGCGCGGGAGGACGCGTCCACCGACATCGCGCTGTGGATCCACTCCCACGGCGGGTCGGTGCCGTCGATGCTCGCGATCCGCGACGTGATGCGGCTCGTCCCCTGCGACGTCTCCACACTGGTGCTCGGCGTCGCCTACAGCGCGGGCCAGTTCCTGCTGTCGTCGGGGACCCGCGGCAAGCGCCGCGCGATGCCGCACGCCCGCGTGCTGATGCACCAGGGCTCCGCCGGCATCGCCGGCGCGGCCGTCGACATCGAACTGCAGGCCAACGACCTGCGCCACACCCGCGACACCGTCCTCGGGCTCATCGCCGAGGACACCGGGCAGCCGCTGGAGCGCGTCTTCGAGGACTCGCTGCACGACCGCTGGTTCACCGCGCGGGAGGCGCTCGACTACGGGTTCATCGACTCGATCGTCACCTCGCTGGACGAGGTCGTGCCCGACGCCCGCCGGCGCGTCGGGCTCGGCGTCCCCGCGGAAGGAGCCGCCCGGTGAGCAGCTACACGATCCCCAACGTGATCGCGCAGCACCCCCGCGGTGAGCGGATCATGGACGTCTACTCCCACCTGCTCACCGAGCGGATCATCTACCTCGGCACCGCCATCGACGCGGGCGTGGCCAACGCCCTCGTCGCGCAGCTGCTGCACCTGGAGTCCGACAGCCCGGACACCGACATCCAGCTCTACATCAACTGCGAGGGCGGGGACCCGAGCGCGATGCTCGCGGTGTACGACACGCTGCGCTTCATCCGGTCGCCGGTGGCGACGACGTGCGTGGGGCAGGCGGTCGCCGTCGGCGCGGTGCTCCTCGCGGCGGGCGCCCCCGGCAAGCGCGCCGCGCTCCCCCACACCCGCGTGGTGCTGCACCAGCCGATGGGGCAGAGCCGCGGCGCGATCCCGGACCTGATCCTGCAGGCGGACGAGGTCGTCCGCGTCCGCGCGGACATCGAGGAGATCCTGTCCCGGCACACCGGGCAGGACACCGCGACCCTGCGCGCCGACACCGACCGGGACCGGGTCTTCACCGCGCACGCGGCGCTGGACTACGGCCTCATCGACCATGTCCTCGAGGAGCGGCAGCCGCTCCCCGCGTAGGCACGCCGCCGGGGCGTACCGTCACGCGGCCAGCGCGTAGGCGGTCGGCCCGGCCGGCGCGCTGACCGGGGCGCTGACCGGGGCGCCGACCGGGGCGCCGACCGGGGCGCCGAGGAGGGTCGTCGCGACGGCGAGGGTCAGGTCGGCGAGCGTCACGTCGAGGGCGCCGGCGACCGCGGCGATCATCTCGCTCGACGGCTCCTTGACCCCGCGCTCCATCTCGGAGAGGTACTGCGGGGAGACCCCGGCCCGGCGGGCGGTCTCGACCAGGATCTCGCCGCGCTCGGTGCGCAGGCGCCGCAGGCATTCGCCGAGCGCCTCGCGCCACAGCGGCTCCTGGCCGGGCCCGCCCGGCTCGGGCGGCGTGTCGTCGGCGGGCGGGAACGGTCGGACGATCTCAGCCATGCCTCATCGTAAATCGGCCGTCCCGCGATGTCCCGGCCATTCCGCCCACCGCAGAACGGCCGCCTCCTAGGGCGCCTCGCCGGCGCGCCGGGCGGCACGGTCCCGCGCGTTCTCATGGGCCTCGCGCAGCAGGGCGACCACGGTCGGCCCGGTCCTCTCGCCCGGGACGACGACGGCGATCCAGCCGAGCGCCCCGTAGACGGGGTGCGGGAGGATCACGTCGGCGGCGCCGAAGTCCCGCGGCGCCGGTTCGCGGCCCGGCTCCGCACCGGTGAGCTCGGTGTACCGGGCGCGGCCGACGTGGACGTTGACCCGCCACCGTCCCGCCGGGCCGAGGCCGGACAGGGCGTCGCCGGGGTAGTCCTTGGTCACGATGGTGGCGTAGGGCTGCGCCCGGACCGGGACCGTGCCGTCGGGGGCGTAGTAGAAGAAGTGATCCCCCCACGCGATCTCGGGGCCTCCATCGCCTTCCGTGGGCGCGAGTTCGTGGACGCCGACGAACGCACGGATCGTCTCCAGCAGTTCCTCCATACTCATGCTTGAAGTGTGAGGTTGAAGTGCTGACGGAGGGTTTGCGGTGGGCGAAGGGCTCGGCACGGCCGCGCTTTCGGCGGCCTCGGGGTACTCCGCGCAGCAGATCCGCGACCTTGAGGCACTGGGCGTCATCCCGCGGGCGCCCCGGGCGGCGAACGGGTACCGGCGGTTCTCCCGGCGCCACGTGCGGGACCTGCGCGCGTACCGCGAACTCGCCACCGCCGTGGGGCCGGTCCGCGCCCGCCACGCCATGCGCGAGATCCGCGCGCTGCCGCCCGGCGAGGCGGCCGCCCTGGTGAGCTCGTTCCACATCGCCCTGAACCGCGAGCGGGACGACGCGCTCGCCGCGCGGGAGGCGCTGGAGATGATCCGCGCGGAGGCGGCGGCCGACGCGGCACCGGCCGCCGGGGACTCGATGACGATCACCGAGCTGGCCGAGGCCCTCGGCGTCCGCGCCTCGGCGCTCCGGTTCTGGGAGAAGGCGGGCCTCGTCCGGCCGGAGCGGGTGGCGGCCCGGGCCGGCTCCGCCCGCCGCTACCCGCTCCCGGCGATCCGCGAAGCCCGGATCACCGCGGTGCTGAGGGCGGCGGGCTACCGCGTCCCCGACGTCCAGCGGACGATGGCCGCCGTCCGCCGCGTGCACGACCTGGACGACCCGCTCCGCACCCTGGACGCCCGCGTAGAAGCGATCACCCACCGCACACGAGCCCTGTTGAGGGCCGGCACCGACCTGGCCGAGATCATCACCGACTCCGCAACCGGTGGCATCGACTGAAGGCGGTCCGACCGTCGACCTTGGTCGGTCGGGATTCGTCCTCGGGCTCTCGTGGGTGCGGTCGCGGAAACGCGACACTCCACTTGGAGAGCGAGGAGGAGCGCGGAAGTGAGCAAGTCATCCGAGGAGCACGACCGGCCCGCGGTGCTGCGGGAGCCCGCCTGGAGTACGGCGGCCGTGTACGTCGTCGCCGCGTTGCTGGGGGCGGCCGCCGGCTGGCTCCTCGGTCTCCTGGCGGAGTGGCTGGTGTCGCTGCCCTACGCGCCGATGAAGGGTCCCGCCCGGCTGGTCGACATGATCCCCGGCGTGGTGCTGCCCGTCCTGGGTGCCCTGGCGGGGCTCGTGGTGGGACTCATCGCCCAGTACGAGCAGCTGGTGATCCGCCTGTACAAGGACCATGTCGTGCTCACCCGCAAGGGGCACGAGCAGCGGCTCTCCCGCGAGGACATCGCCATCATCTGCCGGGACGGCGGCAAGCTGGTCGTGCTCGGCACCGACGGCGGCGAACTCGCCCGCGTCGAGAGCGGGCTGGACTTCGGCCGAGTCGCCGCGACGGTCGCCGAGCACGGCTACCGGTGGGCGGACGCCGATCCGTACGCGCACGAGTTCCGCCTCTGGGTCCCCGACCTTCCCGGCCTGTCCGAAGGGGCGAACGCCCTCCTCAAGGCCCGCCAGAACTCACTGGAAGACGACAACGAGGACGACGCGCGGCTGCTCCGCGAGGAACTGGCGCACCTCGGCGTCGTGGTGAAGGAGGAGAAGCGCCGCCAGTACGTCCGAACCCTGGGACAGGTGCCGGTGAGGAAGGACGAGAGACCCGAGCAATAGGCCACGCGTCAGGCCGGGAAGGTGGCGCGAACGGTGCGGGCCTCTGGCGTGCCGGTCCAGGACCAGGTGGCTGCGAGGGCGTCCACCGTGAGGAGTCCACGACCGCCCTCCGCGAGCTCGGCCAGGTTGCGGAGGCGGGGCTCCCCCGGCCCGCCCTGGTCGGTGACGTAGACGATGACGCCTGCCACGTCCATGCTGATGTCCACGGTGAACCGGCCGCCGGGGCGACCCGAGGCGGTGTGCCGGATCGCGTTGACGGCCAACTCGTCCAGGACGAGGAGGACGTCGTCCAGCGCCGGGAAGTCGGCCAGCAGGTGAGCGGCGAACGCCCGGACGAACCGGGCCTGTTCCGGCTTTCCCCGGAACTCGCGCCGCCAGTACATCGGCGCCTCCGGCTTTGCGGGGGCGGAAACGGCGAGGAGCATTGATCACCTCTCGGGGACGACGTGTTCTTCGGCCGTTCCATCTTCAGTAACCGAGCGACCACAGGACGGAAAAGCAGCAGCACAGCGGCCCGCCTGAGGCTTCGGCACGCCTTCAGGGCGAACGCGCACGCCCGTTTACGTAAACGAACGGAACGTTCGAGCGGAAGACCTTCGATGACACGCTCGGCGATCACGTGATAACACAGAGTCGACAACGCTGATCCCCCGGTCAGCGCCCCCGCCTGAGCACGGAGGTCTCCGGTGACCAGCCCGTTCGTCCGCCGGCGCCGCCTCGCCGCCGAACTGCGCACCCTCCGCGAGCAGAACGGAATTACGGCCGACGAACTGGCCCGCCGCATCTACCGCTCCCGCATGACGGTGTCCAAACTGGAGAACGCCCGCTGCCGCCCCGACGTCCGCGACATCGTGAAGATCATGAAGGTCCTCGGCGTCACCGGCGAGAGGTTCGACGCCATCTTCGAGATCGCCTGCGACGCCGCCGACCGCGGCTGGTGGGACGCCTACGGCGACGCCATGGGCGCCCGCCAGCGCATGTACGCCGACCTCGAATCCGGCGCCGCGACCATCCGCGAGTACAACCAGTTCACCATCCCCGGAGTCCTCCAGACACCCGACTTCATCCAGTTCATGATCGAGATGGCCGAGGCGGAGGGAGAGCGCGGCTTCGTCGCCGACCGCCTCATCGAGGCTCGGCTCCGGCGTCGGGCGCATGTGCTCGGTGCTGGAGGTCCGCGCTATGAGGTCATCCTGGACGAAGTCGTCGTGCGCCGCCCGACGGCACAGCCGCAGATCATGCTCGCCCAGCTTCGATCGCTGATCGAAACCGCTGCCCGCCACCCGTACGTCACGGTGCTCATGCTGCCCGTCGCGGCTGATTTCACCGGCCGCCTGCTGCCCAAGTCGGCCTTCTTCCTCTTCGACTTCAAGGATTCAGTCGATCCACTTATCGCAGTGGTTGACACGGTTAGCACGGACATCGTGCACACCCGAGCCAGAGGAGGTGATGCGATATAACCAACGGTACGAGTATCTTCGGCAGGCTGCGCTCTCGGGTACCGCAAGCCTCAGCTTGCTGGAAGACGCGGCCGACGGCCTTGAGAAAAGGATCGATCCCTCCCCATGACCCCTCAGTACGGCACTTGGCGCAAGTCCCGGATCAGCGAAGCCAACGGCGCCTGCCTTGAAGTCGCCGTTTCTGACCACGGGACCATCGGCGTACGGGACAGCAGGCAAGGCGACTCGAGTCCCGTCTTGGACTTCTCACCCCGCGAGTGGGGTGCCTTCATGCAGGCCCTCCGCTCCGCGAGGCTGTAGCGAGCAGCTCGGCCGGGCCTCATCCGCCGTACCGTTCGCACCAGTACCGGATCTTGGGGCGGAGACGTATCGCATGAACATGTGGTTCACATCGGACTCACAGGGAGTGAGCGGCGTCGAAGAGGGCCGACTGACCCGGGACGTCTCGGCAGCCGCGACGACACCGTCGTCGTGCAAGTCCTGACGGACGGCGAACGCCAGGGTGATCACAACAATCGCCGCGAACACCGCGCCGCAAGCCACGATCACGGGTATACGAACTAGGTCCATGCATATTCGTCCATGCATATTCCGTCCCCGGAGGTGTGCAGCACAGCAATATAGCGCTGACCTGCCCGAAGCGGGTTTCGCGTGCGGTCGGCGGGTGGGCGGGGGCAATACCCGGCGAGAGGCCATCAGGTGCCACGAGCACCACGTCGACCGCGGGGTCTACAGATCATCACCCGCCGACCGACCGGGCTCCCATCGGGATGGCTTGATGTCCATGGGGGGCTATGGGGGCATCTGCCCCGGTCAGGGGCCGGCTGCCTGGCGTCGGCCGCGGGTCGGGTTGGGGTGGAGCCGACGGGGCCGGGGCCGGACTCGATGCTTCGTGGTGGGGTTCCACAGGTCGGTGGCGGGCGTCGGCGGCGACGGGGGCGTATCGCTCGGCGGCCGGATGCGGTAGGTGTAGCGTCCGTCGCCGTCCTTGGCGATGTGGACGTGCTCGGGGTTGGTGGCCTTGAAACGGTTGTGGAACCCGCAGGTGAGGGCCAGTTCGTCGATGTCGGTGCGGCCGTTGCCCATGGCCCAGCCGTTGACGTGGTCGACTTCGCAGAGCGGACCGGGGACCTCACAGCCCTGGACCGCGCAGCTCGGGTTGAGGGCTTCCAGTACCTGGCGTTGAGCCGGGGTGGCGAAGCGGACGCGGCGCCCGAGGTAGAGGGGGATGTGGCCGCGCCCCAGAAGAAGTGGCGCCACCCCGGCGTTCAGGGCGATCCGGCGGGCCTGCTCGGCGGGGATCGGGGTGCCGTCGGTGAGGCGGGCGGGCGCGGTGCCGCCGGTCAGGGTGTCCAGATCGCAGATGACGGTGACCTTGGTGGCCTTGTGGCCCCCGGCGAGCACGTTCGTCAGAGCTGCCGCCGTCCGCTCTGACAGGTCGCGCTGGTCCTCGGTCCCGGCCGGTTTGGCGAGGGGCGCAAGGGTCCCGTCCCAGACGGCGGCGTCTTCGGCGTTCAACCAGCCCTTGACGTAGCGGCCACCGTCCAGTGAGCGGGTGGAGTCGATCCAGGACAGCTCGTAGCCGCGCCGACTGTCGGGATCGGGCTTCTCCGTGCCGTCGCGTTCGGCGATCAGATCGGTGATCCGGCTGCCGAAGGCGGCGACCTTTCCAGCGGAGAAGCCCTGCCCGGCCAGGTCGAGGAGGATGTCCTGGGCGGTGGCACAGTCGTCATCGTCCAGTCGCGTGACGGCGGAGGCGATGGTGGCGGCGTACCCGTAGGAGATGTCGCCGCGGGCGAGTCGCCTGGCGACCTCGCCGATTCGGTGACGTTGCCGGGCCAGGTTGATGCGCTCCTTGGCGCGGGCCTCGCGCATGCCGAGGCGGGAACGCAGCCAACTGCGGACGGACGGGTACCCCCAGCGGCGCATCTCCCCCGCCGCATCGACTCGGGCGATCAGCGTGGCGAGGGCGCTTTCGTGCAGGTCGTTGGCACGAGCCAGGGTTTCGGTGGCCCGCATGCATACGGCCGCAGAGTCGGGCGCATCACGTTGAGCGAGTTCGGCCGCGATCGTCGCCGCCGCGTCCACCAACTCACTGGTGGACATCGAGGCCACATCGATTTCAGTCGAACACATGACTCAATCATATCGAACAATTACAACGAGTGACGCCACATCAAGGTGAAAATAATTAGACCTTCAAGATAGTCCGAAAGCCAGAATACCGAGCAGAATTCGGCACCCGCTTGAGCGCCCGCGAAGCCACATGCCATGATCGAAACGCACTCGCCACTTCCTTCCTGAAGCATCCACCTCGACCGACCACCTCGACCCGGCGGACCGGTTACCGCTCCCACTGGCAGCAGATTTGTCGCAAAGTGACCACAACCCGCACAGTCCGAACCGAGCGCAACATGGGAACCTCACTTCAGAACCCTGCACAAAACTCAACACAGTCGCCTACCACCGACCGGCGAGCCCAGCCGAAGTGACGTCAACCGACAGCAACCCGCACCATTGCGCACCCAACTTGCCAGGGGCCACCTCAGCCAGGCACCCACCGCAACCACACCATTCCGATAAAAGATCGCCGCAACCCCAAAGGGCCACAGAACCACCGCTGGCACCGCGCCGAAATCCCGAATCTCGGGAGTGTCCAGAATCTGGGAGCGAGGCGGCTCTCACTTCAGGGCCGGGCCGGGCTGGCGAGCATCAGGCACACAGGCCGGCGAGACCAGGGCGACAGAGACGACCCCAGCCACACCTGGTTCCTCCGCCTGGTTCCGCGCTGCATCCTGCGCGGGCGGGGTGTGCAGGTCGGCGGAGGCGGGGCCGGCCATCGCCAGGCCCGCCGCGGCGGCGGCAGCTCCGGCCGGTGCGAGCATCCGCTGCCTTGTCAGGGCCGTCGGCTTCTTTCCATTCATACCGGTGCTTCCTTTCCCGCTGAGGTGGAGCATCGGCTGCACCATCCACTGACACGGCGAGTCAAGCATCGGCCCGCTTCGGGTTTACTTCTTGGCGGCTTCATGACCGTTCACCGGCCCGGAGCGCCGGGACGGGAAGCGCGATCTATGGCGGTAGGGCGGGGATTGCTGTGGGTGGTCTTGATCGATTCGGTTCGGGCGGGGATGTTCGAAGGGTGTGGGGTCTCGGTCCGGGTTCCGCGGCGGGAGTGTGATGGGCGGGCGTCGGTGGTTCTGGGCGGTGGTCGCCGCCGGGGCGCTACTGCTCGTCTCGGGGTTCGTGGTGGCCGAGCCGGCGCGGGGCGACGCGACCGTGCGGGTGATGACCTACAACGTGCGGGGGGTCAACGATCCGCCGCCACGGGACTGGCGCACCCGGCGGAAGCTGGTCGAGCGTCTCCTCGGCCGTCATGATCCCGACCTGCTGGGCGTCCAGGAGGGGCGGTGGCACCAGATCCGCGACCTCGCCCGAATGCTGCCGGACCACCGGTGGATCGGGCTCGGCACCCAGGGCGGCACCAAGGACCAGATCCTGGCGATCTTCTACGGCAAGCGGTTCGAGGTGCTGGACTTCGACCACTTCTGGCTGTCCGACACCCCCGACGCCATCGGTTCCGCGAGCTGGGGGAACCGGTACGTGCGGATGGTGACCTGGGCCAAGTTCCGCGATCGGCGCACCGGCGTGGTCTTCCACCACGTCAACACGCATCTGGACAACGGGTCGGCGGAGTCGAGGGTGAAGAGCGCCGAGCTGATCCTGCGCCGCGTCCGCGGGTTCCAGGCGGGCGTCCCGGTGGTGCTGACCGGGGACTTCAACTCCGCCGCCGGGACGTCGCCCGAGTACACCGTCCTCACCGGAGCGGACGCGTTCCACGACACATGGACGACGGCCCGGAAACGCGGCACCGAGTACGGCACCCTCGGACGGTGGCGTCCACCGAAACGGGGCGGCCGGCGGCTGGACTGGATCCTGGCGCGGGGGCAGGTGCGGACGTCGTGGGCCGAGATCGACCCGTACCGGGGCGGCGGGCTCTACCCCTCCGACCACCTCCCCGTCGTCGCGCATCTCCGGATCGGCTGAGTCACGTGCCGTGTCACCGTCGCGCGGCGTCCTTGCCGGACGCCGTACGGTGGCGCCGCAGCCGGTGCGCCGCCAGGGTCGCGGCCACGAGGGCGGTGAAGACGGCGGCGATCCACCAGACGCCGAGCTGGTCCAGCCAGGTCGTGAGCGCGCCCTGGACCTCGGTGGCGGTGTCCACGACCGTGGAGTCGGCCGAGGCCCCCGCATTGAGGCGTGTCTCGTACCAGCCGTAGTAGGTGACGTAGAGCCCGGCCGGGAGGAGGAAGGCGCCGCTGACGCGGGAGACGTGCGGCAGTATCCGGCGGGTGCGCGCCACGGCCGCCTCGCGTGCCAGCGCCACCAGCATCGACAGAAGCCCGACGACCAAGCCCATGCCGATGCCGTACGCGGCGAACGCCGCGAGTCCGGCCGCGATGCCCGTGCCGCCGGACACCAGCCCGGTGACGGCCAGGAACGGCGCGATCGTGCACGACAGGGAGGCGACGGCGTACGAGACGCCGTATCCGTACAGTCCCGCCAGTGAACCCGTCAGGCCGCCCGCCTGGACGCGGGGCAGGCGGACCAGCAGTTCCCGCCCGGTCAGCAGCCACCCGCCGAGCACGGCCAGGGCCAGGCCGATGACGATGGTGAGCCAGGGCAGGTACTCCTGGACCGAGGTCGTCAGAACGGAGATGAGCAGGCCGAACGCGCCGAAGACGGTGACGAACCCCGCGGTCACCGCGGCCGAGAGCCGCAACGCCCGCCACACCCCGCCCGCCCCCGGCGTCGCGACCAGCAGCGTCAGGTAGGAGGGCAGCAGCGCGAAACCGCACGGGTTGAACGCCGCGACCAGCCCGGCGGCCAGGGCGAGCGAGATCCGCTCCATCAGCCGAGCAGGCCGTCGACGTGGCGGCTCAGCTCGTCCTCGTCCAGCGGTCCGGAGTCCTTGCTCGTCTTGCCGTCGGGCGCCATGAACAGGAACGAGGACTGGGAGGTCACCTTGAAGTGGGAGTACAGGCTGCCGGTCCGGTCGTCCAGGTGGGTGAGGTTCCCGGTGCCGGTCCGGGAGACGAAGTCCCGCAGCCGGCCCTTGTCCTTCTCCAGGCCCCCGATGCCGACGAAGGAGACCTCGTCCCCATACTTCTCGGCCGCCTTGGCCACGTTGGGGCCCTCAGACTGGCATTTGGAGCACCATGGCGCCCAGAACCAGAACACGGCCGGCCTGCCTGCCAGGGCCGCCCCGTCGAACTGCTCGCCGGCCAGCGTCTCGCCCTTGAACCGCAGCGCCTCGGGGACGTCGCGGCCCTGCGCGCCGGGACTCTGCGCGCCAGAACTCTGCGCGCCGGGACTCGCGGGTGCCTCGCTCGGCGATTCGACGGCGCTCGTCGCCTCGCCGCCACCACCGCATCCGGCCACGAGCAGCGCGGCACCGGCCATCGTCACGATCGCCTTCTTCATGCCCATCACGCTAACGGCCGGAGGCGCCGCCATTCCTTACGAAGCGATGAAGTCCGCTCCGGCGGGTGGCCGGCCGGGTCAGACGACGCCGCGGAGCGGATCGGAGGCGAGTTCCCACAGCCTCCGGGCCACGGGATGCCGGAGGTCCGGGTCGATGGCCCGGGCCAGTGCCGCGAGCTGGTCGGGCGGCAGGAGCGCACCGCCGCGGGACGGGTCGCGCAACCAGATCCGTGCCGGCGCGGTGCCGGGTGCCCGCACGACCAGGCGGGGCAGGACGCCTCCGCGCCAGTTCGTCCAGACCGGCGTGGCGGTCTCCGCGGCGACATGGGCGGCCCGGAGATCGTACGTCCTGCGGCCGAAGAGCAGGCGCCGGACGAGGACCCTGCCGTCCAGCCAGTACGCGTTGCGGTACTGCAGGGCCAGCGTGAGGACGACCAGGACGTCGATCAGCAGGAGCATGAGCAGGAAGAAAGCGCCTACGCCCGGCACCTCCGACGAGGTGAGGAACATCCAGCCGAGGGCGCCGAGCATCAGGTTCGCCAGGGCGATCAGAGGGACCAGGCATCCGAGCCAGACGACCCGCATCGACCGGGGCATGCCGACGTGCAATCGGATCATTCGTCCTCCCTCGCCGGTCCGCCACGCCTCGCCGGGCGCCGGCCACGCCATGATCGTAGGAGGCGGCGCGTCGCGGACCGGCTCGGCCCCCGGGCGCTCCGCGCCTAGGCGTCGCCGCCGGGGTGCCGTGCCCGGTGCGCCAGGGCGGTGCGGAGGATGCTGGTGGGGTGCTTCCACAGCACGGCGCCGCCGACCGCGGGGACCGTGTGGAGGCGGGCGCCGGGAATGCGCGCCGCGAGGGTCCTGCCGTTGTCGGGTGAATGGCCCGTGTCCTCCTCGCCGTACCAGAGGTCGACCGGGACGCCGATACCGCCGAGGTCGAACGGCCAGCGGCCCATCGCCAGCACGGTGTCGCGGGCGTAACCGTCCGGGCCCTGCACGAACGCTTCGTCCAGAGCCCGCCGGTATCCCGCCATGAAGTACGGGTCCCGGTAGACGCGGAGGTCCGAGGGCGGGCTCGCGTCCATGACCATGCTCCACAGCGCGTCGGGGCCCAGCCCGCGGAAGAACAGCTCGGCACCCGCGCGATCTGAGGCGACACGGTCGACCAGGCCGCGCAGCTCGCCCGGGAGCGCGGACGCGAACTCCGGTGCGGCCACCTCGTCGGCCCCGGAGACGATCGCGACCGCCGAGCCGACCCCCTCGGCGGCGCAGGCGAGCGCGAACGGGGCGCCCTGCGAGTTGCCGACCAGGACGGGGTCCGCCAGCCCGCGCAGGGCGGCGAGGTCGCTCATGTCCGCGGCGAAGCCAGCGAAGGTCCTGCCGGGCGACGGGGTCGACGCGCCGAGGCCCGGCCGGTCGGCGGAGACGAGGCGCACCCCGAGGGGGCCGACCGCCTCCGGGCCGAAGCCGAGCCGGCGGCTGGTCGCCGCCCCCGGGCACAGCAGCACCGGGACGCCGTCCTCCGGACCCCATTCCGCCCAGCCGAGCAGTCGGCCGTCGGGCAGTTCGATCTCGCCCGCCCGCTCGGGCGCCCGCACATAAGCCATGACCCCCATCATGGGCGCCGGCGAGGCCGAGCGCACAATGCTTTTCCGGGCGTACACGACGGAGCCCGCCGTCACCGGGGTGACGGCGGGCTCCGGGGGGTGCGTCAGCTGAGGCCGGCCTTCTTCAGCCAGTCCTCGGCGACCTTCTCCTGGTCGTCCTTGTCGATGACGATGCGCTTCATCATGTCGAGGAGGTCCTGGGTGGTGAGCTTGGCGGAGATGGCGTTGAGCGCCGCCCGCGCCGTCTCGTTCACCGACTCCTTGTGGATCAGCGGCGTGACGTTCTGCGCGCTGAACACGTTCTCCGGGTCTTCGAGGACGACCAGCTTGTTCTCCTGGATCGTCGGGTCGGTGGTGAACAGGTCGGCGGCCTGGATCTTGTTCTCGGTGAGGAGCTTCACCAGCGTGGACTGGGCGCCGGCGTCGAACGACCGGAACTCCTTGAACTCGATCCCGTAGGCCTCCTTGAGGCCCTTGAGGCCCTGCTGGCGGGTCTCGAACTCCGACGGCCCGGCGATGACGAGCTCGTTCGCGACGCCCTTGAGGTCCGCGATGGACTTGAGGTCGTGCTTGGCGGCCGTCTGCGGGTTGACGGTGACGGAGTCCTTGTCCTCCGCCTCGGCCGAGTCGAGGATCTCGACCGACTGCGGCAGCTTCGCCTTCAGCTCGGCGTTGATCTCCTCGGTGGTGGCGGCCTTGCTGTTCTCGTCGACGGACGTGGTCAGCAGCGCGCCGTTGTACTCCGGCATGACGCTGATGCCGCCCTTGACGACCTGGTCGTAGTAGACCTCGCGGGCGCCGATGTTGAACTTGCGGGTGACCTTGAGCTCCTTGGCCTCCAGGGCCTGGGCGTAGATCTCGGCGAGCAGGTTGCTCTCCGGGAAGTTGGCGCCGCCGACGGTGATGGTGCCGCTCGCACCGCCGCCCTCCAGGGGGTTGTCGTCGCCGGAGTCACCGCCGCCGCAGGCCGACAGGGCCAGCGCGGCCGCGAGGCCGACGACCGCGCCACGGATCAGTTTCTTCATTGCGTTTTCCTCTGTTTCGGTGGTCAGGAGGAACGGGCGGTGCCGAGCAGGCCCGGCGAGACGACGAGGCGGCGCAGGCCCGCGAAGATCAGCTGGACGATCAGCGCGAGCAGCACCACCAGAACGGTGCCCCCGACGACGAGCTGGTAGTCGTTGCGGGCCAGCCCGTCGATGATGTAGCGGCCGAGGCCGCCGAAACCGGGGTAGGCGGCGATGGTCGCGGTGGCGACGACCTGGATCGCGGACGTGCGCAGCCCCAGCAGGATCAGCGGCAGCGCCATCGGCAGCTCCGCCCGCCACAGCACGCCCCAGCCGGACATGCCCATGCCGCGGGCGGCGTCCTTGGCGTCGGCGTCCACGCCGCGGACGCCCTCGAAGGTGTTGACCAGGATCGGCGGGACGGCCAGCGCGACCAGCGCGACCAGCACCGGCGTGATGCTGTAGTCGATCACGACGATGAACAGCACCAGGCCGAAGGTGGGGATCGCCCGCGCGACGTTGGCGACGCTGACCGCGAGGAAGCCGCCGCGGCCGGTGTGCCCGACGAGCAGGCCGAGGGCGAGGCCGATCACGGCGGCGGCGAACAGCGCCACCCCCGTGTAGTAGAGGTGCTCCAGCGTCCGGTGCGGGATGCCGTCGTCGCCCTCCCACTGGGAGGAGGCGGTCAGCCACGTCCAGAACAGATCGATCTGGTTCCAGAGGTCGTTCATGCTGCCTCCCCGTGGGGGGACGACCCCCCACACCCCCCGCGCTCGCTTCGCTCGTTCATGAGACCTTCCCCCGCACCCGCGCCCATGGGGTGAGCAGCCGCTGGACGGTGACCAGGATCGCGTCGGTGACGAGCGCCAGCAGCACGATCAGGACGGTGGCGGCGATGATCTGCGTCGGGAACGACAGCTGGTAGCCGCGGATGATGTCGTAGCCGAGCCCGCCCTGGCCGATCAGCTGCCCGACCGCGACGAGGCTGATGGACGAGACCGCGGCGACGCGCGTCCCAGCGATGACGATGGGCACGGCGATCGGCAGCTCGACCCGCAGCAGGCGGCGCAGCGGGCCGAACCCCATGGCCGTCGCGGCCTGCCGGACGGGGTCGGACACCGAGGCCAGCCCGTCCACCACGTTCGGGACGAGCACCGACAGGCTGTACAGCGTCAGCGGGATCATGACGGTGGACGCGGTGAGCCCGGTGTACTGGATGAAGATCATGAACAGCGCCAGCGACGGGATCGCGTAGAACACGTTCGCGATGGTCAGCGCGGGCGGGTAGAGCCAGCCCCAGCGGCGGCACAGCACCCCCACCGGCAGCGCGATGAGCAGCCCGAACAGCACCGGCAGCAGCGCGAGCCGCAGGTGGACGAGGGCGTGCTCGCCGAGCGAGTCGGTGTTGCGGGCGATCCAGTCCCAGTCGAACTCCATCAGCCACCGTCCTCGGCGGCCTCGGCAGGACGCGGGTCGGCGCCGGCGCGGGCGATGGCGGTGCTCAGGTCCTGCTGGTCGGCGACGCCCGCGAGGCGGCCCTCGGCGTCCACCCCGACGGCGCGGCCGGACGGCGACAGGATCGCGGCGTCGAGCGCGGCCCGGACCGAGTCGCCCGCGACGTCGAAGGTGTGCCCGATCGGCGCGAGGGACGCGTCGCCGACGACCCCGGACGCGGGCAGGCCGGCCGCGGCGGCCCAGCCGAGCGGGCGCCGGTCGGCGTCCACGACCAGGACCCATCCGCCGGCGGCGTCGCGGGCCCGCTCGATGGGGGCGTCGGCGGGCAGGACGTCCCGTTCGCTCAGCGGCGCCGAGGAGGCGGGGATGAACGACAGCCGCCGGATGCCGCGGTCGTGGCCGATGAACCCGGCGACGAAGTCGTCCGCGGGACGGGCCAGCAGCGTCTCGGGGCTGTCCACCTGGACGAGCTTGCCGCCGGTCTGGAACACCGCGATGCGGTCGCCGAGCTTGATGGCCTCGTCGATGTCGTGGGTGACGAACACGATGGTCTTGTGCAGTTCGTCCTGGAGGCGCAGGAACTCGTCCTGGAGTTCGGCGCGGACGACGGGGTCGACGGCGCTGAACGGCTCGTCCATCAGCATGATCGGCGGGTCGGCGGCGAGGGCCCGCGCGACGCCGACGCGCTGCTGCTGGCCGCCGGACAGCTGGAACGGGTACCGCCGCGCCATCGAGTGCTCGAGCCCGACCCGCTCCATCAGCTCGTGGGCCCGCGTCCGCGCCTCCTTCTTGTTCCAGCGCAGCAGGTGCGGGACGGTCGCGATGTTGTCCTCGATGGTGCGGTGCGGGAACAGCCCGGCGTGCTGGATCACGTAGCCGATGCCGCGCCGCAGCCGGGCGGGCTTGTGCTCGCGGACGTCCTGCCCGTCGATGAGGACGCGGCCGGACGTGGGCTCCACCATCCGGTTGATGGTGCGCAGCGCGGTGGTCTTGCCGCCGCCGGACGTGCCGACGAACACGCTGATGCGGCCGGTGGGGCAGTCGAGGCTGACGTCGTCCAGGGCGACGGTGCCGCCGGGGTAGCGCTTGGTCACGCCCTCAAAGGTGATCAAGGATTCACGTCCTGGTCGGGCGCCCGCGACGCCGATGATCGATTCGGCCTTCTTCCCAACCGTAACCACAGGGTACGGTCGGCGAAGAATCCCAGCTTGTCCTGAACATCGGATGTGGAGCCTACCTACCTGGAATCCGGGGAAAGTAGCCTCGCGGCGTGGAGAACAGCCGAATCGTTATCGACGGCACCGCGCTCACCTGCGCCCAGGTCGTCCGCGCCGCCCGCGAGGATGTGATCATCGCCATAGCCCCCGGCGGCGCCGAACGGGCCCGCGAGGCGTGGCGGGTGGCCGGTGCGGTCGCCGCGTCGCAGCCGGTGTACGGGCGGACGACGGGGGTCGGCGCGAACCGCGTGGTGGACGTGGAGTGGGAGGACGCCGACGCGCACGGCCTGCGGCTCCTGCGCAGCCACGCGGCGGGCGCGGGCCCCCTGGTCGCGCCGGAGATCGTCCGGGCGATGCTGACGGTCCGGCTGAACCAGATCGCGGCGGGCGGCTCGGGTGTCGAGCCGGGCGTGCTGCAGGCCCTCGCGGACGTTCTCAACCTTGGCCTTCTTCCTCCGGTGCCGGTGCACGGGGCGATCGGCACCGGTGACCTCACGGCGCTGGCCTCGACCGCGCTGTGCCTGCTGGGCGAGCGGGCCTGGCTCGCGGAGCCGGACGACGTCCCCGAGCGGGGCCCCGGGTACCGGCTGCGGTCGCCCGACGCGCTGGCCTTCATCAGCTCCAACGCGGCCACGCTCGGGGAGGCGGCGCTCGCGGCGGCCGACCTGCGGGAGATGCTCCGCGCGTCCACCGTCGTCGCGGCGCTGTCGCACTTCGCCGTGCGGGCCTCGGAGGAGCCGTACGCGCAGGCCGTGCAGGACGCGTGCCCGCAT
Organism: Spirillospora sp. NPDC048824; assembly: GCF_043198455.1. Classification (NCBI taxonomy): domain Bacteria; kingdom Bacillati; phylum Actinomycetota; class Actinomycetes; order Streptosporangiales; family Thermomonosporaceae; genus Spirillospora; species Spirillospora sp. NPDC048824. The sequence continues at coordinate 157,990 of NZ_JBICUS010000016.1, read as the reverse complement.
CCGGGGCAGCAGGAGGCCGCGGCGGCGATGCGGGCGCTGCTCGCCTTCGACCGGCCCGCGCCCATGCGCATCCAGGACCCGTACGGCTACCGGGCGTTCCCGCAGGTGCACGGCCCCGCGCTGGAGGCCGGCTCCTACGCCGAACAGGTCGTCACCCGCGAGATCAACGCGGCGGCCGAGAACCCGCTCATCGACGTCGCCGGGCGGACGGCCTGGCACAACGGCAACTTCCACACCGGCTACGTCGGCCTGGCCCTGGACTCGGCCCGCGCCGCCCTGTTCCAGACGATGGCCCTCGCCGCCGCCCGACTCGGAACGCTCGCCGAGCCGTCGTTCACCGGCCTGTACCCGTTCCAGGGCGCCACCGAGGCGTCCTCGGGAATCATGATCCTGGAGTACGTGGCGCACTCGTGCCTGGCCGACGTCCGCCGCCTCGCGACCCCGGCGGCCCTCGGCAGCGCGGTCCTGTCGCGCGGCGTCGAGGAGCACGCGGGCTTCTCCACCCAGTCGGCCCGCGCGACGACCGACGCCGTCGCCGCCTACCGGCTGGGACTCGGCTGCGAGCTGGTCGCCGCCGCGCGGGCGCTGCGGATGCAGGGACGCGCGCCGTCGGGCGGCCCGCTCCGGTCGGCGTACGACATGGCCGCCGCCGTGCTCGACCCGCGCGTGGAGGACCGGCCGCTGGACACCGACATCGCCGCCGCCGCCGACCTCCTGCCCGGGCTGGCCCGGCTCCATCCCTGACCCTTATCCCCGCGGCTCGCCCGTCGAGGCGCGCACGCGCAGGGACGGCTCGCGGACCACGCGGCGCTTGCGGGGCTTGCCCTCGATGACGTCCACGATGAGCCGGACGGCGGAGTGCACGATGCCGTCGATGTCCCAGTCGACGGTGGTCAGCGGCGGCGTGAGCAGCGCCGACATCGGATGGTTGTCATAACCGCAGACGGCGACGTCACCGGGGACGGCGAGGCCGAGTTCGCGGGTAGCGGCGTAGACGCCGTAGGCGATGGAGTCGGCGAAGCAGAACACGGCCGAGGGACGGTCGGGAGCGGCGAGTACCCGCATGGCGACCTCGGTGGCGGCGGCGAGCGACTGCGGTACGACGACCACGTCGACGCGCAGGCCGAGACGCTCTGCCTCGGCGTTGACGTGCACGTCGGCGGGACGGTCGGGGGTGCTGGCGCCCGTCGGGGTGAACACGGTGAGGCGCTCGTGCCCGAGGTCGCGCAGATGCTCCAGCGCGAGCGTGACGCCGCGCCGGTTGTCGAACACGACCTCGCCCTGCGCCTGCCCGCCGTGCAGCGCGTCGCCGATGGACACCACCGGGATCGCGGCGGCCAGCTCCGTCCACAGCGCGGCGGACGGGTCGAGCGGCTGGACGATCAGGCCGTCCACCCGCTGGTCGCGCAGCCGGCGGGCGAGGGCCAGCTCCCGCTCGGGTTCGCCGCCGGCGTCCACGATCAGGGCGTAGCGGTCGCGGGCCAGCAGCGCCCGGCCGATGCCGACCGCGAGCGACTGCTGCCAGTAGTCCTCGAGGGAGCCGCACAGCAGGCCGACCTGCGCGGTGCGGCCGCTGGCGAGGGCTCGGGCGATCGGGTGCGCCTCGTAGCCGAGCTCGTCGGCGGCGGCGCGGACCCGCTCCTGGGTCTCCTCGGAGGTCTGGATGCCGCGCAGCGCGTACGACACGGCGGCGGGCGACAACCCCGTCGCCTGCGCCACTTCCCGGATGGTCGCGCGCTTGCGCTTGTCCGACATCTCTCCAACCCTAGAGCCCGCCACCGACAACGCGGCGGACCCCGCTTGACGGGCGCGGCTCTGAACCGGTTCACTGAAGCGGTTAACTGATGCGGTTCAGTGATGCGGTTCAGTAGCCGTGTCCAGCCCGTTCACACAGTGCGGAGATCCCGCGATTCCCACGGATGAACGGTGCCGCGACAACGAGAGAACGGAAAGGAGCGAACCCGTGACATCCGAGGTCCTGCCCCGCGCCGCCTGCTTCGAGACCCTGCCAGGCCGTCCCCTGGACGAGCACGAGCTGCGCGAGCTCGTCGACGACCTGGCGGAGCGGCCGGACCTGTGGCGGCAGCACGTCGCGTTCCCCGGCGGGCGGCGCCACTACGCCTCGCTGTACCGGGACGACCACGTGGACGTGTGGCTGCTCTGCTGGACGCCCCAGAACGACACCGGCTGGCACGACCACGACGTCTCGTCCGGCGCCGTCCGCGTCGTCGCCGGCGCCGTGGAGGAGAACAACCCGCGCATCGGCGGCGAACCCCTGCGGACCGTGGTCGGGGAGGGCCGGTCGTTCTGCTTCGGGCCCGACCACATCCACCGGCTCACCGGCGTGGACGACGCAAGCGTCTCGATCCACGCGTACTCGCCGCCGCTGGAGCGTCTCGGCCAGTACTCCATTGACGAGTCGGGCGTGATGCGCCGCCTGACCGTCGGCTACACCGAGGAACTGCGGCCGCAGGACGACAAGCCCGCAGACGAGCCCGAGGACGGGGAGAGCGGGCCCGCGGCGTCCTGAGGTGGAACCCCCCGGCGGGCCCGACCGGGGGTGTACGGGCCCGCCGGAGGCGGCGCGTCCAGCCGATGCCCGCTCACATCGGCCGAGCGCCCACATCTCCTTCAGCGCGGACCGTCTCGGGAATGTCACACCACCGGTCGGTCAGCGCGCATACGGCCGCCACGACGGCGAAGCAGACCCCTGCCCCTCTGAGGAGTCCCGCCTCGTAGTAGGTGTCCTTCACCACCAGTACGGCCGCATACCCGGCCGCGCCCCCGGCGGACAGCGCCGCGACGGCTTGCGCCGCCCAGAGCACGATTCTTCTCGTCCCGACCCCTGCGAGGGTTTCCCTCAGACTGCACACGGAGGCGACCAGGCACACGACCAGTCCCGCCATTGCCGCGACGACGGGCGCACCGACGTTGGGCCCGTACCGGACGGCCAAGGCCGGGACGAAGAACAGGACCAGCACCCAGCGCAGCCCACCCGCGATGGACGACAACGCGACCCCGGCACCCGCGTCCGACCGCAACCGTGACGCCGTCCAGCGCGCCCCGACGAGAACGCACATCGCGACGATCGCGCCTGGCAGCCGTCCTCCCAGATGACCGAGGTTGTAGAGCAGGGCGGTGTCATAGACGGTCAGCACGAGATGCCCCAAGGCCCAGACTGAGGCGGCGAAGAGAAGCAGTCGCACCGGCGATGTCTCGCCGGCCTCGCTCTCCTCCTGCCCTGCCAGCCACCAGAGCAGCAGTGGTGTCACCACAGCCGAACAGACCCGGATCACGATGTCGTCCATCGTGTAGGGGTTGCGCAGATCCCACTCGACCGCGCAGAAGACGAACGTGTACGAGATCGATGCCGCCCACACCAGCCACGAACGTGCCAGACGCCGGTACAGGCCGCGATCCAGCCACCGCAGAACCGTCACGTACGCGAGCAGCACCAGCGGCAGCTCAAAGAACGCTTGCACCCGCAGGACGGACGGCTCCAGCGACTCCGGCACCGGAAAGCGTTCCGCCACCCCGCGCATGGACGGGCCGTCGGCAAGCGCGAACCATCCCTCGGGCAGATACTTCGCGATGAACGACACATCGCCGTCGTGCACGCGCAGTACGTACACGGTGAACAGCACCTGGTTCACATAGGCGAGCGCGACCACCAAGGCCAGGAACGCCTCTGGACGTGCCCAAGGCCGCCGTCCCGCACCCGGCCCGCGTTCACCTGTGCGCCGCATCAGCCGGGGTGCGATTCCCAGGCTCACCGCCGTTGAGGCTAGTACCGCCGCGTCCACCCCGACCGCCATGACCGACCAACGTAGACGTTTCCGCAGGCGGCCGCATCGGCTCCAGCGACGCGTACAGGCGGCGGCGCATCCAGGCCGCGCCCGGACGTTCGACCAGCCGGTGCACGGCGTAGGCGGCCAGCAGGGACGCGGCGATGACCACCGCGAGCGCCGCCCACCGGTCGATGCCCGGGTACAGCGCGTCCAGCAGTGGCAGCGCGAGCTGCGAATGGACGAGGTACAGCGGATACGTCAGCGCCCCGAGGACGGTCAGCCCGCTCCACCGGAGACGGCGCAGCCGCCCGGTCGCGACGAGGATCACCACCGCGAAGATCCCGGTGATGACGGCGCTGACCACGACCTCGTCGGCCCCGCGGAACACCGTCTCCGCGCGCCAGGCGCCCCAGCGGAGCGCCATCAGGTACGACACGGCCACGTACCCCCACAGCAGCAGCGTCGGCCCGAACCGGTGGATCATGTAGAGCGCCATGCCCGCGATGAAGTACGGGCTCCACGTCGGCACGAGCATCACCTGGAGCAGCTCGTGGTCGGCCTGGTCGGCGAACAGGCCGCCGAACATCCAGGCCGCCATGAAGACGAGGCACGACCGGTACGTGATCCCGATGGCCGCGAGGACGGCGACGAGCACGTAGAAGTGCAGTTCGACCCAGAGCGTCCAGTAGACGGCGTCCACGTTCCGGACGCCGAGCCCGCCCTGCAGCATGGTCAGGTTCGGCACGACCAGGCCGGGGACGCCGTGCCCCTGCCGGAACACCGCGTACACGAACGCGCCGAGCAGCACGCTGACCCAGTACGCGGGCATCAGCCGGACCAGCCGGGAGATCCCGAACTCGCCCGGCCCGCGCCCCCACACGCTCATCAGGATCACGAACCCGCTGATGACGAAGAACAGGTCGACGCCGAGGTAGCCGAACCGGGTGAGCGAGGCGATCTCGGGGAAGACCTCGCGCGCCGGTTCGGGCCAGGGGCCGGCCCCGCCGAACCCGGTGAAGTGGTACAGCACCACCGCCAGCGCGGCCAGGAAGCGCAGGAGGTCGAGTTCACGCAGCCGTTCCCGTCGAGTCACCGCGGAACCCTCTCGGCGGCAGATTGCCCGTCCTGAGCCAGGAGGTTAACGGCGGGTGTAGGCGAGGACGCGATTCCACGTCGGTTCGCCGACGCGCCGCCGTACGGGCGGATCCGGCCCGCCACGCGGGCGCGGACCCGGCCCCGGCAGGCGCGGCGGATCAGTAGTATGCGATGCGTCCCTGAGCCTTTGGCGGCTCCGGATGATTGGTGGTCCTCGATGACATCTCGCCGCGTCCGACGCGGCGCGGCGACTCTCGTCCTGTGCCTGAGCCTGGTGGCGGCCCTGGCCGCGACCGGCTGCTCCCCGCTCGGGGGCTCGGTGCAGCGTTCGGCGGTGGCGGACGCCCCCGGAGAGGGCGGCGAACGGGAGACGCGCGACGCCCCGTCCGTGGTGATGTTCCTCGGCGACAGCTACACGGTCGCCGACGGACGGGCCCGGCCCGAGGCGACGTACGCCTCCGCCACGGCCCGGCTGCTCGGCTGGCAGGTCGTCGTCGGCGGACGGTCCGGTACCGGGTTCGTCACGAAGGGCCGCGGGCGGCAGGCGTTCCTCGCGCTGTTCGAGAGCCAGCTCGGCTGGCGTCCCGCACCCGACATGCTCATCGTGTCCGGCGGCCACAACGACTTCCGCGTCCCGGCGCCGCAGGTCGCCGCCGCCGCGCACGTCATCCTCGAGCGCGCCGGGCAGCGCTGGCCCGGCACCCACATCGTGCTGATGGGCCCGGTCTGGGGGACGGGGACGCCGACGCGGGGCGCGATCGCCGTGCGGGACGCCCTGAAGAACCTGGCCGGGCAGCTCGGCGTCCCGTTCGTCGACCCGATCGGCGAGCGGTGGATCACCGGCGACTCGCTGACCGGCGCCGGCAACGCGCCGCGCTACATCAAGCGGGACCGCACCCATCCGACCCCGGAGGGCCACCGGTACATGGCGACCCGCCTGGCCGGGGACCTGAAGCGGATGGGCCTCGCCCAGCCCGTCCGCAAGAAGTAGCTCCACCGGCGGTGGGGACCGGGGCGGCGGGGACCGGGGCGGCGGGCGTCAGCCGGCGGCGGGGCGGGCGAGGCTGAGGGAGAAGTCGCCCTCCGCGTCCGTCCAGAACTCGGCGAGTTCCATCCCGGCCGCGCCGAGTTCGGACTCCAGCCGTTCCCTCCGGAACTTGGCGGAGACCTCGGTGCGCATCTCCTCACCGGCGTCGAACGACACCTCCAGGTCGAGGCCGCCGACGCGGACGTCCTGGTCGCGGACGGACCGCAGCCGCATCTCGATCCACTCCTCGGCCTCGTTCCAGACGGCGCGGTGCTCGAAGGCGTCCGGGTCGAAGCCGGCGTCCAGTTCCCGGTTGATGACGTGCAGGACGTTGCGGTTGAACTCGGCGGTGACGCCGGCCGCGTCGTCGTAGGCGCGGACGAGCCGGTCCGTGTCCTTGACGAGGTCGGCGCCGAGCAGCAGGAAGTCGCCGTCGGACATGGTGGCGCGGACGCCGCCGAGGAAGCCGACCCGCGCGGCGGGCGCCATGTTGCCGATCGTCCCGCCGAGGAAGGCGATGAGGCGGCGCTCACCGCCCGGCAGCAGGTGCAGGTGCTGCTCGTAGTCGGCGACGACGGTCCGGACGGCCAGGCCCGGATGGTCGGACGCGATGCCCGCCGCCGCCTCCTCCAGGAAGTCGCCGCTCACGTCCACCGGCACGTACGAGCGCAGCGTGCCGGCGAGGGCGTCGAGCAGCAGCCGCGTCTTCTCCCCCGACCCGGCGCCGAGTTCCAGCAGGGTCCGGGCGCCGGTGGCGGCGGCGACCTCGGGCGCCCGCGCGACGAGGATCTCCCGTTCGCGGCGGGTCGGGTAGTACTCCTCCAGCTTCGTGATCTCCTCGAAGAGCGCGCTGCCGCGCTCGTCGTAGAACCATTTGGGCGGCAGGGTCTTGGGCGTGCCGGTGAGTCCCTCCCGGACGTCCTGGCGGAGCGTCTTGGCGAGGTCGTCTGCGGTCAGGAACCGGTCCACGTGGTTCTCTCCTTCGGAGGGGAATCGGTGTTCACAGGGACGTGACGGAGACGCCGGCGGTGAGACCGGCGGTGACGAGTGAGCGGTCGGGGACGGCCCGCCAGGCGGCGTCGCCGTCGAGCGGCTCGGACGCGATCCGGATCTCGTCCGCGTCCTCGCGGACGAACAGGGAGTCGCCCCAGGTCGTGGCGGCCAGGGACGTGCCGTCGGAGGCGAGCAGGTTGTAGCGGCCGGGGGCGAGCGCGGTGATCGCCTCGACGACGGCGGCGAGGCCGTCGCCCAGGGGCAGCCCGTCCCGCCAGTGCCGGACGGCGAGGGCGAACAGCGGCGCGGAGTCGACGGGGGCGCGGGCGTCCGGTACCCCGGCGACGTCGCCGGCCAGTTCGCGGAGTTTGCCTTCGACGCCGCCGAAGTCGTCGATCTTCCCGTTGTGGCTGAACAGCCAGGCCCCGGCGCGGAACGGCTGGGCGCAGGACTCGTCCACGGGGAAACCGGCGGTCGCCGACCGGATCGCCGCGATCGCGCACGACGCCCGGACGGCCCCGGCGACCTCGCGGAACGACTCGTCGGTCCAGATGGGCTGGGCGCGCCGGAACCGGACGGCCTCGCCGTCCTGGTACCAGCCGGCGCCGTACCCGTCGGCGTTGAGGATGCACCCCTGCGTCATGCGCGGCGCGTACGACTGGGTCTCCAGGGAGTGCTCACCGTCGTAGATGAGCGAGTGCAGCGTCCGTTCGGGCCCCAGGTAGCCGAGATGGCGGCACATTCAGCGCGCCTCCCCTGTGAGGGAGCGCGCGCAGCGGAACCCGGAGAAGATCTGCCGCCTGATGGGGTAGTCCCAGTTGCGGAACGATCCGCGTACGGCGAGCGGGTGCGTCGCCCAGGAGCCGCCTCTCAGCACCTTGTACTCGGGGCCGAAGAAGACCTCCGAGTACTCCTTGTAGGGGAAGGAACGGAAGCCGGGGTAGCCGTGGAAGTCGGACGACGTCCACTCCCACACGTCCCCAAGGAGACGCCTGACCCCGTACGCGGACGCGCCCGCCGCGTAGGAGCCCGTCTCGGCCGGGCGGAGCGTGCGCTGCCCGAGGTTGGCGCGTCCCTCTTCGTAGGCCTCGCCCCACGGGTAGCGGCGTGACCGCCCGGCCGCCGGGTCCCAGCGGGCGGCCTTCTCCCACTCGGCCTCGGTCGGCAGTCTCTTGCCGGCCCATCGCGCGTACGCGTCCGCTTCGTACCAGCACACGTGCTGGACGGGCTCGCCGGGCGGGACGGGTTCGGTTCGCCCGAACCGGCGGCGCAGCCATTGGCCGCCCTGCCGCACCCAGAACGCGGGGGCGCGTTTCCCACCGCTGTTGCGCCATTCCCATCCGGCGGGGTCCCACCAGCGGGGATCGTCGTATCCGCCGGCTTCCATGAAGGCGATGTAGGCGGCGTTGGTCACCGGCTCGACGTCGATGTAGTACGCGGGCAGATCAACAACGTGCACGGGACGTTCGTTGTCGTACGCCCATGGGTCGTCCGAGGTGCCCATTCGGAATGGACCTGCCTCGATCAGGACCTCGTCCATCCCGCGGCCCTGGGAAATCCCGCGGCCCTGGGAAGGGGCCTTCTGAAGCGGCTCGGCGGCGGGGTCGAGGAGCGCGGGGGCGCCCTTGCGCAGCTGGTGCGTGGCCAGCATGGTCTCGTCGTGCATGTGCTCGTGCTGGACGACCATCCCGTACACGAACCCACCGGACGTGAGCGGATCCGCCGTGTCGAACCGCACCGACGACAGCGAGTCGAGCACCTTGGCCCGCACCGTGCCGATGTAGGAGCGGGCGTCCTCCGGCGGCAGGAGCGGCAGTGACGGCCGTTCGGCGCGTGGATGCTCGAACGCGTCGTACAGGCCGTCGATCTCGGGTCGCATCGCCTCCGCACCCGCCGCCGCGCGCAGCAGCCACAGTTCCTCGTAGTTGCCGACGTGCGCGAGGTCCCACACGAGCGGCGACATCAGCGGCGAGACCTGGCCGGTGAGGTCGTCCCCGGCCAGGACGTCGGTGGTGAGGCCGAAGCTGCGGTCCCGTACCGCGCCGAGTTCGCCGGCGATCAGCTCTTTGAGCGCGTCCTCATCGCCGGCGGCGACGTGGCCGGCGTACAGGTCGGCCGCGCCCGGGGGGGTCATCGGGGCCATGTCGGGTCCTCCTCGGACAGCGGTAGGGGGAAGTCCGGTGAATCTGGGGCGGGGTCGTCGGCGGGGGTGCGTCCCCGTTCGACGTACCGGCGCGCGTACTCCTCGACCAGCGGGACGAGGCCGGACGCGCCGAGCCGCGGCAGCGCGTCCAGCGCCGCGGCGAAGCAGGCCCGTGCCGCGGCGGCCAGGGGCGGGTCCGACAGCCCGCGCAGGGCGGCCTCCGCCCACCGGTGCGCCACCGGCTCGGCCGCGGCCTCCGCGGCGCGCGACGCGGCCGGGTCGTCCAGCAGCGCGGTGGCGACGGCGACGGGGACGGGCCAGTACGGGCCGGGCAGCGCGTCGATCATGCGCAGTTCGAGCCAGCCGCGCGGCCGGACCGGGGGGAACAGGGTGGACAGGTGGTAGGACAGGTCGTCCTCGCCGGGCTCGCCCTTGTTCAGCCACTCCAGGAACGACATCCCGGGGTCGGACACCCATTCGCCCTCGGCGGTGTGGACGAGCATGACCTGGGCGTCCAGCGCGTACCGCGTCCACGCCTCGGCGGGGTCGGCGTCCACGCCGTCGCGCAGGACGGGGAGGGTGCGGCAGGGGTCGAGTTCAGTCCAGATGCCCTGCCGGGACGAGCGCATCCCGGTGCGGCGTCCGGCGCGCAGCGGCGAGTTCGCGAACGCCGCGACCAGCACCGGGCCGAGCGCGTGAACGAGCCGCCAGCGGCGGAACGCGTCGGTGTGGTCTGCGCCGATGTCCAGGTTGACCTGGACTGACGCCGTGGAGCACATCATGGCCAAGCCCGCGTCGGTGAAGCCGCCCGCGAAGAAGTAGTCGCGCATGCAGGCGTAGCGGGGATGGTCTGCCTGGAAGCGCGGCCTCCGTACGGGGTCGACGCCGTGGCCGACGAGGGCGAGCCCGTCCGGCGAAAGGGCGTCCCGGACGTGCGCGATGTCCCGGTCGAGCGCCGAATGCAGTGCGCCGAGCCCGTCGAACGGCGCGGAGCTGAGCTCCAGCTGCCCGCCCGGCTCGTAGGTCACCCTGCTGCCGCCGGACGGCGGGCCGGCGTCGTCGACGAGCGCGCGCACCCGGTCGCCGGGGACATGGGCGGCGGGGTCGGCCGCGTCGATCACGAACCACTCGGTCTCCGCGCCGACCGTCCCGGGTGGGCCGGTCTTGAAGCAGACACCGCGAATGTGCTGGTAGACGTCGTCCACGGTCAGCCGGGTCACGGCTCACTCCTCACCTTTTCATCGGCGGGTGCCAACCTTCCCTGCTGAACCGCATCAGAAATCCGGCGAATTTCGTGAACTTCCTTAAATCTCCGTGAACGTCACTGTCAGCAGGGCTCTCCGTTACCTTCCGTGCTACTCGACGCATCGCCTAATCTCGGACTTCTCAGGCATTGACCGGAGGCGCTAGAGTCCGTCAACCAGCGGTATGCACTATTTGTACGTACCGTGGCGACGATCGGGAGGTCACATGCGCGGGGACATGGGTTCGCTCTACGACGCGCACGCCGACCGCCTGTACGCGTACTGCTGGTCGCTCGTCGGCGACCAGCTCGCGGCGGCCGCCGTGGGGGACACCTTCACCGCGGCCGTCCACCAGCCGCCGCGCGGCGACCGGGTCCTGTGGCTGCACTCGCTCTCCCGGTCGGCCTGCGCCGAGCGCGGCGCCTTCACCGGCAACCTCGGTGGACGGGGCGGCCTCCTGTTCGCCGATCCCGACCCGCTGCTGCGCGCCGCCGGGGCCCTGCGCTCCGACCACCGCGAGGTGCTGCTGCTGTGGGCGGGCGACTGGCTCGAACCCCACGACATCGCCCGCGTCCTCGGCATCGCGCCGGACACCGTCCTCCAGCTGCTCGACGCGGCGCGGACCCGGCTGGAACGATCCGTCCTCGACATCCTGATGCGCGGGGCGGCCGAGGCGCGCCTCGACCTCATCACCGCGTTCGAGAAGAAGCGGCTGCCGCAGCTGCTCGCCCGGCGGGCACCGGCCCGCGCGCCCGGCTGGCTGCGCGACCAGGTCCTCGCGGCCTGCGAGGACGAGGCCGTCCGGCCGCTGCCGAGCGTCATCTCCCCGAGCCCGCTCGTCGTCATCGGCGCGGACGGACCGCGTTCCGGCCGCTCCGGGCGCTCGGGCCGGGACGGCGACCGGGTGCGGCGCGGGCTGTCCGGCGGCATCTCCAAGGGCCTCGGCGCCGCCGCCGGCGTCGCCGCGTCCGCCGCGGCGGTCATCGGCCTGCTCGCCAGCTGGCCGTCGGCCAAGGGCGGCGGCGGGGCCGCCTCGCTGGTGCCGACGGCGAGCACCGGCCAGACGAACCCGGCGTCCGCGACGAGCGGTCCCGCCCCGCAGCACCCGCTGCCCGGCCTCAGCGGCACCGAGCGGGCGACGGGCAGCGCGCCCGGCACCCCGCGGGACCCGGCCACGGACGACGGCGACCCGGCACGGCAGGGCGCCGGAACCCCGGGCGCAGCCGCTCCCGCCCCGGCACCGCCGGCGGCGTCCCCGGCCGGCACGCCCACACGGGAGACGAGCCCGGCGCCGCCGGCCACGCCGCCGCAGCCGGACCGCCCGTCCACCCCGCCGACCGGCGAGTCTCCGACCACTCCCCCGGACACGCCGGGCGACCCGGCGACCCCGCCGCCCGGCGACGGCACCGCCGACCCGACCACGCCGCCGCCGGACACCCCGTCCGAGCCGCCCGCGGACGACCCGGGCACGCCGAGCCCCAGCCCGACGACCAACCCGGCGCCGTCCCCGAGCGGGAACTGACCGGCCCGCACACCCCGGCGGCGCATCAGGCCGCCGCGGCGCCTTCGACCGGGGAGGTGCCGCGCCGGACGAGCAGGGCCGCGAGGACCGCGACGACGGCGACCGCTCCGGCGACGGTCAGCGAGTTCTGGAAACCGTCCATGAACGCGAGGTGGCTTCCGGTGGTGATGGCCTCGGCGGCCGGGGCCGGTGTGCCCGGCGGGACCGGCGCGACGCCCTGCGAGACGATCCCGCCCTGGCCCGCGAGCTGCTGGGCGGCGGCGCCGGGGACGCCCGCGTCCGTCAGACGGCCGAACAGCACGTCGCCGACCTTGGTGGACAGCAGCACGCCCAGGACGGAGGTGCCGAGGACGCCGCCGAGCTGCGCGGCGGTCTGCTGGAGCCCTCCCGCGACCCCGGCGAGATGGGCCGGCGCGTTGCCGACGATGGCCTCGGTCCCGGCGACGATGACGAACCCGAACGCCATGCCGAGCAGCACGAACCACGGCCACAGCTCGACGTAGGGGGCCTCCACCCCGATGCGCGACAGGCCGAACAGCGCGGCCGCGGTGAAGCCCATCCCGAGGGCGAGCGGCACCCTCGGCCCGAACCGGCTGGTCAGCACCCCCGCCAGCGGTGAGGAGACGATGAACACGGCGGTCATCGGCAGCATCCGCACGCCGGCGTCCACCGGGCTCATGCCGTGCACCTGCTGCAGGTAGAGGGTGATGAAGAAGATCGTCCCGAACATCCCGAAGAAGCCGAGGACGATGAGCCCGGTCGCCGCCGACAGCGACACCGAGCGGAACAGCCCGAGCGGGAGCAGCGGACGCTCGACGCGCAACTCGTTCCGGATGAACCCGGCGAACAGCACGACGGACACGGCGAACGACACCAGCGGGACGGCGTCCCCGAACCCGGACTCGCCGGCCTTGATGAGCCCCCAGACCAGGGCGAACAGCGCACCGGTGAGCAGCGCGACGCCGGGCAGGTCGAAGGAGCCGGTGGCCTCCTCGTCCCGCGATTCGCGGATCACCCACAGGCCGACGGCGAGGGCGACCAGGCCGAGGGGGGCGTTGAGGAAGAAGACCGACTCCCAGCTGACGTTCTCGACCAGCAGCCCGGCGACGATCGGGCCGCCCGCGATGGAGATGCCGACGGTGGAGCCCCAGACGCCGATCGCGGTGTTGAGCCGGTCGGCCGGGAACGTGTTGCGCAGGATGGCGAGGCTCGCGGGCTGGAGCAGCGCCCCCGCGAAGCCCTGCACGACCCGCCAGAAGATGACCATGCCGAGACCGCCGGAGAGTCCGATCATGACCGACGCGGCGGCGAACCCGACCACGCCGGCCAGGAACGTCCGCCTGCGCCCGAACCTGTCGGCGATCTTCCCGGCCGGGATCAGGGTGACGGCGAGCGCCAACAGGTAGGCGTTGGTGACCCACTGCAGGCCGGACAGGTTCGCGCCCAGGTCGCGGGCGATCGCGGGGTTGGCGATGGACACGACGGTGGCGTCGAGCCCGACCATCATCACGCCGAGCGCGACCGCCACGAGGGTGAGCCACGGATGCCCGTGCCCGGCTCTCACGGGACGGCCGCGCTCCTTGTCGCGCGGCGGGACGTGGACGGCGCCGGGCTCGAGTGTTCCGGCGCCTGGGGAGTGAGTCATGGATCGACCTCCGGATGGGGAAGACCCAAAAGTGTCATGGCATGACACTTGTCGTCAACCGACTCAGGTCGCGGTACGACATTAGTTACATCAGGACATTGGTCGCCCGCTGTCTCTTGGCGCGGGACGACGAGATGGTTACACTTCGCCCATGACCGCGACCGACCCCGAGACCGGCGCCACCGGCCCCGGGCCCCAGCCCCCGGGCCGGCGCGAACGCAAGAAGCAGCGCACCCGGGACGCGCTCGTCGACGCGGCGTTCACCCTCTTCGCCGAGAAGGGGTTCGACTCCACCACCGTCGAGGAGATCGCCGACGCCGTGGACGTCTCGTCCCGCACGTTCTTCCGCTACTTCGCCTCGAAAGAGGACGTCGCGCTCACCTTCCAGGAGGAGCAGACCCGCGCCGTCCTGGCCTCGCTGACCGAGCGGCCCGCCGATGAGCCGATCATGACGGCGCTGCGCCGGGCCGTCGTCGGCATCGCCCGCGCCTGCGAGGCCGGCGAACTCGGCTTCGACCCCGAGCGCTTCCAGTGCATGCTGTCGATGATGCACGACAGCCCGTCCCTCATGGCGGGCAGCCTGGAGCACGCCCAGAAGAAGCAGGCCCTGCTGATCGAGTTCATCGCCGAGCGGCTCGGCGTCGACCCCGCCGCCGACCTGCGCCCGCACGTCATCGCCGCCGCCACCACCTGCGGCTTCCAGGCCGCCGCCGACGCGATGCGCCGCCACGGAGGCACGTTCGGCTCGCTCTCCGAGACCGTCGACCAGACCTTCGCCATCCTGGAGACCGGCCTCAACCGGCCCCCCTGCTAGACCTCGGGCCTCAGCGGGGCGCGCGGGGCAGGCCGAGGCCGATCATCGCGATCAGCTCGCGCTGGATCTCGTTGACGCCGCCGCCGAACGTCAGCACGAGCGCGCCCTTGGCGAGGCGGTCGGTGGCCTCGATGAACTCCGCGGTCACCGGGTCGCCCGGATCGCCGTACCGGGCGAGGACGTCCCCGACGATCCGGCCGACCTCCTGGACCCGCTCCGAGCCGTAGATCTTGGTGGCGGACGCGTCCGCCGCGCCGAGCCAGCCGAGGTCCTGGTTTGCGGCGACCTGCCAGTTGAGCAGCTCGTTGACGCGCAGGTAGGCGTAGATCCGCGCGACCGCGCGGCGGACGGCGGGCTCCTCGATGAGCGGCCGGCCGTCCCGCCCGGCGGTCGTGCGGGCCCAGCGCTCGAACCGGACATGGGTGTGGCCGATGTTGCCGGCGGGGCCGAGCGTGACCCGCTCGTGGTTGAGCTGGTTGACGATGAGGTCCCAGCCCTTGTTCTCCTCGCCGATCAGCATGTCCGCCGGGACGCGGATGTCCTGGAAGTACGTCGAGTTGGTGTGGTGCCGGCCGTCCATCGTGATGATCGGCGTCCACGAGAACCCCGGGTCCTCGCAGTCGACGATGAGCATCGAGATGCCCTTGTGCTTCTTCGCGTCCGGGTCGGTGCGGGCGGCGAGCCACACGTAGTCGGCGGTGTTCGCCCCCGACGTGAAGATCTTCTGGCCGTTCACGACGTAGTGGTCGCCGTCCCTGACCGCGGTGGTGCGCAGGGCGGCGAGGTCGGTCCCGGCGCCCGGCTCGCTGTAGCCGATCGCGAAATGGCACTCCCCCGCGAGGATGCGCGGGATGAAGAACTCCTTCTGCGCGTCCGTCCCGTACTGCAGGATCGTCGGCGCGACGGAGTTCAGCGTGATGAGCGGGTAGGTGACCTCGGCGCGGGCGATCTCGTTGGCGAAGATCGTCTGCTCGACGGGTCCGTAGCCGCGGCCGCCGTACTCCTTCGGCAGCGCGACGCCGAGCATCCCGTCGCGGCCGAGCCGCCGGCAGTGCTCCATGTAGGCGGTCCCGAACGGGTCCTCCAGGATCGCGGCGCGCTGCTGCCCGTCCAGGCAGCCCTCGAAGTACTCGCGCAGCTCGGCGCGGAGCCTCTTCTGCTCGTCGGTCAGATCGATGAACATCAGGCCTCCTGAGAAACGAGCGCGCCGAGCGAGTCGAGCTGGTGTTCCGCACCGCCGAGCAGGTGCGCGCACTGCTTGCCCCAGGCGAAGTAGCGGTGCAGCGGATAGGTGACGTCCAGGCCGATGCCGCCGTGCAAGTGCTGGCAGGTGTACAGGGCCTGCACGACGGGGTCGCAGGCGTTGTACGCGGCGACGGCGAGGACCTCGTCGGCGTCGGCGTCGCCCTCCGCGAGGCGCCACACGCCGGCCCAGACGGCCACGTCCAGGGCCCGCTTGGCGATGTAGACGTCACCGATCTGCATCGTCACGGCCTGGAACTGCGCGAGGGCGCGCTCGAACTGCTCGCGCGTCTTCACGTACTCCTTGGTCAGCTCCAGCGCGCCCTCGATGACGCCGGACGAGACGGCGACCGCGCCGGCGACCGCGGAGCGGCGCAGGGTGTCCCAGGCGGCGCCGTCCGCCGTTCCGCCGAGCAGGGCGTCCGGCCCGACCCGCACGCCGTCGAGCGCGACGCGCGACAGCGGCTCGGTCGTCGCCGACGGCTGCCTCGTGATCGCCGTGGCGGCGGGCTCGACGAGGAAGACCCCGACGCCCGCGCCCTCGACGCGGGCCGGGACGAGGATGCGGGCCGCCTCCCGCGCGTACGGGACGAACGTCTTCACCCCGTCGAGGACGAAGCCGTCACCGTCCCGGCGCGCCGTCGTGGAGACCTCGCCCGGCGGGCCGACCTCGCGGTACGCGCCGGTCAGGACCGTCTCGCCCTCGGTCAGCGGGCCCAGGAGGGCACACTGACCGGCGGTGCCGTGCCGCCCGATCGGAACGGCCGCCAGCGCGAGCGACGCGTACACGGGGACGGGCGCGACCGTCAGGCCGGCCTGCCGCAGGATGACCGCCAGCTCGACCTGCCCGAGGCCCGCGCCGCCGGCGTCCTCCGGCACGACGACCCCGAGCAGCCCCGCCTGCGCGAGGGCCTTCCAGGTCACCGCGTCGTAGGACGCACCGCTCTTCTCGAAGGCCTCCAGCCGCTCCTGCGTCGCCTCACGCGCGAGCAGGCCCGCCGCGAGGCCGTTGAGCTCCTGCTGGGTCTCGTCCAGGTTGAAGTCCACTCATCCGCTCCCTTCCAGAAGGTGCAGCCGGCCGCGCCGCTCGAACTCCGCCCGGGTGCCGGCCGCGTCCTCCGCGGTCATCCGGCGGTAGGCGAGGTCCGGGACGGCCGTCGTCCGCCCGCGCTTCCAGCAGTGCCGCGACGCTCATCCCGTCACCTCCGAGGACCCGCCCCACGGCGAAAAAGTAGAACAGATTCTAGTCTGTGTCCAGAGGCATGATCGCCCTCGTTCGCGGGCAGATTCGCCTAGCATGCCAGGGTTCATCGACCGGATGACGGGACCCGGCGGGCCACCCGCCCGCCGACGATCAGATAACACGTTCTCGTGAGAGCTGTATCCTTGGTGGGACACGTCGGGCGACCGCGCCCGCACAGAAGGGATCGACCGTGACCGCAGAGCCGACAGTGACCGGGGGCGAGACCCCGGGTCAGCCCGCGGAACAGGCGGCCGGCCGGCCGGGGCAGAGCGTGCGCTCCCGCAGCCAGCACCAGCGGCGCAAGCGTATCGTGCAGGCGGCCGCGGCACTGGCGTCGCGCGGCGGCATCGAGGCGATGCAGATGCGCACCGTCTCCGAGCGCGCCGGGGTCGCCCTCGGCACCCTGTACCGCTACTTCCCGTCCAAGATGGACCTGGTCGTCGCCGTCGTCAGCGAGGAACTCGACCTCCTCGAACGCAGCATCGAGCGCCGCCCTCCCCGCGCCGGCGACGCACCGCAGCGCGCGGTGGAGGTGCTGATGCGCGCCACCCGCGGCCTGATGCGCGAACCGGAGCTGGCGGAGGCGCTGATCCGCTCCCTGCTGCTGTCCGACGTCAAGACCGACTTCGGCGACCGGATGACCGGGCTGCTGCTGCTCGCCGCGTCCGGCCCGCCGCAGGACATCACCGACGACGATCCGCGCCGCCTGGTGGCGCGGGCACTGGCCGGCATCTGGACCATGGAGATGATCGAGATGCTGCGCGGCAACGCGACCGCGGAGGAGATCCAGGCCCGGCTGGAGATCTCCGCCGCCCGCCTGCTCATCGACTCCTGACGGCGGCGGACGGGCGACCCGATCGCCCGTCCGCCCTCCGGGAGGTCAGAGCCGCTGCCCCGCCTCGTCCACGATGCCCGCCTTGAGGCGGACGGTCAGGTTCATCAGGTCGCCCTTCTCCACCGACATGGTCCCGTCGACGTGACGGGTCCTGTGGTCCTTGATCACAACGGACCGTTCACCCAGGTACCCGTAGGTCTCCGCGTCGAGCAGCAGCTCCTGGTGCAGGTAGCCGTCGGTGACACGTCCGAGCCCCAGGGCCAGGCGTCCCGCCGCGTCCACCCGGCCCTCGGCGAGCGTCACGCCGGGAATCTGCTTGATCGCCCGGAACACCGCCGCCTCGGTCCTGGGCGGCAGGACGTTGTTCCGCAGGATCGCGCCGAACATCGAGTACGCGGTCGAGTACCGCCCCTCCTTCGCCGCACCGAGGCCGCCCGTCTGCTTGTAGATCCACTTCAGCAGCGCGTCCGGGTCGGCCGGCAGCGCGGCCAGCGAGGCGTAGTCGGACGGCGGCGTCGTCGGCAGCATCCCGGTGAACCGCAGCCTCCCGTCCTCGATCGTCGCCGACTTCGTGCCGTCGGCACGCTGCCAGTTCCGCGTCACGACGTCCTTGCCGGGGTCCGTGGAGACGGGGCCGTTCGGCTCGCGTCCTCTCCGCACCCGGGACTCGACGTAGATCCACTGGTCGGGCCGGGGCGGCGTGAACGCGCGCGTCTCCGCCGCGCGTGCCGCCCGTTCGAGCGCCTCGGACGCGTTGGCCACCGGGCCCGCCGGGATCCCCGGCACCACGGGGCGCGGGTTGCCGTCCCGGTCGGTGCCGCCCGCGGTCTGGACGACGGTCACACCGACCGCCACGGCGGCGGCCAGCACGCCCACGGCCACGAGCCGGACACCGAACCGCGACGGCCGGAAGCGCCGCCTCCCGCCACCGGACGCGCGTTCGAGCAGGGCCGTCCGGGCGGCGGCGCGGGACGCCTCCGCGGGCGCCTCGGGCTCGGTCCAGGCATCACGCAGAATTTCCAGGTCGTTCATCGGTCGATGTCCTCTCCAAAGGTCGTGGGGTCGGTCTCGCCCAGTACGGCGCGGATCCTCGTCCGGGCCCGGTGCAGCCGGGAGCGCGCCGTTCCCGCCGGGATCCCGAGCGCCTCGCCCGCCTCCCGCACACCGAGCTGAGCCCAGGCGACGAGCAGCAGGACGTCCCGGTCGCCGCGCGGCAGCCCGCCGAGCGCCGCCGCCAGCGGCCCCCGCGCCGCCTGCGCGTCGACCTGCCCGGCGACCCGCTCGTCGTGGCCCTCGGCGGCCTCGGACGCGCCGGCCCGCGCCAGCGCCCGGTACTGGCGCACCTCCGCGCGGTGATGCCGGGAGATGAGGTTGGACGCGATCCCGTACAGCCACGGCCGCGCGTCGTCCCGCGTCAGGTCGTAGCGGTCGCGCCGGTCGAACGCGATGAGGAACGTCTCGGCGGCCACGTCGTCGGCGGGGCCCCGCCCGAGCCGCCGCGCCGCGTAACCGTGGATGGCGCCGTAATGGCGGTCGAAGAGCGCGGCGAAGCACTCCGGCTCGTGCCGGGACCGCCGCAGGATCTCGGCGTCGCCGGTGGTCACCGCGACCATGCCGGTCTTTCTCGGGTCATGTCGTGCCTTCCTGAGCGTTGGTGGGTCACTCCTGGTTCGCCGAACGCCCGCCAGGCGTTCGCGGCGTTCGGGCGAAACGCAATCAACTGTGAAAAGTCAGTCGGGGGCGATTCGTTGTCCTCGGCGTTCAAGCGGTCCAGCATTCCGGGCATCGGGGCGACCATCCCTCACCCCCACCCCCCAGGAGCGCCCACATGGCCCGCAGAAATCTGGTGTTGGGCGTCATGGCCGTTTCCGGCCTGACCGCGTCGCTGGCGACCCCGGCGCACGCGCACACCAGCCCCACCGTCACCGACCGGCCGCAGGTCACCGCCGCACCCGCCGACCGCGCCGCCGGCATCCAGAAGCAACTGCAGATCTCGCTCGGCGCGGCGTTCGGCGGCGCCTGGGTCGAGCACGGCTCCAAGGTCGTCGTCGCGACCACCGACGCCGCGTCCACCGCCACGATCAAGGCGGCCGGCGCGGTGCCCAAGGTGGTGAAGTACGACGCCCGCGACCTCCACTCGGTCCAGACGAAGCTGAACCGGCACGCCCGGTCGGCCCCCAAGGCGGTGACCGCCTGGTACATCGACCCGGAGACCAACCGCGTCGTCGTCCAGGCGTCGTCCAAAGCCGCCGTGAAGCGGTTCGCCAAGGCCGGCGGCGTCGACGCCGGGGCCGTGCGGTACGTCCACTCGACGGCCACGCCGCGTCCGCTCTACGACATCGTCGGCGGCGAACGGTACTGGACGCCCTCGGCGGGCTGCTCGGTGGCGTTCTCGGTCGACGGGGGCTACGTCACCGCCGGCCACTGCGGCGACCAGGGCGAGACGACCAGCGGCGCCAACCGGGTCGCGCAGGGATCGTTCGGCGGCTCCTCGTTCCCCGGCAACGACTACGCGTGGGTCAACACCAACAGCCAGTGGACGCCGACGCCCACCGTCAACAAGTGGGACGGCTCCTACCAGACGATCCACGGCGCCGTGGAGGCACCGGTCGGCTCCGAGGTCTGCCGTTCGGGTTCCACCACCAACACCCGGATCTGGTGCGGCCAGATCCTCCAGCGCGGCGCGACCGTCCGCTACGCGGAGGGAACCGTCACCGGGCTGATCCGCACCGACATCTGCGCCGACCCCGGCGACTCCGGCGGCGCGCTGTTCACCCCGGAGGGGCAGGCGCAGGGCATCACGTCCGGCGGCTCGGGCACCTGCGACGACGGCCAGGGCGGCGGAGACCAGATGTACTTCCAGCCGGTCGGCGAGGTCCTGCAGATCCTCGCCCAGCAGGGCCGCGAACTCGTCACCTCGGGCGGCGGGCCCGGCGACCCCGGACCGGGCGACCCCGGCACCTGCGACGGCCACGAGGACAGCGCGACGGGCTCGCTGAGCTCCGGCGGCAGCGCCTACCAGCCGGACGGCAGCTACTACCGCAGCACCTCCTCCGGAACCCACTCCGCATGCCTCGACGGCCCCGACGGCACCGACTTCGACCTGTACCTCCAGAAGTGGTCCGGCTCGTCCTGGCAGACGGTGGCGCAGTCCATCAGCCCCACTCCCGACGAGAACATCTCCTACAACGGCACCGCGGGCTACTACCGGTACCGGGTCCACGCCTACAGCGGCTCGGGCCAGTACACACTCGGCTTCGACGCTCCGTGACCCCGCCCCCGGCCGCCCTCCCTCATGGGCGGCCGGGGATCCGGTTCCGGCCTGTCACCGTCCTCTCACGCACTAGCCTTGAGCCCGACAGAGCCAGGACGAAGAAGGTGGGCCAGTGACGGAGCAGGAACCGATCCTCAGCGACGGGGTCATCATCGAGTTCATTGATGGCAAGGACGTTCCCGTCCAGCACAAGGACTTCGGTGAGAGGGCCGTCGTCATGCGCGACGCCAAGAACCCCGCGGGGCCGATCCTCTACTTCACCGAGGCCGAGTGGGACGCCTTCATCGCCGGCGTCAAGGACGGCGAGTTCGACGACCTTCTGGAAGAGGACCCCACCGAGGCCCCCTGACGCACGCGAGCGCCCCCGGCACACCACCGGGGGCGCTCGACGTCCCGGCCGCTTCGGCGGTCCGTCAGACCTCGGGGTCAGACCTTGGCCCCCTCCCCGACCCCGGCCGGTGGAGCCGGCACCGTCACCGGCGCCCGGCGACCGGGCATCCACCAGTTGGCCTTGCCGCACAGTTCCATCACCGCCGGGACGAGGACCATCCGGACGATGGACGCGTCGATGAGCACGGCGACGGCCATGCCAAGGCCGCCCTGCTTGACCGCGACGTCGGGGCCGAGCAGGGAGGTCGTGAAGACGGCGATCATGATGGCGGCCGCGGCGGTGATGACCTTGGCGGTCCGCGCCAGCCCGCGGGTGACGGCCATCCGGGTGTCGCCGGTGCGCTCGTACTCCTCGCGGACCCGTGAGATCAGGAAGACCTGGTAGTCCATCGACAGGCCGAACAGGACCGGGAACATCACCATGGGCACCCAGGTCGTGACCGGCATTTCGGCGGGGAAACCGAGGGCCGGGCCGAACCATCCCCACTGCACGACCGCGACGATCACACCGTAGGCGGCGCCGATCGACAGCAGGTTCACCACGGCGGCCTGCAGCGCGATCGTGACGGACCGGACCAGGGCGATCAGCAGGACCATGGCCATCGCGATGACGACCGCGATCATCAGGGGCAGGCGCGAGCCGACGTCCTCGGCGAAGTCGATGGTGCCGGCGTTCGGCCCGCCGAGGTGCACCCCTTCGCCGCCGGGCGCCCCGGGCAGCACGTCGTCGCGGAGATGGTGCACCAGGTCCGCGGTCGCCTCGTCCTGGTATCCGGTCTTCGGGAAGGCCATGAAGGTGGCGGCCCGCCCGTCCTCGCTCACCTGGGGCGGCGTGACGTGGGCGATGCCCTCGGCCCTCCCGACCGCTTCGACGACGGGGCGCAGATCGGCGTCCCTGGAGCCGACCTCGGTGGCGAAGATCAGGGGTGCGCCGTAGCCAGGACCGAACCCCTCCGAGATGATCTCGTACGAGGTGTAGCTGCTCCGGTCGTGCGGCTGGACGCTGGCGTCCGGCTGGCTCAGCCGCATCGACAGCGCGGGCGCCGCCAGCACCAGCAGGACCGCTCCGGCCAGGAGGGCGGCGACCAGCGGCCTGCGCTGCACCACGCCGGCCCAGCGCTCGGCGGGAGTGCGGCGCTCCCGGAACGGGGCGCCGGCGGCCCCGCGCCGGCGCGAGGTGCGGCGCGGCAGCCGCAGCGAGTTGATCCTGTGGCCGGTGAAGCCCAGGAACGCCGGCAGCAGGGTCAGCGCGGCGATCATCGTCACCAGCACGGTCACCGACGTGGCGACGGCCACCCCGGTCATCAGCCGCTGTCCCATCACGATCAGGCCGAGCAGCGCGATCACCACGGTCGTGCCGGCGAACAGCACCGCGCGGCCCGCGGTCGTGATGGCCGTGACCGTGGCGCCCTCGGGGTCGTCGCCGTCCTGCAGGCGGTCCTTGTAGCGGGTCACGATGAACAGTGCGTAGTCGATGCCGACGCCGAGCCCGATCATCGCGGCGAAGACCACGGTGAAGTCCGGCGCGGGCATCACGTACCCGACCAGCTTCATCAGTGCGATGCCGCCGACGATCGACATCAGCGCGGTCACGATCGGCAGGCCCATCGCCACCAGCGACCCGAAGGCGATGAACAGGATCACCGCCGCCGCGAGGATGCCCACGCTCTCCGCCGACCCCTGCGCGGGCGTCTCGGCCTTCTCGGCCTTCTCCCCGCCGAGCCCCAGCGTCACCCCATCACCGGAGGCGTCCTTGACCGTGTCGACCAGGGGCTTGACCTCGGTCTTCTCCGCGTCCCCGTCGGTCAGCGGGATGGTCGTACGGGCGATACGGCGATCGTCGGTCACCAGATCCCCGTTCTGGTACGGCGACGTCACCGGTCCCGTCACGGGTGAGGCGGACAGATCGGCGATGACCTTCTCGATCTTCCGCCGGGCGGCCGGATCGTCGATCCCCCTTTCCGCTTTGATCGCGAGTGTCAGCGTGTCCCCCTGCCGCTCGGGGAAATGCCTCTCGATCAGCTCCTGCGTCTTGGCGGACTCGGAATCCCCGCCGGAGAAGTCATTGTCGGGTGCCGCGCCGTAGCCGAAGCCGGCGAAAGCCACGGCGATCACGCCGGCGATCCAGGTCAGGAGGACCAGGCGGCGGCGCCGGTAGCAGAACCGGGCCAGACCCGCCAGGACTCCCCCCGCGGCCGGAGTCTCGGTTGACATCATCTCGTCCCCAACTCTCTTCTCTTTCACAATGCGTCCTGATATTGCCCGCAGAACACAATTCCGGTCGTCCCCCGGACGCATGCAATTCGCGCTACCGCCAATGCCGCATTCCGTTACCGCGGAAAGCGCAGGCGCCGCGGAAGTACTGCGGTCGCGGTAGCCGGTTCCTCGTCCGCCAGCAGGAGTCGCAACGCGTCGGCACGCGGCTAGGGTGCGCGTATGAGCACAGGACTTTCGGCTGCCTGGGCCAGGTCCGGGCGCTGGGTGATCGCGGTCTGCGTGACGGTGACGCTGCTGGTCACCGCACTGACCGCGGACCACCCCGGCACGGACCTCGACGTACTCGGCTACGCCCTGCTGGTGACGAGCGGCATGGTGCTGGCCGCGGGCCGCCGGGCCCCCGTTCCCGTCCTGGCCGTCACCGGGCTCTGCGCGCTGGGCTACCAGGCGGCCGGTTTCGACGTACCCGCCGTCGCGTACCTGTTCGCGGTGTACGCCGCCGTACGCGCGGGGCACCGCGTCATCACGCTGGCGGCGAGCGTGGCCCTGCTGGCCGCGCTCCCCTTCGCCGCCATGGCGTCACTGGCGGACGGGCCCGCCTCCGACGCGTTCGCCCAGGCCCGGGGCGCCCTCGAAGTGGCCTGGCTGATCGCCGCCGGCGCCGCGGGTGAGGCGCTGCGGCAGGCCGAGCGGCGGGCGGACGAGGCCGAGCGCACCCGCGAGGAGACCGCCCGGCTGCGGGCGTCCGAGGAGCGGCTGCACATCGCGCGGGAACTGCACGATTCGCTCACCCACCAGATCTCGATCATCAAGGTGCAGGCCGGAGTCGCCGTCCACCTGGCCCGCAAACGCGGCGAGCAGGTGCCGGAGGCCCTGCTGGCGATCCAGGAGGCCGGCCGTGAGGCGACCCGGGAACTGCGCGCGACCCTGGACACGCTGCGGGACGACGACAAGACCCCCTCACATGGCCTCGATCACGTCCCCGACCTGGTGGAGCGGGCTCGCTGGACGGGCCTCAACACCACCCTGACGATCGAGGGCCAACGCCACGACGTACCGACCGCGGTGGACCAGACCGCCTACCGGATCGTCCAGGAGTCGCTCACCAACACCGCGCGCCACGCCGCCGCCTCCACGGCGTCGATCCGGATCGACTACCGTCCGGACACCCTCGCCATACGGGTCGACGACGACGGCAAGGCCATGCCGGGCACGGCTCCGGTGCCCGGCGTCGGGCTGCTCGGTATGCGTGAGCGGGTCACCGCCCTGGGCGGCCGCCTGCGCGCCGAACCGCGCAGTGAGGGCGGCTTCAGCGTCCAGGCCGAACTCCCCGTGGGCGGGCCGCGGTGATCCGTGTCCTGCTGGTCGACGACCAGCCGCTCCTCCGCGGCGGATTCCGCGCGCTCCTCGACGCCGAGGACGACATCGAGGTGGTCGCCGAGGCCGCCGACGGCGAGCAGGGCCTGGCCCTCATCAGGGAGCACCTCCCCGACATCGCGCTCATCGACATCCAGATGCCGGTCATGGACGGCATAGAGACGACCCGCCGCATCGCCGCCGACCCCGCTCTGGCCGGCGTCCATGTCGTCATTTTGACCAACTACGGCTTCGACGAGTACGTCTTCAACGCCCTGCGCGCCGGAGCCGCCGGATTCCTGGTGAAAGACATCGAGCCAGAGGACCTCCTCCACTCCGTGCGCGTCGCCGCACGCGGTGACGCCCTGCTCGCACCGTCGATCACCAGAATGCTGATCAGCCGGTACGTCGCGCAGCCGCTCAACACGGGAGCCGGCACAGAACTGAAGGAACTGACCAACCGCGAACGCGAGGCCGTCGCCCTGGCCGCACAGGGTCTGTCCAACGGCCAGATCGCCGACCGCATGGTGATCAGCCCCGTGACCGCGAAGACCCACATCAACCGGGCCATGATCAAACTCCACGCCCGCGACCGCGCCCAGCTGGTCGTCCTCGCCTACGAATCCGGCCTGGTGACTCCCCGGAACTCCTGAACGAGGGGCCACCACGCCCGAACGGCGTCAGTCGAACAACTCAACGGCGGCCCCCGCCGTCACTGCGCGCGTTGCCCACTCGGTGAGTTGCTCCTCGTCCGTGCAGGCCATGATCCGCTCACGCACCTCATCGGACACACTCAGCCCGCGGGCCGCAAGCACGACGAGCACCATCTTCGCTTCGCCCTCGGCCTTGCCCTCGGCCTTGCCCTCGGCCTTGCCGATGGCTTGGTGGCGGAGGAAGAGGTCGCTCTTGAACTCGTAGCCGGTGGCGCTCACCGCGGTCAGTCGAACAACTCGTCGGCGGTGTCGACCGTGATGGCGCGGGCCAGCCACTCGTCCAACTGCTCCTGATCCCGGCAGGACCGAATCCGCTCACGAACCTCATCCGGAACAGTCAGGTCCCGCGCGGCGAGAACCTTTAGCACCGACTCGGCCTCCCCGAGGGCTTGGTGGCGGAGGAAGAGGTCGCTCTTGAACTTGTATTCGGCGGTGCCAGTGGACACGAGTTCCTCCAGGATGCGGCGCGCCAGCCTCGGCAGCGCGCTGACCACAAGGTCAGTGTACAGGTCGGCGTTTTCGTGGTCCGCGTTCTCGATGGTGGCGAGGGCCGCATGGGTGATCTCCAGGGTCTCCCTGGTATGGCTGCTGACGTTGGCCAGCGTGCTGATGATGGCCAGTTCGGGCATCTGGGCCGCCTGCTCGGTCGTGGTGACGAGCGGCTTGGTGCCCGGGCCGATCACCAGGGGCTCCAGGACGAAACCGGGGTGGCCGATCCTGATCGGCTCGCGTGCCCAGTCGGCGACCGAGCGCTTGGGGCAGATGACGATGAGGTAGCACGGGCAGGCGGTTCTGTGGTGGAGCGCGGTGAGGTAGATGGGCCAGGACTTGCGCTTCCGCAGGTCCTTTGCCTGCTGCATTTCCGCGACGACGGCGAGGGTCGTCTTCCCGGAGCCTCCCTCGCAGATCTCTACGACGTTGTCGGCTCGGTAGGTGGTCGGGGCGATCTGGGTGCACTCTTCGGACGCCGATCTGATCATCAGGTCGTCCCCGACCTCGACGTCGAACGCGGTGCGCAGGATCTGGGCTATGACCTCCGGGTTGTCGCGGATGATCTGGATTGGTCCTTCGTGGACTGCGGTGACCATGCACGGGAAGTTATCGAGCCATCACCATTAGATACCTTGACTATCCAATGACTCAAAGTGTGGCTTCCATCACAGTGAGTTATGGATGGGATGGTTGGGTTACGAGGCGGTTTGGGCGGTAGCGGATGAAGGCCGAGGGGTCGAGGGAGAGGGACTCGGCGGCCTTGTTCAGGGAGCGGGCGGTGGTGTTCGGCCAGTGGCCGGTCTTGACGCGCTTCTCCAGGGCCCGGAGGGAGGCCACGTACTCGGACGCCGTGAAGTTGCAGTGGCCGATGCGGTGGACGTAGGCCTGGCGCAGCAGGTGGGTACGGCCGGCCCGGCGGACGGACGTGGCGTACTCCGCCTGGTGCTCGACCGGGACGAGCTGGTCGGAGATGGTGTGGATGTTCAGAGCCGGAACGTCGACGCGGCCGGTCGGCTGGGAGGTGCGGGCCATCCAGGCGAGGGGGCGTGGTTCGACCTTCTTGGCGGCGGTGGCGGTCAGGCGCGAAAGGTCTGCTTTCAGGTTCAGGCCCGCGGTGCGGTAGAGGGCCTTCACCTGGCGTTGGTTGCCGGACTCGTGGAGCAGGCGCGAGTGGTCGAGGCCTTTGTTCCAAGCGCTGTCGCCGCCGGCGGCCAGGTTGATCCAGTAGCGGCCGCCGAAGACGAAGTTGAGGACGCCGCCGGAGGTGAGCCACTGGTACTGCTGGCGTTCCCGGGCGGCGTGATCATGGCGGGGTGGCGGGGCGTCGCCCGAGAACCAGGATGACTGGTTGAGGAACGCGGAGGCCAGGGCGATGCGGGCGCGGCCGGCGGGGGTGTCCTGGGCATCGCTGACGGCCTGGGTGAGCTGGGCTCCGGCGGCCGCGGCCTCGGCGGGCGTCTCGTAGTCGGTCAGCTTGATGTGCTGGTCAGGGGCCAGGAGCGTGGCCACGGTGTGGCCCGCGTTGAGCTGGTAGTTGTTCAGGTCGACACCGCCGGCGACGATGCCGCAGGCGGTGAGGACGCCGTCCACCGCGCGGGTTTCGGCGATCTTGGCGCTGACGAGGCCGCCCATGGACTGGCCGAGGGCGAGCGTGGTGCGCGGGCGGCCGATGATCTCTGAGACGGCCCTGCCGGTGGCGAGCTGGTCTTGGACGGCGCTGCCCAGTGCCCAGAGGGAGCCCGACGGGTCGTAGGACGAGCCGGCGAGGGCGTAGCCGCGGTCGAGGAGGGCCTTGCCCGCGGCTTCGCTCGGGCGGTTCGCCGGGGCGAGGGGGCCGAATCCGTGGCTGAACAGGACGAGGGTCCCGTTCCAGTCGGCCGGGACGTCGGCGATCCAGGTGGAGCCGTCGGGGAGGGTGCCGGTGTAGTGCGCGGGACCGGCGAGCCCGTGGGCGGCGGTCGGTGTCAGGACTGCGGGGGCGGCGAAGACGGCGGCCACGGCGACGGTCGGCAGTCGTTTCATGGTGATCCTCCGGCCTGGGGGCGGGCCCAGAAATGGATACATGTGCCACGAACGTCAGAATTTTGTCGAGCATCGCAGAATGTAGGCAGAATCACTGCGGCAGTCAATGGTCTGCCTAGTATTGGCCTAGCCGACGATGTGCTCCGGGCGGACCGGGATCCGGGGCAGGGGGCGGCCGGTGGCGTCCCTGATCGCGGCGACGATGGCGGGAGTGGACGACAGCGTCGGCGGCTCGCCGGCGCCGCGCAGCCCGTAGGGCGCCGCGGGGTCCGGGTTCTCCAGGATGTCCAGGCGCATCGGCGGCATGTCGAGGATCGTCGGGATCAGGTAGTCGGTGAAGGACGGGTTGCGGACGAGGCCGTCCGACACGACGATCTCCTCCATCACGGCGAGGCCGAGGCCCTGCGCGGAGCCGCCGTGGATCTGCCCCTCCACCCCCGTCCGGTTGATGATCTTGCCGACGTCCTGGACGGCGGCCAGCTCGACGACCTTGACGAGGCCGAGGTCGACGTCCACGTCGACGACGGCGCGGTGGACGCACAGGGCGAGCTGGGTGTGGCTGGTGCCCTGCCCGGTGACGGGGTCCAGCGCCGTCGTGGGCCGGTGGTGGTACTCGCGGGTCTCCTCGATGGCGGCGTCGCCGAGGACGTCCTCGATGGTGCCGAGCACGCCGTCCGAGCGGGAGACGATCTTCCCGCCCGTGGTGGTCAGATCCGTGGTCAGGTCGGTGGAGGTCGCGCGGCCGAAGTGGCGGGCGGCGAGGGCGAGGAGTTCGGCGCGCACCGCTTCGCAGGCCGCCTTGACCGCGCCGCCCGTCATGTACGACTGGCGGGACGCGCTGGACGAGCCGGCGTCGCCGGCCCGGTCGTCCGCCGGGGCGATGGTGACCCGCTGGACGCCCAGTTCCGTCCGCGCGATCTGCGCCTGGACCGTGACGAGGCCCTGCCCGACCTCGGCGGCGGCGGTGTGCACGAGCACGGTCGCCTCGCCGCCGATGACCTCCAGCCGGACGCGGGCGGTGGAGTAGTCGTCGAAGCCTTCGGAGAAGCAGATGTTCTTGATCCCGACGCCGTACCCGACGCCCCGTACGACGCCTTCGCCGCGGGTCGTCTGGGAGACGCCGCCGGGCAGGTTCCTGAGGTCGGACGGGTCGAGCGGCGCCGGCATCGGCATCGCCTCCAGCCGGGCCAGCATCCCGGCGAGCGGAGCGGGCGAATCGATGACCTGCCCGGTCGCGAGCTTCGAGCCCTGGGAGACGGCATTGCGGCGGCGGATCTCGATCGGGCCGATACCGCAGGCGGCGCCGAGCCTGTCCATCATCGACTCGTAGGCGAAGCACGCCTGGACGGCGCCGAACCCGCGCATGGCGCCGCACGGCGGGTTGTTGGTGTAGACACCGTAAGCGTCGATGCTGATGTTCGGGATCTCGTACGGGCCGACGCCGAGTGAGGCCGCGTTGCCGGTGACGTTCTTCGTGGACGAGGTGTACGCGCCGCCGTCGAGGACGATGTCGACGTCGGCGTAGAGGAGCCGTCCGTCCGATGTGGCGCCGTACTCGTACCGCATCTGCGCGGGATGCCGGTGGACGTGCCCGAAGAACGACTCGTACCGGTTGTAGGACATCTTGACGGGCCGCCCGGTGTGCAGGGCGAGCATCCCGGCGTGGATCTGCATCGACAGGTCCTCGCGTCCGCCGAACGCGCCGCCGACGCCCGCGAGCGACATGTGGATCTGGTCCTCGGCCAGGCCGAGGCAGGGCGCGATCTGCTTGAGGTCGTTGTGGATCCACTGGGTGGACACGTAGAGGTCGATGCCGCCGTCCTCGGCCGGGACCGCCAGGCCGGACTCGGGTCCGAGGAACGCCTGGTCCTGGATGCCGACCTCGTACTCGCCCGACACGACGACGTCCGCCTCGGACCTGGCGGCGGCGACATCGCCGACGCGAACCGGCTGGTGGCGGGTGATGCCGCCGAGGTCCTGGACCTTCAGGCCCTCCGGGTCGGCGATCACGGCGCGCGGATCGGTGATCGGCTCCAGTACCGCGTAGCCGACGGCGATCTTCTCCATGGCGCGCCGCGCCGTCTCCGGATGGTCGGCGGCGACGAGCGCGACCGGCTCGCCCTCGTGCCTGACCTGGTCGATGGCGAGGACGGGCTGGTCCTCGGTGTGGTCGATGCCGAACATCTTGCGGCCCGGCACGTCCTCGTGGGTGAGGACGGCGCGGACGCCCGGCATCGCGAGCGCGGGCCCGATGTCGATCGACGTGATCAGCGCCCGGGGGTGCGGGCTGCGCAGGGTGGCGCCCCACAGCATCCCGTCCATCCACAGGTCGGACGCGTACGCGAACTCGCCGGCGACCTTGAGCGTCCCGTCCGGCCGCGGCGCGCTCTCCCCGACGCCGCCGAGCCCGGGGGCGGCGACGTGACCCGGAGTCCTCACCGGTGACGTCATCGGAGCACCTCCTCCGCGAGGCGCATCAGGCGGCGGTGGGCGTCGGCGCCGCGCCGCCCGGCCTCGTCCTGCGGGACGGTGACGAGGGAGTCGCCGTCCACGACCGTCCGGCCGCCGACGAGGAGGCGCTGGAGCGGCGGGGTCGTCCCGAACGCGAACGCGACGACGGGGTCGTCGACGGCCGCGTGGAAGCCGTCCACCCGCCACAGCGCGACGTCGGCGAGCTTGCCGGGTTCGAGGGTGCCGATCTCGCCGGCGCGGCCGAGGCAGCGGGCGCCGCCGAGCGTCGCCATCTCCAGGGCCTGCCGGGCGGTCAGCGCGGTCGGCCCGGACCGGGCGCGCTGCATGTAGATCGCCTGCCGGATCTCCCCGGCGAGGGGGACGAGTTCCGCCGACGCCGACCCGTCCACGCCGAGGCCGACGGCCGCGCCCTCCTCCAGGAGGCGGGACACGCGGGCGATCCCGGCGCCGAGGCGCGCGTTGGAACTGGGGCAGTGCGCGGTGCCGGTGCGGGTCTCGGCGAGCCGTTTGATGTCGGTGTCGTGCAGGTGGACGCAGTGGGCGAGCCACACGTCGGGGCCGAGCCAGCCGATCGAGTCCATGTACTCGGTCGGCGTCATGCCGAACTGCTCCGTCGTGTGCTCCTCCTCGTCCAGCGTCTCGGCGAGGTGGGTGTGCAGCCGGACGCCCTTGGCCCGCGCCAGTTCCGCCGACCTGACCAGCAGTTCCCTGGTGACGGTGAACGGGGAGCAGGGCGCGACGGCCACCCGCAGCATGGAGCCGGGCGACGGGTCGTGGTACCGGTCGATGGCGGCCTCGGTCTCGGCGAGGACCGTGTCGAGGTCTTCGACGACCTCGTCCGGCGGGAGCCCGCCCTGCGACTCGCCCCGGTCCATCGACCCCCGGCACGGGTGGAAGCGGACGCCCATCTCGGCCGCCGCCTCCACTTCGGCGGCGAACAGGTCGCCGCGCCCCTTCGGGAACAGGTAGTGGTGGTCGGTGGACGTGGTGCAGCCCGACTTGGCGAGCCACCCGAGGCCAGCGCTCGCCGCCCCGGCCACGACTTCGGCGTCCATCTTCGACCACGGCCTGTAGAGCGTGGTCAGCCACTCGAACAGGGTGTTGTCGACGGCAAGTCCCTGGCTGGCCCACTGGAAGAGGTGGTGGTGCGTGTTGACCAGACCGGGGGTGGCGAGGCATCCGGTGCCGTCGATCCGTTCGGCGTCCCCGCCGGCGGACGGGGCGGGGCCGGGGCCGACGGCCGTGATCCGGTCGCCGTCGACCACGATGTGGCCGCCCGGGTACTCGTCGCCGGAGACGGTGACGACGTGGGCGTTCTCGATGACGATCGTCATTTCGCGGCCGCCTTCCGCTCGGCGGCGAGGCGCACCGCGTCCAGGATCTTCTCGTAGCCGGTGCAGCGGCACAGGTTGCCGGCGAGCGCCTCGCGGATCTCGGCGTCGGCCGGCGCGGGGTTCCGCCCGATCAGGTCGTGCGCCTGGACGATCAGGCCGGGCGTGCAGAACCCGCACTGGACGGCGCCGGTCTCGGCGAACGCCTCCTGAACGGGGTCGAGCCGCTCGTCACCGGGCTGACCCTCGGCGAGACCCTCCACGGTGCGGACGTCACGTCCTTCCGCCTGCCCGGCCGCGACCAGGCACGCGCAGGCGGGCACACCGTCCAGGTAGACGGTGCAGGAGCCGCATTCGCCCTGTTCGCAGGCGTTCTTGGAGCCGGGGAGGCCCATCCGCTCCCGCAGCATGTAGAGCAGGCTCTCGCCCTCCCAGACGTCGTCCACGGTCTCCATGGATCCGTTGACGGTGACGTTCACGCGCATCACGAGGCCCCCCTTCCGGCGGCGCGGTGGTCGTTCCAGGCCCAGGTCAGGGTGCGGCGCGCCATCACCGCCAAGGCGTGCGCGCGGTAGCGGCCCGTTCCCCGGACGTCGTCGATCGGCGACGCCGCCCGCGTCACCAGCTCGCCGAACCGCCGCGCCGCCGATTCGGCGAGCGGCCCGCGGCCGTCCCAGTCGAGTTCGCGGGAGATGAACGCCTCGGCGGCGGTGGCGCGGCGCGGTGTCGGGGCGGCCGACCCGAGTCCCGTTCCGACGCGCCGCTCCCCCGGATGCAGGGCGACCGCGAACGAGCAGACCGCGATCACCATCGCGTTCCGGGTGCCGATCTTGGAGAAGTACTGCGGGCCGGACGCGGGCGCCGTCCAGAACGCGCGGATCAGCTCGTCCGGCTCCAGCGCGTTGCGTTTCACGCCGGTGAAGAAGTCCGCCGCCGGGATCATGCGGACGCCGCGCGCCGCCGACTCGGCCTCGATCTCGGCGCCGCCCGCCAGCAGCGGCGGATGGCCGTCCCCGGCGGGGGACGCCGCGCCGAGGTTGCCGCCGGCCGTGCCCCGGTTGCGGATCTGCGGCGACCCGACCGTCCGGGACGCCTGCGCGAGTCCGGGCAGGCGGTCCCCCAGCTCGCCGATCAGCCGGGTGTAGGTGACACCGGCGCCGACGCGCAGCCGCCCGTCCGCCATGCCCCACTCCGCCAGGTCGCGGACGCGGGTCAGGTCGAGCAGCGCCTCCGGCCGCCGCACATCGAAGTTGATCTCGACCATGACGTCGGTGCCGCCCTGGAGGGGCAGCGCACCCGGCCGTTCCGCCTTCGCGGCGAGGGCGTCCTCCCAGGTCACCGGTCGCAGGAAGTCCATATCTCGGTGTCCCTAGCTCCCTCGGTAGGTCGAGTAGGCGAACGGGCTGATCAGCAGCGGCACGTGCAGATGCCGCCCCGGATCGGTGACCGTGAACGCCACCGCGACCTCGGGATAGAAGTCCGACAGGCCCGCCGTGTCGAACGCCAGCCGGTGCACCCCGGCCCCGATCGGAGCGTCCCACTCCCTGATGCGGCCGTCGTCGTCGGTGCGGGCCTCGGCCAGGGGCGTCCAGCCGCCGTCCGCCGCGCGCCGCTCCAGCCGGACGGCGATGCCCGCCGCCGGCAGCCCCTTCGCCGCGTCCAGCACATGCGTCGACAGGCTCACGCGTCCTCCGATCCGTGGGTGACTCCGCTTCGGGCGACTCCGCTTCGGCCGACCAGGAGGTTTCCTCCCCTCACTGCCCGAGTACACACAGCGGCACGGGCGCCGGTCGAGGCACAGGACGTCCGAACTGTGACGCCGCCGAGCCGCCGGCGTTTGTAGGTTGCTACGTGTGAAGCTGCGTTCCCTGCTCGCGATGCCCGCGTTGCGGCTCGAGGTCGTCACCGGGGAGGACGAGCTCGACCGGACGATCCGATGGGTCGTCACCACCGATCTCCTCGACCCCGGCCGCTACCTGCGCGGGCGGGAACTGGTGCTGACCGGGCTCGTCTGGCGGTCGGGGCCCGCCGACTCCGAGACGTTCGTGCGTGCCCTCGCCGGCGCGGGGGTGTCAGCCCTCGCCGCCTGGGACCTCGCGCTGGGGACCGTCCCGGACGACCTCGTCGAGGCGTGCCGGCGGCACCGGATCCCGCTGTTCAAGGTGCCCGAGGACGTCGCGTTCGCGACCGTCACCGAGGAGGTCGTCCGGCACCTGTCCGGCGCCCGCGCCGCGGACCTGACCGCCGTCCTGGACCGGCACCGCCGGCTCGTCGAGGGCACCGGCCTCGGCGCCGTCCTCGACCTGGTCGGCCGCGACCTCGGGATGCGCTGCCACGTCCTCACCCCCACCGGACGGGTCGTCGCCGGCCCGCGCCCCGCCGAACCCGCCGCCCTGGCCAGGGCGTTCCTCACGGCGCCGCGGCTGCCCCGCCACGTCCCCCGGCTCGGCACGTCGATCTTCGCGGTCGCCGAGGACACCACGTCCCGCGTGGCCGACTGGTTCATCGCCTGCGAGGGCGACTTCGCCGACTGGCCCGCGGAGCACCGCACCCTCACCACCGAACTCGCCGCGATCGTCGCGCTGGAAAGGGCCCGCCAGAACACCGAGCACCGTTTCGCGCAGGAGGTCGTGACCGCCGCGGCCACCGGCGCCGAGATCGTCCCGAGGCTGGACCAGGCGGGTTTCGCTCCGTCCACCGGGTTCGTCGCGGTCGCCGCATCGGCCCATGGCACCCTGCGCCCGGGGGAGCTGCGCACCGTCCTCACCGAGGTCCTGCCCGGCACCCGGCCGCTCGTCGGCCTGCTGGACGACCAGGCCGTCGCGCTGGCCGAGGCGGCCGGGCAGGACGTCGCCGGCGAGATCCAGGACGCCCTCGACGCGCTGGCCCCCGGCCTGTCCGCCGACGGCATCGCCGTGGGCGTCAGCGACACGGTGCCGGCGGCCGGCCTGCGCGGCGCCGTCGAGGAGGCCCGCTACGCGCGCCGCCTGGCCGCCACCCGGCTCCGCATCTCCCGAACGCCCGAGTCGCACTCCCCGGTCCGCGTCGTCCGCCACGACGAACTCGCCACCCACGTCCTGCTGCTCGCCAGCGTCCCCGACGACGTCCGCCACATGTTCCAGGTAAGGCTGCTGGACCCGCTGCGCGCCTACGACGAGACCCACGGCGCCGACCTCGTCCGCACCCTTGAGACGTTCCTCCAGAACTCCGGCTCATGGACGCGCTGCGCCGAGCAGCTGCACCTCCACGTCAACTCCGTCCGCTACCGCGTTCAGCGCATCCAGGACCTCACCGGCCGCGACCTCTCCCGCCTGGAGGACCGGGTCGACTTCTTCCTGGCCCTCCGCCTGATGTCCGGCTGAGCCGCGTCACGACGTGTGGCGGAGGATCGCCGGGACGACCGTGTCCCACGTGCGGCGCGGGAGTTCGCTGCCGGTGCCGGGCAGGATGATCAGCTCGGCGGCGGGAATCTCGGCGGCGAGGGCCCGGCCGTTGCCGGGCGGGAAGAACGGGTCGTCCTCGCCGTGGATCACGAGGGTCGGCGCGGTGACGGCGCCCAGGCGTTCACGCCAGCGCGGGCCGCTGTCGAGGGCGGCGAACGCGGCCGCCATCTGGTCGGCGCGGTGCGCCTTGCCGGGGTCGGGAGCGGCGGGCGTGCGGTCGTGGACGCGTTCGATGTTCTCCCGGGCCTCGGCCTCGTCGAACGCCCGGCCGGACAGGTGGCGGGCGCTCTCCAGCATGAAGGCGACGACGGACGCGCGGTCCGTCCAGTCGACCTCGGGCGGGTTCATGATGTGGGCCATCAGCTCGGGTGCGTGCCCGGGCAGGTCGGGGTCGGCCGGGCCGGGCGCGGTGGGCCTGGTGGCGATCAGGGTGAGCGTGTCGACTCGGGCGGGATGGTCGAGGGCGAGGAGCTGGGCGATCCAGCCGCCGACCCCGAAGCCGGCGATGTGCGCGCTGGGCAGGCCCAGTGCGTCCAGGACGCCGGTGGCGTCGGTGACCAGGTCGCGCAGCGTGTACTCGGGGGCCTCGGGGTCGGCGGTCGTGGACCGCCCGGTGCCGCGCAGGTCGTAGCGGACGACGTACCGGCGCAGCGCCGCCAGGCGGGCGCAGAGGTCGTCGTGCCAGGTGAGCATCGTGTTGCCCACCAGAAGGATCGGCGCGTCACCCGCCTCGCCGAACGTCTCGGCGCACAGTTCCACCCCGTTGGTCTTGATGAACTTCTCCATGAAGGGTTGGACCGTCCGGGCGCCCGAAACTCATCCCTGCTGGTCGGCGATGGCGTTGACGAACTCGACGGTGCTCGCTTCGGCCTTCGCCTTGTCGATGCCGAGTGCCGACAGGACGCCCGTCCCGTCCTCGAATTCGAGGAGGGCCAGCAGGATGTGCTCCGTGCCGATGTAGTTGTGGCCGAGGCGGAGCGCCTCGCGGAAGGTCAGCTCCAGGGCCTTCTTCCCCTCGGCGTCGTAGGGGATGAGGTCGGGGACGTGCTCGGCCTCCGGGGGAAGCGCGGCGGTGGCGGCCTGGCGGACGGAGTCGAGCAGGACGTCCTGCGCGGCGATCACCTTGGCGGCGAGCGCGTCGGGCTCAGACAGCAGCCCGAGGACGAGGTGGACGGGCCGGATCGCGTCGTTGCCCGCCGCACGCGCCTCGTTCATCGACGCCACGACGACGTTGCGGGCCCGCTGGGTGAACCGGGAGAAGCCCTCGGAGGGGTCGAGGTCGCCCGCCTGCCCCTTGGGGACGAACCGTTTCTGCGCGGCCTGCTTGCTGACCCCCATGCTCCTGCCGATGTCGGTCCAGGAGGCGCCGGAGCGCCGGGCCTGGTCGACGAAGTGGCCGATGAGGTGGTCGGCCACGTCGCCGAGGTGCTCGGCGGCGACGACCGCGCTGGTGAGCTGTTCGAGGGCGTCGGTGTGGACCTTCTTGATGCCGTCGATCAGATCGTCGAGCCGGATCTGACCGACGGGCCGGGTGGGTTCCGTCATGCGTCAACCATAGGTTGACCATCCATGTTCGTCAACCCAGGGTTGACGCTCACCAGCCGGCGGCTCCGGCGAAGGTCGTCGCGTGCGGGTCGTAGCCGAGGACCTCGCGGGCGGCGGTGATGTCGAGGGTGCGTTCGACCGCGAGATGGCTGATGGCGTAGCGGGTGAGGCGCGGCGGTTCGGGCCGCCCGGCCAGCAGGAACGCGCCTTCGGCGACGGCGGCGAGCGGACGGGCGACGGCCGCCGGGACGTAGACGGGCCGCGCCCTCACGCCGCGCTCGCGGAGGATCTCGCGGAACGCGTCGTCGATCGTCACCGGGGCGGCGTCCGCGATGTTGAAGACCCCCGAGGCGATCGGGCCGGTGGCGGCCAGGACGCAGGCCCGGACGAGGTTGCCGATCGAGGTGAGGCTGATCCGCTGCCGCCCCGTCCCGGCGGCGGGCAGGAGCGGCCCCCGCACGGCGGACAGGACGCGCGGCAGTAGGGTCGTGTCCCCCGGCCCGTAGACGGCGTGCGGACGCAGGATGATCGCGTCGCGGGCGGCGCGCAGGACGGCGCGCTCGGCGGCGGCCTTCGACGCCCCGTAGGCGTTGATGTAGCGGCGCACCGGCGCCTCGTCCTCGGCGGCCATGACGCTCGGCCGGAACGGGTCGTACACGCTGGCCGTGCTGACGTGCACGAACCGGGCACCGGGGAACGACGCGAGGGCGTTGCGGGTACCGGTGAGGTTGGCGGCGAAGAGCCCCGCCGCCGGTCCCCAGTCGGAGACGCTGCCCGCGCAGTGCACGACCGCGTCGACATCCGGGGCGTCGTCGAGCACGCCGTCCGTGAGGTCCCACGACCGGTAGACCGCGCCGCCCAGATGGGCCGGGGCCACGGCGGGACGGCGGCCATAGGCGAACGCCGTGACGCCCTCGGACGTGAATGCCCGGCACACGGCGCCGCCCACGAAACCCGAGGCGCCCGTCACCGCGATCCTCATGGGGCCACCAGTTCGCGGAGGCGGTCGCGGTCGAGCTTGCGCGTCCGGCCGGAACGGGGCAGCTCGTCCAGGACGACGATGCGGTCGGGGAGGGCGTCATGGTCGATGACGTCCGGGAGGCCGCGCCGGAGCCGGACGGGCAGGTCGGCGGCGCCGACCACGGCCAGCACGACCTCCTCGTCCCCGGTCTCCGGATCGGGCACGCCCACGATGGCCGCCTCGGCCACGCCCGGCAGGGCGGAGATCGACGGCTCGTACAGGCCGGGGTAGAGGTTGAACTTGCCGCGGATCAGCATGTCCTTCTTGCGTCCCGTGAGGACGAGGCGGCCCTCGTCCAGCCGCGCGAGGTCGCCGGTGGGAAGTTCGTCGAGAGGTTCCGCGCCGAGGTAGCCGCGGCACAGGCCGGGGCCGGACAGCAGCAGTTCCCCGTCGTCGGACAGCCGGGCGCCGACGCCGGGCAGCGGTGCGCCCAGCAGGTCGCCGGCCTCGGTGTGCGCGAGTTTCTCCTCCGCCGACGCGATCGCCACCGGCAGGATCTCGGTCATCGCGTAGACGGACAGGACCTCGGCGGACGGCGCCGCCGCGACCGCCCGCCGCAGGACCGCCGGAGGCGCGGGCGCGGCCCCGAGCAGCACGTACCGCAGTGACGCCGGCAGCTCCGGTGACGCGTCCAGCACCTCGGCCAGGTGGACGGGGACGCAGAACGTGTGCGTGGCGCCCCGTTCCCGCAGCAGCCGGGCGAAGCCGGCGGGCGAGCAGAACAGCGGCGGCATCGACCAGCGCGCTCCGGAGATCAGCGTCGGCAGCCCCAGCATGAGCTGGTCGGTGTGGACGACGTCGCCGGGGCCGAGCGGCAGCCGGGCCCGGAAGAGGTCGAGGGCCGCGGCGAGGGACGCCTGGGTGTGCACGACGGCACGCGGGTCCGCCGTCGTCCCCGAAGTGAAGATCACGGCGGCGGGGGCGCCGGGGTCGGCGTCGGTGCCGGGCTCCGGCGCGTCGCCCCGCACCAGGCGCGCGAACGACAGGGCGCCCCGCGGAACACCGGGCAGCCGCCGGCCGACGTGGATGTGCCGCATCGGCTCCTCGCCCGGAATCCGGAGGTCGGCGAGGTTCGGCAGCAGCAGCCCGCGCCGCCGCGCATACGCCCGGACGGGACGCAGCCGGCTGCCCGCGTACAGCACCGACTCGGCCGCCGACCAGCGCGGGCGGGCCAGCCGGAGCCGCGCGGTGAACATCTCCGGCCCGGCCCCCGGATCGGCGAACACGACCACTCCCCCGGCCGCGACCACGCCCAGCGCGAGGACGAGCGACTCCGGCGAGGGCCGCACGGAGTACAGCACCCCGTCGCCCGCCGCGAGCCCGGCGGACAGCAGGCCGTGCCGGACGGCCAGCACCTGCCGCCGCAGCTCTCCGTAGGTGAGTTCCGCACCGTCCCCGGAGACGAGCGCGACGTCGCCGGGCGTCCGGGCGGCCTGGTCGAGCAGCCTTCGGACCAGGGTCATCTCGTGCCTCGTTCCGCGCGGACGGTCAGGTGCTCATAGGTGGGGATCAGCACGCCGCGCGCCGCCGCACGCCGCGTGATCGTGAGGGGAGCGGCGGCGAGCACCGTCCGGGCGACCATCCTGATCTGGGCCATGGCCAGCGGATACCCGATGCAGAAGTGCGGGCCCGCACCGAACCACAGCCGCCGCAGCTCCGGCGGGTGGGGGCGGTCGAGGTCGAACGGGCCGTACGCGCGGCAGCAGTTGTGCGTGGCGATCAGCACCCGGTCACCGGGACGGATCGCGACGCCCCCGACCCTCGCGGGACGGTGCACGCTGCGCAGCATGACCGGTGTCGGGGTCGTCACCCGCATGGCCTCCTCGATGGCCCGGTCGAGCAGAGCGCCGTCGCCCGCGGCGACACGGGCGAGCTGCCCGTGGTCGGAGAGAAGGGCGATCAGGCGCGGCAGCAGCGTGGCGACGGTCTCGGTGCCGGTCAGGAAGAACGCCCCCGCGGCTCCCCGCGCCTCGTCCTCGGAGAGGCCGAGTGCCCGCATCCGGCCCATCACGGTCGACTCGTCCCCCGTCAGGTAGGCCTTGGCCGCGATGTCGCCGAGCGGGTCCAGCACGGCACGGGCCCGCCGCACCTGGGACGGGGAGAGCCGGCGCGTCCGCAGCGACACCATGGAGACGATGCGCTCGCCCTGCTCGAACAGGTCCCGGTAGGCCGCCTCGGTCCCGGTGCCGAGCCCGATGACCTCGCCGATCACCGCGCCGGCCATCACCCGCGCGGAGTCCACCAGGTCGACGGCCGCGCCGCGCCCGAGGCGGTCGGTGAGCCGGGCGAGCGGCTCGGCGAGGACGCGGGCGCACAGGGCCTCGGTGTGGGACGGGACGAACAGGTCGGTGAGGCGGCGGCGCAGGGCCCGGTGCGCGTCCCCTTCCATGTTGAGCAGGACGGACGGGCCCAGGACCGGCGTCCACAGATCGCCCGGCGAGCCGGGACCGTCCTTGCGGAACGTCCCGCCGTCCATGAGGACCTCGCGGGCCAGGGACGCGTCGTTCACGACGACGCCGACGCCCGGCACGCGGACGATCGGGCCGCGCCGCGCCGCCGCGCGCAGCAGCGGGTACGCGAACGGATGCGCGGTCAGGTAGAGGCGCCGTTCCCAGTCCATCGAATGTCCGCGCTTCACCGGATGTCCACCACGGGTGGCCTGTAGCGGTGGTCGGCGTACCAGCCGAGCGTCCTGACCAGCCCGAACGCCCGCAGCCGCCGCACCGAGCCGTACATGACGACGTCCTTGCGCAGCCCGTAGGCGTCGGTCACGCGGCGGACGCGGTTGACGAGCTCGCGGTCCTCGTGGACGTCCTCGATGCGGGTGCGGGGGAATCCGCCCGCCCGCTCGTACAGATCGGCGGTGATGGCGAGGTTGCAGCCCGGCATCATCACGTACGGGCCGAGGTAGAGCGGGTCCTGGTTGCCGGGCCGGAAGCGTCCGAAGAGTGCGGCGATGCCGATGACGGCCGGCAGCAGGCGCCGCTCCCAGAACTTCAGGGGGAACTCGTCGGTCCGGGGCAGCAGCGGCCCGCTGACCAGGTCCAGGCCCTCGCCGAACGCGCGCCGCACCGCCGCGATCCAGCCGCGGTGCGGGAGGCAGTCGGCGTCGGTGCGGGCGATGTGCGTGGCCCCGGCGCTGATGGCGTGCCGGATGCCGGTGTCGGCGGCGGCCCCGGTCCCCTTCTCCGGTTCGTGGACGATCCGGACGTCGAACGCCGTGTTCCCGGCGGCGAACTCCTTGACGACCTGGGCGGTCCCGTCGGTGCTGCCGTTGTCGACCACGACGAGCGAGAAGCCGGTGTCGGTCTGCCCGGCGAGGCGGCGCAGCGTCGCGCCGATCGAACGTTCTTCGTCGTAGGCGGGGATGACGACCCACAGGTTCATTTCACAGCTCCGCGAACATGACGCCGAGGCTGACGCCGCCGGCCAGGCCGATGAGCGCGATCCGGTCGCCGGGCCCGCAGCGTCCCTCGGCGCGGGCGGTGGCGATCTGGAGCGGGAGGCTCGCGGACGCGACGTTGCCGTGGCCGCGCAGCGTGACGACGAGCCGGCCGGGCGGGATGCCGAGGATCGAGCGCAGCACCTCCAGATACGGCAGGGTCACCTGGTGGACGGCGACGACGGCGAAGTCGTCCCACGTCAGCCCGGTCTTCTGGAGCGCGGTCGTGAAGATCTCCGGGCCGCTCGCGACGAACGCGTCCTTGAGCCGCCGCCCGTCGCCGCTGAAGTAGGTGGAGTCGGGGTCGCGAGGATGCATCGAGCCGCCCCCGGGAAGCGTCCCGATCTGCCAGGCGCCGGAGACGGCGGCGAAGTCGCGGTAGAAGATCCCGCCGTCCGGGGCGGCCTCGACGAGCATCGCGGCGCCGCCGTCGGAGAGGGTGTAGCCGGCGAAGGCGTCGACGAACTGGGCGCGGTCGCGGACCTTCCAGCGGATCGCGCGGGACGGGCTCTCACCCGTGCAGACCAGCACCCGCTCGTGCTGCCCGGTGCGGATCAGCGCGTCCGCCGTCTGCAGGCCGTTCAGGAAGCTGTTGCAGGCGTTCTTCACGTCGAAGACGGGGCAGGTCGCGCCCAGCTTGGCGGCGACGATGTGCGCGGTGGCCGGTTCGATGAGGTCCTGAGAGGCGGAGCCGAAGACCAGCAGGTCGATGCCCGCCGGCTGGATCCCGCGTTCGGCGAGGACGCCGCGGGCGGCGGCGACGGCCAGGTCGGAGGCCTGCTCGTCGTCGCGCATGACATGCCGGGCGCGGATCCCCGTCATCCGTTCGACGATCGTGGGATGCGGCCGGTATCCGCCGTCCCCGGTGGCGCTCTCGGCCGCGACCCGGGCCTCGACTTCGGCGCTGGTGACCGTCCGCTCGGGCAGGTGCGCCGCGACGGCGGTGATGCGGGCTCTCATGGGCTGGGGTCCCCCGGTTCCTCGTGCTCCGTGGACGATCAGACTCGCCGACCCCGGACGCTCCCGGCCAGAGCGACCCTACGGAACACAGGGTGGGCGTTGTACCCCGGTTCGCCGTGAGTACCGCCACTCATCCGGATTGAGTACTACCGCGTTTCCGCCCGGATCCGCCACCCGGCAGAATCGCCGGGATGACCAGCACAAAGATTCGGAACGCGGCGCGGCACGAGGCGCGGCTGCTGTGGGCGGCCAACCCCGGACTGTTCGCGCTGCTGGAGGCGGCGCGCCACACCGGGCCCATCGCGCGCGTGCCGCGGCTCGGCTGGGTGGTGACGGACCCGGTCCTCGCCCGCCGCGTCCTCAACGACCACGCGGGCTTCGGCATGAACGGCGAGGGCGGCGTCGGCCACCTCTGGACCCAGCTCTTCGGGGACGGGATGGCGCGGTTCTTCGGCGGGCCGGGGCACGCGGAGGTCCGGACCCGGGTCCGCGACCTGTTCACCGAGGACGCGGCCCGCACTCTGGTGGAACGTTCCCAGGGCCCGTCCCACACCGTGCTGGCCCGCCGCCTCGCCGCCGGGGAGACCGTGGACGTCGCGGACGCCGCCCGCGTCCTGGCCGGGCGGATGGTCGCCGATCTGCTCGGGCTGCCCGCCGGCCTGGACGACACCGCCCACCGGGACGTCTTCGCGGCCGGGGAGCGGCTGGCCCGGCTGGCGATGGGCACCACCGCCTCGACCGAACTCGACCCGGCGGTCATCGACCGGGCCCGCGCCGTCGTGGACGAGATCACCGCCGGCGTCCCGGACGCCTACCGGACGGCCGGGCCGGACACGCTCCTCGGCCGCTGCCGCGAGATGGGCCTCGGCCTGCCGCTCAGCCGCGGGCTGGCGACCCTGCTGGTGATCGCCGGCACCGAGACGGGCGCGTCGGGGACCGTCCGCACCGTGGCGCTGCTGCACGACACCGGCCGCCAGCGGGCCCTGCTCGGCGACCCGTCGCTCATGGACAACGCGGTGCGCGAGGGCCTGCGCGTCTCGACCCCCGCACCGTTGATCGGGCGGCACGTGTCCCGGGACGCGACCGTCGCCGGGCGCCGGCTCCGCGCGGGCGAGCGGATCCTCCTGCTGACCTACCTCGCCACCAACGGCGCCGGGCCGTTCGACGTCCACCGCGCGTACGTGCCCGAGACCCGTCAGCTGTGGTTCGGCGCCGGCCGCCACCTCTGCCTCGGCGCGGCCGTGGCGCGCACGCAGGTGGCCCGGACGCTGGCGACGCTGCACTCCGCCGGCCGCCCGTACCGGATCGTCTCGCGCCGCGCCGCCCGCCGCGTCCTCGTCCCGGCCTACGCCGAACTGCGGGTGCGGCTCGACTAGATCTCGGGAACCCCGGTCGGGAAATCCCCGGTCGGGCCCGGGGCGGGCGAATCGGGCTCGGCCGGGCCGCCCGGCCCCGGTGCCCCGGGTTCGGGTGCCCCGGGTTCGGACGCCTCGGGTCCCGGCGCCGTCGGGACGACCGGCTGCACCGGCCGCTCGGGTTCCCCGGGGGAGGAGTTCCACCACCAGAGCGCGAACGAGATCGCGAACAGCACCGCGATGGCGCCGATCAGCTGGAGGACGGCCGTCCGGTGGCTCGGGTCGCGGTAGGGACGCCGCCGCCGGAACCGGGCGCCGCCGCCGGCCCGCCGGGCGCGCTTGGCGGCGCGGCGCATGCGCCGCTGCTCGCGCCTGCTCGGCGGCCGGAAGCGCTCTCGCGCGCTCGGCTCGGTGAACGTGGCGCCTCGGACGAAGTTCTCGTCGAACACGGGCTCGTCGAAGTCTGCGGCCATGAGGATCTCTCCGGCGCCGGGGGCGGTCGAACGCCCAGGCTAGTCGACGGCCCCGGGTGAATCTGCATCCACATTTCTAGAACGTGTTCCATCTAAACCTCACCGGGGCCGTGACGGACCTCACCGGCGGCCGATCTTGAGTTCAGCCAGGCTTTCATGCCACGCGCGGGCCGTCGCGTTCGAGCACTTGAGAGCGCCGAAGATCAAAGAGACCTGTGACAAGACCCACGATCAGACTGGAGTCTCATTTTCCCTTGAAGTCCACCTGAAACCAGTTCTACGGTGTGGACGAGCAGCCAGACGTATCGGGAGGAAGCGCGCATGCCCGCCACCACACCTGAGACCGCCGTCCCCGCCGGATTCGACTTCAGCGACCCCGACCTGATGGCCGAGCGCGTCCCCCTCGCCGAGTTCGCGCTGCTGCGCCGGACCGCCCGCCCGTGGTGGAACGAGCAGCCGCGCGGCCGCACCGGGTTCGACGACGACGGCTTCTGGGTGATCAGCAAGCACGCCCACATCAAGGAGATCTCGCGCGACCACGAGCTGTTCTCCTCCAACGCCAACGGCGCGGTGATCCGGTTCAACGAGACGTTCAGCCGCGAGGAGCTGGACGTCCAGCGCGAGAACCTCCTGCTGCACATGGACCCGCCGCAGCACACCAAGCTGCGCCAGATCGTCTCCCGCGGCTTCACGCCCCGCGT
Organism: Spirillospora sp. NPDC048824; assembly: GCF_043198455.1. Taxonomy (NCBI): domain Bacteria; kingdom Bacillati; phylum Actinomycetota; class Actinomycetes; order Streptosporangiales; family Thermomonosporaceae; genus Spirillospora; species Spirillospora sp. NPDC048824. Next base: position 113,192 of record NZ_JBICUS010000016.1, on the reverse strand, counting down.
GATCAACGCGCTGCACGACGCCCTGCACGAGCGGGCGGGGCGGATCGTCGCCGAGGCCCGCCGGCGCGGCGGCGAGGGCGACTTCGTCACCGAGATCGCGGCCGAGCTGCCGCTGCAGGCGATCGCCGAGCTGATGGGCGTCCCGCAGGAGGACCGGCGCCGCCTGTTCGACTGGTCCAACAAGATGCTCGGCTACGACGACCCGGAGTACAACGACGACCCGGCCTGCGCCGCCGCCGAGATCATCGGCTACTCCATGAGCCTCGCCGAGCAGCGCCGCGGCTGTCCCGCCCACGACATCGTCACCCGGCTCGTCCAGGCCGACGTGGACGGGCGCGGCCTCACCGACGACGAGTTCGGCTACTTCATGATCCTGCTCGCGGTCGCGGGCAACGAGACGACCCGCAACGCCATCACCCACGGCATGATCGCGTTCATGGACGACCCCGGCCAGTGGGAGCGGTACAAGGCCGAGCGTCCCGAGACGGCGGTGGACGAGATCGTCCGGTGGGCGACGCCCGTGACCGCCTTCCAGCGGACGGCCGTCCGCGACACCGAGCTCGGCGGCGTGGAGATCAAGGCGGGCGACCGCCTGGCCATGTACTACAGCTCGGCCAACTTCGACGAGGACGTCTTCGACGCCCCGGCCTCGTTCGACGTCACCCGTTCCCCGAACCCGCACCTCGGCTTCGGCGGCACCGGTGCGCACTACTGCATCGGCGCGAACCTGGCCCGCCTGGAGATCCGGCTCATGTTCGACGCGATCGCCGACCAGATGCCGGGGATCACCCGCCTGGGCGAGCCGCGCCGGCTCCGCTCCGCCTGGCTGAACGGCATCAAGGAACTCCCCGTCCACTACGGCTAGGGCCCTCGTCCTGCTCTCCGGGACGTGGTCTTCCATGAAATCTAGAACCGGTTACAGTTGTAAGCGAATCTCATTCTAGAAGGAGACCGCATGGGCACCCCGGTGATCGTCGAGGCGGTACGCACACCGCTCGGAAAGCGCAACGGCCGGCTGGCGGGCATGAAGGCCCAGGCCGTCCTGGCACACGCCCTGAACGCCGCCGTCGGACGCTCCGGCATCGACGCCGCCGAGGTCGAGCAGGTCTTCGCGGGCTGCGTGACGCAGGCCGGCGAGCAGGGCGGGCACGTGGGCCGCTACTCCTGGCTGTACGCGGGCCTGCCCTGGCAGACCGGGGTCACCACGATCGACGCCCAGTGCGGGTCGGCGCAGCAGGCCGTCCACCTCGCCGCGTCGCAGATCGCCGCCGGCGTCGTGGACGTCGCGATCGGCTGCGGCGTCGAGGTGATGAGCCGCGCGCCGCTCGGCAGCAACGTCCTGCCCGCCAACCCGCGCCCGGACGACTGGTCGATCGACATGCCGAACCAGTTCGAGGCCGCCGAGCGGATCGCCGCCCGCCGCGGCGTCACCCGCGCCGACCTCGACGCGTTCGGCGCCCGCTCGCAGCAGCTGGCCGCCAAGGCGTGGGCGGACGGCCGCTTCGACCGCGAGATCGCCCCGATCACGGCGCCCGTCCTGGACGCCGAGGGCAACGTCACCGGAGAGACCCGCGAAGTCACCCGCGACCAGGGCCTGCGCGAGACCACCGCCGACGGCCTGGCCAAGCTCAAGCCCGTCGCGGGCCCCGAGGGCCTGCACACGGCGGGCACCTCGTCCCAGATCTCCGACGGCGCCGCGGCCGTCGTGCTGATGTCGGAGGAGAAGGCGAAGGCCCTCGGGCTGCGTCCCCGCGCCCGCATCAAGACCCAGGCGCTGGTCGGCTCCGAGCCCTACTACCATCTGGACGGCCCGGTGCAGTCGACCGAACGCGTACTCCAGAAGTCCGGCATGACGATGAACGACATCGACATCACCGAGATCAACGAGGCGTTCGCATCGATCGTGCTGTCGTGGGCATCGGTCCACAAGCCGGACATGGACACGGTCAACGTCAACGGCGGCGCGATCGCCCTCGGGCACCCGGTCGGCGCGACCGGCTCGCGGCTGATCACCACGGCGCTGCACGAACTGGAGCGCCGCGACGCCGGGACGGCCCTGGTCACCATGTGCTGCGGCGGCGCACTGTCGACCGCGACCATCCTCGAACGGATCTGACCGGAACACGACCACGGCCCCGGCCTCCACCGCCGGGGCCCTTTCACAGGCGCGAAAGGCGGTCTCCTTGCAGCCCGAACCCGAAGACCTGGGCGGAGGACTCTGGAGCGTTCCAGTTCCGATCCCGGACAATCCGCTCGCCTACACGCTCGTGTACGCGGTGGAGAGCCCGCGGGGCCCCGTCCTCATCGACGCCGGCTGGCAGCACGAGGACGCCTGGACGGCCCTCCGCGACGGCCTCGGCACGTTCGGCATCGACGTCGCCGACGTCCGCGGGGTGGTCGTCACCCATTACCACCCCGACCACGCGGGACTGGCCGGCCGCGTCCGCGAGACGTCCGGCGCCTGGATCGCCATGCACCACCTGGACGTCGACATCGTCCGGCTCTTCCGCTCCACCGACCAGGGCGGCCGCCGCTCCTTCGAGCTGACGGCCCTGCGCCGCGCCGGAGCGTCCGAGCCGGAGCTGGCCGCGCCCGCCGAGAGCCGCCGGGTCGATCCGCCCGCCCTCCCGGACCGCGAACTGTCCGACGGCGACCTGATCGACCTGCCGGGACGCAGACTGCGGGCCATCTGGACGCCGGGCCACTCCCCCGGCCACATCTGCCTGCACCTTGAGGACGGCGACCGCATCTTCACCGGCGACCACGTCCTGCCGCGCATCACCCCGCACATCGGCCTCTACCCCTACGACATCCCGGACGTCGACCCGCTCAGCCAGTTCCTCGGCTCCCTGGACAAGGTCTCCGCGATGTCCGTGGACGAGGTCCTGCCGGCCCACCAGTTCCGCTTCAACGGCCTCTCCGGCCGCGCCCGGGAGATCATCGACCACCACGAGGAGCGCCTCGCCGAGGTGACCGCCCTCCTGTCGTCGCGTCCCACCACCCTGTGGGACATCACGGCGGCCCTGACCTGGCGCAACCCGTGGCCGGAGATGTCGCAGTTCGCCCGCCGCATGGCCGCCGCCGAGGCCGCCGCCCACATCCGCACCCTGGAGACCCGGGGGGTCGCCCGCCGCGAAGGCACGGACGACCCCCTGCGCTACACACTCCGCTAGGGCTAGGCCCCCGGCCCATCGGTGGCGACCGGAAGGCGGGGCCAGGCTGCGGTGTCCCGCTGAAGCCGCCGGTCGTGGGTCGCGAGGACGACGGCCGCTCCGGTGGCGTGCAGCGCGTCGGTCAGCTCGTCCACCAGGGCGATCGACAGGTGGTTGGTCGGCTCGTCCAGCAGGAGGACGTGCGGACGCGCCGCCAGCGCCATCGCCAGGTCGAGCCTGCGCCGCTGCCCCATCGACAGCTCGCCCACCGGCCTGCCCAGGTCGGCGGGCGACAGCAGGCCGAGAGCCGAGAGCGGGACCGCCTCGTCCTCCGTGAGGACGCCCGTGGTGATCAGGCGCCCGACGTGCGCGGCGAACACGTCGTGGGCGCGCCTGCCGCCGGCGTGCGGCGACTCCTGCGCGAGAAGCTGCACGCGGACGCCGGGAGCGCGTCGCGTCGTCCCGCTCGTGGGGGTCAGGCGTCCCGCGAGCACCGCCAGGAGCGTCGACTTCCCGGCTCCGTTGGGGCCGGTGACGACGAGGCGCGAGCCCGGCTCCAGGGACAGCGACACCTCCCGGTGCAGCCGTGACTCCACGCGAACGCCGTCCGCGGTCAGCAGCGCGGCGCCGGGCCGGGCGGGAAGTTCCGGCATCCTGAAGCGCTGCGGCGGCACCGGCGCGGTCACCGCGTACTTCTCCAGGTCGTCGCGGCGCCGGTGCACGGCCCTGACGACGCCGGGGGCGCGGGTGGCGCGCTGGTGCCTCCCGGTCCCCTTGTCGGGCCGCCAGCTCGTCACGAGCCGGTTCTGCGCCTCCGACAGGTCCCGGGACAGCCGCGCGTGCTCGGCCCTCTGCTGCTCGTATTCGGCCTCCCAGCGCCGCAGTTCCGCCTCGCGGCCCTCCCGGTAGCCGGCGAACCCGTCCCCGTAGACGCGCGGCCGGCCGTCCCGGCTGGGGTCGAGGTCGAGAATCGTCGTCGCCACGTCGGACAGCAGCTCCCGGTCGTGGCTGACGACCACGACACCGCCCGGATGCCCGCGCAGCCTCGCGGTGAGGAATTCCAGGCCGGCCGCGTCCAGGTGGTTCGTCGGCTCGTCCAGGAGCAGGAAGTCGTGCTCGGCGCCGAGCAGGCACGCGAGCCGGACCCGGTAGCGCTGCCCGACGGACAGTTCGGCCAGCGGCCTGCTCCGGTCGGTGACCGCGCCCAGGCTCTCCAGGGCGAGGTCGACGCGCCGGTCGGCGTCCCAGGCGTCGAGCGCCTCCGCGGCGTCCAGGGCACGGACGTAGTCCTCCCCGGCGCCGGGGCGATCCTCCGCCAGGGCCTGCGTGGCGTCGTCGAACGCCTTCAGCGCCGCACGCGCGTCGGCGAGTTCCGTGTCGATGGCCTCGCCGACCGTGGCGCCGGCGCCGGCTTCCATGGCCTGCTCGGCGACCCCGAAGGTTCCGACACGCTGGACGTCGCCTTCATCGGGCACCAGGGCGCCGCTCAGTACGTGGAGCAGAGTCGTCTTCCCTCGGCCGTTCTCTCCGACGACGCCCCAGCGTGCCTGTGGGGAGACCGTGAGGTTCACGCCGTCGAGAACGGCACGCCCACCGCGGACAACGCGGATGCCCTCGGCGGTGAGCTGCGCGCGAGCGCGCGCGGGCAGGGTGATGGAGATGGTCATTCTTCCTCCGGACGGAGGCGCGCACGTGGAGACACGTGTACAGAGGCGCCTTCGAGCTGATCAGGGCAGCGTCAGACCGCCCGCGGCTCGCTCGGCGCGAGGGACGGGCCGTCCGGAGTGGGATCAGAGAAAGAACAGGCGTGGCACGCGATCGAGGTTACCGGCCGTGTCCGAGGACCTCGCAACCCATTTCCGGCTCGGTGGATCAGCTCATTGGGTGTGCCGTGACCCTTGATGAGACTGGAGTCTCATGTTAGAACGTGTTCTAGGTCTGCAGGCCAAGCAAGCGCTCTGTTCACAATCTTGTCGCCTCGAGTTCCGGCGCCGGCACGAAGGATCTTCCCCATGGCACTTGCGACGTCCACCGCCTCGGCAACCCGGACGTTCCGAGCTCCCGAGATCGACATCATCGACCCCGGCGTGTACGAGCGCGGAGGGATCCCGCACCGGCAGTTCGCGTGGCTGCGCGACAACGATCCCGTCCACTGGCATCAGGACCCGAACGAGGGGGTGCCCGGGTTCTGGGCGGTGACCCGGCACGAGGACGTGGTGCAGGTGTCGCGGCGCGCGGACCCGTACTCGTCGCACGCGCGGACGGCGATGTTCGAGGAGTTCACCGACGACGACATCGCCCTGTACGGGCAGATGATGCTGTTCCAGGACCCGCCGGACCACACCCGCCTGCGGGCCCTGGTGAACAAGGGGTTCACCCCCCGCATGATCGGCAAACTGCAGGACCACATCCGGCAGATCTGCCATCAGCTCATCGACGAGGCGGCGCCTTTGGGCGAGTGTGACTTCGTGGAGTACTTCGCCGCGCCGCTGCCCCTCTACACGATCTGCGAGCTGCTCGGCGCACCGCTGGAAGCCCGTCAGAAGATCTTCCACTGGTCGAACAAGCTGGTGGCGTTCAACGACCCGGACTACATCGGGGACCGGACGGAGTCGCAGGTGTGCGCGGCCGAGTTCGCCGGCTGGGCCGGGGAACTGGCGCGCAGCCGCGAGTCGACGCCGCGCGACGACATCGTGACCAAGCTGCTCACGCCGGACGCCGACGGGACGCGGGTCAGCGAGGAGGAGTTCCAGCTCTTCGTGATCATGCTGTCGATCGCCGGGAACGAGACGACGCGGACGGCGACGGCGGGCGGCATGCAGGCGTTCTTCGAGCGGCCCGAGCAGTGGGCGCGGCTGAAGGCCGACCGGAGTCTGCTGCCGGCGGCGGTGGAGGAGATCGTCCGCTGGGTGAGCCCGATCAACCAGTTCCGCCGGACGGCCCTCACCGACGTCGAGCTCGGCGGCAAGCAGATCAAGGCCGGCGACAAGGTCGTGATGTTCTACGGGTCGGCCAACCGGGACGAGCGGGTGTTCGACGACCCGTTTGCGTTCGATGTGGGCCGCGACCCGAACCCGCACCTCGGATTCGGGGGCGGCGGGCCGCACTTCTGCCTGGGCACCCATCTGGCCCGGATGAACCTGAAGATCATCTTCGAGACCATCCTGGACCGGATGCCCGATATCGCGCCGGCCGGCGAGCCCCGCCGGCTCCGGTCGAACTTCGTCAACGGGCTCAAGGAGCTGCCGGTGCGCTTCACCCCGTCCTGATCTTCAGGGACCCGAGGAGGTTCAGGTGACCGCGACCCCCGACATCACCCCCGACATCGAGCTGGTCGATCCCGGCGCGTACGAGCACGGAGGCATTCCCCACGGGCAGCTGGCCTGGCTGCGCGAGCACGATCCGGTGCACCGGCACCACGGGGACCCGGGCAGGGACTTCCCGCCGTTCTGGGCGATCACCCGGCACGAGGACGTCGTGCACGTGTCGCGGCACCCGGAGCTGTTCTCCTCGTGGCGGCGGCTCGCGCTGTTCGAGGAACCGGAGGAGGAGCATCTCGCCCTGCAGCGGATGATGATGCTCAACCAGGACCCGCCGGAGCACTCGCGCAAGCGGAGCATCGTCAACCGGGGCTTCACCCCGCGTGCCATCGGCGCGCTGGAGCAGCACATCCGGGAGATCTGCCGGGAGCTGGTCGCCGAGACCGTGGAGCGGGGGGACGAGGCCGACTTCGTCCGGGATCTGGCGGCCCCGCTGCCGCTGTACGTGATCTGCGAGCTGCTCGGCGCCCCTCCGGAGGACCGGGAGAAGATCTTCCACCTGTCGAACACGCTGATCGGCGGGGACGACCCGGAGTTCCAGCGGACGCCGGAGGAGGGCCAGGCCGCCGCGACGGAGCTGTACACGTACGCGAACGTCCTGGCCGCCGACCGGAGGGAGAACCCGCGCGAGGACATCGTCACCAGGCTGCTCCAGCCGGACGCCGACGGGGAGATCCTGAGCGGGGACGAGTTCGAGCTGTTCGTGATGCTGCTGTCGGTCGCCGGCAACGAGACCACCCGCAACGCGGCGACCGGCGGCATGCTGGCACTGCTGGAGCATCCGGAGCAGTGGGAGCGGCTGAAGGCCGACCGGTCCCTGGTCCGGACGGCGGCGGACGAGATCGTCCGCTGGGTCACCCCGGTCAACCTGTTCAGGCGGACGGCCACCCGGGACACCGAGATCCGCGGCCGCAAGATCGCCGAGGGCGACAAGGTCGTGGTGTTCTACGCGTCCGCCAACCGCGACGAGGCCGTGTTCGCGGACCCGGGCACCTTCGACGTGGGACGCGACCCCAACCCCCACCTGGGGTTCGGCGGCGGCGGGCCGCACTTCTGCCTCGGGTCCCACCTCGCCCGACTCGAGCTCAGTGTGCTTTTCGAAACACTTTTGGACACTGTGCCCAATATTGAACTCAACGGTAACGTACGGAGGCTAAGGTCTAGTTTCATCAACGGCATCAAGGAGATGCCGGTACGCGTGCGGCCGGCGTTCCTCGACTGACGGGAGTGGTGCGTGGGCAGGGGATGGCGTGGGTGAAGCAGGCGAGCCGGGCGGTGATCCACTGAGCCCGGCCGGTTCGTTGCGGATCGCCCTGCTCTCGTACCGGAGCAAGCCGCACTGCGGCGGCCAGGGCGTGTACCTCCGGCATCTGAGCCGGGAACTGGTCGATCTCGGCCACACGGTGGAGGTGCTGTCCGGCCAGCCGTATCCGGAGCTGGACCGCGAGGAGATCGCCCTCACCAAGATCCCGAGCCTGGACCTGTACCGGGACGAGGACCCGTTCCGCATCCCGGCCCTCGGCGAGTTCCGCGACTGGATCGACGTCCTGGAGTTCGCGCACATGAAGACGGGCGGCTTCCCCGAGCCGCTGACCTTCAGCCTGCGCGCGCTGCGGCTCCTGAAGCAACGCTGCCGCGACTTCGACGTCGTGCACGACAACCAGGTCCTCGGCCTCGGCAACCTCGGCATCGCCCGGCTGGGGCTGCCGCTGGTGACCAGCATCCACCACCCGATCAGCGTCGACCGTCGGATCGAGCTGGAGGCGGCGCGCGGCATCAAGCAGAAGCTCGGCAAGTTCCGCTGGTACGGCTTCGTCGGCATGCAGTCGCAGGTGTCGCGGCGGATCGGCCCGGTCATGACGGTGTCGGAGTCGTCCAAGGTCGACATCGTCAAGGACTTCAAGGTCGACCCGCGCGACATCGAGATCCTGCCGCTCGGCGTCGACACCCGCGTCTTCCACCCGCGCGGCGAGCGCGTCCCCGGCCGGATCGTGGCGATGGCCAGCGCCGACGCGCCGATCAAGGGCGTGGACGTGCTGCTGCGCGCGGTCGCCAAGCTCGCCACCGAGCGGGACGTGCACGTCATCGTCGTCAGCAAGCCGCAGAAGGACGGCCCGACCGAGAAACTCGTGCGGGAACTGGCCCTCGGCGACCGCGTCCGGTTCGTCAGCGGCATCAGCGACGGCGACCTGGGCGACCTGCTGGCGTCCGCGGAGATCGCCGTCGTCCCGTCCCGCTACGAGGGCTTCTCGCTGCCGGCCGTGGAGCACATGGCGTCCGGGACGCCGCTGGTCGCGAGCCGCGCCGGCGCGCTGCCGGAGGTGGTCGGCGACGCGGGCGTCCTCGTCCAGCCCGGGGACGTGGAGGAGCTGGCGGCGACCCTGCGCCGGCTGCACGACTCCGCCGGCGAGCGCGCGCGTGCCGGCGCCGCCGGCCTGGCCCGCGTCCAGGAGCGTTTCGCCTGGCCCGCGGTGGCCAAGGCCACGGTGGAGCACTACCGGGCCGCCATCACCCAGCAGAACTACCTGCGGCTCGCCGCGGGCAAGGCCAAGGGCTGAGGGACGTCCCGACGGCGTTCCCCTGTATGGAAGGAGCACGACCCTGCTGACCGTGGATTTCCAGCGGTTCCGCGTCACCCCCGGAGACCGCGTCCTCGACATGGGATGCGGCGCCGGACGGCACGCTTTCGAGCTGTACCGCCGGGGTGCGCACGTCATCGCCTTCGACCAGGACGCCGAGGAGCTGTCCGCCGTCGAGAAGATGTTCGGGGCGATGAGCCTCGAAGGCGACGTGCCCGAGGACGCGACCGCAGAGACCGTGCAGGGTGACGCGCTCGACCTGCCGTTCCCCGACGACCACTTCGACGCGATCATCGCGTCGGAGGTGCTGGAGCACATCCCCGACGACATGCGGGCGATGCGCGAGCTGCTGCGCGTCCTGAAGCCGGGCGGCAGGCTCGCGGTGACGGTGCCGAGCTGGCTGCCCGAGCGGGTGTGCTGGGCGCTGTCGGAGGACTACCACACCGCGCCCGGCGGGCACGTGCGGATCTACACCCGCGCCGAGCTGGAGGCCAAGCTGAAGTCCGTCGGCTTCCGGGTCGGCGGCCACCACCATGCGCACGGGCTGCACGCCCCGTACTGGTGGATCAAGTGCGCGGTCGGGGTGAACAACGACGGCAACCCGCTCGCCAAGGCCTACCACCAGATCCTCGTCTGGGACATCATGAAGCGCCCCCTCGCCACCCGGCTGGCCGAGCGCGCACTGAACCCGGTGATCGGCAAGAGCGTCGTCGTCTACTTCGCCAAGCCCGCGGCGCCGGGCACGCCTGCGGCTCCGGCCAAGGAGACCGCGGATGCGGTCTGAGACCGGCCCGCCTTCCGTGAGCGGGGTCCTGTCGACGGACGACGTCGTCGCGACGGCCCAGAGCATCGCCGCGCAGCAGGAGGAGTCCGGCGCGATCCCCTGGTTCTCCCCCACCGGCGGCGTCCCGGGGCACGTGGACGCCTGGAACCACATCGAGGCCGCGATGGCGCTGTCGGCGGCCGGGCTGGGCGCGGAGGCCAGGCGGGCGTACGAGTGGCTGCGGAGCGTCCAGCGGCCGGACGGGTCGTGGCCCGCGAAGTGGGTGCTGGGCGAGGTCACCGAGCCGGGCGGCGAGTCCAACCACGCCGCCTACTTCGCGGTGGGCGTCTGGCACGAGCTGCTGATGACCGGGGACGAGGAGTTCGCGCGGCGGATGTGGCCCGCGGTCCGGCGGGCGATCGAGTTCGCCCTCGGCCTGCAGACCCGGCGCGGGGAGATCATCTGGATCCGGCACGAGAACGGCGAGGCGTCCGACCACGCGCTGCTGACCGGCTGCTCGTCGATCCACCAGTCGCTGCGGTGCGCGGTCGCGCTGGCCGAGCATCTCGGCGAGCACCAGCCGGAGTGGGAGCTGGCCGCCGACCAGCTCGGGCACGTCGTCGCCGCGCATCCGGAGGCGTTCGCCGACAAGAGCCGCTGGTCGATGGACTGGTACTACCCGGTGCTCGGCGGCCCCGTCCGCGGTGAGGACGCGGCACGGCGGTTCGACGAGGGCTGGGACACGTTCGTCGTGCCGGGCCTCGGCTGCCGCTGCGTGTCCGACCAGCCGTGGGTGACGGCGGCCGAGAGCTGCGAACTGGTGCTGGCGCTGGACGCCGCCGGCGAACGCGACCGGGCGCTGGAGCTGTTCCGCACCATCCAGCATCTGCGGCACGAGGACGGCTCGTACTGGACGGGCTGGCAGTTCGAGAACCGGCGGCACTTCCCCGGGGACCGTTCCACCTACACGGCCGCGGCGGTCATCCTGGCGGCGGACGCGCTGGCGGACGCCTCCCCCGGCGCCCGGCTGTTCAAGGAGATCGCGGGACGGCCGCTGGGGCCGTCCGAGGCGTCCGACCCGCTCGCGTGCGGCTGCGCCCTGGTCTCGGTCGCCAACCCGATGCGAACGAACCTCTAGGACGGTCCGAGAGCCGCGAAGGGCCGCACCGGACTCCCGTGCGGCCCTTCGCCGTGGCCTTCGTCCAGCGTCAGGCGTCCGGGCGGCGGGGGTGGACCGGGTCGGTGTCGTTGACGCGTTCCAGGACGCGCAGCGAGCCTTCGGCGCGGCGTTCCTCGAACGCGCCGCTCTCCAGTGCCCGCAGGTACACGTGGTACGGCGGCTGTCCGCCGTCCTCGGGGTCGGGGAAGACATCGTGGATCACGAGGGCCCCGCCGACGGCGACGTGCGGGACCCAGCCCTCGTAGTCGCCCTGCGCGTGCTCCTCGGCGTGGCCGCCGTCGATGAACAGCAGCGCCAGCGGTGTCCGCCAGAAGGCCGACACGGTGCGGGACTGCCCGACGACGGCGACGACCTCGTCTTCGAGCCCGGCGGCCGCGATCGTCTTCCGGAAGGCGGGGAGCGTGTCCATCCGCCCTGTGCTCGGGTCGACGAGGGAGGGGTCGTGGTGCTCCCAGCCCGCCTGGTTCTCCTCCGAGCCGTGGTGGTGGTCGACGGTGACCAGGATCGTTCCCGCCGCCCGGGCCGCGGCCCCCAGGTAGACGGCGGACTTGCCGCAGTAGGTGCCGACTTCCAGCATCGGGCCGGCGCCGGCGAGGCGCGCCCCGTACTCCAGGGCCGTCTCGTACAGCGCGAGGCCCTCGCCGTCCGGCATGAAGCCCTTGGCGTAGCGCGCGGCCCGCAGCAGGTCGGCGGGGATTCCGGGGGTGGGCGTGCCGGTCGTCCCCGGGCCGGTGGACGCCTTGGTGTGGGTCATCGATTCCTCCCAGTCCGGCACCTTATCCGAGATCCGCTCAGTGGGACCCGCCCTTGCCGCCCCATATGGAACCTGTTCTACTTTCGGGGTCGGGAGACCACCCCGAATCACATTCGGTAAGTTGGCGGGCGAAGGTGGTACCGGCATGCTCACGGCGGGAACGGAGAAGGCGATGAGAGTACGAGTCGATCCTCTGGTGTGCGAGGCGAACGCCGTGTGCGTCGGGCTCGCACCCGAGGTCTTCGACCTGAACGAGGATGACGAACTGGAGATCCTGAAGCCGGACGTCCCGCCGGAGGAAGAGGACCGCGTCCGGCATGCGGTCCGCTCGTGCCCGAAGGCCGCGCTGACGCTGGAGGAGTAGGCCCCGGCGGCGCGGTGTGCCGCCCCGGGGCGCGTTCACGAGGGCGGCACGCGGTGCCGGGACGCACGCGTATCATCCTTGTCGTTCGGTCGGACTCCCTAGTCGATCATGGAGCGCGGGTGGTGCACGGTCTCCGGAGGCTCCTGGCCGCGAGCGTCCTCGTCGCACCGCTGGCCGCGCCGGCCTCCGCGCACGCCGCGGCGCCGTCGGTGCGCATCCGCGACATCCAGGGCGCCGCGCACATCTCGCCGCTGAACGGCTCCGCCGTCGCCCGGGTCCCCGGCGTCGTGACCGCGCTGACCGGCAACGGGTTCTGGATGCAGGACCCCCGCCCCGACAAGGATCACGCGACGTCCGAGGGCGTGTTCGTCTTCACCCGGACCCGGCCGGACGTGGCGGCGGGCGACTCCGTCCGGGTGGACGGCGAGGTCGCCGAGTTCCGTCCGGGCGGCGCCTCGTCCGGCGGGCTGACCCGCACGGAGATCGACGCCACCGCGACCACCGTCGAGGCGCACGGCACGGCGCCACCGCCACCGGTCGTCATCGGCCCGAAGGGCCGCAGGCCGCCCGGGCGGGTGATCGACCGCGGGTACGGCAACGTCGAGCGGGGCGGCGCGTTCGATCCCCGCCGCGACGGCATCGACTTCTACGAGTCCCTCGAAGGGATGCGGATCGAGATCCGCGACGCCGTCGCGGTGGGCCCGTCCCGCTACGGCGAGATCCCGGTGCTGCCCGCGAACGGCGCCGGCTCCGGGACGCGGACGCCGCGCGGCGGCATCCTGCTCCGCGACGGCGACGCCAACCCCGAGCGGATCATCCTGGACGACGCCCTGGCCCCGCTGCCCGGGATGAACGTCGGCGACCGGCTCCCCGGCGCGAACCGCGGCGTCCTCGACTACGAGTACGGCGACTACCACCTGCTGCTCACCACGACCCCGCGCCGCGCGTCCGGCGGGCTGCCCCGCGAGGTCACCCGCCCGCAGAAGCCCGGCGAACTCGCCGTCGCCACCGCCGGGCTGGACGGGCTGAACCCGGACGCGCCGCCCGCGCGGTTCGCCGGGCTCGCCGGCGACATCGTGACCGGGCTGCGCTCCCCCGACCTCATCGCGGTCAGCGGCCTCGGCGACAACAGCGGACCCGACGACGACGGCACCGTCGCCGCCGACCAGACCGTCGCCCAGCTGATCACGGCGATCAGCGCGGCGGGCGGCCCCGCCTACGACTGGCGGTCGGTCGCCCCGCGCGACAACGCCGACGGCGGCGAGGAGGGCGACAACCTGCGGGGCGGGTTCCTGTTCCGCACCGACCGCGGCCTCGCGTTCGTCGACCGCCCCTCCCTCACCGAGCCGCTCCCGGACGAGCCGCCCGAGGGCCCCGACCCGGCCGTGACGCCGGTCCGCGCCGTCCGGCACGGCGGGGCGGCCGGGCTGTCGCTCAGCCCCGGCCGCATCGCGCCGGGCGACGCCGCGTGGGCGGGCACCCGCAAGCCCCTCGCCGGGGAGGTCACCTGGCAAGGCCGCCGCATCATCGTCATCGCCAACCAGTGGTTCCCCCGCACGACCGACGACCAGCCGCTGTTCGGCCGGCACCAGCCGCCGGCCCGCCCCACCGAGTGGCGGCGTGCAGCGCAGGCGCGCATGGTGGCGGGGTTCGTGCATTCGGTCCGGAAGGTGGACACGGACGCACGGGTGATCGTCGCGGGTGAGCTCAACGACGGTGAGACCTCCTCCCCCGTCCGCACCCTCGTCCAGGGCACCGGGCTCACCGACCTGCCGGCGCGGCTGCCCCCGGGCGACCGCTACACGGCGGTCACCGGCGGCAACTCCGAGGTCCTCGACCACATCCTGCTCAGCCCGTCCCTGCGCAAGGACCGGCACGAGTTCGACGTGGTGCACCGCAACGCCGAGTTCGCCGGCCCGGACGACCGCGACCCCACCGTCGTCCGTATCAAGGTGTCGGGCGAATAGCCGCGGCCGCGATCGCGGCATTTCCGGAGAGTGAACACCCACGTTCACACGGTTACGGCAGTCCAATTTGGGATGTGCCAAAAAGATCGTCTGGGACCGGCCCTGAATGCCGCCGGTGTTTTCTCCCGGACCCCCGGGGCAGCGAGTGATCGTCAGACCCCCACCGGGAGGAGACGCCTTACATGGCGACCCGATACCGGCCGCACATCAGCCTGGTCGGCCTCATCTACATCATCATCGGCGTGTTCATCGCCTGGGACCGCGGTTACATCGACGAAAGCCTGATCCGCCGCGTGGGCAGCGCGCTGCTGGCCATATTCCTCTGGGTCCTGATCCTGCTCGGCGTGGACCTCCACATCGACGCCTGAGCCGCGAGCCAGGCACGGGCCGTCCCGAGTTCCCCGCCACGGGACGGCCCGTGTCCTGCACGACAGAGTCACCTCGCGCCGACGGTCATAGACCGCACAGTGCGGCGGACGGTACTTTCCGCGCATGACGAAAAAAGACTGCAGTTGCGGACACGGCGGCGGATGCTCATGCCCGAAGGGATGCTCCTGCGGCTGCAACGGCTGACCGCCCCCGCCGCTACCGCGGGACGCGGGCCTTCCAGAGAAGCGGGATCTCCGAGCGCGGGCCGTCCGTGACTCCTGTGGCCAGGACGGCGGGACCCATGGCGGTCAGGACGGTGAGCCGCTGGTCGCCCGCCCCGGACAGCCCGGGAACCGGGAGCCGCCGCCACGTGCCGCCGTCCGCGGACGCCAGGACCACCGCGTTCCGCGCCGAGGTGACCGCGGCCACGACGAAACCGTCCGGCGTCGACGTGATCGCGGTGGCGTTGAAGTCGCCGCCGAGCCCCCGCGCGCCCCAGGTCGTCCCGCCGTCGGCGGAGACCAGCGGGGCACCGTCCGCGCCGATCGCCACCAGGATGTTCCCGTGGGCGGCGACATCGGTGAGCGGCCCGGTGGCGAGACCGGCCGGAAGTTCGGCGGCCGTCCACGTCACGCCGTCCGCCGACGTCCAGACGGCCGGCGCCTCCCCCCGGGCACCGACCGCCACGTACTTCGCGGCCGCCGCCGCCACATCGGACGGGGCGCCGTCGAGGTCGGTCCGCTTCCACGTTTTGAGATCGGCCGTGCGCCACATCGCACCCGCTCCGGCCGCGACGTAGCCGGCCGGCCCGGTCACGACGGCCACGGGCGGAGGTCCGGCGGGGAACGCGGCCTTCTGCCAGGACGCCCCATCCTGCGAGGTCATCACGAGCGGTGCGGGTTTCGCGCCGGACGTGCGGCCCACCGCGAGCCATCCCTTGCCGCCGTGGACGACGTCCGAAAGCCAACCGCCGGCGCCGGGGAACCGGGCACGCTGCCAGGTGCGGCCGTCCGGGGCCGTCCAGATCGCCGCGCCGCCATTGGTGCCGCCCACCGCGACGGAGCGGCCCGGAACCGCCGCGAGGGACCTGATGGCACGTTCCGGGCGGACGGCCCCCGGCACGGTCCGCAGATCCACGCCGTGCAGGTAGGCGTCGTCGCCCTGCCCCCCGGAGATCGCGATCGTGCCGCCCGAGGCGACCGTCAGCCCGCTGCTCCGCACGGGCGCGGCGACGGTGCCGCCCGGCTTCCAGGTAGCGCCGTCGGTGCTGCGCAGAATCCTGCGGGCGCCCTTCTCGCCCTGCACCAGCACCGCGAAACCGGCCCGCGTCCCACCGAACAGCTCGATGCCGTACCCCGGGAAGCGGCTCGCGACCCGCCACTTCAGGCCGTCCGCCGACGTGAGCAGAACCCCGGAGCGCGCCGTCTTGCGGCGCTTCTTCGGGCCGCTCGTGCGCTTGGCCTCGCGGACGGTCGCGAACCCGCCGGGGCCGGACGTGAGGCCCTTCGCGGGCCCGTAGGAGCCCTGCGCCTGGGGGATTCTCACGCCGGTCCACGTCCGGCCGCCGTCCGTCGAACGCCAGGTCCCGGGGGTGGGCACCGTGCGCGTGACCTTCTTCCCGCGCCGCTTCCGGGTGACCTTCCTCGGGTACGTCCCGTGGGCCACCAGGACCGTCCCGGAGGACGCAACGCGATCAAGGCCGCTGATCCCCTTGAGGCCCTCGACGCGCTGCCAGGCGCCGCCGTCCGCCGAGAGCCAGGCGACGGCCCGGCCGTCCGCGGCGCCGACGGCCACGAAGCCGTCGCCGGTGCGGGTCACGTCGTTCATGGTGTCGGACGACCGGAACGCGGCGCCGAGGGTGTGCCTGGTCCAGGTCTTGGCGTCCTGGCTCGTCCACGCCACCGTGCCGCCGTCGGACGACCGTCCGAGCGCCGCCCACAGGCCGTTGCCGCCGGAGACCATGCCCGGGTCGTCGCCGAACGGGAGTTCCGAGCCGTCCGGCGTGGCGATCCGCCCCAGCGACCAGGCGTGGCCTCCGTCGACGGAGAAGAGGAACCGGGTCCGTTCCCGTCCCGGGACTCCGTCGCTCTCGGTGCCCGCGGCGACCAGCGTCCCTCCGGCGGCGGCGACGGTGGCGAGGTCCTGGACGAGCCCGTCGGTCGTGGCGGCCGGGTCGGGCGCGAAGAGTGCGTCCGCCGCCACCGGACCCGGGATGCCCGGCTCGTCCGAGCCGCTCTCCTCCTGGGACACCGTGAAGATCACGCCTCCGGCGACCAGGACGAGCCCGGTCACGACCGCGAGCCGCGAACGCAGCCGGCGCGCCGGGCGCGGGGGCGGCGCCTGCTTCCGTGCGGCCATGCCGGGCCCGGCGACCAGGACATCGTCGGGGTCGGGCGCGGCCTTCCGCGGCGCGGGCTTCTTCGGGGCGGCCTTCTCCGGTGCGGGCTTCGTGCTCTCGGTCTTCGCCGGGACCGGCCCGGCGGGCTCGGGCTCCGTCGTCGCGTCCGGACCGGTCTCCGGCGCCTCCGCCAGGCGGACCGCGTTGACGCCCGCCGCGTCGCCGACGGCCCGTTCGCGGGGCGGGGCACCATGGCCCCAGCTCAGCCCGGCGGCCCGCCACGCCTCGTACGCGCGCTGCCAGGGTGACAGCGCCGTCCGCATGCCGGCGAGGTCGCCGGCGACGCCGAAGGTCAGCCGTCGCCGGACCTGGCGGGAGCCGCCCGTTTCCTCCTCGGCCGTCCGCCGGGCCTCGTCCCGCTCCGGGGTCCTCGCCGTCACACGCGCTCCTTCACGGTCCTGTCGGACCACCATCGAATCGCGCCACGCGGGTGCCTGTACGGACATCCTGGTGACCGGCGGCCAATGGGGCCGCGGGAGCGTTCTATCACCTCAGGCCCGGCGTATTCGATCTTTCGCCTCGATCGTTCCCTTGTAGGCATAACCCCGGACATGCACGACCGGTGAACCGGCGGACGGAACGCCGTGGACCTCGGTGGAGACGCCCACACCGTCGGTCTCCACGCGAACACCCGGAGGCACGATGATCTCCACCGAGGACTTGTAGGCCAGGATCCGGAGCGTGGTGACGGGCCCGTCCAGCTCGGCGGCCCGCAGGTCGAGCAGGCTCGTCCCCTTGTAGACGACGGTGGTGAACCGCTCGGGCAGCCGCCAGCGGCCGGCGCGCGTGATCGAGCTCTTGTAGGCGACCTGGAACCGCCCGGCGGGTCCGGAGCCCTCCGCAACCGCCCGTCGCCCGTCACCGGGCAGGTCGGCGGCCACGGCCCCGAGGTCCTCATGGGTGACCGCGGCCAGGACCAGGTCGATGCGCTCGTCGAGTTCGGCCTCGCTCAGCCGCCCCTCGGCGAAGGAGGTGTGCAGCCGGACGAGCATCTCGTCGCGGTCACGGTCCGAGGCGCGCAGCGCGGGCGCGGTCTGGGGATGCTGCTCGACGCTCATCGCATGTCTCCTTCGGGACGGTCCGCCTCCGCAGACTCGTCCCTCCCCCTGGTGGAGGGTCAAGTCCAAGACACGATGTATCTTAACCTGCCGCCCCTCTGCTTTCGAGACATTGGCCGCATCCCGACGCGCGATCTTGCCTGCGGCCCCGCCGGACCTCCGTCCGCTAAATTCGGAGAAGCCGAGGTTAGGGGGATGATCCATGGGCGGGACACTCGGCCGCGCACATGGTCCGTACACGCTGTACGACCTGGACGCGCTGCCCGAGGAGGGCCGCCGCTACGAACTGGCGGACGGGTGGCTGAACGAACTGCCGGGCGACCTGTGGCACGACCACGCCGCCGAACGGCTCAAGGGCATCCTCAAGGACGCGGCCCGCCAAGCCGCCGCCGACGTCCACGTCGCGGGGGCCCCGCAGGACGTGACCACCCCCGCGGGCATCCGGAAGCCGGACGTCTTCGCCGTGACCCGCGACGTGGCCCGCGCCGCCCTGGAACGCCAGACCCGCACCTACTACGGCCCGGACCTCATCCTCGTCGCCGAGGTCGTCACGCCCCGCACCGTCAACGAGCAGACGGACCGCGTCCGCAAGGTGAGCGAGTACGCCCTGACCGGCATCCCCCACTACTGGCTGGTCGACCTGGAACCCCGCCCGACGATCACCATGCTGGAACTCAGGGACGACCACTACGAGGTGGCCGCCAAGGCCCGCTCCGGCGAAACGATCACGCTGGACCGCCCCTACCCGATCGTCTTCGACCCCGCCCGCCTCTCCGAAATGGACTGACCATTCATGATGGTGACCATGACCAGCGGTGCGGCGATTGAGAGCGCCCGCGTCGCCGCGGGCCTCAGCCAGCGCGCCCTCGCGGACACGACCGGAATCTCGCAGTCCACCCTGTCGCGGATCATCTCCGGGGACCGTGCGCCGAAGATGCCGGAGGTGGTGGCGATCGCGTGGGCGACAGGGCACACGGTCGCCCAACTCACGGGGGTGGGGACGGCGGCCGACCGAGCGCAGTGTGCGGCACGGGCTGCCAACGCTTCCGATATGGACCGGATGCGCGAAGCCCTCCTGGACTTCCTGGAACTGGACGACTTCCTGCACGACCAGGCCGTCCCCGCCACGATCTGACGGACGGACAGAGGGACTCGTTCACGAAGAACCTTCTCCGATTTGGCAGAGCTGCCCGCCATGATCAGCACACGAGCGCAGTCCTCCGTCTGGATCACACGGTGAATTACGGCAATTCACGTGGATCACAACTACACCCGCCCTGCACGCTCGGTACCGGCTGAAGTGGCGGTTTCGGGCACGGACCGAACGCGACACTGATCAAGGGGAGTTCAGGTGATTGACGTGCGGCCCAGCCAGCAGATGCGAGACCTCGGTGTCGTCCAGCACGGCGCCGGCATCCTCGCCGAACCGGTCCGCGCCTTCGACCTGCCCGCCGAGCGCGACGAGGCCGAGCGCGTCACGGACGAACTGTTCGCCGCCATGGAGCGGATCGAACAAGTCCACCCCTTCGCCAAGGGCATGGGTATCGCGGCCCCGCAGATCGGCATCGGACGTGCCGTGGCCGTCGTCCAGCCGCCCGGCGACGCCCCGGCCATCATCCTGTTCAACCCGCGGATCACCGACCATTCCGAGGAGATAGACGAGCAGTACGAGGGCTGCCTGAGCTTCTTCGACGTCCGTGGTCTGGTTCCCCGCCCTTTGAAGATCACCGTCGAGGCCACGGCTCTGACCGGCGCAAGGGTGACCATCGAGTACACGCGCGGCCTCGCCCGCCTCATCCACCACGAGATCGACCATCTCGACGGCCTGCTGTACACCGCCCGGATGCGAACCGGAGTCGACCCGATCCCGGTGGAGGAGTACCGGCAGACCGGCCGAGCCTGGGTATACGAGGGTGCGTGATCGCCCTCCGTCCGCCTGGTGGAGGTCATCCTCGCGGTTGCCGCGCCCTGACGTCCGCCCCGCCCGCGGTCGCGGTCCGCAGGCGCGGGCGAACGACCGGCCAAGGCCGGCGCCTCGGTCAGAGGTCCAGGTCGCCCGCCTTGACCTTGACCAACAGGTCACCGAAGGCGGTGCGGTCCATGGCGAGGTGGCCGCCCTCCGGGTTCTTGCTGTCCCGGACACCGACGGCGGCCGCCAGCTGCGCGACCTCGACGCACTCCTGGTCGGAGTTGCTGCGAGTGCTCTTGCGCCAGGCCATGCCCTGCGCGATCTCGACGCAATCCTGGTCGGAGTTGCTGCGGCTGCTCTTGCGCCAGGCCGCAGCCGTGAAGCCGGCATTCATCGTCCGTCCATCTCCCTTGCTACTCGCAGGAACAGCGCCGAACTCTCGTCCTCCGGGAGAGCGTCGTTCCATATGACCGCGAACGCGTCGGCGTAGCGGTCGATCTCGTGGGGTTTGTCAAGATACAGAGCCCCGGTGAAGCCTTGCACGTACACCGTGGGCGGCTCGTGGCTGCGGCCGTCTCCAGTGGTCAGGAACCGCATCAGGATGAACGGTCCGGTGTCGAGCCCCCGATGGGCGCCGGCCGAGCTCGGGCGAGTAATGCTCAAAGGTCTGTGCCGCTTCCTAAAGGCCGATGTAGAGGTCGAAGCTGTCCGGGATCACGTCGCCGTAGGCGTTCCACCATCCCTTTTCCTTGGTCTCCCTGGCGAGGCCCATCAGGGCCGCCTTCAGGTCGCGGGGCGCTCCGTACACCCGACACATGAGCTCCACATCGTGGGACCGCAGCGACGTCTGCCCGGTCTCGATGCGCCACATCTTCGCCTCGGACCATTCGAGCGCATTCGCGGCTGCTTGTACCGTCATGCGCGCATCTGTCCGCAGTTGGCGCAGATGGCGGCCGAGTTGCCTTCGGGGGACGGTCGATCCGGTCGGGGGCGCCGGCATTTGACATCACCTCTATTCGGGGTCGTCTTTCACTCGAAATGAAAGCATCGGTCGGCATGATCTGCAACATGGGCCCTGACCTGCGAATTCTTCATTAGCAAATTCGCTTTAAGTCTTGCAGTTCGCGTCTTCATGGTGCTCTACTCGACCTCGCCGCAGAGGTGACTCGAAATATTCTCCCCCTCGAACAAGAAACTCGATCACCTCCGGCAGAGCAATTCATCCCAGACATGAAATATGTCCGAATACACAGGCGGAGGATGATCCTGAGAATCACGACCCCCACTCGCCGGATCCCTGGAGGGTGATCACGTGGGAGCGCACGAACGGCGTTCCGGGGGACGCGTCATCCCGCCGCCCCCTCCAGAGCCGCAGGCCGCGCGCCGTCCTGGTGCGCCGGTCCCGCAGAGGGAGCGGATCACCTTCCTGGTCCGGCTCAACGAGAGGTTCGTCCGGGTCGCGGGGTTGCTCACGGCCTTCACGTCGGTCGACGGTTATCCGGTCCTCAACGTCATCCCGCACAAGGTCCCCGGACGTGCGGCCACGGTCGGGTGCCTTTACCGCGACGGGCAGTGGTGGTTCTACGACGTCCGCACCAGCGCGCTGATCCGTCCCGCGAACGAATTGGACGCGGCGGCGTCCCAGATCAGGGTGGCCATCACACGGGCGGCACGGTGACCGAGCCGACACCCGCGGGCCCGCCGCGCAAGATCTTCGTCTGGGACGTCCGGGGCCGGGACGCCGGGTGGGCCGGAGTGACGGACGACCGGGACGCCGCGATGCGCAACGTCCACCAGGTGCTCCGCGACGGCGGTCCCGACGGCTGGGGGACGGTCCGCCGCGTCGCGCTCGACCCGCTCGGCCGCGTCCGCTACGTCCACCTCAGGACGGTCGCCGAGGCATGGCGGGACGAGGGAACCGGCGCCGTGGTGTGGTGGGACGCGTGAACGCCGCACAGTACCTCGCCGCCCTCGCCTCCGCACTCACCGCCACCGGCTGGTCGGCTCGTCTTGAGGACCCGGAAAAGCTGCGGATACTTCCGCCCGACCTGGCACGGCGCGGACAAAGCATCCAGGTCAAAGCCGGAGTCGGTGGCGTGCCGTGGTTCGTCACGTCGACCGGTGACCCGCTGCGGCCCTGCCATGACCTCACAGGCGCGGTGGCGGCCATCGGCGCGCAGCCCGTGCCGCACCACACGAGTCAGGCGTGGAGGCGACGTCGGAAACGGAACGGCCTGCCTCGGGGCTGCTTCCGTTGACTTCGGGATGCTTCGGGCGGGTCACCGGCAAGATCGTCTTGACCGTCTAGGCTCGATGAGTGCTGCTGCTGACGACGCTTGACGCCTGGCGGGCCCAGCCCGGCCCGCGGTTCGTTCTGTCCGAGGCCGGGGCGGTGTGGGCACCGGACGACGCCGCCGCGCTGGCCGTCGCCGACGACGTGTTCGGGGACGGGCAGGTCGTCGCCGTCACGCTGGATCCGGCGCCGGGTGCCGTGCCGGGACGCGGGGTGATCGACCGGACGACGGCGGTCCGCGTCCGGTACCTGCGGCGCGGCCCTGACGGGCGGCACGTCGCGATGCTCGATCGTCCCGCGACGGCGGAG
Organism: Spirillospora sp. NPDC048824; assembly: GCF_043198455.1. Taxonomy (NCBI): domain Bacteria; kingdom Bacillati; phylum Actinomycetota; class Actinomycetes; order Streptosporangiales; family Thermomonosporaceae; genus Spirillospora; species Spirillospora sp. NPDC048824. The sequence goes on along the minus strand of NZ_JBICUS010000016.1, from coordinate 90,777 downwards.
GCCCTCGATCTGCTGCCGCACCCCGAGGGCGGCTGGTACCGGGAGACGTGGCGGTCGGACGTGGCGTTCACCCCGGGCGGCTATCCGGGCGAGCGGGCCAGCGCCACCGGCATCTACTTCCTGCTGCCGCCCGGCGAGGAGTCCATGTGGCATGTCGTCCGGTCGGCGGAGGTGTGGCTGTGGCATCGGGGAGGCCCGCTGGCGCTGTTCCTCGGCGGCGGCGGCGAGTGGCCGTCCGCGACCCCGGAAACGGTCACGCTGGGCGCGGACGTGGCGGGCGGGCAGGTCCCGCAGGCCGTCGTGCCGGCGGGCGTGTGGCAGGCCGCCCGCCCGTCCGGCGGCGAGGAGGTCCTGGTCAGCTGCGTGGTCTCCCCCGGCTTCGACTTCGCCGACTTCCGCGCCCTGCCCTGACCCCGCTCAGCGCACCGGCTTGCGGCGCGGGCGCACCGTCTGCTCGGCCCGGGACGGCGCCCGGGTCGCGTCGTGAAGGTGCGGTGCGCCGGCCCCGTGCGTGGCCTCACGGGGCCGGCGCACCGCAGGTCCATGGACTCAGTCGGACGAGAACGCCGAATCGAAGGACGACGCCGGGATCTCCATCGCGTTGAGGGCGCGGACGAACTCCAGCGCCTCGGGGGCGCCCTGCAGGCGGTCCATGCCGGCGTCCTCCCACTCGACCGAGATGGGGCCGGTGTAGCCGATCGAGTTGAGGGCGCGGAAGACGTCCTCCCAGGGGACGTCGCCGCGGCCGGTGGAGATGAAGTCCCAGCCGCGCCGCAGGTCCGCCCACGGCAGGTGGGACGAGAGGCGTCCGCGGCGGCCGTCGCCGGTGCGGACCTTGGTGTCCTTGCAGTCGACGTGGTAGATCCGGTCGCGGAAGTCGAACAGGAAGCCGACCGGGTCGAGTTCCTGCCAGACGAAGTGGGACGGGTCGAAGTTGAGGCCGAACGCGGGACGGTGCCCGATCGCCTCCAGCGTCCGCACGGTCGTCCAGTAGTCGTAGGCGATCTCGCTCGGGTGGACCTCGTGCGCGAACCGGACGCCGACCTCGTCGAACACGTCCAGGATGGGGTTCCAGCGGTCGGCGAAGTCGGCGTAGCCGCGTTCGACCATCGCCTCGGGGGTCGGCGGGAACATCGCGACCGTGTGCCAGATCGAGGAGCCGGTGAAGCCGATGACGGTGTCGACGCCGAGCTTCGCGGCGGCGCGGGCGGTGTCCTCGATCTCGGCGGCGGCGCGCCGGCGGATCCCCTCGGCCTCGCCGTCGCCCCAGATCCGCTCCGGCAGGATCGCCTGGTGGCGCTCGTCCGGGTTGTCGCAGACGGCCTGGCCGACGAGGTGGTTGGAGATCGCCCAGACCTTCAGGTCGTGCTTGGCGAGCGTCTCCAGTCTGCGCGGGATGTAGGTGTCGTCGGCGAGGGCCTTGTCCACCTCGAAATGGTCGCCCCAGCAGGCGATCTCCAGTCCCTCGTAGCCCCAGCCGGACGCGAGCCGGCAGACCTCCTCGAACGGCAGGTCTGCCCACTGGCCGGTGAACAGGGTGATCGGTCGTGCCATGTCAGTCGCTCCCTTCGATGTCGACCCAGCGCCGGGACGCCGCACTGTCGGCGACGGCGGCGAGGACGCGCTGGATCCGGAGGCCGTCGGCGAACGAGGGGCTGGGGTCGGTGTCGTCCGCGATCGCCGTGAGCAGGTCGGCCATCTGGTGGGTGAAGGTGTGCTCGTAGCCGAGCACGTGGCCGGGCGGCCACCAGTTCCCGGTGTAGGGGTGGACGGGTTCGGTGACGACGATGCGCCGGAACCCCGCGGTCGCCCCGTCCTCCGTCCCGTCGTAGAACCACAGTTCGTTCAGCGACTCCAGGTCGAAGTACAGGGCGCCGGACGAGCCGCTGACCTCGATGCGCAGCGCGTTCTTGCGTCCGGTGGCGGCGCGGGTGGCCTCGAAGGAGGCGAGCGCTCCGCCGTCGGTGCGGCCGATGAACAGGGCGGCGTCGTCCACGGTGACCTGGGCGGTGCCGCCCCCGGGCGCGGGGCGTTCCGGGACGAAGGTCTCCAGCGTCGCCGACACCCCCGTCACCCTGTGCCCGGTGATGAACTGCGCGGTGTCGACGATGTGCGAGGCGATGTCGCCGAGCGCGCCCGACCCGGCCCTGTTCCGGTCCATCCGCCAGTTGAACGGGGCCTGCGGGTCGGTCAGCCAGTCCTGGAGGTACTGGGCCCGGATGTGCCGGACGGTCCCGATCCGCCCGTCGGCGACCAGCCGGCGGGCGAGGGTGACCGCGGGGACGCGCCGGTAGTTGAACCCGACCATCGACCGGATGCCGCGCTCGCGGGCCCGGTCCGCGGCGGCGGCCATCGCCTCGGCCTCCGCGACGGAGTTGGCGAGGGGCTTCTCGCACAGCACGTGCTTGCCCGCGTCGAGCGCGGCTACCGCGATCTCGGCGTGGCTGTCGCCCGGCGTGCAGATGTCGACGAGCTGGACGTCGTCGCGGCGGAGCAGCTCCTTCCAGTCGGTCTCCACCGACGCCCACCCGAGCGACGCGGCGGCCGCGCCGGCGCGCTCGGCGGAACGCCCGGCCAGCGCGGTCATGACCGGGGTCAGCGGCGGCCCGAAGAACGGCCCGACGCTGCGCCACGCCTGGGAGTGGGCGCGTCCCATGAACGCGTGCCCGACCATCCCGACTCCGACGGTCGTCATATCCTGCTCACCTCTCTGTCTGGCCGGCGCGTCCACCCCGGACGGGGCGGACGCGCCGGCGCCCCCGTCGCTCAGGACTCGAAGCCGAGCGGCATGTAGCGGTCGACGTTGTCCTTGGTGATCGTCTCGGACGCCAGTGTGATCGACTGCGGCACCTGCAGCTCGACCAGGTCGGCCATCCCCTTGCCCTGCGCGATCAACCGGCCCAGCTTGATCGCGGAGGCCGCCATCGTCGGCGAGTAGGTGACGGTCGCCTCCAGCACGCCGCCGGCCTTGATCTCCCGCATCGCGTTGGCGGACCCGGCGCCGCCGACCATGAAGAACTCCTTGCGGCCGGACTGCTTGATCGCGGCGAGCACGCCGACGCCCTGGTCGTCGTCGTGGTTCCAGACGGCGTCGATCTTGCTGTGCGCCTGGAGGAGGTTGGAGGCGACCTGGTTGCCGGACTCGACGGTGAACTTCGCGTCCTGCTTGGCGGTGACGGAGAAGCCGTAGGACTTCAGCGCGTCCGCGAAGCCCTTGCTGCGGTCCTGGGTCAGCGGCAGCGTCGCGATGCCCTGGATCTCCACGATGACCGGGTCGGCGACGCCCTTGTCCTTGAGCTTCTTGCCGATGTAGTTGCCGGCGGAGACGCCCATGCCGTAGTTGTCGCCGCCGACCCACGTCCGGTACGACAGGTTGTCGGGGAAGACGCGGTCGAGGTTGACGACCGGGATGCCGGCGTCCATCGCCTTGCGCCCGACCTGGTTGAGCTGCTCGCCGTCGTTGGGCAGGATCACCAGGACGTTGACCTTCGCCCTGATCAGCGACTCAACGGCGGAGATCTGCTGGTTGATGTCGTTGGTCGGCTCCACCGGCTTGAACGTCACGTCGGAGTACTTCTTGGCCTGCGCCTCGGCGTTCTTGGCGATCGCCGCGATCCAGCCGTGGTCCGCGGCGGGCGCGGAGAACCCGACGGTGACCTTCTTGCCCGGCTTGTCGTTGTCGCCGGCCAGCGTGCCGGCCTGCGGGGACGTGCCGGAGTCGCCGCTCTCGGAGTTGCCGGTGCAGGCCGCGGCCAGACCGCCGGCCGCGACGACGGCGCCGCCGAACAGGACGCCTCTGCGGGTGGGACGGGGGCCCTGCTGATGCGGGCGCTGTTCACGCATGTCGTGCTCCTGATTGAGGGGTGGGCTGGCAGGGGGTGTCAGGTGGGCGAGCGAAGCCCGCGTCGCTGCAGCAGCACGGCGCCCACGATGATGGCGCCCTTGGCGATCAGCTGGTCGCTGGTCTGCAGGCCGTTCAGGATGAACAGGTTGGTGATGAGGGTGAACACCAGCACGCCGAGGATCGACCCGACGACGGTGCCGCGCCCGCCGGTGAGCAGCGTGCCGCCGATGATGACGGCGGCGATCGCGTCCAGTTCGTACAGGTCGCCGTGGGTGCTGGAGCCGGTGGTGGTCCGCGCCATGATGATGATCGCGGCGATTCCGCAGCAGAACCCCGACAGCGCGTACAGCGACAAGGTGTGGCGGCGGACGTCGATGCCGGCGAGCCGTGCCGCCTCGGGGTTGCCGCCGACCGCGAACGTCCGGCGGCCGAACGTGGTGCGGTTGAGCAGCAGCCAGCCGGCCAGCCCGACCGCCGCGAAGATGTACACGACCAGCGGCAACCCGAGGATCTTGGTCGTGGACAGCGCCACGAGGGCGTCGTTCTCGGGACGGATGAGCTGCGTCCTGCGGTCCGACATCCGCTGCGCCAGCCCCCGCGCCGCGACGAGCATCGCGAGGGTGACGATGAACGGCACCATCCGCCCGTAGGAGATCAGCAGCCCGGTCACGACGCCCGTGCCGGTCCCGACGAGGATCGCGCACAGGGCCATCACCGCCGGGCCGTACGACTGCGTCGCCACGGTCGTCGCCCACACCGACGCCAGCGCCATCACCGACCCGACGGACAGGTCGATCCCGCCACCGATGATCACGAACGTCTGGCCGACGGTGATCACGCCGATGGTGGCGGCGAGCACCAGGATGGCGACCATGTTCCCGGACGTGGCGAAGTTGTCGGGCTGGGTCGCCAGCCCGACTCCCGCGAGCAGCACCAGCGCGGCGGCCAGCCCGAGATGGTGGATCTCGCCGGGCCACCGCGCCGCGCCGCCGCCCCTGGCGAACGGCCGCCACGGCCCGCCGGCCCCGGCCTTCTTGGTCAGCGAGACGGGCGCCCCGCCGGACCGGGGGGTGTCCCCCTCGGAATGCCCCGTGTCCTTCCGGGGGGTCTGGGGGGTCGTCCCCTCGGAATGCCCCGTGTCCTTCCGGGGGGTCTGGGGGGTCGTCCCCTCAGAATGACGCGCGGTCACAGGGCGCTCCCTTCCATGATCATGTTGAGCACGGTGGCCTCGTCGAGGTCGCGGGCGTCGCCGGTGTGGACGACCCGCCCCTCGCGGATGACGAGGACCCGGTCGGCGAGCCCGAGCACCTCGGGGACCTCGCTGGACACCAGCAGCACCCCGATGCCGCGTCCGGCCAGTTCGCGGATCACCGCGTACAGCTCGGCGCGGGCGCCGACGTCCACACCGCGGGTCGGCTCGTCCAGGATCAGCAGCCGCAGATCGGCGGCCCCGAGCAGCCAGCGCGCCAGCACCACCTTCTGCTGGTTGCCGCCCGACAGCGTCACGACCGGGCGTTTCGGGTCGGGCGGGCGGATGTCGAGCGCCTCGATCTGGCGGCGCACGTCGGCGACCTCGCGGCGGCGGTTGAGCCAGCCGAACGAGGCGTACCGGGACAGGCCGGCGACGCTGACGTTCCCGGCGACGGTCTCGTTCATCAGCAGCGCCTGGCTCTTGCGCTCCTCGGGCGCCATGCCCATGCCGCGCCGCACCGCCGCGCCGGTGTCGCCGGGGCGGACCGGCCGGCCGTCGACGAGCACCCGCCCCCGTGCGGGACGCCGCGCGCCGTAGACGGTCTCCAGGATCTCCGAGCGTCCGGAGCCGACGAGCCCGGCGAGCCCGACGATCTCGCCGGCGCGGACGGTGAGCGACACGTCCTCGAAGGCGCCGGGAAGCGCCAGGTTCTCGACGCGGAGCACCTCGGGCCGGTCGTCGTCGCGCGGGGGCCTCGGGCGCTCCGGGAAGACGTACTCGACGTCCCGGCCCGTCATCAGCGAGACGATCCTGTCGGTGGACGTGGTCCGGGCGGGCAGCCCGACGGCGACGGCCCTGCCGTCCTTGAGGACCGTCACCCGGTCGCCGATCTCGCGGATCTCCTCCAGGCGGTGCGAGATGTAGATGACCGCGACGCCGGCGGAGGTCAGCTCCCGGATGATGCGGAACAGGTTGTCCACCTCGTCGTGGGCGAGCGCGGCGGACGGCTCGTCCATCACGAGGATGCGGGCCTCGTGCGACAGGGCGCGGGCCATGCTGACGACCTGCTTGCCCGCCGCCGGCAGCCGTCCCACCTCGCGGCGCGGCGGGATCTCCGCGTGCCCGAGCCGGCCGAGCAGCTCACGCGCGGCCTTCTCCGCGTCGCCGCGCCGGGTGAAGCCGAACGTGGCCTTCTCGTGGCCGAGGAAGATGTTCTCCGCGACCGACAGCCCGTCCACCAGGTCGAGTTCCTGGTAGATGGTCGCGATGCCGGCCCGCATCGCGGCTGTCGGCCCGGCGAGCCGCACCGGCTCCCCGGCGAACAGGATCTCGCCCTCGTCCGGCTGGTGCGCGCCGGCGAGCACCTTGATGAGCGTCGACTTCCCGGCGCCGTTCTGCCCGAGCAGGCAGTGCACCTCGCCGGGACGGACGTCGAGGTCGACGCCGTCCAGGGCGCGGACGCCGGGGAACTGCTTGACGATGCCGCGCATCAGCAGCAGGGGTTCGGTTTCGGGCGAGCCCATCGGGTCTCCTCGGTGGAGAAGTGGGTCAGGACGCGGAGAAGACGTGGTCGCTGATGAGTCGGGCGCCGCCGACCACGCCGGCGGCCCCGGCGAGTTCGGACAGCACGATCGGGAGGTTGCCGGTCGCGAGCGGGGCGGACCGGCGGTAGACGACGCTGCGGATCTCGGCGAGCAGCGCGTGGCCGAGACCGGCGACGCCGCCCGCGATGATGACGAGCCCGGGGTTGAAGAAGCTGACCAGCCCGGCGAGCACCTGCCCGACATGCCGGCCGCCCGCACGGATGATCTGCACGGCGACCGGGTCGCCCGCGGCGGCGGCCTCGCCGACGTGCACGGCCGACAGCTGCCCGTGGGTCTCCAGCAGCGCGGCGAGCTGCGGTGACCGGCCCGACCGGGCGGCCGCCTCCGCGTCCCGGGCGAGCGCCGCGCCGCCGAAGTAGGCCTCCAGGCAGCCGGCGTTGCCGCACGCGCAGATGGGGCCGTCGTCGTCGACGCGGATGTGGCCGATGTCGCCGGCGCTGCCGGACACGCCGCGGTAGATGGCGCCGTCCACGACGATGCCGCAGCCGATGCCGGTGCCGATCTTGACGAGCAGGAAGTCGTCGACGGAGCGGGCCAGCCCGGCATGCAGTTCACCGAGCGCCATGAGGTTCACGTCGTTGTCGACCAGCACCGGGCAGCCGAGCTCCTGCCCGATCGCGTCCCGCACCGGGAACCGGTCCCAGCCGGGCATGATCGGCGGGACGACCGGCATGCCGTCCCGGAAGCTGACCGGCCCGGGCACGCCGATCCCGGTGCCGTGCACCTGCGCGGTCAGGCCCTCGTCGCGCAGCTTGCCGAGCAGGTCGAGGGCCCGGTCGAGCACGACGGTCGCACCCTGCCGGACGTCGCACTCCTCGCTGACATGCCCGAGCACCTCCATGGTGCCGTCGGTCACGGCGACGTCGATCGAGGTGGCGCCGATGTCGAAGGCGACGAACCGCAGGTCCGGCGACAGCCGCACGATCCCCGACCGCCGCCCGCCGCGGGACGCGGCCAGCCCCGCGCCCTCGACCAGCCCGAGTTCGACGAGCCGGTCCAGTTCCACGGCCAGCTTCGACCGCGACAGCCTCACCACGTCGCCCAGCTCGGCGCGCGAGCGCGGGCCCTCGTCACGCAGGAGCCGCAGCAGGCGCGCCTGATGAACGTTCTGCGGACGAGCCGACATGCGCATCACGCCCGTCCTCTCGGAGCCGGTCCGGGGTCGTGTGACTCCGGTCTCATGGCGAGACCGTAACCGGCTTTCGCTGCTTTGAGAAGACCTTTCCTCTAGACCAATCGAACTTCTTCCACTCAAAGGACAAAGTCGCGGACCAGCGCACACACGAAGGCCCCCGGACCAGAGGGTCCAGGGGCCACGTGCTCAAGCGCTATGCGTACTGGCGGCCGCTCATGGTGCGCATGATGTGCTCGACGAGGGTGATGAGGACCCGCTTGGCGTCCTCCCTGTCGCGCACGTCGCAGGAGATCACCGGGATGTCGGGGGACAGGTCGAGCGCGTCCCGGACCTGCTGGGCCGTGTGCTGCCCCGACCCGTCGAACCGGTTGACGCCGATGATGAACGGGACGCCGCGCCGCTCGAAGTAGTCGACCGAGGCGAAGCAGTCCGCCAGGCGGCGGGTGTCCACGAGGACGACGGCGCCGAGCGCGCCCTTGGCCAGCTCGTCCCACATGAACCAGAACCGGTCCTGGCCGGGCGTCCCGAACACGAACAGCACCAGGCCGTTCGGCAGGGTGATCCGCCCGAAGTCCATCGCCACGGTCGTCGTCGTCTTGGACGCGACGGCCGTGGTGTCGTCGATCCCGATGCTCTTCTCGGTGAGCGCCTCCTCGGTGCGCAGCGGACGGATCTCGCTGACCGCGCTCACCAGGGTGGTCTTGCCGACGCCGAAACCACCGGCCACGAGAATCTTGACCGTCAGCGCGGATTCGCCCGGGGGGGCGACCGCGTCAGAGCGCACGGATTCCATCGATCACTTCCTTGAGTACGCGCTCGCCGGGGAACTGCGCCACCGGCGCGGGACGCCGGACCTGAATCAGCGAGTGGTCGAGCAGGTCGCCGAGCAGGACACGGACGACCCCGAGGGGAAGTTCCAGATCCGACGCTATCTCGGCGACCGACAACGGGGTGCGGCAAAGCTCCAAGATCATGTCATGTTCCGGCTCCTGCGCCCACGGGGACGCCGGAAGTGCGGGGCCGTCGTCGGCGGACGCCGGCGGGTCCGCCGCGACGATCAGTGCCACCAGATCGAACTCGACGCCGTCGTAGTGCGTCCGGCCACCGGTGAGCGCGTACGGGCGGACGACGGGCCCCGCGTCGTCGTCGTACCAGGCGCCGCCTCGCCCCTCCACCTCAGACGCCGCCGGGCTTGGCCGCGGCCACCCGCGGATTGGCCGACAGGTGCTGCCCGACGCGGGTGACGAGCATCGCCATCTCGTAGGCGATGACACCGAGGTCGGCGTCGGCGGAGGCGAGGACGGCCAGGCAGGCGCCGTGCCCGGCGGCGGTGACGAACAGGAACGACGACTCCATCTCCACGATCGTCTGCCGCACCGGTCCGCCGCCGAACGACTCCCCCGCCCCGCGCGCGAGGCTCTGGAAGCTGGCGGCCACGGCGGCCAGATGGTCGGACTCCTCGCGGGCCAGTCCGCTCGACGAGGCCATGCGGAGTCCGTCGCTCGACAGCACTACCGCGTTCTGCACCGCGGCGACACGCTGGACGAGGCCGTCGAGCAGCCAGTTCAGTTCACCGCCGGCTCCGCCCGGGACCTCCGCGCCGGGGTACTGGGCTTGTGTCATGGGGTGTCGTCCTCCTGGTCGGCTGGGTTTCGCACGGCCTCCGCCTCGGCGTCGGCCGCTTCCTGCCTGCCACGCTGCCAGCCACGCTGCATGGCGGACATCATCAATGCCATCGTGTCGGGCGAGCGCCCGTCGTCCACCTGCCGCTCGTCCACCTGCCGCTCGTCCGCCGGGCCCTCGTCCACCGGCACGGCGTCCATCGGCACGGCGTCCATCGGCACGGGTGCGGCGAGCGGCATCCCGGCCGCTTCCGGCGCGGACGGCGGGCCGGCGGGCTCCGGCGGCGGCGCGGGCTCCACGGGCGGCGGCATGCCCTGGGCGGCCAGGTGCTCGTCCACCCGCTTCTTCAGCTGGGGCGCCAGATGCTGCTGCCGCCTGCGCTTGGGCAGCCCACCGGGAGCCTCCGGCGCCGCGGGCTCCGGCGGCGCCTCGGCACTCGCCTCGGCGGGCTCGGGCGCCGGCTCCGGCTGGACGAGATCGGGCTGGACGGGCTCGACGAGCCGCACGACGCCGTCCGGCTCGGCCCGGCGCGGCTCGGCGGCGCCCGCCTCGACGGCCGGACGCACGGGCGCCGACAGGGCCACGGCCGGACCCGGGAGCGTCTGCATGGGCCCCGTGACGCGGCGCGCGACCGGCTCGGGCTCGGCGTCGGCGACGATGAGCGAGCCGGGAATCAGCGCGATCGCGGTCGTCCCCCCGTACGGGGACTGGCGGAGCGTGACCTGGATTCCGTGCCGCTGGGCCAGCCGCGCCACGACGAACAGCCCGAGCTGCGCACTGTCGGACGGGTCGAACTGGGGCGGACGGGCGAGCCGCGCGTTGGCGGTGCGCAGCGCCTCCTCGGTCATCCCGAGGCCGCGGTCCTCGACCTCGATCGCGAAGCCGTTGGCGACCGGGTGGCCGCTGACCCGCACCGGCGACTGCGGCGGCGAGAACGTCGTGGAGTTCTCCACGATCTCGGCGAGCAGGTGGATGGTGTCGGCGACGGCGGAGCCGAGCAGCGCGACGCGCGGCAGCGGCTGCACCCGGACCCGCGGATAGTCCTCGACTTCGGCGACGGCGCCGCGGACCACGTCCACGAGCGGCACCGGGCGGCGCCAGCCGCGGCCGGCCGTCTTGCCGGCGAGGATGACCAGGCCCTCGGCGTGCCGCCGCATCCGGGTGGCGAGGTGGTCGAGCCGGAACAGGTCCGACAGCTCCGACGGGTCCTCGGTGCGGCGTTCCATGGTGTCCAGCAGGCTGAGCTGGCGGTGCAGCAGCGCCTGGTTGCGGCGCGCGAGGTTGACGAACACCTCGCTGATGCCGCGCTGGGCCGCGACCTCGCCCTCGGCCGCCCGGACGACGGCCTCGCGGGCGCGGTCGAACGACCCGGCGATCTGCCGGATCTCGTCGATGCGGTAGTCGGCCGCGGGCTCCGGCTCGGGTTCGGCGGCCCGCCCGGCGCGGATGTCCTCGGCGAGCTTCGGCAGCCGCCGGTGGGTGAAGTCGACCACGCCGCCGGCGAGCGCGCGGCATTCGCGCACCAGCCGCCGGGAGACCCGGACCGCGATGAAGGACGACAGCACGATCGCGACCAGCCCGAGGCCGCCGGCGAGGGCGAGCCGCGTGAAGGTGCCGACCGCGACGCCCTGGGCGTGGTCGGTGACGTCGTCGAGGACGTCGTTCTCCAGCTCGAAGAGCCGGCCGTTGACGGTGTCGGCGACGGAGCGCCAGTCGGAGGGCTCGATGACGGGCTCGTCGCGCGCGCCGGCCTGCGCCGGCTGTGTGCCGCTTCCCTGCGTCCCTCTCGGGGAGCGGGCCCTGCGCTCGGCGGCCGCCGGCGGCTCGGCGCCGTTGATGACCTGGTTCTCCATCTTCATGAGCTGCACGAAGGCCGTCGAGGCCATGAGCCGCTCGAAGTGGGCGCGGTGCGCGTCGGGCAGGTCGCGCCCGTTGTCCGTGTGGATCGTGTGGTGCGCCCCGACGAGCTTGGCGAACTCGGTCCGTTCGGCGTTGGTGATCCGTCCGGCGGCGAGCGCCCCGGTCAGCAGGGCGTCCTCGCGCGCCAGGTACTCGCGGGCGCGGCCGAACGAGGTGAGCGTGCGGGCGCGCGCGGTGATGGACCCCTCCGACGGCGTGGTCGCGCTGTACATCGCGAAGCCGGCGTCGATCAGCACGTTGTACTCGCCCAGCACGTGGGCGCGGCCGGCGGCCCGCTGGTCCACGCTGCGGCGCAGCTGCCCGAGACCGTCGAGCTTGTCGACGAGCCCGTCCAGCCGGGCGACGACCTCGGGCAGGATCGCCTCCCGCATGCCCTCGTGCCGGCTGCCCGCGCGGACCTCCTCGGCCGCCTTGTCGGTCGCCTGCCGCCGCGCCCGCATCGCTCCGGGATCCGCCGGCCGGGCGCCGCCGAGCACGGCCATCGACAGGCGCCGCTCGTTCTGCAGTCCGTCGATGAGCCGCTGCGTGGGCAGCACGGCGTTCTGCTGGAAGGTCCTGCTCTGCAGGAGCTGGTGCGCGTCGCCGTAGGTGATGCCGGTGACGAACACCCACAGCGAGGCCAGCGCCAGCAGCGGCACGAGGACCAGCAGGGTGATCCTCGCTCGGATGGAGGAGAGACGCGGGGCCATCACAGCTTCGGCGCTCGTGGGCGGAACATGCGGGGGAAACCTCCCGATGCGTGGAGTACGGGGGTGTGCGGGAGCCTACTACGTAGCGGGTTCCCGGTGGTCCGGAGATCGGGCGCCGTCCTGCTCCTCGGGCGGGTCGGGCCAGCTCAGGACGTGCTCCATCAGCGCGACCAGAACCTGCTTGGACGACTCGCGGCGCCGGACGTCGCACAGCAGCACCGGGACGTCCGGGTCCAGGTCGAGCGCGATCGCGACGTCCTCGGGCCTGTGCGAGCGGTGCCCGTCGAAGCAGTTGACCGCCACGACGAACGGGAGGCCGCGCCGCTCGAAGTAGTCGATGGCGGGGAAGCAGCCGGTCAGCCGCCGCGTGTCCGCCAGGACGACCGCGCCGATCGCGCCCGTCGCCAGCTCGTCCCACATGAACCAGAACCGCTCCTGGCCGGGCGTACCGAACAGGTAGAGGAGCAGTTGCTCCGACAGGGTGATCCGGCCGAAGTCCATCGCGACGGTCGTGGTCGTCTTCGCGCCGACGCCGGCCACGTCGTCGACCCCGACGCCGCGCTCGGTCAGCGGCTCCTCGGTGTGCAGCGGCCTGATCTCGCTGATCGAGCCGACCATCGTGGTCTTGCCGACGCCGAACCCGCCGGCGATGAGGATCTTCGTCGTGACGAGGGGGCGCGCGCTCGTGCCGGTCTCCTCAGAGGGCGCGTAGGCCATTGAGCACCTCCCTCAGCACTCCGTTGGGTGGACGGCGGCCCCGCGCGGGTTCCACCGCGGCGACCACCGTGATCAGGCCCTCGTCCCGCAGGTCGCCGAGCAGGACCCGGACGACGCCGAGGGGCAGGCCGAGGTCGGCCGACAGGTCGACGACCGGGACGGGACGCGCGCAGCCGCGCAGCACCCGCGTGTGGTCGGGGCTGTAGCGCAGCCGGTTCCCCGGCGGGGTGCCGGTGGCCGCCACGACCGCGATCAGCTCGAAGCCCGCACCCTCGGGACGGGTCCGTCCCCGGGTCATGGCGTACGGACGCACGACCGGACCGGCCTCCCGGTCCAGCCACCGCTCTGCCGACGGGGACATCGGTCACAGACCCCTCGGCGAGGACCCCCCGGCGCCCCCGAAGCCCTCACCCGCCGCTTCGTGCCCGGCTCCGAATCTGGGGGTCGCCTGCAGATGCTGGCCGACCCGCTTGACCAGCACCGCCATCTCGTAGGCGACGAGGCCCGCGTCGGCCTCCGCCTCGGCGAGCACCGCGAGGCAGGTGCCGTCGCCGGCGGCGGTCACGAACAGCAGCAGCGCGTCCATCTCGATGATGGTCTGGCGGACGTTCCCGCCGGCGAAGTGCCGGCCCGCGCCGCGCGCGAGGCTCTGCACCCCGGAGGCCAGCGCGGACAGGTGCTCGGCGTCCTCACGGCCGAGCTCGGTGGACGCGGCGATCGCCAGCCCGTCCCGGGACAGGATCACCGCCTGCCGCACCGCCGTCACCCGCTCGGCGAAGTCGTTGAGCAGCCAGTTCAGCTCGCCGGTCACGGTGTCGTGCATCATCGCGTCTCCTCATCGCCCACGTCCGACGCGCGTCCGCGCCGCCATCCCTGTTGTATCGATGCCATCAGCGAACGTGCCTCCTCGGGCGAGCGTGCGATGCCCCCGGACACGCCTCCGCCCATGCGCGGCGGGGGTGGCGGGGGTCTCTTGCGCAGTTGGGGAGCCAGGTTCTCCTGCCGCACCCTCCGGGGCAGGCCGGCGTGGGTTCCCGCGGGCTCCCAGTCCTCCTGGGCGTCCGCGTCCACCACCGCATCGGCGTCGACGACTTCTTCAGCGTCCACGATGTCGTACGCGTCACCCCGGGAACGGGCGGCGTCCCCGGACGGCCGGGACGGCTCGTCCCGCGGAAGCGGGACGGCGTCGTCCGACCACGGGTTCGGGGCCGGGCCGGGCGGGACGCCGGGCGCGGTGTTCCCGGGGAGGTCCCACGGCTTCGCGGGCCCGGCGAGCTCCGGCAGGACGGGCGGCGCCTCAAGGTCTCCGGCGTCCGCGGGCCGGCGGCGCCGGTGCGGCTCGTCCGCGGGCAGGGAGGCGACCCGCCCGGCCGGCTCGGCCTCGCGCAGCGGGACGACCGCATCGGAGCGCGGCGCGGTCGCCAGGACGGGCTCCTGGACCTCGCCGGTGAGCGTCCCGCCGCCGGCCGCCGGGTCCGCGCCGCCGTCGTGCGCGCGGTCCTCATCGGGCTCGGGCCCTGGCGGCAGCATGGCCGCCGCCATGTGCTCCGCGGGTACCACGAGCTCGTGCGGCAGCAGCACGATCGCCGTCACGCCGCCGTACGGGGACCGCTGCAGGGACACCGAGACGTTGTGCCGGGCGGCCAGGCGCGCGACGACGAACAACCCGAGCTGGTCGGTGTCGACCAGGTCGTACTCGGGCGGCTCGGCGAGCCGCCGGTTGGCCTCGTCGAGCAGCTCGGGCTTGACGCCGAGGCCGCGGTCCTCGATCTCGACGGCGAATCCGGTGCCGACGCGCTCGGCCATCACCCGCACCTCGGTGCTGGGCGGGGAGAACGACGCCGCGTTCTCCAGCAGCTCGGCCAGCAGGTGGACGACGTCGGTGACCGCCGCGCCGATCAGTCCGTCCTCGGACTCGGTGAGGACGGTCGCGCGGGTGTAGTCCTCGATCTCCGAGACGGCGGCGCGCAGCACGTCGGCGATGCGCACCGGATGCCGCCAGCCGCGTCCCGGCGTGGCGCCGGACAGGATGATCAGGCTCTCCGCGTGCCGCCGCATGCGGGTGGTGAGGTGGTCGATCCGGAACAGGTCCTCCAGGTCGTCGGCCTCGGCGCGGCTCTCCAGCCCGTCCAGCATCGTCAGCTGGCGGTGCAGCAGCGACTGGTTGCGGCGGGCGATGTTGAGGAAGAGGCGGCTGACGCCGGCGCGCAGCTCGGCCTGGCCGACGGCGGCGTCGACGGCGGTGCGCTGCACTTTGGAGAACGACTCGGCGAGCCGGGCGACCTCGGTGGTGCGGCCGGTGCCCAGGGGCGGCGCCTCCGCGTCGACGTCCACGCTCTCGTTGCGGCTCAGCCGGTCGACGAGGTCGGGCAGCCGGCGGTCGGCCAGTTCCTCCGCGGAGCCGCGCAGCCCGACGAGCTCGCGGACGAACCCGCGCGCGAACCGCAGCGACATCAGCACCGACAGGAGCACCACCAGCAGGCCGAAGCCGCCGACGAGGACGACCTCGATGTAGGCGTCCCGGCCGGCCTCGTCGGCGCGCTCGGCCGCGCGCTCGGAGTTGCCGAGCACCATGTTGTTGATCATCAGCACGAGCGGCTCCGCGGTGCGGCGCCACTCGTCGTTCCCGACGGGGAGCGGCTTGCGCGGGTCGGCGTCGGCGATCCGGTCCTCGATCTCCCGGAGGCCCTGGTACGCCGGGGACGCGAACACCTGCGCGGTCCCGGTCGCGTAGACCTCCGGGTCGAGCAGCGAGCGCTGCTTGATCCACTGCCAGCGCTGCTCGCCCACCATCTCCACGAACAGCCGGTGCTCGGCCGCCGTCAGCCGGCCGTCGGTGACGAGGGCGGAGGCGATCAGCGCGTTCTCGCGCTGCAGCAGCTCCAGGCCGCGCTGGGCGTGCCGGGTGGACAGCGTCCAGTTGTAGATCTCGGAGTCGTCGATGACCAGCAGGCCGTCGTACAGCCGGTGCATGTCGTCGACCATCGTGCTGAACCTGTTGATCGCCGTCAGCCGCTCGATGGACCGGTCGTCGACCGCGGACCGGATCCCGGGGAGCCCGCCGAACGCCTCCAGGACGTCGGAGACGCGCTCCTCCATCTCCTCCGTGGTGGCGTCGCGCGCGGCCTCGGAGGCGGCCTCGCGGCGGAAGTGCGCGATGGCATCGTCCACGCGGGTGCGCTGCAGGACGAGCGCGTTGGGCGCGGACGGCGCCTCGGAGCGCGGGGTGCTGAGGAACACGGCGGATACCTGGCGTTCCTTCGCCAGCTCCACCAGGACGCGCTGGCCGCTCGGCGAGAACGTGCGGTCGATCGTGTGGTAGCTGCGCTGGGCGAGCGCGTCGCGTGCGGTGACGGTGGAGGCGTGCCCCCACAGCGCGACGAGCGACAGCAGCGGTACGAGGAGCAGCGCGGTGGCCTTCGAGCGGATCGAGCGCGTGCGCCGGCGGCCGGCACGCGCGTCCGGGCGGCGGAGCGGGCCGTGACGCCCATCGGTCTTCACCGTGGGCTCCTGGGGGGTGTCCCCCCTGGATGGGGCGGATTCCATGTGACCTCGAACGTTCCGGCGCGGAGGATCCCTGGATCATAAAGGCGGTGCGCGACCGGCCCGCAACCCCTTTGGCGCCTTTTGGACGCATTGCCGTCATTCCGTGTCACCTGCGGGTATGCGCCCTGCCGCGCCATGGACACCGAACCTCCACAAAGAGATAGCGGCAAACCCGGACAATTTACTTCATTTCCCCCTGTTACCCGGGGGTGGTTGCGCCATACTGTGCTGCTTCACCCACCGCTCGCGTCGCGGCCGGCACGGGAAGGAGACCACGATTCATACAGGCAACGACGGCGGCTGGAACGAGGGCGCCCGCATCGGGCCGCCGAACACGTCCGGCGGGGCCGGGAGTCCGACTTCCGGGCCGCGGGGCGTTACGATGCCCGCCGTGAGTCCCGAAAGCCAGGCATCCGAGGCACTTCCGTCGCGACGGCGCCGCACACCCCGCGGCGGCCGGCACCGCGGCGACGAATCCTTCCTGCTGCCGCACGGATCCCCCACGCTCGTCCTGGCCGTTCCCGGCCCCGCCCGGCAGGCCGGTACCGAGATCGCCGCCGAGCTCGCCAGGCTCGTCGAGATCGAGCACACCGGCCAGCCCGCCCACATCGCGCACCTGGAGGGGGACGAGGCGAACCTGCACGCGGTCCTCGCCGGGCTGCGCCAAGAGGAGGACCGGCTAGCCGCCGTGGTCGTCCCGCTGTCCACCGGGCCCGACCCGGCACTGGACGCGGCCGTCCACGCCGCGGTGACGGCCGCCCCGGTGCGCGTGGTCGCCGCCGAGCCGCTCGGCCCGCACCCGCTCATCGCCGAGGCACTGCACGACCGGCTCGCCGACGCCGGCCTCGCCCGCGCCGACCGGATCAGGCTGATGACGATGGTGACCGCCGCGTCCGGCGTCATCGTGGCCACGCCGGGGGACGCCACGGCCGTGCGGCAGGCCGAGGTCACCGGCGTGCTCCTCGCCTCCCGGCTCGCGGCCCCCGTCTTCACCGCCTCACTGAACGACGAGGCGTCCGTCAAGGCCGCCGCGGAGCAGTTGCGCGCGGCCGGCGCCACGTCCATCGCCGTCGCCCCGCACCTGATCGGCGCCGAGCCCGAGGGAGCCCTGGTCGCGCCCGCGGCGTCCATCGTGGGCGCCGCCTACTCGGCTCCCCTGGGCGCCCACCCCGCCCTGGCGAGGCTCGCCGCGCTCCGCTACGTCGAGGCGCTCTCGCTGGCACTGTCCGACTAGCCCGGGCCCAGGGGGCGCGGGCCCCCTGGGCTGACGGACGACACCGGCGGACGACTCAGCGGTTCTTGAACTCGGGTGGGCGTTTCTGGACGGTGGCGGTCATGCCTTCGGCCAGGTCCTCGCTGAAGAAGGCGAGGGCCTGGACGGCGGTCTCCGCCATGAGCTGCCGCCGGAGCCCGGGCGCGTCCAGGGACGCGTTGAGCAGTTCCTTCGTGCGGCGCAGGCCGTACGGGGATTTGGTGAGCAGCTCGTCGGCGAGGGCCTGCGCGGACTCCAGGTCCGCGCCCTCGGGGGCGATCTCGGTGATGAGGCCCAGGGCGTCGGCGCGTTTCACGTCCAGGCGCTGGGCGCGGTAGCAGATCTCCGCGGCCTTGGCCGGGCCGACGAGGCGGGGCAGCAGCCAGGACAGGCCGCAGTCGCCGGCCGACAGGCCGAGGTTCACGAACGGCGGCACGAAACGGGTCGTCGGATCGGCGACCCGCATGTCGGCGGCCAGCGCCCAGGAGACGCCCATGCCGGCGACCGGCCCGCGCAGTGCCGCGATCACCGGCTGCGGGATCTCCCGCAGCCGCGCGGTGACCTCGCCGCCGCGGGCGATGCCCCGGTAGAGCCGCTGGACGCGGCCCTCCGAGCTCTCCTCGCCCGGGTCGCCGCCCTGGATGTCCATGCCCGAGCAGAACCCGCGGCCCTCGCCGGTGAGGACGACGACCTGGGTGTCGGGGTCGCGCGCCAGCCCGTGGAGGACGTCGAGCATCTCCTCGGTGAGCGCGCCGTCGACGGCGTTCAGACGCTCCGGGCGGGACAGGGTGATGGTGAGCACCCCGTCCCGCCGGCCGAGCTTGATCCCGCCCAACGTCTCAGGAGGTGAGCTGCTGGATGAGGGGGCCCATCTGCTCGCCCACGTTCTTGAACACGGTCATCGGCTCGGCCGCGTTGATGGCCGCCCAGTTGTCGCGGACGTCCTCGACCGACAGCGTCGCCTTCTGCCCGTAGCCGGGGCCCTCCGCCACGAAGATCTTCGCGATGCGGCCGCCGCCGACGGTGTAGACCTCGCCGGAGTCCTGGTTGCCCTCGTGGACGAGGTAGGCGACGAGCGGCGTGACCTGGTCGACGCCGAGCTTGTCCGCGAAGTCGGCGGGCAGCAGGTCCTCGGTCATCCGGGTCCAGGCGACCGGGGCGATCGCGTTGGCTTTGATGTCGTACTTGGCGCCCTCCTGGGCGAGGGTCTTGGTGAACCCGACGAGGCCCATCTTGGCCGTGGCGTAGTTGGCCTGGCCGAAGTTGCCGAACAGGCCGGCCGGGGACGAGGTGTTGACGATCCGGCCGTAGCCGTTCTCCCGCAGGTGCGCCCAGGCGGCGCTGGAGACGAGGAACGAGCCGCGCAGGTGCACGGCGATGACCGAGTCGAACTCCTCCGGGCTCATGTTCTTGAACGACTTGTCACGCAGGATGCCCGCGTTGTTGATGACGATGTCGACCTTGCCGAACGTGTCCAGTGCGGTCTGGATGATCGCCTGCGCGCCCTCGGGGGTCGCGACGTTGTCGGGGTTGGCGACGGCCTCGCCGCCGTTCTTCTTGATCTCGTCCACGACCTCCTGCGCGGGGCCGGCCGAGGCTCCGAGCCCCGACCGGTCGCCGCCGAGGTCGTTGACGACGACCTTGGCACCGCGCGCGGCGAGCTCCAGCGCGTGCTGGCGGCCGAGGCCGTGGCCCGCCCCGGTCACGACCGCGACACGGCCGTCGTAGCGCAGTTCCGACATCTCTGTCTCCTCACATCGCACCGACTGCGAACCCCGGACGATCACCCGGGGGTTAC
This sequence comes from Spirillospora sp. NPDC048824, assembly GCF_043198455.1. NCBI lineage: Bacteria > Bacillati > Actinomycetota > Actinomycetes > Streptosporangiales > Thermomonosporaceae > Spirillospora > Spirillospora sp. NPDC048824. Next base: position 71,457 of record NZ_JBICUS010000016.1, on the reverse strand, counting down.
CAATTGGTACCAGTAAACCGAATCCCGCTCGGCCGCGGTGCCCGGGGGCTCGTTCCATCCTGGACGCCCGGCCGGTCCTGCGTACGATGGGACGTGGGAGGAAGTTGCGCCGAATGCCGCATTTCGCTGGTATCGCGGCGTAGTCTCCTCCCCTACGCAGGTTCACTCATCGAAGCCGCGAGGAGCAACGGAGGTCTCGTCTCGATGAGCACCGCCGCCGCTCTCACGCCGAGCCGCCGCACCTACCGCGTCGTGCAGTGGGCGACCGGCGCGGTCGGCCGCACCGTGATCAAAGGCGTCCTCGACAGCGACGACATGGAACTGGCCGGCGCCTGGGTGCACACGCCCTCCAAGGCCGGTGTCGACGCCGGCGTCCTCGCCGGCCGCGATCCGATCGGCGTCGCCGCGACCGGCGACGTCCACGACATCCTCGACCTGGACGCCGACTGCGTCCTCTACGCCCCGAGCCCGGCACGGGACCGGTTCGCCGAACTCGACCTGATCTGCTCGCTGCTGTCGTCCGGCAAGAACGTCGTCTCCCTGAACGGCCTCCTCTACCCGCAGGCGCACGGCCCGCACTACGTGAACGAACTGGAGCAGGCCTGCAAGCGCGGCGGCGTCTCGGTCCACGGCAGCGGGATCAGCGGCGGCTTCATGGCCGACGTCATGCCGCTGACGCTGGCGCGGCTGTCCCGGCGGATCACCCACGTCTACGTCAGGGAGGTCTCCGACTTCGCCCGGCACCCGTCCTGGCAGATGGTCCACCACATGCTCGGCTTCGGGAAGACCGAGGAGGCGTACGGGCGCGCGCTGCGGCCCGCCCGGACCGCGATGCGGGCGCTGTTCTCCGAGAGCCTGCACCTGGTCGCGGCCGGGCTCGGCGTCGACCTGGACGAGATCGACGTGGACGTGGAGCACCGGCTCGCCCGCACCGACCTGGCCCCCGCCGCCGGGCCGATCCCGCGCGGCACGGTCGCGGCGGCCCGCTGGACGTTCAGCGGCCTGGCCGCCGGACGGCCCGTGATCACCATCGAGGCCGTCCACAAGGCCGACGCCTCGCACATGTGCGAAGAGTGGGGACGTCCGGGATACTCGCTGCGCGTGGACGGCCGGCCCTCCCTCACGATGGCGACCGACGAGGGGTGGGTCTCCGACGTGATCTCCGCCGCCGCGGCCCACGCGCTCAACTCCGTCCCGGTCGTCTGCGCCGCCGAGCCGGGCATCCGCACCTACCTGGACCTGCCGGTGATCGGCGGCCGGATGCGGGTCTGAGCGGCCGCACCACCGTTCGAGCCGGGGATCCGGCGGTTATCGTGGGCCCTGGGACCACGGCGTCGGGAGGAGTACGGCATGAGTGTCCAGGAGGTCGAGGGGGGACGGTTCGTCCGGCAGGCGAACCGGTTCACCGGCCGGATCACCGCCGACGGGTCGAGCGGCCTGCCCGCCGAGCCCGGCCGCTACCGGCTGTTCGTCTCCTACGCGTGCCCGTGGGCGCAGCGCAGCCTGATCGTGCGGCGCCTGCTCGGCCTGGAGGACGCGATCAGCGTCGCCGTCGTCGACCCGATCCGGGACGAGCGGGGCTGGCGGTTCCCCGACCGCGACCCCGTGACCGGGGCGGTGTTCCTCTCCGAGCTCTACCTCGGCACCGACCCGTCCTTCGAGGGCCGCTACACCGTCCCGTGCATCTGGGACACCGAGACGAAGCGGCTGGTCACCAATGACTTCCCGAACATCACCACGATGATGGAGACGGAGTTCACCGCCCACCACCGTCCGCCGGGCGCGCCCGACCTGTACCCGGAGGCGCTCCGCCCCGAGATCGACGAACTGAACGACCTCGTCTACACGACCGTCAACAACGGGGTCTACAAGGCCGGGTTCGCCACCTCCCAGGGCGCGTACGAGGAGGCCGTCGACGCCCTCTTCGCGACCCTCGACCGGCTCGAAGAGCGCCTCGCCGGCCGGCGCTACCTGTTCGGCGACGAGATCACCGAGGCCGACGTCCGGCTCTATCCGACGCTCGCGCGCTTCGACGCCGTCTACTACTCGCACTTCAAGTGCAACGTGCGCCACCTCACGGACTACCCGAACCTGTGGGCCTACGCCCGCGACCTGTACTCGGTTCCCGCGTTCGGGGAGACCACGAACTTCGACCACATCAAACGCCACTACTACGTGACGCAGCGCAACATCAACCCGTCGGGCGTCGTCCCCAAGGGCCCCCTCGTCGACTGGACCGTCCCGCACGGCCGGGACAGCTGACCTCGTCACATCGTTATGCTGGCGAACCTCCAGTAATCCCCATGAGAGGCACGACCCGACCATGCGTAGCCAGTTCTTCGGAAACATGGACCAGGGGCAGCAGCTCCCCGGTCACTTCGCCCTTCAGAACTCCAAGATGCTCCGGATCCACCTCAACGGGGACGTCCTCGCCCGTCAGGGCTCCATGGTGGCCTTTCAGGGCCAGATGGAGTTCGACTACGAGGGCTCCGGCGGCATCGGCAAGTTCATGAAGAAGGCCCTGACCGGCGAGGGCGTCCCGCTGATGCGCGTCAAGGGCCAGGGCCTGCTGTTCGTCGCCAACAACGCCGACGACATCCACCTGTTCTACCTGGAGAACGAGGGCCTCACGGTCAACGGCTCCAACATCCTCGCCTACGACTCGCACCTGCAGTCCGACATCCAGCGCGTCCAGGGCGCGGGCATCGCCGCGGGCGGCCTGTTCAACACCACCCTCACCGGCACCGGCTTCGTCGCCCTGACCACCCACGGCACCCCGGTCATGCTCGACTGCGGCCGTGCCCCCACCTTCGCCGACGGCCAGTCCGCCGTCGCCTGGAGCACCAGCCTCCAGGTCGGCGTGAACCGCACCTTCAAGGCCGGCGCCCTCATCGGCCGCGGCAGCGGTGAGGCCATGCAGCTCGCCTACCAGGGCCAGGGCTTCGTCCTCATCCAGGCCAGCGAAGGCCCGACGGTCGCCCCCCACACCCACTGATCCCGACGCCGAAGGCGGGATCGGCGGAGGACCGCCTTCGCGGGTGACGCGCGTCCAAGGAAATCGGACCTGGTGAACACTGCCGAAGTCACGGTCCTGACTTCGGCATGTTCGGCCATATTGGCGCGGCGCGGGCGCGACGCCCAGCGTGCTGGCTTGGGGGGCGAGCAAGAACGAGTAGCCTTGATGCGTCTTAGAAATTACCTGCGAGCTGCGGAAGAGGGCGATCTCCGCCGTGTCGACAGAGTCGTCGCAAACTAGTGCCGACCCAACGATGACAGACTTCGGTGCCAACGAGTGGCTGGTCGACGAGCTGTACCAGAAGTACCTCGAGGACCCCAGCTCGGTTGACGAGGCTTGGTGGAACTTTTTCGCGGACTACCGGCCGGACAGCCGGCCCGGGTCCGTGACGCCGGCGTCCCCCGGGGCGCCCCAGGCCTCAGCCCAGAGCGCGGCGCCGAACGGCACGGGCGCTCCGCCGACACCACAGCGGCCGGTCGAGCCCCCCAAGGCCTCCGCGCCCGGGGCCAAGGCCGCCCCGAAGGCGGACAAGAAGGCCGCGAAGAAGCCGGCGCCTCCGCCGGTGCCGGCGGGCGCCGAGGAGGTCAGGCTGCGCGGTGTCGCCGCCAGGACGGTCACCAACATGGAGTCCAGCCTGAGCGTGCCGACCGCGACGAGCGTGCGCACCATCCCGGCCAAGTTGCTGATCGACAACCGCATCGTCATCAACAACCACCTGAAGCGCGGGCGCGGCGGCAAGGTCTCGTTCACCCACCTGATCGGGTACGCGATCGTCAAGGCGCTCGCCGCGATGCCGGAGATGAACACCGCCTACACCGAGGTGGACGGCAAGCCGGTGATGATCCGGCCGGAGCACGTCAACTTCGGCCTGGCGATCGACCTGCAGAAGAGCGACGGCTCGCGGCAGCTGGTGGTGCCGAGCATCAAGGCCGCCGACACGCTGGACTTCCGCCAGTTCTGGGCCGCCTACGAGGAGATCGTCCGCAAGGCGCGCGGCAACAAGCTCACCATCGAGGACTACCAGGGCACCACGATCAGCCTGACGAACCCGGGCACGATCGGGACGGTGCACTCGGTGCCGCGGCTGATGGCCGGCCAGGGGACGATCATCGGCGTGGGCTCCATGGAGTACCCGGCCGAGTTCGCGGGCGCGTCCAGCGACACGCTGTCGCGGATGGGGATCAGCAAGGTGATGACGCTGACCTCCACCTACGACCACCGGATCATCCAGGGCGCGCAGTCCGGCGACTTCCTGCGCCGCATCCACGAGTTGCTGCTCGGCGCGGACGGCTTCTACGACGAGATCTTCGAGGCGCTGCGCATCCCGTACGAGCCGGTGCGCTGGGTCAAGGACATCTCCGCGAGCCACGAGGACGACGTCGCCAAGGTCGCCCGGGTGCACGAGCTGATCCACGCCTACCGGGTCCGCGGCCACCTGATGGCCGACACCGACCCGCTGGAGTACAAGCAGCGCCGCCACCCCGACCTGGACATCCTCCGCCACGGCCTGACGCTGTGGGACCTGGAGCGCGAGTTCGCGACGGGCGGGTTCGGCGGCAAGCCGACGATGAAGCTGCGCGAGATCCTCGGCGTGCTGCGCATGGCCTACTGCCGGACGGTCGGCATCGAGTACATGCACATGCAGGACCCGGAGGAGCGGGCCTGGATCCAGGAGCGCGTGGAGGTCCCGCACGACAAGCCGTCGCGCGAGGAGCAGCTGCACGTGCTGCGCCGGCTGAACAGCGCCGAGGCGTTCGAGACGTTCCTGCAGACGAAGTTCGTCGGGCAGAAGCGGTTCTCGCTGGAGGGCGGCGAGTCGGTCATACCGCTGCTGGACTCGGTGATCTCGGCGGCGGCGAAGGACAGCCTGGACGAGGTCGTCATCGGCATGGCGCACCGCGGCCGGCTGAACGTGCTGGCCAACATCGTCGGCAAGTCCTACGGGCAGATCTTCGGCGAGTTCGAGGGCAACCTCGACCCGCGCAGCGCGCAGGGCTCCGGCGACGTGAAGTACCACCTCGGCGCGTCCGGTGACTTCGTCGCCGACGACGGCTCCAAGATCCACTGCGAGCTGGTCGCGAACCCGTCGCACCTGGAGACGGTCGACCCGGTGCTGGAGGGCGTCGTCCGCGCCAAGCAGGACCTCCTCGACGTCGGCGAGGCCGGCTTCAGCGTCCTGCCCGTGCTGCTCCACGGCGACGCCGCGTTCGCGGGGCAGGGCGTGGTGGCCGAGACGCTGAACCTGTCGCAGCTGCGCGGCTACCGCACCGGCGGCACCGTGCACGTGGTGATCAACAACCAGGTGGGCTTCACCACCGCCCCCGAGTACTCGCGTTCCAGCGTCTACTCCACGGACGTGGCCCGGATGATCCAGGCGCCGATCTTCCACGTCAACGGCGACGACCCGGAGGCGTGCGCGCGGGTGGCGCGGCTGGCGTTCGAGTACCGGCAGACGTTCAAGAAGGACGTCGTCATCGACATGGTCTGCTACCGGCGCCGGGGCCACAACGAGGGTGAGAACCCGTCGTTCACCCAGCCGCTGATGTACGACCTGATCGACGCGAAGCGGTCGGTCCGCAAGCTGTACACCGAGGCCCTGATCGGCCGCGGCGACATCACGGTCGAGGAGGCCGAGCAGGCGCTGCGCGACTACCAGGAGCAGCTGGAGCGGGCCTTCACCGAGACCCGCGAGGCCGTGAAGCGGCCCCAGGAGCCGGGTTCGGTCGTGAAGCCGGACGTCGAGGAGCGGATCCCGATCGACCACGGCAAGGCCGGGTCGGCGATCCCCCAGGAGACCGTCAAGCGGATCATCGAGTCGCAGGTCAGCCTGCCGGAGGGCTTCACCCCGCATCCGCGGCTCCAGCCGATCCTGCAGCGCCGCGCCCAGATGATCGAGGACGACGCGATCGACTGGGCGACCGGCGAGCTGCTGGCGATGGGCTCGCTGCTGATCGACGGCCGCCCGGTGCGGCTCGTCGGACAGGACACCCGGCGCGGGACGTTCGGCCAGCGGCACGCGGTGCTGGTGGACCGCAAGACCGGTGAGGAGTACACACCGCTCAAGCAGTTCGGGCAGGGCGTGTCGAAGTTCTACGTCCACGACTCGCTGCTCAGCGAGTACGCGGCGATGGGCTTCGAGTACGGCTACTCGATGACCCGCCCGGACGCGCTGGTCGCGTGGGAGGCCCAGTTCGGCGACTTCGCCAACGGCGCCCAGAGCATCGTGGACGAGTACATCTCGTCCGGTGAGCAGAAGTGGGGCCAGCACTCCGGTGTGGTGCTGCTGCTGCCGCACGGCTACGAGGGGCAGGGGCCCGACCACTCGTCCGCCCGCATCGAGCGCTTCCTGCAGCTGTGCGCGCAGGACAACATGACGGTCGTGTACCCGACGACTCCGGCGAACTACTTCCATCTGCTGCGCTGGCAGGTGCTGTCGGGCCGCAACAAGCCGCTGGTGGTGTTCACGCCGAAGTCGCTGCTGCGGCTGAAGGCGGCCACGTCCCCGGTCGCGGAGATCACCGGCGGCGCGTTCCTGCCGGTGATCCCGGACGCCGATCCGGCGATCGACCCGGCGGGCGTGCGGCGGGTGCTGCTGACCACCGGCAAGATCTACTACGAGGTGATGAAGTCCCGGGAGGCGGCGGGCGCGAACGACACCGCGGTCGTGCGGGTCGAGCGGCTGTACCCGCCGCCGGTGGACGAGATCAAGGCGGAGCTGGCGAAGTACCCGGCGGACGCCGAGGTCGTGTGGGTCCAGGACGAGCCGGCCAACATGGGCGCCTGGCCGTTCATGGCGCTGAAGCTGTCGCACCACATCGAGGGTCTGCGGATGTCGCGGGTGTCGCGCCCGGCGTCCTCGTCCCCGGCGGTGGGTTCGGCGAAGATGCATCAGGCGGAGCAGGAGGCGCTGCTCGCCCGCCTGTTCGGCGAGCAGAGATAGGCGGCCGGGGGGAACCCCGGCATCACGGATCAGAACGACGTAGACCCGAGGGCTCCGGTGCGCTGCGCCGGGGCCTTCGGCGTCCGCGCGCGGAATCGCAGCGGGTGGAATCGCAGAGAGTGGAATCAGGCCATGTACTTCACCGATCGGGGCATCGAGGAGCTGACGGACCGGCGCGGCGAGGAGGAGGTCAGCCTGGCGTGGCTGGCGGAGCGGCTGCGCGAGTTCGTGGACCTCAACCCCGAGTTCGAGACGCCCGTCGACCGGCTGGCCACCTGGCTCGCCCGCCTGGACGACGAGGACGACGATTGACCGTCGCCGTGAACGCGATACATCTTGACTTTTCAAGAACGCGACATATCGTGTTTACTGGTCAGAGGACGCTCGGACGAAGGGGCAGATCCCGATGTCGCGCTGGACGATCGACGAACCGACCACACTCGACTTCGACGGCGCGGTCGCGCTGCGGGCCACCCTGATCGCGGGGAACATCTCGGTGCTCGCCTCCGACGAGCGGCCGTCCATCATCGTCGGCGACGTCGAGGGCCCGCCACTGGTGATCACTCATGAGGCCGGCATGCTCACGATCACCCACGAGAAGCTGTGGGAGGGCGTGCTGACGTGGCTGCGCACGCAGCGATGCCGCGCCTCCATCACCGTGACCGTCCCGCACGACTGCCCGCTCACCCTGAACCTGGTGTCGGCGGACGCCGTCGTGACCGGCATGACGGCCCGCACGTCCATCAAGAGCGCGTCCGGCGACGTCACGCTCGACGAGGTGGCCGGCGCGATCGACGCCAACACCGTCTCCGGCGCGATCGAGGCACAGGGCCTGGACGGGACGGTGTCGTTCACGTCCGTGTCCGGCGACCTGTCCCTGGCCGGCGGGTCCCTCGACCACCTGGCGGCGCGGGCGGTCAGCGGCCGCATCGCCGCCGACGTCAGCCTGACCGGCGACAGCAGGGTCGACGTCAACACCGTCTCCGGCGAGGTCGCGCTGCGCATCCCCGAGTCCGCCGGCGCCCAGGTCACGCTGAACTCGGCCGCCGGGCGGATCGAGACGTCCTTCCCCGAACTCGGCCGGCAGGAGCGGCCCGTGGCGCACAGCGTCGCCGGCAAGCTCGGGGACGGCTCGGGGCGGCTCACGGTCAACACGGTGTCCGGCCCGATCACCCTCCTCGGCCGCGACGACGCCGAACCGGAGATCACCGCACCCCGAACGCAGAAGTGAGGAACCCAACGTGAGCCCCGTTTTCGGCCACGGCAGGCTGCGGCTGTACCTGCTGAAGCTGCTGGAGGAGAGCCCGCGGCACGGCTATGAGGTGATCCGGCTGCTGCAGGACCGGTTCCTCGGGGTCTACTCGCCCTCCCCCGGCACGATCTACCCGCGGCTGGCCCGGCTGGAGTCCGAGGGCCTGGTCACCCATGAGGTGATCAAGGGCAAGAAGGTGTACTCGCTGACCGACAAGGGCCGCGGGGAACTGGAACGCCGGATGGACGAGCTGGCCGATCTGGAGGAGGAGATCGCCGCCTCGGCGCAGGAGTTCGCGCGCGGCGTGCAGGAGGACGTCCGGCAGACCGTCCGGTCGCTGCGCGAGGAGCTCACGCAGGCCGCCCGGACGATGCGCGACGAGGGCAAGGCCACGTCCAAGGAGGCGTGGAAGGAGACCGCCGACCGGCAGAAGGACGAGTGGCGGCGGCTCTGGCGCGATCAGAAGCAGGCGTGGAAGGAGGAGTGGCGGCAGAACTGGGACGAAGCCTGGAAGACGGCGACCGGTTCGCGCGAGGACATCGTCCGGCTCAAGCTGGAGCGCCTGCTCCGCACGTTCGTCGAGGACGTCCGCAAGGCCGCGAAGCACTCCCGCCTCGACGACGACGGCCTCGCCGCCGCCCAGGCGATCCTGGAGGAGGCCCGCGCCCGCCTCAAGGACGAGGTCCTCCACCGGAACGGGCATGGCACCGGCAAGGACGAGCACGCCAAGGACGAGCACGGCGGGCCGTGACCGGGACGCCCCCGGCCACGGCCCGCACCACCCGGCTCAGGGCGTGAAGACGATCTTTCCGAAGAGGTCGCCCTCGGCCATCGCGGCGAAGCCCTCGCGGGCCCGGCTCAGCGGCAGCATCCGGTCGATCGGCGGCCTGGTGCCCGTCTTGACCAGGAACCGCGCCAGCCGCTCCAACTGGTCGCGCGTCCCCATCGTGGAGCCGATCACCTGGAGCTGCAGGAAGAACACCCGGTTCAGCTCCGCCGGCGGCACCTGGCCGCTGGTGGCGCCCGACACCACGATCCTGCCGCCGGGCTTCAGCGACTTCAGCGAATGCGACCAGGTCGCCTGCCCGACGGTCTCGATGACGGCGTCCACCCGCTCGGGGAGCCGCGCGCCCGTCTCCAGCGCCGCGTCCGCCCCGAGCTCCTGCGCCCGCTTGCGCTTGGCCTCGCTGCGGCTGGTCGCGTAGACGCGGTAGCCGGCCGCCGACGCCAGCGCGATCGCGGCGGACGCGACGCCGCCGCCCGCGCCCTGCACCAGGACGGACGCGCCCGGCTGCAGGCCGGCCTTGTCGAACAGCATCCGGTAGGCGGTGAGCCACGCGGTCGGCAGGCAGGCCGCCTCCTCGAACGACAGCTCGGCGGGCTTGGGGACGAGGTTGCGGCGCGGCACCGCGACCTTCTCGGCCAGCGTCCCCGGATGCGTCTCCGAGAGCAGCGACCGCTTCGGGTCGAGGGTCTCGTCGCCGCCGCCCCGCGCGGGGTCGCCGATCACCGAGTGGACGATGACCTCGTTGCCGTCCTCGTCCACCCCGGCCGCGTCGCAGCCGAGGATCATCGGGAGGCTGTCGGCGGACAGCCCGACCCCCTTGAGGGACCACAGGTCGTGGTGGTTGAGCGCGGCGGCCTTCACCGTGACGGTCGTCCAGCCGTCCGGGACCTCGGGTTCTGGCGCCTCCCCCGCCGTCAGCCCGGTCAGCGGATTGTCTGCGTCGATCTGCGTAGCCGTGACAGCGAACATGAACGCACACTAACCGCCCGCCCGGCACCCCGAACGGCCCGCCCCCGGTCCGAGGGGTTGTCCTTGCGTCCCGCAGCGCAGAACGCTCGGCTGGGAAAACCCAGCCGAGCGTCTCGCCAAGCTCGATGAAGCGGAAAGTGCGGCCCGAAGAGCCGTCAACCGGCCCTAAAAGTCCAGTTCCCCGGCCTTGATACGACCGAGAAGGCTCGACAGTGCCTCCCGGCCGACAGCGAGGTGGGGGGTGCGGGGGTTCTTGCTGTCTCGGATACCGACAGAGCCGCCCAGCGAGGCCAGCTCAACGCACTGACCACCTTCCCCGCCGCTGTAGCTGCTCTTGCGCCACTGCGTGGCCTGCTTGTTCATCCACTCTCCATCAACGAACGGATCAGAGCTTCGGAATCGGCCGCTGTCAGGGCTGATTCCCTGATTACTTCGAACCCTACTCCAAGCTCTGTGACCTGCGAGCCCGCCTCCAGTAGGCGACCTCGCCCCCCAACGGACTCCTCGTACCCCATATCGGGATCGCTGTCGAAGGATAGGACGGTAAAACTACTCTCCGGGAAGACCTGGGCATTGGCCGGGATGACGTAGATGGCGATGTTGGGCTCTTGAATGAGCTTCAGCAGGTGAGAGAGCTGCTGCCGGGTGATCTCGGGGTCACCTGCCATCTTCCGGAGGACTCCCTCCTCCAGAAGGACGACGACGTTCGGGGGAACATCCCGTTGCAGGATCTCCTGTCGTTCCATTCGAGTCGACACCAGCTCCTCGACCCTGTCGGGACGCCTGCCGACCTTCACGACGGCTCTGGCGTAGTCCTCGGTTTGGAGTAGGCCCGGGATGTAGTTCTGGTTGTACATCCGGATCTGGGAGGCCCGGGCCTCCTCCTCGACGTACTCCCAGAAGCCGGGCGGGAGACCGGCCTCCTCGGCGATGCGGGGGAGCAACGCCTCGAAGAACTTCTTCATGCCGAACAGTTCGTCCATGGCGGCGGAGAGCTTCACGTTGGGACGGCGCCTCTTGGTCTCCACGAGCCCGATGAACTTCCCCGTGTAATCGACTTTGGCGCCGAGGGCCTCTTGAGAAAGGCTCCTGGCTTCTCGTAGCCGCTTCATATGGAACAGGTAGAGGTCGAGAGCCGATGCCATGGGGTCAATGTCCGGCATGTCCGAACCTCTCTGGCCTGCCTACAGCGGACTGTAGGCGTAGGGGGGCATGCGTAGGCGCAGTTCCCTAGCAGAGGGTAGCCCGGCGCTTGAGGATATGTGTCAGACAGCACAAGGCCACGACGAATTCGGAAGCATCATGCACCCCCAGAGCCACTCGAATCCCCACAAAGACGACTTCGACCTCACTCTGAAACCCGTTCGCGAGTCGGTGAAGATCGCCCGGGATCTGGTCGCCGTGGCCTGGGACCACTGGGGACTGGGGGACGACTTCGTTCCCCGTCTCGTCGCTTCCGAGTTGGTAACGAATGCCATACTCGCCTCCGAAAAGTACGGGGTCACCCAGGACATCCGCTTCCGCTGCCATCTGGAGGGCCGCCGCCCGGTCATCGAGGTCTGCGACAGCATCCCGGAACCGGCCATTCTCATCCCCATGTCGGACCGTTCCGAAAGCGGTCGGGGTCTCCCCCTGGTCGCCGAACTGTGCGCGCGGTGGTGGATGCGCTGGGAAGACGATGACCGGAAAGTCATCGGCGCAGAGCTGACGGTGTCGGCGTGACTCCTGATCTCTGGTCGCCGGCCTGGCCCATCCTGCCTCAAGTTCGGAGAAGGCACATGACACCCGCAGTCCAAGCCCCTGCCCGCAACCCCCGGGAGCTGATCTCCTCTGACCTGTTCGACCGGCTCGTGGGGCGTCTTCGGGACGAGTATCTGTACGTCGCCCGCTTCTACGCCGAGTCAACGGTGGAGCAGATGCTCTGCTTCCTCGCGACGACCGCCGAGTACGACCCGTCCAGCCCGCCCGAGGGCATCGTGCAGGACGAGGAGGAGTTCAACCACCTCACGCCGTCGAAGGAAATCGACGACGCCTTGCACGCTTTCCTGGACCTGACCGCGGACTACCGGGAATTCTGCAAGAAGCTGACGGGCGACCGGTTCATCGACCACGTCCCGGTCACCAACTCATCCATCACCAGCGGCCGGTCGGTCGCCATCACCGTCCGGGCGATGCGCCACTGCGGATGGCCGGTGGACGACCGGTTCTGGGAGACGGGAACGAGCTGCTGCTCGGACATCTGCCAGGGCCGCCTCACCAAACTGTAGGGACATATGAACCGAAGCGACTGGAATGACCGAACGTCCTCATCACCCCCGGAGACGCGGTCTACATCGTGGACTGGGCCTTCGTCAGCCATGGAGCCCCGTGGGTGGAGATGGGACAGATGATCCCCTGGCTGCTGTCGGCCGGGCATACCCCCGCCTCGGCCGAGGAGTGGCTGCACCAGTTCCCCGCCTGGCGGGAGGCAGAACCCGCGTCCATCGACCAGTACGCCCGATCGCACACCGCCGTGTGGACCCGCCGCCACAAGATGATCTCCGCGGAGTGGATCGGCCCCTACCTGGCCGATGTGCGGCGCTGGGCAGAGTACCGAGGAGTCCTGCGATGAGTCAGCAGAACCCCCACACGTCCAATGCCGTTCAGGTACACACCTTCGAGATGCTCACCACACCGGGCGGTGAGCACGTTCAGATCGACTGGCGGATGGTGCCTCTCGTCCAAGCGCTCTGGGACACGGGCATCGGGACCTTCCAATGCTGCGAAGACGTCGGCGCAAGCATCTACGGCGGAGGGTGGCTGTACCCGAAGCCGCGCAGGATCCGCTACGCCGCTTTCTGGGATGGCTTCGCCTGGCTGCAGATGCCCCTTGAAGACGCCGAGCGGCTCGTCGCCCTGGCGGCGGACATCACCGCGGGACAGGGCTGGGAGTGCAGCAGCCCGATCACAGCTCTTGGGCGTCGGCCCGGCGCGGACCCGTACTTTCCCGCCCGGCAAATCGACCAGGTACTCGCCTTGCTCATGACGTGAGGCGGATCCCTGCCGTCCCGAAGTGAGGGTAGGTGGTCTATCGGCTTAGCGAACGGCACAAGACGTGAACCATGGAGGCCCCGCGTGGCGTGGGGCCTCTTCACGTGCACGACAGGAGACCCCGACACATGGGATCGAAGACGACGGAGTTCGATGCTCTCCTCACCCCGGCTGAGGTGGCGATGATGTTCCGCGTGGACGCCAAGACGGTCACGCGGTGGGCGCGGGCGGGGAAGCTCTCCACCGTCCGCACGCTCGGGGGACACCGCCGCTACCGAGAAGCGGAGGTTCGGGCACTGCTCGCGGAAGCCTCGCGGCGGCGAACGGAATAGGCGATGGTGACGAAGGGGCCCCAGATGAAGTGGGGCCCCTTCGCCGTGGAAGAAACCGGAGGGCGATCAGAGAACCTTGGAGAGGAAGTCCTGGGTGCGCCGGTGCTGCGGGTTGGCCAGGATCTCGCGGGGCGTGCCCTTCTCGACCACGACGCCGTCGTCCATGAAGACCAGCGAGTCGCCGACCTCGCGGGCGAATCCCATCTCGTGGGTGACCACGACCATGGTCATGCCGTCGAGGGCGAGCTGCTTCATGACCTCCAGGACCTCGCCGACCAGCTCGGGGTCCAGGGCGGACGTCGGCTCGTCGAACAGCATCAGCGCGGGCTCCATCGCGAGCGCCCGCGCGATCGCCACCCGCTGCTGCTGCCCGCCGGACAGCTGCGACGGGTAGGACTGCGCCTTCTCGCTCAGCCCGACCCGTTCGAGCAGGGTGATCGCCTGCTGCCGGACCTGGTCCCTCGGCAGCCCCTTGACCCAGATCGGCGCCCCCATGACGTTCTCCAGCGCCGTCCTGTGGGGGAAGAGGTTGAAGCGCTGGAACACCATGCCGATCTCGCGGCGCTGCGCGGCGACCTCCTTGTCGCGCAGTTCGTAGAGCTTGCCGCCCTGCTGCCGGTAGCCGACCAGGTGGCCGTTCACCCACAGCCGCCCGGCGTTGATCTTCTCCAGGTGGTTGATGCAGCGCAGGAAGGTGGACTTGCCCGACCCGGACGGGCCGACGACGCACATCACCTCGCCCTGCCGGACCTCCAGGTCGATGCCCTTCAGCACCTCCAGCCGGCCGAACGACTTGTGCACCCGCTCGGCCTTGACCATCAGGCCGCCGCTCTCGGCCGCGGGAGGCCGCTTGGCGAGGGGGTCGCTCACCTTGTCGTCACCCACGATGTCGTCACCTCCGCTCATTGGCCGCCGCCTCCGCCCCGGAAGCGGATCCGGTGCCCGCGCGGCGTCGTTCCCTTGCCGACTCCCCGGCTGAAGTAGCGCTCAAGGTAGTACTGGCCGATCATCAGGACCGAGGAGAGCAGCAGGTACCACAGGCACGCCATCACCAGCATCGGGATGATCTTGTAGGTGCTGGCGTAGATGGTCTGCGCGGTGAAGGTCAGCTCGGAGAACGGGATGGCGGCCACCAGCGAGGTGTTCTTCATCATGGAGAGCACTTCGTTGCCGGTCGGCGGGACGATGACCCGCATCGCCTGCGGCAGCACGATCCGGCCCATGGTCTGCATCCGGGACATGCCGAGGGCGCTCGCCGCCTCCTGCTGGCCCTCGTCCACCGACAGGATCCCGGCCCGGACGATCTCGGCCATGTAGGCGGCCTCGTTGAGGATCAGTCCGAGCCCCGCCGCGAGCATCGGGGTGACCAGCGCCTGCGTCTCCCAGGTGTGGAACTCCGGTCCGAACGGGATGCCGATGCCGACCGTCGGGAACAGCGAGCCGATCGCGCCCCAGATGAGCAGCTGCGTGTAGAGCGGCGTGCCGCGGAAGAACCACAGGTAACCCCAGGCCGCACCGCTCAGCAGCGGGTTGGCCGACAACCGCATCAGGGCGAGGACGGTGCCGAGCAGCATGCCGCCCACCATCGCGGCGACGGTCAGCGCGATGGTGCGCCAGACGCCCTTGAGCACCGCTTCGGAGGTGATGTACTTGCGCTGCTCCGGCCAGTCCAGCGCATCACTGGTCACCAGGAAGTGGACGAACATCGCGATCAGCACGACCACGACCGCCGCCGCGACCCAGCGGCCGGGATGCCGGACGGGGACGGCCCGAATCGCTTCGGGCCGCCCCTTCTCGACGTCGACCGTCATGCGATCAGCTCTGTGCGGCGTTGATCGCCGGTTCGGTGATCGCGCCGCTCTCCACGCCGTACTCCGTCAGAATCTTCTTGTAGGTGCCGTCGGCGATGAGCGCCTTCACCGCGCCCAGCACGGCGTCCTTGAACTGGCCGGAGTTCTTGCCGAAGGTGTAGCCGTACGGCGCGGTGTCGTAGACCTCGCCGATGATCTCCAGCTTGCCGGTCTTCTTGACCGCGTCACCGATGATCGGCGAGTCTGCGGCCATCGCGTCCACCTTGCCGGCGACCAGGTCGTTGTTGACCTCGGTCTGCTGCTTGCGGACGACCTGCTTGATGGCCGGCTTGCCGGCGTCCGTGCACTCCTTGCTCTTCGCCGTGAGGTCCTCGACCTGCACGGTGCCCTGCTGAACGCCGATGCTCTTGCCGCAGGCGTCCTCGGGGTTGACGCCCTTGGGGTTGCCCTTGAGCGCCGCCCAGGCCGTCCCGGCCGAGTAGTAGGTGACGAAGTCGACGGCCTGCTCGCGCTCCTTGGTGTCGGTGAACGAGGAGATGCCGGCCTCGTACTTGCCCGACTGGACACCGGGGATGATCGTGTCGAAGCCGGCGTTGTTGTACTGGGTCTTCAGGCCGAGCTTGGCCGCGACGGCGTCGAAGAGCTCGATGTCCCAGCCGACGATCTTCTGGGTGGCCGGGTCGACGGACTCGTTCGGCGGGTAGGACGCGTCCGTGCCGATGACGATCTTGCCATCGCTCTTGATCGCGTCCGGGACCATGGCCGCCAGCTTCGCGTCCGCGCTCGTGTTCGAGCCGGAGTCGCCGGAGTCTCCCGAGTCGTTACTGTCGCCACATGCGGACAGGGCGAGTGCGCCCGTCAGCACGAGCGCGCTCGCCGCGACGGCGCGACGGCGCAGAGAACCGATGCTCATGGTCCCCCTCCAAGTGGTTGCGTTCGGATCCGTACAGATCCGAAGGTCAGGTGCATATTTTGGCGTACAACCTCCCTGATCTGGATAAAGGGTCCGAAACAATCACGCAACGACGGAGCGCCGGAACCGTACGCCACCCCCGTCCCGCGTGTACCCTCTGCGACCGGCCTGCCACATGTGGCGACCGTCCCCAGCCCCCACGTGACGGTCACCACCACCCCGGCCGCCGGGTCGGCGGGGGGCGGTATGAGAGAATCGCACAACGGGTGACCCCCGTACGTCGCGAGATGACCTCCAGGTGACCGGCCACCACGCCTCCACCACCGCGGCGGCATCGCAAGAAAGCCAACTTTCACTGACAGGGGTCGCTGTGGCTGCTGAGCCCATTCCCACCGAACCATCCTCGCTCGACGATGATCCGGCCTTCTCGCTGCACCGCGGCGGCAAGCTGGAAATGCGGTCGACCATTCCGGTCCGCAACAAGGACGATCTTTCGCTGGCCTACACGCCGGGCGTCGCCCGGGTGTGCACCGCGATCGCCGACCGCCCCGAACTGGCCTACGACTACACCTGGACGTCCAGGGTCGTCGCCGTCATCACCGACGGCACCGCCGTGCTCGGCCTCGGCGACATCGGGCCGGCCGCGTCCATGCCGGTCATGGAGGGCAAGTCCCTGCTGTTCAAGGAGTTCGCCGACGTCGACTCCGTGCCGATCGCGCTGAACTGCACGGGCGTGGACGAGATCGTCGACACCGTGATCCGGATGGCGCCGAGCTTCGGCGGCATCAACCTGGAGGACATCAGCGCCCCCCGCTGCTTCGAGATCGAGGACCGGCTCCGCGCCGCGCTCGACATCCCCGTCTTCCACGACGACCAGCACGGCACCGCGATCGTGGCGCTCGCCGCCCTCAAGAACGCGGCCCGCCTGGTCGGCAAGCCGCTGTCGGAGCTGCGCGCGGTCGTCGCCGGCGCGGGCGCGTCCGGCATCGCCGTCTCCAAGATGCTGATCGAGGGCGGCATCGGCGACATAGCGCTGTCGGACAGCAAGGGCCTCATCTACGAGGGCCGGGACGGGCTGAACCCGGTCAAGACGCAGATCGCCGCGATCACCAACCGGTCGCACCTCAAGGGCTCCACGGAGGAGGCGCTGCGCGGCGCCGACGTCTTCATCGGCCTGTCCGGCGGCACCGTCCACGAGTCGTGCGTCGCCACGATGTCGGAGAACGCGATCGTCTTCGCGCTGTCCAACCCCACCCCCGAGGTGCACCCCGAGGTGGCGCGGCGGCACGCCAAGGTCGTGGCGACCGGCCGCAGCGACTACCCGAACCAGATCAACAACGTGCTGGCGTTCCCGGGCATCTTCCGCGGCGCGCTGGACGTCCGGGCGCGCTCGATCACCGAGGGCATGAAGCTGGCCGCGGCCAACGCGCTCGCCGACATCGTCGGCGAGGACCTCACCGCCGACTACGTCATCCCCGGCCCGTTCGACGACCGCGTCGCCCCGGCCGTCACCCGTGCGGTGGCCGAGCAGGCCCGCACGGAGGGCGTCAACCGGATCTGATCCGGGCCGCATTCCCGATCTTGCATTGCGGACGGCCCGCGTTCCCGCCGTGGAACGCGGGCCGCGCCGATGATCGCGAATTCGTTCGGTTTCGTTTCGCCGGCATCCCCTGGTCACGGCCCCTTTTCCCAAGAATCCGTGTATTTTCCGCCACGGGGGAATAACACCTGGCCAGTTCGTCCGATCAGGTCGAGTCCGTCAGGGAGCGAAAGTGAACCTCGCCTCGTACGCAGACTTGGCGATCGATCTCGTGAACACGCAGCGCGACCGGGAGGACGACCTGCGTGATCTCGAAGGGCTGCGGGCCCTGCTGGTGCACCGGCCGCATCTCGGGGGGCGGATCGCGCACCGCGATCTCGACGCCATGCGCGAACTCCGCGCGCAACTCCGCGCGATCTTCGACTCCGCCGCACGCGGGGACGAGGACGACGCCGTGGACCGCCTCAACACCCTGCTGATCCATCATCCGGTCCATCCGAAGGTCTCCCGCCACGACGGCCAGGACTGGCATCTGCACTTCAACGAGGCCGGGTCGATACCCGACCGTTATGCGGCCCGTGCGGCGATGGGCCTCGCGGCGAAGATCGCGTCCCGGGGCATCGACCGGCTCGGGCTGTGCAAGGCGGACGGCTGCGAGCAGGTGTTCTTCGACACGACCGCGAACCGCTCGCGCCGCTACTGTTCCGACCGCTGCGCCGGCCGGCCGAGCGTGACCGCCGCCTGCGACCCGAGTGCGCCCCGCGTGACCATCCCGGCGCGCGAGGGCGGCCAGTAGCGGGCGACGACCCGCCCGACCACCAGTGCGTCGGGCACGGCACCGAAGTCCCAGCTGTCGCGGCGGCCCGGGGCGCCCTGGTTGTCGCTCTCCAGCCACCATCCGTCCCCCGACCGGTGGCCGGCGCGTTTGACGATGAGGAGCCCGGGACGCTCCGGATGCCGCGCGACGACGATGTCGCCCGGCACGAGACAGGCCCCGGCGCGCACGAGCAGCCAGTCCCCCGGCCGCAGCCCGGGCAGCATCGAGTCGCCGGCGACCTCGACGGCCGGCAGCCGCCGCAGCGCGACCACCGCGGCCACCGCCGCGGCGGTCAGTCCCCACACCACCGGGCCCCACACCACCGGGCCCCACACCACCGGGCGCACCCGCATGATCCTCCTCGTCGGCCCGCATAGATCGGCGGGCGGCGGTCATGAACACTGCTGGAAGGGTTCCGGACCGCGCCGCGGCCCGGGTCTTAGGGCGAAATACCGAGCGCCCTGGCCGGACGTGCCCGGGAGCACAAGGGTAATGTCGGTGCCCTGACCATGATCCGCAACGAGGGAAGGGATTCGCAGGTGTTGCTCAAGCTTCTGCGCCCGAAGACGACGGTCTCCGCGCACTGCGACCTGCCGTGTGGCGTCTACGACCCGGCGCAGGCCCGGATCGAGGCCGAGTCGGTCAAGGCGATCACTGAGAAGTACGCCGCCAACGAGGACCCCGAGTTCCGCGCCCGGGCGATCCTGATCAAGGAGCAGCGCTCGGAGCTGGTCAAGCACCACCTGTGGGTGCTCTGGACGGACTACTTCAAGCCGCCGCACTTCGAGAAGTACCCGCAGCTCCACCAGCTGTTCAACGAGGCCACCAAGCTCGCCGGCGGTGGCGGCGGCACCAAGGCCACCATGGACACCAAGGTCGCCGACGACCTGCTCGCGAAGATCTCCGAGATCAGCGACATCTTCTGGGAGACCAAGAAGGGCTGACCGGCCCGGACTATGAGGCCCAGCCCGGGACCGGGCTGGGCCTTGTTCATGCTCGGCCCGCCTTCAGGATCGGGCCGCCCTGGTGAGGGCGTCGCCGGTGAGGCGGTAGACCGTCCACTCGTCCTGCGGGCGTGCGCCGAGGGACTCGTAGAAGCCGATGGCCGGCGTGTTCCAGTTGAGGACGGCCCATTCGACGCGGCCGTAGCCGCGTTCGTCGGCGATGCGGGTCAGTTCGGTGAGCAGGGCCTTGCCGTGGCCGTGACCGCGGACGTCCGGGTCGACGTACAGGTCCTCCAGGTAGATGCCGTGCGTGCCGTTCCACGTGGAGAACGTGAGGAACCACAACGAGACCCCGACGACCCGGCCCTCATGCTCGGCGACATGAGCGAAGACCTTGGGGTCGTCGCAGAAAAGACTCTCGCGCAGTTGCTCCTCGGTGGCCTTCACCTCGTGCAGGGCGCGCTCGTACTCCGCGAGGTCGCGGATCAGCCGCAGGATGCCGGGGACGTCGTTCGGGGTCGCGAATCGGATCACATCGGAAGGTTATTCGAGCGGGGCGAGCGGCACGGACGGGTCGGCCCAGCGGTCGTTGGGGACGAGCGGGTACCAGCCGGGCCGGCCGGGGTCGCGGTCGTAGGGGTAGCCGCCGAGTTCCCGGTACAGCTCGGCGTACTCGGCGACCTTGTCGCGGTCCAGGCGGACGCCGAGGCCGGGGCCCGGCGGAACCGTGATCCTGCCGTCCGCGTAGCGCATCGGGCCGCCCTCGATGACGTCGTCGGTGAGGTGGTGGTAGTGGGCGTCGGCGGCGTAGGTGAGGTTCGGCAGGACGGCGCCGAGGTGCAGCATGGTGGCGAGCTGGATGCCGAGCTCGCCGGAGGAGTGCACGGCCACGCCGATCTGGAACGTCTCGCACACGGCGGCGGCCTTCACACAGGGACGGATGCCGCCCCAGAACGTGGTGTCGAGGAGGACGACGTCCGCGCTGCGGCGCAGCACGTTGGCGGCGAGCTGCTCGAAGTTCACGACGACGGTGTTGGTGGCGAGGGGGACGTTCACCCGCTCGCGCACGAGCCGGAGCCCCTCCAGGCCGAGGACGGGGTCTTCGAGGTAGTCGTTGTCGAGGTCCTCGATCGCCTTCCCGAACCGCAGCCCCTCCTCCAGGCTGAGCACGGAGTTGGGGTCGTAGCGGAAGCGGTCGCCGGGGAACGCGTCCGCGAGCGCCTTGTAGCACTCCAGTTCGTGGCCGGGCGGGAAGACGCCGCCCTTGAGCTTGTGGACGCCGAACCCGTGCAGGTCCTTGAGCGCGCGGGCGTGCTCGACGAGCTGGTCCGGGGTGCGGACCTCCGGTGCCCCGCCCGCGCCCGGATACCGGTAGAAGAGGTAGGACGCGAACGGAACGGAGTCGCGGATACGGCCGCCGAGCAGGTCGTGCACCGGGACGCCGAGGTACTGGCCGACGAGGTCCAGGCAGGCGAACTCGATCGCGGCGAGGATCTGCGTGCGGTTGTTGTAGAGGCTCGCCGTAGGGTTGGCGATCTTGAAACGGAGGGTCTCCAGCTCGAACGGGTCGTGTCCCTCCAGATGCGGCGCGAGGGCCTGGAAGGCGGCCTCGGCGCTCTGCCCGCCGCCGCCCATCTCGCCGAGCCCGACGAGGCCGTTGTCGGCCTCGACCTCCACGATCGTCCGGACGAAGCGGCCCCAGTGCGCGCCGTTGCTGTGCAGGAGCGGCGCCTCCAGCGGCACGGTGACCGTGGTGGCGCGGATACCTGTGATCTTCATGTGCTTCCGATCCATGCTCGACGCCGTGCCGTTCAACGCAGGACGGTGACGGTGACGACGCCGCACGCGGGCAGCCGTACCGTCATCGTGCCGTCCCGGACGGGCAGCTCCGCCGGGTCACGCTCCAGACCGCCGCTCAGCAGCGCGCCGGTGACGCCCGGCACGTGCAGGCGCGTCTCCACCGCGTCGGCGGCGAGCGACTGGAGCCGGATGGCCAGCCCGTCGCCGGCGCGTGCGCGGCCCACCGAGGTGACGAGCACGTCCGGGTCGTCCACGTGCAGGAACGTCCCGTTCGCCGGTGCGCTCGCCGCGGGCGGGTCGCCCGTGGCGAAGGTGGCGACGAACGGGTCGGTGAGGCCGGCGGCGGTGCGGGCGCCGAGCCTGCGGCCCGACCCGGCGGCGCCGGACGCGAAGGCGTAGCGGAAGGTGGTCTCGCCCTGCTGCTGGGACGGGAAGTTGGTGTCCCAGATGTTGTTCAGCGCCCACGAGTAGACGGTGCCGTCCTCGTTGTCGAGAGTGGGCGGGAACGGCGCGTACGGCATGTGGATGGAGCCGAACTGGACGAGCGGCGCCTCCAGCGTCGCCCACGCGACGGTCAGGCCGGGGTCCTCGAACGCGACCCAGTGCCGGATGGGCCGCATGTGCTCGGCCGATCCGGGGACGCTCGGGACCGCGGTGCCGCCGACGCCGCCGGTGAGCTCCCAGGCGGCCGGCGGCCCGTCCACGGCGAACGGGAACGCGAAGAACACCGCCTCCTTGGCCGCCGTGGGCTGCTTGCCCAGCTGGTAGCGGACGTCGACGCGCGGGACTCCGGCGTACAGGTCGATGGTGGTGCGCAGCCAGTCGACGCCCTTGCCGTGCTGCTCGATGACGAGCCGTTCGCCGGCGGGGGTGCGCTCGCACGCGGTGACGGTCGCGTGGGTGCCGACGGCCCGGTCGCCGAGCATGGTCTTGTCGTGGACGAGCATGTGCCCGGACATGTGGTTGAAGTGCGGCGCGGTCGCGTACCGGTCGTAGACGTACTGCCCGAACCCGGCGACGGAGCCGGAGTTCACCAGTTCACGGCCGGCGACCTTGTCGAACACCGAGCCGATGTGGCCTTCCCTGACGTCGTAGGCGACGCGGTAGAACTCGTTCTCGATCGTCCCGTCGGAGCCGAGGTCGATCGGCTCGGGCGCGGCGGCCCCGCCGCGGTCGGCGCCGGCGCGGACCACGTCGACGCGGACGTGCCCGTGGCCGGGGACGTCCGGTACCACCGCCTCCAGGTGGCGCCCGATGGGACGGGTGGGCCACTCGTCCGGGTCGACCTCCTCCTCGCGGTGCGGGACGGGCTCGCCGGTGCGGGCGTCCACGAGTGCGACCGGGACGTCCACGGCGACGACGTCGCGGGGCAGGAACGCGCGGGCCACGTCGGTGCGGGCGGCGGTGCCGGGGTTGACGACGAGGAACGACGCGAGCGCGTCAGGCGCCGCCCCGAACGTCGCGCCGAGCCGCCGGGCGCCGGACTGGAGCAGGTCGAGCGCGTCGTCGTGGGCCTGGTAGCCGACCTGCGACTTGCGGGTCCACTGCAGGCCGCCGGAGTCGCCGCCCTCTTCGGCGTCCTCCCACGGGTTCGCGGCGCCCCAGGTGTGCTCGTCGAACAGCGCGGCGCGGTCGTACGCCTCGTCGATCGCGGCGGGTGCGCCCGTGCGGTCGCCGCTGCGGTCGTCGGCGAGGGCGTGCAGCGTCTCGGCGGACCGCAGGATGTTCTGCGCGCGGCGGACGTGGCCGAGGGGGCGGGCACCGGAGCCGAGGCCGTCGGCCCACCAGTCGGTCCAGTCGCCCTCGTGGGTCTGGAGCCGGTCGCCGTGGTGCTCTTCGACGTACTCGAAGAAGTCGGCGTTGGTCGCCATCCGAAGCCGGGGGTACGCCCACGTCTCGTTCCACCGGTGCGCGATGTCGGCGGGGACGATCGACGGCCCGGCGTTGTCGGCGTGCGCGCCCTGCACGCGCAGGTGGACGGCGTCCAGGAAGTCGGGGTCCTTGGCGGCGCCGACCTGGCCGGGCGCGGCGTACCAGCCGAACGTCCCGGGCCCGTACGGGTAGGGGCGGTCGGCGAGGGAGCCGAGGTAACGGGGCAGCAGGTCCTCGGCGAGGTCGTAGCCGTCGACGAGCCCGACGGTGTTGCCCTCCATGTAGGCCATGCCGTGCGGGGTGTCGGTGAACCAGACGATCAGCTCGCCGCCGCCGGGCGACCGCCACCGGAACGGGCGGGCGAGCTTGTCGCCGCCCGTGATGTAGGGGACGGACCGCCCGGCCCAGTTGTGCGCCGCGGCCAGGTAGCGGACACCCGCCGCGTTCAGCGCGTCGACGGTCCCGGCGACCGCGCCCGGGATGTCGGTGTGCATGGCCGAGCGGACCTCGATGCCGTACTCGTGCCGCAGGTGCTCGACGAAGCGGAGCTGCCGGTACAGCTCTTCCGTCGAGCACGCCTCCGTGTGCAGCTGCATCGGGAACGCGGTGACCTCGATGGCGCCCGCGCGGACCCGCTCGGTGAACTCGGCGACCTGGTCGCCGGGTCGGGTCGCGAGCCAGCGCAGCGCCGGCATCGACGACTCCACCGACCACCGGAACCGGGCGTCGTCCGGGCGCCCGTCGGTCTGCCGCGCCAGCCGCAGCGCCGCGTCGAGGTAGTCCAGGTGGTGCCGCAGGACGGTGCCCTGCGTGTCGGTGTAGCCGATGTCCAGGTGCGAGTGGTGGACGACGAAGACGTTCCACTTGCGCTGCGGGAGGATGTCGAGCGGCGCGGCGCCCACGAGACCGTCCGCTCCGCCAGCGCCCGGCCGCCGCACCTCCAGGGTGACGCGGCGCGGGCCGTCCGCCTCGGGGACGAGCAGCGTGACGGTCTCGCCGGCGGCGGCGGTGGCGCTCGCGACGACGGTGTCACCGTCCTTGAGCGCCAGGTCCACGGGGCCGCCGCCGGCCGGTGTCAGCCGGACGGCCTGCCGGAGCTCGCCGGTCTCGTCCCGCTTGAACAGCGGCAGCACGGCGGCGCGGACGGACAGCCCCCGCACCGCGAGGACCTCGGTGGAGGTGTCCTCCCGCAGCGCTTCGCGGATCCCGTCATAGTCGGGCGAACCGAGGCTCGCCTGAAGCAGACGACTCGTCATCGTTATGCGTCACTCTTTCTCTGGGGAGCGTCAGAACTGGGCGAGGGTGAGCCCGCGGGTGAACAGCCGCTGCGTCGCGAGGAACAGCAGGACGGTCGGCAGCGAGACCACCAGCCCGGCGGCCAGCGCGATCGGCACGGGCGTCCCGGCGTACACGTCGGTGGTGAGCGCCGACAGCTCCGCCCACACCGGCCGGACGTTCTCCGACTGCGACAGCGTCAGGCCGAACAGCAGGTCGTTCCACACGAAGGTGAACTCCAGGATGAACACGGCGGCGAGGGCCGCCGAGGACAGCGGGAGGTAGATCCGCCAGAAGATGCGGAACGTGGACGCGCCGTCCAGCCGCGCCGCCTCGAAGATCGACATGGCGACGTTGCCGAAGAAGTTGCGCATCACGAGCGCGGCGAGCGGGACGTTGATCGCCGAGTAGATCAGGATCAGCCCGAGCCTGTCGTCGTACAGCGCGACCTTGCTGTAGCCGACGAACAGCGGGATCAGCAGCATCTGGAACGGCACCACGGTCCCCGCGAAGATCACGATGAACCAGGTGAAGCCGTGCTTGAGCCGCAGCACCACGATCGCGTAACCGGCGAGCGCGCCCAGCAGGACGGCCAGTAGCGGGGAGACGACGCTGTAGAGCAGGGTGCTCAGCAGCGAACTGCCGACGGCGGTCTGCTCCCACGCCTGCGAGATGTTGTCGAACAGCCCGATCGACGACGGCGGCGACACCGAGTCGGACGGATCGTAGTCGCCGGCGGGCCGGACGGCGTTCGCCACGATCAGGTACGTGGGGAACAGCCACACCACGCCGAGCACGGCCAGCACGGCGCGGCGCACCGTCCGGTTCAGCGCGCCCGCTCTCCGGCCGCCGCTTCGCTCCGTCACGACATCTCCTCCTTGCCGATCTGGCGGCGCAGGTAGACGTACGAGGCCAGGCCCGTGATGGTGGTCAGCAGCACCGCGACCGCCGAGCCGTATCCGTACTCGTTGGCGACGAACACGTCGCGGTACATGGTCACGGCGAGCGTCTCGGACGAGCGTCCCGGCCCGCCCTGCGTCATCACCCAGACGATGTCGAAGTTCTTCAGGCCCGCCACGAGCGCGAGGCCGAGCACGACGGTGGTGATGGGCCGCATCAGCGGCCAGGTGACGTGCCGGAACATCGACCATCCGGACGCGCCGTCGATGCGGGCGGCCTCGATGGGTCCCTTCGGGATCGACTGCAGGCCGACGACGAACAGCAGCATGTTGACGCCGAGCTGCTGCCACGTCCACACCACGATCATCACGAGGGTGTTGCGCGGGCCGTCCTGGAGGAAGGCGGTGTCGCCGCCGGGCATGCCGAGGGTCGTCAGGATCTGGTTCACCATGCCGTCCGGCTGCAGGATGAAGCCCCAGATCACGCCGAGGCCGGCGCCCGACATCGCGTACGGCAGCAGGAACGGCAGCCGGAACCAGCCGCCGCCCCTGACGTCGTAGGACAGCACGGCGACGAGCAGCCCGCCTCCCACCGGCAGCGCGACGGTCCCGACGACCCACAGCAGCGTGTTGCGGATCGAGATGAGCAGGGCATCGTCCTCAAGGAGCCGCCGGTAGTTGTCGAGGCCGGTGAACTCCGGCGACGCGAGCCCGTCGTAGGAGGTGAAGCTCAGGTACGCCGTCCACAGGAACGGCAGGTAGAGCAGGACGGCGACCAGCAGCACGGCCGGTGAGATGTAGACGTGCCGGAACCGGCCGTGCAGCGCGAAACCCTTCCCGGGACGGCCGCCGCGCGAGCCGCGGCGGCCGGTCCCCGGACGGTGCCCGCGCTCCACCGCCGGCGCCGGAGGGTCGGCGGTGGCCTTGTGCGTGCTCATGAATGGATCAGCTTCCGCCCTTGTGCGACTTCCAGTAGTCCTCGTTCACCTTCTGGATGTTCTTGAGGACGTCCATGTACGAGCCGGGCTCGTTGAGGAACTTGTCGAACCCGCTGAGCGCCTCGGTGAGGACGGGCGGGGGCGCCGCCTCGAAGTAGCGCAGGATGAGCCGGTTCTCGTTCGACGCGGCCTCCTTGGTGACCTTGTCCAGCTCGGGGTCGGCGACCTTCACCTTCGGGTTGCCGGACACGTCGCCGCGCGCGTTGGACCACTTCTCCTGCGCCGCGGGCGTGATCCACCACTTGAGGTACTTCGTGCTGGCCTCCGGGTCGGGGGCCTTGCGCAGCGAGCACAGCGGCCCGCTCTCGAAGATCAGTGACCGCTTCTGCAACTGCGGGTTCACGTTCGGGATGAAGAAGAACCCGTAGTCCTCGCCCTGCTTGAGGCCGCGCTGGGTCATGCTCGTGTTGAACCACGTCCCGTTGATGACCATGGCGGCCTCACCCGACTTGAAGTGGTCGGCGGGATCGGACTTGTCGCCCGGCTTGGTGAAGTAGCCGGCGTCGATCATCGACTTCCAGCGCTCCATCACCTTCACCACGCCGGGGTCGGTGTAGGACGCCTCGCCCTTCGACAGCCGGTCGTACAGGTCGGGGTCGCTGCCGGCGAGGAGCTGCTCGAACCAGGCGAAGGAGAACAGCGACGTCGGGGTGGTCTGGTTGAAGGGCACCTGGCCCTTCGACTTGAGCGTCCGCGCGACCTTCTCGAGCTCTGCCCAGGTCGTGGGCGGCTTCAGGTCGTGCTCGGCGAAGAGCTTCTTGTTGTAGAACATGCCCCAGTAGGCGGTGTTCAGCGGGACGCAGTACTGCTTGCCGTCGACCGTGTAGTAGGTCTTCAGTTCCTCGGTCAGGTCGCCGCTCTTGATGGCGTCCTGCCAGAGCTTCGTCGTCTCGGCGACCTGGTTCTGGTCGACGATCTCCTTCAGCCGCCCACCGGTCGTCCAGGTGAACAGGTCCGGTTTGACGTTGGTGCGGAACGAGCTCTTGATGAACGCCGTGTAGGTCGGTTCGTCGGTGTAGCCGACCGGTTTCATGTCGAGGCCGGTCTGCTGCTTGCCGAGCACGGCCATCTGCTCGAAGAAGGGCTTCCATGCGCCCTTGTCGTTGTAGAGCTTCAGTTCGGACTTGTCGCCGCCGCCGTCGCCGGATCCGCAGCCGGCGGCGAGCAGCAGCGCGCCCATGGTGAACGCGGTCACCCGCAGTCGCTTGGACGACAACATGGTGAGCCTCCTTCATCGGGTGGGTGCCCGATCGGGGTGGTCGAAGGATGAACAGACCGCGCGGCGCGTCCGCCGGGCGGCAGGGTGCGGGGGTGCGGGGGTGCGGTGATTACGGGGTGCGGGGGTGCGGGGGTGCGGGCTACGGGGTACGGAGATGCGGCTCGCTCAGCCGAGCCGCTGCTCGATCACGTGTTTGACGTCGGCGAGGTGGGAGCGCATGAGCTCCTCGGCCTCCCGTTCCGCTCCGGTCTCGATGGCACCGAGGATCGCCCGGTGCTCCTCGTAGTCCCGGGTGCGGTCGTCGAAGATCCGTTGTATCTCGCGCTGCTCGGTGGAGTGCACCATCAGCAGCGAGTCGATGACCTCGCAGAGGACGGAGTTGCCGGCGGCGCCGGCGGTGGCCCGGTGGAAGGCCATGTTGGCGTCGTGCAGCCGCGCCTCGGCCTCCTCGCCGGAGGTCAGGTTCCGGGCCGCATCGGCCAGGACGGTGCGGAGCCGTTCGAGGTCGCCGGGCTCGGACCGGTGGGCGGCCTGGGCGGCCAGCGGCGGCTCGATCAGCAGCCGGGCGTCCAGGAGCTGGAGCAGCCGGTCGCCGTCCAGCGTCCGGGCGTTCGGGTTCGGGATGATCACCCGTTCGAGGTCGGCGCCCACATAGATGCCCGAGCCGTGCCGGAGCTGGATCGCTCCGGTCGCCTCCAGCCTGCGCAGCGCCTCCCGCAGCGTCGGCGTGGTCACCGCGAAGCGCTGCGACAGCTCGCGCGCCGACGGCAGCCGGTCGCCGGCGCTCAGGCCGTCCGACCTGATCAGCTCCAGCATCCGCTCGGTCAGCGCATCCGCCAGGCTCGGCCGGGCCACATCGTGTGACATCGCCACCTCGTTCCCAAGAAGTAAAGTCATCTAATCACTTAGCGACTGGTCGTGTCCAGCCTTTCCTGCCAGGTCACCGGCGAGGTTCCGCCGCAGGACGGCCCGCTCCTCCTCGAACGCCAGCCGCCCCAGCCGCGCGGTCATGATGCCGTCGAACCCGTGGCACGCGCCCGGCACATGGTGAACCTCGGTGGAGACCCCCGAGACGATCAGGCGGTGCGCGTAGTCGAGATCCTCGTCCCGCAGCGGGTCGAACTCCGCGACCAGCACGTACGCGGGCGGAAGGCCGCTCAGGTCGGTGGCGCGGGCGGGCGCCGCATACGCCGGGACGCCGGCCCGCCCGCCCAGGTAGTGCCGCCACATGTGCTCGACGTCGGTGCGGTTGAACAGCGGCGGCTCGGTGAACGCCCGCATCGACGGGGTGTCCATGCGGTCGTCCAGGACGGGATAGAGCAGCATCTGGAACACCAGCGGCGGACCGCCCTCGTCCCGCGCGCGCAGCGCCACCGCGGCGGCCAGCGCGCCCCCGGCGCTCCCCCCGCCCACCGCGACCCGCTCCGGGTCGCCGCCGAATCCGGCCGCGTGCTCATGCGCCCACACCGTCGCCGCGTAGCAGTCCTCGAACCCGGCGGGGAACGGATGCTCGGGCGCGAGCCGGTAGCCGACCGACACGACCGCGATCCCGTCCTCGGCGGCGAACTTCACGCATCGGCCGTGCTCGTTGTCCAGGCCGCCGGTGACGAACCCGCCGCCGTGGAAGTACACGAGCACGGGCGCCGGACGCGCGGCACGCCCCGGACTGTAGATCCGCACCGGCACGGGAGGCGCACCCGGCGGCCCCGGGATCATCCGGTCCCGGATCTCGGCGCCCGCCCCGGCGACGGGTTCACTCAGGGCGGCGACGAGGTCGCGCATCGCCGTTCGGGCCTTGAGCGGGTCGGCCAGCCCGACATGGGGCATTCCGTCGAGCGCGGCGGCCAGGTCGGCGTCCATGGGACCTCCATGTCCGAAGGGGATGGACGCGCCCCCGGGCGGGAGGTCACCCGGGGGCGCGTGGGGAGCGGTACCGCCGTGGACGGAACGGCGATGCCGCGGCATTGCGGGCGGTGTCAGCCGGAGACCGGCAGGTTGACGTAGCGCGCCCGGTAGATGGTGACGTCCCGGTAGTTGTCGTTCTCGGGGCCCTTGGTGGCGTCCAGGCTGTTCACGTTGTAGGAGATGACCAGGTTGCCGCTGGACGACAGCGAGGCGTGCTGATGGGCGTTGTAGGTGTAGACGTCCGGGTCCCCGTAGGAGCCCCAGGCGCCGGTCTCGGGCGTCGAGTAGACGGTCTGCTCGGCGGTGAACGGCCCGCCTGCCGAGCAGGACAGCAGCACGTCGATCTCCGCACCGAAGGCGATCTTCGTGTCCTGGTTGACCATGATGTAGTGCGGGCCGCGCCGGGTGACGCTGAACTCGTTGGACACGCCGCTCATCAGCCGCGCCGACGCCGTCTCCGTCCACGACCAGCCGGCCGCCGTCCGGTACTCCCACCTGCCGCGCAGGTCGGAGCCGAGCACCCGCGCGACGTGCAGGTACTTGGTGTTCACCTTCGTTTCGGGGTCGGTGTAGTCCTCGGTGCCGTAGATGTAGGTGTGGCCGCCGTCCTTGAGCAGCGCCGAGCCCCACTGGACGCCGTCCGCCGAGGGCATCGCCCTCACCTGCGTGGGCTCGGACAGGTCGCCGGTGGAGAAGCGTGCGAGGACGTTGCCCTTGAACTTCATGTCCCACCCGGTGCCGTTCGTCGGGTCGGGGTCGTAGTACTCGCGGTAGACCTGCTGGATCTCCGAGCCGCTCTGGGTGAGGTCACCGGCCCAGTACCAGTGGGCCGGCTGCGGGGGCGGCATGACCGCCTCCGGGGCGGCGGCCGTCCCGCCGTGGACGGTGCTGAGCCCGCCGCCGGCGGACTGCACGACGAAGGAGCTGTTGATGAACGGGGTCGTCCCGCCGTCGTCGACGGTGAGCGGGCGGGAGCCGTCCGCGTTGACCTTGCCGAGGAACGTGTCGGAGTAGGCGTAGACGAGGCGCCCGTCCGACAGCTTCAGCGAGTACGTGGTGTCGGCGCCGGTCCAGTCGTCCAGGAGGGCGTTGCTGTTGCCGTAGGCGGTGAACTTGCCGTTCACGGCCGTGTTCGGCGCGGCCGTGCCGAACGTCGGCGCTGGGCGGCCGGAGCAGACCGGCCCGGCGGCGCTGTTCCCGGGGCCTTTGCCGTGCCCCTTCGCGTAGCCGTTTCCGGCCGTCCCGGCCGCGGCCGGGACGGCCGGAACGGTGGCCAGCCCGGCGCCGAGCACCAGGGCGGACGTGATGGCGGCGGCACGCGTCCGCCGCCGGCGTCGTGGCCGGGCGGGAGAGGAGGGCTGGGAGGGGACGGGATCCTGCATGGAAGCCTCCGCGAGCGCACACCGTGTGAACCAGGGGACGGATGGGGTTGGCGGTTCACACGCGGCCCGTGCGCCACATCATTATTCATTAGATGACTTGGTGTCTAGATCTCTGGGAGAGCGGCGGGGTTGCGGGCGAGAAGGCCGCCGTCCACGCGGTGCTCGGCGCCGGTCACGAACGACGAGCGCGGCCCGGCGAGGAACGCGACCATCTCGGCGACCTCGGCCGCGTTCGCCACCCGTCCGAGCGGATGCGCCCGTCCCCACTCGGCGACCTGCGCGTCCTGGCTCGACTCCCCGCGGAACAGGTCGGCGGCCCAGCGCAGCATCGGGGTGTCGACCGACCCCGGGCAGACCACGTTGGCGCGGATGCCGTCGGCGGCGTGGTCGAGCGCCATCGCCCGCGTCAGCGCGTTGATCGCGGCCTTGCTGGCGCTGTAGGCGGCGACCCGGTCCTGCGAGACGAAGGCCTGCACCGACGACATCGTCACGATCGCCCCGCCGCCCCGGCGCCGCAGCTCGGGGACGGCGGCACGGCAGGCGAGG
The DNA here is from genome assembly GCF_043198455.1 of Spirillospora sp. NPDC048824. Taxonomy (NCBI): domain Bacteria; kingdom Bacillati; phylum Actinomycetota; class Actinomycetes; order Streptosporangiales; family Thermomonosporaceae; genus Spirillospora; species Spirillospora sp. NPDC048824. The sequence continues at coordinate 40,210 of NZ_JBICUS010000016.1, read as the reverse complement.
AAGACGCCCTTGACGTTGACGCCGAGCACCTCGTCCCACAGCTCCTCGGAGGTCTCCTCGACCGTCCCGTAGCGCTGGACGCCGGCACAGGTCACCACCACGTCGAGCCCCCCGTGCCGGGACACGGCCGTCTCGACCAGGCCGCTCATCTGCGCGGCGTCGGTCACGTCCGCCACCGCGCCGGTGACCTCCAGGCCGTCCGCGCGCAGTTCCCGCTCCGCCCGCCCGACGCCGTCCGCGCCGAGGCCGCAGAACACCACCGCGGCGCCGTCCGCCGCGAGCCGCTCCACCACGGCCCGTCCGATCCCCAGCGACCCGCCGGTCACGATGGCGACCCTGCCGTCGAACTCCTTCATGTGTCCCCCTCGATCACGCCCGCGCTCAGCCGGAGCCTCCGGGTGCAGTGCGGCTCCAGCCGGAGCGCGGTCCCGTTGGCGGCCGCCGCCGCGAGCCCGTCCGTCGGATATCCGGCGAACGGTTCCAGGCCCATCACGTACGCGCGGCCCCACCACGGATGCCCGGTGGTCGCGCCGGACTCCTGCCACAGCCACAGATGCGGCAGGACGGACACGTCCCAGCGCACCCGCATCCCGAGGCCGCCGTCCGGATCGACGACCTCGTAGCGGCCCTCGTCCAGGCCGGCGAGGTAAACGATCTCACTCGGCGCACCGCGGCCGGGAACGACGTCGAGGTCGACGACCCCGCCGGTGTCGCCGGGGACACGCGGCCACGCGTGCGGCCCGCCTCCCGCGACGCGGCGGCCACCGGGCCCGATGGCGGTCTCGTGCGGGACGACCCGGGCGGCGCCGGGCAGCCTGATCCGGTGCCCCGGGCGCAGGAAGGGCGCGCCGAACACGATGTGGTGCCCCCACATCACGTCCAGCGGCACACCGGACTCGTTGGCCAGTTCCTCCTCGATGACCAGCTCGGGCTCGCCGGACCGGAGCCGGAGCGTCTTGACCAGCCGGAGCGGCATCCGCCTGGCCCGCACGCCGAGCCGGACGGCGACCTCGCCGGGGTCGTCGGCCACGATCTCGGCGTCCCACGGAAGGCCGGCGACCTCGCCGTGCTGGGCGAACGCGGCACCCCGGTAGGTGCTCGGGGCGCCGCCGTTCGGCAGGACCTCCTGCCACCCGCCCTCGTAACCGTCGAGGAACACGGCGGTGTCGTCCGCCGCGCCGCCGGCGACGTCCCGCGGGTTGCGCAGGCCGCCGGGCGACAGCCACACGAAGTCCATGTCGCGCGGCTTGAAGCAGAACTCGGCGATGTCGCCGCCCTTGCCCGCGAGGACGGTCACCCTCAGCAGTTCGTTCTCCAGCACCAGGGCGTCCACGCCCGCCCAGGTGATCTCGTGGACGCGGGCGCCCCAGTTCCGGGACGGCCGGTGGCGTCGATACGTCATCGGCGGCCGGTCAGCCCCAGGTCTCCGCGCCGCTGAAGGCGAAGTGCTCGCCGGGCGTGTAGCGGGGCCGCGGCTGGTACTCGTTCACGCCCGGCTCACCGCGCAGCAGCAGCGCGGACGGGAACGGCAGCGGCTCCTCGGTGATCCGGGTCGAGGTCGGGATGTAGCGGATCGTGAGGCCGCAGCGCCGGTGGGGCGAGTTGTTGGCGTTGCTGCCGTGCATGATGTTCGGGTGGTGGACCTCGACGTCCCCGGGTTCGAGGACGAGGTCCACGGCGCGGGACTCGTCCACCCCGACCGCGCTCTCCACGCCGAAGACGGCGCCGGCGTCGTCGCGCTCCCTGACCTCGTGCAGGTCGTCCTTGTGGCTGCCGGGGACGACGCGCAGGCAGCCGTTCTCCGGCGTCGAGCGGTCGATGGCGAGCCAGAGCGTCACGACGCGCATCGGTTCGAGCGGCCAGAACGCGCCGTCCTGGTGCCACAGGACCGCCTTGCCGGTGTAGGGCGGCTTGGAGATGTAGGCGGAGGCGAACAGGGCGATGTCGGGTCCGATGAACCGCTGCGCCACGTCCAGCAGCCGGTCGTCGGAGACGAGCCGCACCCAGAAGGGGTCCTTGGCGACCAGTTCGGTGGACAGGTCCTCACCGGTCCGGTCGGGGTGGCGCTCCTGCAGCCAGCGGACGTGCTGGTCGGCCTCGGCGATCAGCGCGGAATCGATGACGTTCCTGAAGATCGCGTATCCGTCGTCGTCGTAGCCTCGCATCGGATCGTCGTCCATGGGCGTCCCTTCTGTGTCCAGTCTGTGTCCGGCCGAGGGCGGGGTCTCGCGCGGGTGGTGTGCATCGGCACCCGCAGTCTTAGTCATCAGATCACTTGTTGTCTAGATGTATCGTCGCCCTATCGCGGCCGCCCCGCAGAGAGGACCCCATGAGCACGCTGGACACCGTGGTCCCGGCGAACCCCGGACGACCCGCCCGGATCGCCCTGATCGGCGAGTGCATGATCGAACTGAGCCATGTCGCCCCCGACCGGCTCGCGCTCGGATACGCCGGGGACGTCTTCAACGTCGCCGCCTACCTCGCCCGGAGCACCGCCCCCGGGACGGCCGACGTCCAGTTCGCCACCCTCATCGGCGACGACCCCTACAGCGCCTTGATGGCCGAGTCCTGGGCCGCCCACGGCGTCGGGGCACGGCACACCCGCGCCGTCCCCGGCGGGCAGGCCGGCCTCTACCTGATCCGCACAGACGGTGACGGTGAGCGGACGTTCCACTACTACCGGTCGCAGTCGGCCGCCCGGGGCCTTTTCGGGCCTTCCCAACCGGACGAGGTCGACGACGCCCTCGCCGGTCACGACCTCGTCTACCTCTCCGGGATCACCCTGTCGATCATGACCGGCCGGGCACGGGAACGGCTGCTCGCCGTCCTGGACGAGACCCGGCGGCGCGGCGGGCTGGTCGCGTTCGACGGCAACTACCGCCCGGCGGGGTGGTCCTCGCCCGCCGCCGCGGCCTCCGCCATGTCCGCGGTCCTGTCCCGCACCGACATCGCGCTGCCGACCCTCACCGACGACCGCGCCGTCTTCGGGGACGCCTCCGCCGCCGACTCCGTTCGCCGTCTGCGAACGGCCGGGGTGGCCGAGATCGCCGTCAAGACCGGCGAGCGCGGGTGCGTGATCGCCGACGGCGACGTCCAGGAGTCCGTCCCGGCCGTGCCCGGCGTGGCCGTGGTCGACACCACGGCGGCGGGCGACGCGTTCAACGGCGGCTACCTCGCGGCCAGGCTCGGCGGCGCCGGGCGGCGGGCGGCGGCCGAGACGGCCTGCGTCCTCGCCGCCCGCGTCATCGCCCACCGGGGCGCGCTGCTGCCCGCCGAGCCCCGTCCGGCCGGGTCGCACACGTGATGCACGCCTCCCTCGCAGGAGGTTTGGAACACGTCGTTTCACGTCGGCGCGGACATTGGTGAGAAAGCCACGCGCGCCGGAGTCTCCCACAGTGCTTCGCAGGCGGTAGTTTCGAAGCAGCGGGACCATCCTGCGAGGGAGTGACGTGACCGAGGAAACCGCTGCGATGCCGACCAGTACGAAGTTGTCCGTCCGCGACGTGGTGACGGTGAAGCTGCCCGCCGCGAGCGCCTACCTGTCCGTCCTGCGGACCGCCACCGCGGGGCTTGCGGCCAGGCTGGACTTCACGCTGGACGAGATAGAAGACCTGCGCATCGCCGTCGACGAGGCGTGCGCGATGCTGCTCGCCCAGGCCGTCCCTGGGACGGACCTGGTATGCGAGTTCGAACTGACCGGGGACGCCATGCGCATCTCCGTGTCGGTGCTCACCGTGGACGGCGAGGAGCCCAGCCGCGACACCTTCGCCTGGACGGTCCTCTCGTCGCTGGCGGGCGAGGTGGACGCCCAGGTGGGCGCCGACGACAGGGTCACCGTGACGCTGCAGAAACGGCGCGGTACGGCGGGGTCCCCGTGACGGAGAAGACGACGACGGAGCAGACGGTCGCCGACGTGAGCACCGAGCGGACCGAGAGCGCGGTGCCCGACCGGGCCCGTGCACGTGCCCTGTTCGAGCGCCTTGCAGTGCTCCCCGAGGGCGATCCGGAGCGCCAGCGCATCCGCGACCAGCTCGTGGAGCTCCATCTGCCGCTGGTGGAGTACCTCGCCCGCCGCTTCCGCAACCGCGGCGAGTGGCTGGACGACCTGATCCAGGTCGCCACCATCGGCCTGATCAAGTCCATCGACCGGTTCGACCTGGAACGGGGCGTGGAGTTCTCCACCTACGCCACCCCCACCATCGTCGGCGAGATCAAGCGGCACTTCCGCGACAAGGGCTGGGCCGTGCGCGTCCCGCGCCGGCTGCAGGAGCTCAAGCTGTCGCTGACCAAGGCGATCAGCGACCTCGCCCAGCGCGAGGGCCGGGCGCCAACCGTCAGCGAACTCGCCGCGCACCTGCAGATGAGCGAGGAGGAGGTGCTGGAGGGCCTGGAGTCGGCGAACGCCTACTCCACCGTGTCCCTGGACGCCCCCGACTCCGGTGACGAGGACGCCCCGGCGGTGGCCGACTCGCTCGGCATGGTCGACGAGTCGCTGGAGGGCGTGGAGTACCGCGAGTCCCTCAAGCCGCTGCTGGAGAAGCTGCCCGCCCGGGAGAAGAAGATCCTGCTGCTGAGGTTCTTCGGCAACATGACCCAGTCGCAGATCGCCGCCGAGCTCGGCATCTCCCAGATGCACGTGTCGAGGCTGCTCGCCCGCACCCTGGCCCAGCTCCGCGAGGGCCTCACCGCCGACGAGTAGCCGACGGTGCCGGACGGTGCCGAGGGGCCTTGCGGCTCCCTCGGCGCCCGATCACTTCTTCGTGTCGTCGACCTTCAAGCGGTCCTTGAGGCGTTGCCCCAGAGAGCGCGATTCCGTGGGCGGCGCCTCCGCGGCGGCGGAGCGTTCGCCGCCCCCGCGGCCTTCGTCCCCGTCCCCTTCGTTCCCGTGGCCGTCGGCGCGGTCGCCTTCGTCCCCGTCCCTCTCGTCCCCCGCGTCCGGTGCGTGTTCCTCGTCGTGGTCCTCGATGAGCCAGGCGGTGCTGGGCGGGCTGAGCACGGCCACCAGGGCGAGGACGGCCATCGCGGCCATCGGGATCGCGATGGCGGGACGTTCGCTCTGCCACAGCGACCATGCGACCGGCAGCGCGAACAGCTGGGTCAGCACCGTGGGCGCGCGGCTCCACTGGTCGGCGCGCAGCAGCCCCCGGGCGCAGGCCAGCATCCCGAGGCCGCCGGCGAGGGACAGGACGGTCACCCCGATCGCGCTGGCCGGATCGACGGCTGCGCCGCGGGCGGTCTCCACGCCGGTGTAGACGCCGAATCCGACGGCGGCGACGCCTTCCGCGGCTTCGAGAGCGGCGGCGGCCTGCACGGTGAAGGGACGCTTCGACACAACCCGAAACCCTACTCCCGTGCCGCGCCGCCCCCGTGCGCACCCGGATCGGAGGCGAACGCCGGGCGAACGCATCCGGAACGCTCGGTACGCTGACGCCGTGCGCGCCATGCTCATCGCCAATCCCAAGGCGACCTCCACCTCCCGGCGGGCCCGCGACATCCTCATGCGGGCGTTCACCGGCGACCTCGACCTCGTCCTCGCCGAGACCGGCCACCGCGGCCACGCGACCGAACTGGCCCGGCGGGCGGCCGTGGACGGCTACGACGTCGTGATCGCGCTCGGCGGTGACGGCACGGTGAACGAGGCGGTCAACGGGCTGCTCGCCGACGGGCCGTCCCCCGATCTGCCGGCCCTGGCGGTGCTGCCGTCCGGCAGCGCGAACGTGTTCGCCAAGACGCTCGGCCTGCCCGCCGACCCGATCGGCGCGACGAAGTCGGTGCTGGAGGCGCTGCGGGCGGGCCGGTACCGGACGGTCGGGCTCGGGACGGCGAGCCATGACGGCGGCGCCGAACGCTATTTCACGTTCTGCGCGGGCGTCGGGCTGGACGCGGAGGTCGTCCGGGAGGTGGAGCGCCGCCGCGCCGCCGGGGCCACGGCCTATACGTCGCTGTACGTCCGGACGGCGATCCGGCATTTCTTCTCCGGTACGGATCGGCGGCGTCCCGCCCTCACTTTGGAGCAGCCCGGACGTCCCCCGAAAACGGGGCTGTTCCTGGCATTTATCTCCAATACCTCTCCGTGGACTTACATGGGCCATGTCCCGGTGAATCCGAGCCCGAGGGCGAACTTCGCGCGCGGCCTGGACGTGTTCGGAATCCGTTCGCTGGAGGTGGGTCCGACGCTGGGGGCGGTGGCGCAGATGCTGACGGCCCGCGCCCGTCCCCTCCAGGGCCGCCACGTGGTGAACGTGCACGACGCGTCGGAGGTGACGCTGCGCGCAGACCGTCCGGTGGCGTTTCAGCTGGACGGCGACTACCTCGGCGAGCAACGCAGCGTGACGTTCCGGTCCGTTCCCAAGGCGATACGCGTCGTCATTTAAGGCGCGTCCTCTCACTCCGCAGGGTCATGGTGTGCCAGGTGAGAGCCAAGTAACACGCCCGTCCCGCGGGTGTGACACATGCGACACCCATACTTTGAGAATCCTTTCTCAAAGGTCTTGCGTCCGCCTGCGCCGCCCTGACAGGCTCAAAGTGCGTTTTCCGAGACAGGAGCCCCAACGCCGTCGGCTTCCCTGCTCGCAAGCGCCGCCGAACATTCACCCCTGGACCTGGCTACCGCCACCCTGGGAGTTCGCGACATGTGAAATCGTTCACAAAAGTGGAGCAACTCCACCACCTGACGAAGGAGTGGACCGCATGGACTGGCGCCACCGCGCAGCCTGCCGTGACGTGGACCCCGAGCTGTTCTTCCCGATCGGCAACACCGGGCCCGCGATCCTGCAGATCGAAGAGGCCAAGCAGGTGTGCCGGCGCTGCGACGTGACCGACGCCTGCCTGCGCTGGGCACTGGAGTCCGGCCAGGACTCGGGCGTCTGGGGTGGAATGGGCGAAGACGAACGCCGCGCCCTCAAGCGCCGTGCCTCCCGCATCCGAGCCCGCACCAGCCTCTGACCCACGCCCGGCCTGCCCCCCGGCCGGCCCCGTAGCGGCGCCGCCTCCGAGCCTCCCGGCCGGAGAGCGAACCGCCCCCATGAGACTCTCCCGAAGCACCCGTGACCACCACCGGCCGCGGGTGCTTCGCCGTCCCCGCCGAGAACGGAGCCGCCTCCCGAGCCCCGGGCCAGGCTCCGGGGAGGAGGGAAAGGCGATCAGACTCTGGGGCGGTGGTGGTCCAGGGGGACGTCCACGACGACCTCCGTGCCGCCGCCGGGGCGGGGACGGAAGTCCAGGCGGCCGCCCAGTTCCCCCACGATCAGGGTGCGGACGATCTGAAGGCCGAGGCTGTCGCTGCTCTCCACGTCGAAGTCCGCCGGGAGCCCGACGCCGTCGTCCGCGACCACCGTGACGAGACGGCGCCCGGCGGGCTCCTCGACGGGGGCCTCGCGGGACTCGTGATCGCCGGCCGCCGGCCATTCACCCCAGACCGCCACACCGCCGCGCTCGCGCGCCTCGCCGCCCTCGCCGTGGCGTTGCGCGACGACCTCCAGGGTCCCGAACCGGCTGGCGAAGCCGTGTTCCAGGGCGTTCTGCAGCAGTTCGGTGAGCGCCATCGCCAGCGGCGTCGCCACCTCGGCGGGCAGGACGCCGAAGCTCCCGGTCCGCTTGGGCGTGACCTTCGTCTCCGGGGTGGACACCTCCGCCGCCATCGTGATCACCCGGTCCGCGATGTCGTCGAAGTCGATCAGCTCGTCGGGGGTGTGCGACAGCGTCTCGTGCACGATCGCTATGGATCCGACGCGCCGGACCGCCTCGTCCAGCGCGGCCCGTCCCTCCGGGACCTGCAGCCGCCGCGCCTGGAGCCGCAGCAGCGCCGCGACCGTCTGCAGGTTGTTCTTCACCCGGTGGTGGATCTCCCGGATGGTGGCGTCCTTGGTCAGCAGCTCCCGGTCCCGCCAGCGCAGCTCGGTCACGTCCCGGCACAGCACGATCGCGCCGATCCGCGTCCCTCCGACGACCAGCGGGATCGTCCGCAGCTGCATGATCGAGCCGCGTGACTCGACCTCCACCTCGCGGGGCGCGCGGCCGGACAGGACGACGCTCAGCGCCTCCTCCATCGGCTCGCCGGTGTCGCACAGGTCGGCGGTGACCTGCCCCAGCGCCTCCCCGACCAGGTCCGCCGGGTAGCCGAGCCGCCGGTAGGCCGACTGGGCGTTGGGGCTGGCGTAGGTGACCCGGCCCGAGCGGTCCAGCCGCATCAGCCCGTCGCCGACGCGCGGCGAGCGGACCATGTTCGGCTCGTCCCCCGGCACCGGGAACCGCCCCTCGGAGATCATCGTCGCGAGGTCGCTGGCGCTCTGCAGGTACGTCAGCTCCAGCCGGCTCGGGGTGCGGGCCGAGCTGAGGTTCGTGCTGCGCTGGATCACGCCGAGGACCTTGGCGCCGCGCCGCACCGGGATCGACTCCTCCCGGACGGGGATGCCGCTGCCCCACTCCGGGTCGCCCTCCCGGACGATCCGCCGCTCCCGCCACGCAACGTCGATCAGCCCGCGCCGTCCCGTCCGGACGACCTTTCCGACGAGGTCCTCCGGGTAGGCGGTCGGCCCGGTCGTCGGCCGCATCTGCGCGATCGCCACCCAGCCCGGCACGGTCGCGCCGGTGTCGATCGCGCCCCGCTGCCCCCGGCCCCCGCGGGAGGCCGCGTCGGCGGGCAGCGCGTCCGCCGACCGCAGCGGCACCCAGAGCAGCAGGTCGGCGAACGACAGGTCGGCGAGGAGCTGCCAGTCCGACACGAGCGCGTGCAGCCACTCCAGGTCGGCCTCGGTGAGGTCGGTGTGATCGCGGACCAGATCGGTCAAGGTAGGCACGCGACCATCATCGCCGATCGCCTTTGGCGCCGGGCCCGGTCCCCCTGCCCGCGGGCGGCCTGACAGGATTCTCGGATGACCGCAGGACGAGACTCTCTGGCCCGGCTCCGGGACGCGGCCGCGCGGCGCGCCGAGGCCGGGCTGCGGCGGACGCTGCGTCCCCGTCCCGCCGGACCCGGCGGACTCGCCGACCTGGCGTCCAACGACTACCTCGGGCTCTCCGGGGACCCGCGCTTGGTCGAGGGGGCCGTCGCCGCGGCCCGCGCCTGGGGCACCGGCTCCACCGGCTCGCGTCTCGTCACCGGGACCACCGAACTGCACGCCGAGCTGGACCGGCGGCTCGCGGCGTTCGCCGGCAGTCCCGCGGGGCTCGTCTTCTCCTCCGGCTTCCTCGCCAACCTCGGCGCGGTCACGGCCCTCGCGGGGCCCGGCGCGCTCGTCGTGTCCGACCAGGTCAACCATGCCTCCATCGTGGACGCGTGCCGGCTGTCGCGATCCCGCGTGGTGATCGTCCCGCACCGGGACGTCGCAGCCGTGGAGCGGGCGCTGGCCGGACGCGAGGAGGACGACGCCGTCGTCGTCACCGACGCGGTGTTCTCCGTGGACGGCGATCTCGCTCCGCTGGGGGCGCTGCACAGGGTCGTCCGTGCGCACGGTGCGCTGCTGGTGATCGACGAGGCGCACGCGCTCGGCGTCGTCGGCGACCACGGCCGGGGTGCGGCGCACGCCGCCGGCCTCGCGGGCGAGCCGGACGTCATCCTCACCCTGACCCTGTCGAAATCGCTGGCCTCCCAGGGCGGCGCGGTCCTCGGCGCCCCCGAGGTGATCGGAACGCTGGTCGACACCGGCCGGTCGTTCATCTTCGACACCGGCCTGAACCCGCCCGCCGCGGGCGCAGCGCTCGCCGCCCTCGACGTCCTCGAGTCCGACCCGGAACTGCCCGCCCGCGCCCGCGGCCGCGCCCGCCGCATCGCCGGGCTCGCGGCCGGTTCCGGCCTGGAGACCCGCGAACCCGGCGCGGCCGTCGTCCCGGTCTTCCTCGGCGAGCCGCACGCCGCCGTCCGCGCCGCCGGGATCTGCGCGGAGCACGGGCTTCACGTCGGCTGCTTCCGCCCGCCCTCGGTACCGAAGGGCCGCGCCTGCCTCCGCCTCACCGCACGCGCCACGCTGCGGGAGTCGGACCTCACACGCCTCGGGGAGGCCCTGGCGGATGTGGCGTCTTCTACCGCCCGTAGTCTTCACGCATAACATCGGGGAAAACCGATGGTGAACGTGAGGAGATGCCGTGACGGAGGTCAGGGGCGGGCCCCGGCACGGGGGCGGATTCGAGCACGGATTCGATCGGGCCTCGCTCGGCGACATCGGTAAGCGCCACCCGAATCAGGCACCCCGTATCCCCAAGTACTACAAGCTCAAAGAGCTCCTCGTCGAGCTGATCCAGTCGCTCCCGCCGGGCAGCCCGCTGCCGCCCGAACGGACCCTCGCCGAGAAGTACGAGACCTCCCGCACCACCGTCCGCCAGGCCCTCGCCGAACTCGTCGTCGAAGGCCGCCTGCAGCGCATCCAGGGCAAAGGCACCTTCGTCGCCAAGCCGAAGGTGTCGCAGGAACTCCAGCTCGTCAGCTACACCGAGGACATGCGGCACCACGGGCTGCGCCCCGAGACCCGCATCCTGGAGGCCGGATACGTCAGCGCGGACGAACAGCTCGCCACCCTCCTGGCCATCCGCCCCGGCGGCCGGGTGCTGCGCATCCACCGACTCCGCCTCGCCGACGGCGAGCCCATGTCGATCGACACCTCCCACCTCCCCGCCCGCCGCTTCCCCGGCCTGCGCCGCGAACTCCCCCGCCACCGCTCCCTGTACGAGACGCTCGCCACGGCCTACGACGTCCACCTGACCGAGGCCGAGGAAACCATCGAGACCGTCCTCGCCACCCCCCACGACGCCCAGCTTCTGGGCGTGGACGTCGGCCTCCCCATGCTGCTGCTCTCCCGCCACGCCTTCGACACCACCGGCCAGCCCGTCGAATGGGCCCAGTCCCTCTACCGAGGCGACCGCTACAAGTTCATCACCCGCCTCCGCCGCTGACCTCCGGCCTCGTCCCGCCTCACCCTCGGCGCCCTCACGATTCTCGACCACAGGTTCGAAGGATCTGGCTACGCTGGGTGCATCCCTTCTCTACGCTGACTGGGAGCAGATCGTGAGGGAGGAGTCACGGATCGTGAGAGTCCTGTCTGAAGACGAATTGTCGAAATTGCCCGACACGCCCTACAACCTGTGGGCACGCGGTGAACTCGATGACTACGTCGACGCCCCCGAAGGATCCCGGATCGAGGTCATCGGAGGAAAGGTCGTCGTGTCACCACCGCCCGGGCTCCCGCACAACGCCATCGCTGGGGACATCAACTACGCCCTGGTTCGTGCACACGTGCTTCAGCCCGACTACGTCTGGAAAACGGACCAGGGGACCGGTATGTCCCTCGTTGGTGTCGGTGAAGGGTTCGTCCCGGACCTGATGATCGCGGACCAGGACGTATATCTGGCCGCGCGACGCTCCGGGGTGCGGACGCTCGTGCCTGACCAGGTCGAGCTGGTCGTGGAAGTGACCTCGCTCAGCAACGCCGAGTACGACCAGCAGCCCGCCAAACGCCGGCACGACAACAACAAATGGAACGGCTACGCCGCTGCCGAAATCCCCTACTACCTCCTGGTCGACCGCTCCCCCAAGGTCGCGCGCTCCATCCTGTACTCCATTCCGGACCAGAGCTTGGCCGCATACCTGCACCAGGAGTCCTGGGAATTCGGAGAGACGATCCATCTCCCCGACCCGTTCGACATCGAGATCGACACCGCCGAATGGAAGCCCTGGGACGACTGAGCCCAGCGGAGGCATCCGACCAGTGACTCGCCCTACAAGGTCTGGCTTAGGGCCTTGATGGGCATTTGCAGGTCGGTGAGGAGTTCCAGGTCCTTCTCTGCGGGGCGGCCGAGGGTGGTCAGGTAGTTGCCGACGATGATGGCGTTGATGCCGCCGAGCATGCCGTCGCGGGTGCCGAGGTCGCCGAGGGTGAGTTCGCGGCCGCCGGCGTAGCGGAGAATGGTGCGGGGCAGGGCCAGGCGGAACGCGGCGATGGTGCGGAGCGCGTCGGCGCCCTCGACCAGCGGGAGGTCGGCGAACGGAGTACCGGGGCGGGGTGCGAGGAAGTTCAGCGGGACCTCGTCGGGCTCCAGTTCGGCGAGCTGTGCTGCGAACTCGGCGCGCTGCTCGATGGTCTCCCCCATGCCGACGATTCCGCCGCAGCACACCTCCATGCCGGCGTCCTTGACCATGCGGAGGGTGTCCCAGCGTTCCTCCCACGAGTGGGTGGTGACCACGTTCGGGAAGTAGGAGCGGGCCGTCTCCAGGTTGTGGTTGTAGCGGTGGACGCCCATCGCGGACAGCTCGTCCACCTGCTCCTGGGTCAGCATCCCGAGCGAGCAGGCGATGTTGATCTCTACGGCGTCGTTGATGGCCTTGATGCCGTCGCGGACCTGCGACATGAGGCGCTCGTCCGGTCCGCGGACGGCCGCGACGATGCAGAACTCGGTGGCGCCGGTCTTCGCGGTCTCCTTCGCGGCCTCGACGAGTTCGGGGATGTTCAGCCACACCGAGCGGACGGGCGACTCGAACTTGCCCGACTGCGAGCAGAAGTGGCAGTCCTCGGGGCAGCCGCCGGTCTTGAGCGACACGATCCCCTCGACCTCGACCTCGGGTCCGCACCAGCGCATCCGGACGCCGTGGGCGAGCGCGAGGAGGTCCCCCACCCGGTCGTCCGGGAGGGTCAGGCATTCGAGGACCTGGTCGGCGGTCAGGCCCCTGCCCTCGTCCAGCACCTGACGGCGGGCTACGTCGAGGATGTCGCTCACGTACTACTCCTTGTCGAGGCCGAAGCTGTCGCGGAACGCGGCGGCGTCGAAGCCGCCGCCGAACGAGGGGGCCAGGCCGCGGTGTGCGGCCAGGAGGAACTCCGCCGGGTCCAGCGCGCCCGCGCCGGCGGGCAGGGCGCCCGACAGCGGCCGGGCCGCGATGGTCTCCAGGTCGCGGATGTTGCTGCGCATCGCGAGGTCCGGGTCGTCCGGCCATTCGCCGATGACGACGCCCGCGAGCTGCACGCCGCGGTGCGCCATCGCCTCCAGGGTGAGGGCGGTGTGGTTGAGGGTGCCGAGGCCGGGGCGGGTCACGACGACCACGGCGGCGCCGAGCCAGCGGGCGAGGTCGGCGATCGTGGTGCCCTCGTCGTCGTAGCGGACGAGGAGGCCGCCCGCCCCCTCGATCAGCACCAGGCGGCGGTCGCCGGACAGTTCCCGCACGCGTTCGGCGACGTGGGGCAGCCGGACGGGTGGGACGCCGGCGCGGCGTGCCGCGGCGGCGGGCGACAGCGGGTCGGGGAAACGCGCGAACTCGTGGACGTCGTCGAGGCCGGCGAGCCTCCGGACGTCGTCGAGGTCGCCGGGCTCCCCGTCGCGGGTACCGGTCTGGCCGGGCTTGACGACGGCGATGGGCGCGCCGCGCGTGGCGGCGACCGCGGCCAGAGCCGCGGTGACGACGGTCTTGCCCACGCCCGTACACGTCCCGGTGACCACGAGCACACTCACAACGCGTGACACTAGCGCGGGGCCGTCGCGCGGACGGTCGCCGAATCCCACAGTCTTCCGCGGCCGTTTTTGTAAGAGGTTCGGTGGGCGGAACCCAGGGGGTGGGGCGCGCGTCCAACTGTCATGGCCGGTCCGTACACGCGTACCCGCCGGGCGCCGTTGCTCGCCTGCACGGCCTTGGCGGCCTGCATGGCGCTGACCGCGTGCGGCGACGACTCCGGGACCGCAGGGCCGCCGCCCCCGTCCCCCGCACCGACCTCGTCCTCGTCCCCCGCCAAGGAGCCCGCCGGTGAGCAGCTCGTGCTGCGCTGGCGGAAGACGGGCGGCATCGCGGGCATCGGCGGTCCGGGAAGCGTCCCCGACTTCTCCCTCTACTCCTCGGGACGCGCGGTCGCCGCGTCCGAGGGGGCGCGGGGCGGGCTGACGGAGTACCGCCTGAAGCCGGAGGCGCTTCAGCGGCTCCTGGACGGGGCCCGCGCGGCCGGTTTCGGCCGTTCTCACACGGTCGGCTCCGACCGGATCGCGGACGCGATCATCACCGTGGTCACGATGGGCGAGGCGAAGACCCGGATCATCCAGCCCGAATCCCAGGCGGGCGCCGAGTCGGCGTTCCTGAAGCGCCTCGACCCGGCGGGCTGGCCCGCGTCCGACCAGGCCGCGCCGCCCGAGCCGTACACGCCGGGGAGGACGGCGGTGCTGGCGGGCGAGACCCTCGGGACGGGAACCGTCAAGGAGTGGCCGCTCGGCCCGCTCGGCGACGGGGTGGAGGCGGCGGGCGGCATCTGCACGCTGGTCCCGTCCGGGAAGGTCCCCGAGACCCGCCCGGGCATCGCCTGGCGCAGCGGGGGCAAGACGTACTCGGTCCGGCTCCGCCCCCTCCTCCCCGGCGAGTCGTCCTGCCGGGACCTGAACACCTAGGTCAGCGGGCGTCGAGGTCGGCGGCCACCTCGTGGGCGGTGGCGGCCAGGTCGGGGTCCAGCTGGTCGAGGCGGGCGTCCAGGTCGTCGGCGAAGCGATGCCGTTCCAGGTCGGGGGCGGGGACGGCTTCGGGCATCCATGCGGAGTGGATCAGGAACGGCATCGTCGTCCCGCCGGGCGGTGCCAGGACGGCGACGGGGCCTCGCCCCACGTCGGCGGCGTCGAAGAGTTCGATGCGGAACCGGTCGTCGTTGTGGACGGCCACGACCAGGTATCCCTCGTGGCCGCCGGGATTCGCGCCGGCATAGCGGGTTCCGCCTCGGCCGCGTGGGACGAACGACGGGGACGTGGGGTAGTCGTCCACGGAGAACGTCCACTCGGACAGGGCCTTGAGGTCTTCGCGGTCGTGGGTGACCAGGACGGCCGGCGTTTCCTCCGCCGGGAACAGCGACGGGTCTATGCGGCCCTCGTAGTTGCTCATGGCCCGCCGGTTGACGGCCTCCGGGTGGAAGCCGAGGTAGACGAGGTGGTGCCGGGTCGGGTCGGTCTGGCCTTCGATGCTCCAGTCGATGGCGGACAGCTCGGCCTGCCACCACCGTTCCGGATCGCGGGCGCGGGCTCGTTCCCGCACCCGGCCGGTTTCGGGGTCGAACTGCAGGACGGTCGTGAGCGCGGGTGTCATGCCGTGGCAGTACATGCCGCGCAGCGCCGGGTCGATCGGGTGGCCGTGCACGTCGATGTCGTCTTCGCGCAGGTACATCCCGATGTCCACGCCTTCGCTGTGCTCCATCACGACCTGGACGCCGTCGGTATCGTCGTAGCGGGCGTAGAAGTGGTTGACCTCGGGGGCGATGCGGAACTCCTTGCAGGTGACGGTTCCGCACCCCGGGGCCAGGTCGTCCTTGCGGATGAGCAGCACGGGACCGTCGGGGTTGTTGGCGACGGTCCGCTCGCCGCCGAACACCTCCTCGGGGTCGATCTTGTAGGCGGTGTCGGCGAGGACGAGCCAGTCGCGGGTCTGGGTGATGGTGTGCGTGGCCTGCGGAAGAGCCGCGTTCTCGACGTCCCAGCGCTGGACGCGGGTTCCCGTGCCGTCGTATCTGATCACGGAGACGGCGCCGGACAGCACGTCCCGGCTGATGCTCCACAGGCATCCGCGCTCGGGGTCGACGACCGGGTGGGCGGTGGTGGAGATCAGCGGCAGGACGGCCTGGTCCATGGCGGGTTTCCAGTCGTCGCGGTGCCCGACCTCGGCGACGAACTCCAGCGTGACGGGGTCGACCTCGACCGGGCGGCCCGCGTCCCAGGTCGCGAAGAGCCGGTCGCCCCACGGCAGCGGCGCGGTGTTGGCGGCGTTGACGAACCCCCACGGTGAGCTGGTGCCGACCGGACCGGCGGTGAAGAGGTCGGGACGTTTGGCCCGCAGCCGGACCGACGGGGTGTCGACGACGCGGGCGCGCCAGGCGAAGCGGCCGGCGGGCGCGCCGTCCGTGCCGGGCCGGAGGGACAGCCTGGCCATGATCCCGTCGCCGAAGAACGCGTGCAGGGGCCGGGTCCGCTGGTCGGACGTGCTGACGACGTAGTGGCCGCGGACGTCGTCCGGCCATGAGCCGGCGACGACGTCCAGGTCCATGTCGGCGACGTCCTGCCTGCCGAGGATCGAGCGCGGGACCGGCATCGGCACCTCCAGGGGGTCGGCTTCCCCGCCAATCAATCGTGGGACGGTGTTGGTCGTCAACCCTCTAACTACTAATGCACGAGTAAGCAACTGCTTGTTACGGTGCGTGCATGACGGCTCGGCACGGCGGCGACACGGCGATCGCGGAGATCCGCAGGCACGGCGTCGAAACGATGTTCACGCTGTCGGGCGGGCATGTGTTCCCGCTGTACGACGGCGCGGTCGGCGAGGACGGCGCCAAGACGGCGGCGGACGCGGCGCCCCGCATCCTGGACGTCCGGCATGAGCAGACCGCCGTGTTCGCGGCGGAGGCGACGGCGCGGCTCACCCGGCGCACCGGCCTGGCCGTCCTGACGGCGGGCCCCGGCGTCACGAACGGTGTCAGCGGGATCACGACGGCCCACTTCAACGGGTCCCCCGTCGTCGTGCTCGGCGGCCGGGCGCCGCTGGGCCGGTGGGGCGCGGGCGCGCTCCAGGAACTCGACCAGCCGCCGCTCCTCGCGCCCGTCACGAAGCTGGCGATGACGGCGGGTGGGCCGGACAGCCTCGCCTCCGACGTCGCCCGCGCCTTCGCGACGGCCGCCGCCCCGCACCGCGGGCCGGTGTTCCTCGACGTCCACATGGACCACCTGTTCGGCCCCGCCGGCCCGGGCGGCGGCGCCGACAAGATCCCCGAGCCGCCGGAGCGCCCGGCCGACCCGGCGGCGCTGGCCCGCGTCGCCGCGCTCCTGAAGGCCGCGCGCCGCCCCGTCCTCGTGCTGGGCTCGGACGTCTGGATGGACGGTGCCGACGAGGCCGCCCGCGCGTTCGCCGAGGAACTGCGGCTGCCCGTGGTCGCCAACGGGCAGGGGCGCGGCATCCTGCCCGCCGGGCACGAACTGCTCGTCACCCGTGCCAGGGGCGCCGCGTTCGGCGACGCCGACCTCGTCATCGTCGCGGGCACGCCGCTGGACTTCCGCCTCGGCTACGGTTCGTTCGGTGACGGGACGGCCAAGGTCGTCCACCTCGCGGACGCGCCCTCGCAGCTGGCGTCCCACCTCCGCCCCGCCGGGTCCGCGGCGGGGGACCTGTCCCTGCTGTTCGCCGACCTCGCCGCCGCATGCGCGAAGGCGGGCGTGTCCCCCACCGTGTACGCGGAGTGGAAGGACGGCCTGCGCGACGCCACCTGCGCCGCCATCGCCGACGACATCGACCTGCTCGCGTCCGGCGCCGACCCGATCCATCCGCTGCGGATCTACGGGGAGCTGTCCAAGGTCCTCGACGACGACGCCGTGGTGATCGGGGACGGCGGCGACTTCGTCTCCTACGCGGGCAAGTACGTCGAGCCGCGGCGGCCCGGCGGCTGGCTCGACCCCGGCCCGTACGGCTGCCTCGGCACCGGGCTCGGCTACGCGATCGCGGCGCGCCTCGCCCGCCCGGCCGCGCAGGTGGTGCTGCTGCTCGGCGACGGAGCCGCCGGCCTGTCGCTCATGGACGCCGATAGCCTGGTACGGCACGGCCTGCCGGTCGTCATGATCGTGGGCAACAACGGATCCTGGGGGCTGGAGAAACACCCGATGCGCATGCTGTACGGCTATGACGTGGCCGCCGACCTGCAGCCGCACTGCCGCTACGACGAGGTCGTGAGGGCGCTCGGCGGCGCCGGTGAGCTCGTCACCGACCCGGACGAGATCGGGCCCGCCCTGCGCCGCGCGTTCGACTCGGGCGTCCCGTACCTGGTCAACGTCGCCACCGACCCGGACGTCTCCTACCCGCGCAAGACCACCGGTGTCTGACCCGGTGATCGTCCGCCCGGCCCGCCCGGACGAGTACGGCCTGATCGGCGACCTGACCGCGGAGGTCTATGTGGACGGCGGGCTGGTGTCGCCCACGTCCTCGTACGTGAGCACGCTCCGGGACGCCACCGCCCGCGCCGCCGAATCCGAACTGCTCGTCGCCGAGTTCGGCGGCGGGGTCGCCGGGGCCGTCGCGTACTGTCCGCCGGGCAGCCTCTACGCCCAGGTCGCCGGGCCGGACGAGGCCGAGTTCCGCATGCTGGCCGTCCGGGAGAAGGCCCGCGGCAGGGGCGTCGGCCGCGCCATGGTCCGGGCGTGCGCCGACCGTGCCCGCGCCGCCGGGCTCACCGGCCTGCGCCTGTCGACCGGGCCGGACATGGCCGCCGCGCACCGCCTGTACGAGCGCATGGGTTTCGTCCGCACTCCCGACCGCGACTGGGCGCCCGTCCCGGGCGTGGACCTGATCACCTACGCCCTGGCGCTCTGATCGAGGACGTCTAGGACGCGGTGCCCGGTTCCAGCACGCCGTGCTCGGAGCAGCGGGCCGTCCAGCCGAGCGGCGTGACCTGGACGATCATGCGGCGGCGGCAGCGCGGGCAGTAGCGCGGCGGCTCCATCAGGCGGGCGGTGCGGCAGGCGGCGTGGTCGCCGCCGGCGGCCGGCTCACCGCACCGGTCGCAGTAGCGCTCATCCATCGGCGTGCCCTTCCCGCATGCGGGCCACCAGCCCGATGTCGTAGGTCCCGTCCGCGAATTCGGGACGGTCGAGGATTTCGCGCAGGAAGGGCAGGTTCGTCGCGGGTCCCTCGATGCGCAACGCCTCGAAGGCGGCCCTGGCCCGGCGCAGCGCGTGGTCGCGGTCGTCGCCGTGGACGCACAGCTTGGCGAGCAGCGGATCGTAGTGGGGGGTGACGGTGGTGCCCTCGGTGTATCCGGCGTCGATGCGGATGCCGTCGCCGACGGGCTCCTCCCACACCTCGATACGGCCCGACGCGGGGAGGAACCGCTGCGGATCCTCGGCGCGGACGCGGAACTCGACGGCGTGGCCGCGCGGCGCCGTGCCGGTGAACGAGACGGGCTCCCCGGCGGCGACGCGGAACTGCTGCTCGACGAGGTCGATGCCGGTCACCGACTCGGTGACGGCGTGCTCTGCCTCCAGGCGGGCGTTCATCTCCAAGAAGTAGAACTCCTGCGCGCCGGGGTCGACGAGGCATTCGACGGTGCCGGCGCCGCGGTAGCCGACCGCCTCGCCCGCGCGGACGGCGGCGGCGAGCATCCGCTCACGCAGCGCCGGGGTGACGCAGGGCGACGGGGCCTCCTCCACGATCGGCCGGTGGCGGATCTGGACGGAGCATTCCCGCTCGCCGAGCGCCACGACGGTGCCGTCGGCGAGGCCGAGGATCTGCACCTCGACGTGCCGGGCGCCCGGCACGAACCGTTCGATCAGTACATCGTCCCCGCCGGTGGAACCCGGCCCGAACAGGCGCTCGGCGCCGGCGCGGGCCGCCGTGTAGGCCTCGCGCAGCGTCTCCTCGTCGGCGGCGACGCCCATGCCGATGCCGCCGGTTCCCGCGGCGGGCTTGACCATGACGGGGTAGCCGATGCGCTCGGCCTCCTCGACCGCGGTCCGGACGTCCGGGACGGGCTCCCACACGCCGGCCGCGACGGGGACGCCCGCCTCCTTCACCAGGTTCCGGGAGTTGATCTTGTCGCCCATCCGGGCGATGGCCAGCGGCGGCGGCCCGATCCAGACGCGGCCGTGGTCGGCGACCGCGCGGGCGAACGCGGCGTTCTCGGCGAGGTACCCGTCACCGGGATGGACGGCCTGCGCGTTCGTCCTGCGCGCGGCCTCCAGGATCGCGGGGACGTTGAGGTAGCTGCGCGCGGGATCGGCGGGGCCGATGAGGACGGCCTCGTCCGCCTCGGACACGAACGGAAGGTCCGCGTCGGCCTGCGAGTACACCGCGATGGCCTTGAGTCCCATCGCGCGCGCCGTGTGGATGACCCGGCTGGCGATCTCGCCGCGGTTCGCCACGAGCACCGACTCGAACACCTGCGGACTCCCCCCTCGCGGATCGGCCGGGGCCGGTGCCCCGGTCAGCCGAGACTAGCGGGGGCGGTGTCCCCGCGTCCGGCCGCGTGCCCGGAAGGTCCCGGGTCGCGGACGTGTGCATCCCGGCCGCCCGCCGCCGCCTCCCGGCCCGCGGGAATATCGGCGAAATCACCGGTCTGTTTTCCGGCGTTTCGGTGAACTCACTGCTCAGCGGTCCAGGGCGGCCCGATTGTGCGGGGGCACAATTGACTTCGAGTCGAACCCGGTTCACCGTGTGGACGTCGCGGCCGACCGATTCCGCATTGACGCGGAATGATCTGTGAACCCCTTCATATCGGTCAGCCGCCGCATGCAGAAAATGCGCCGCGGTTCCCCGCTCGGCGCGGCTCCCCAAGGAGGAGACCTTGTCCCTCAGAAGATTCCTCGTCGTCATCGGCGCGGCGACGGCGCTGGCCGGCGCGGTGCTGCTCCCCGCCACCGCCCAGGCGGCACCGGCTGCGAAGACCGAACCGGCGGCGGCACAGTCGCAGACCGTGACGGTGCGGTACGGCCCCTACACCATTCCGGGGGCGGCCGACGGCGAGCACGGAATGCTGCCGAACCAGATCGACTTCAACATCGAGAAGCCCTGCGAGAACTGCTATGTCACGGGCTTCAAGCCGAATCTCGTCTACGCGGACGGAAGCAACGCCAACATCAACACCGGGCCGATGCTGCACCATGCGGTGATCTTCAATTCGGCCGCGCGGGACACCGTCTGCATGGGGCCCGAGCGCGTCCTCGCATCCGGCAACGAGCGGGTGGAGAGCGTGTTCCCGGCCGGCTACGGGTTCCGGATCGGGTCCCGCGACCGCTGGAGCCTGCTCGCCGACCTGATGAACCACGCGCACCAGGAGAAGACCGTCTACGTCGAGTTCACCTTCACCTACGAATCCGCGTTCGGCTCGCGCATCACGCCGGTCACGCCGCTCTGGCTGGACGTCGGCGGCTGCGCGGACTCGACCTGGGACACGCCCCCCGGGCAGGAGAGCGAGAACTCCCGGACGTGGCGCTCGACGATCTCGGGTGACCTCGTCCACATCCGCGGGCACGTGCACCACGGCGGCATCGCGGTGCAGACCGAGAACGTCACCACCGGGCAGTTGATGTGCCGCAGCGTGGCCGAGGAGGGCGGCACACCGGAGTTCATCGACCACCACGGCAACACCGAGATCTCCGACATGCCGTCGTGCGGCGGGAGCCCGATCGGCCGGATCGACCGGGGCGACACCCTGAAGATCACCGCGTCCTACCGGGCGTCCGAGGAGGGATTCAAGGGCGTCATGGGCATCATGACCGGCTGGGTGACCGAGAGATGATCTCGGTGGACCGGCTGGGCCAGCCGGTGCTCGCGCTGTTCCGCGCCGTCGTCGGGCTGCTGTTCCTGTGCCACGGAACGGCGTCGCTGTTCGGCGTGCTGGGCGGCAACCGGGGCAGCGGCCAGGCACTCGACTTCGCCGCCTGGCCGGGCTGGTGGGCGGCGCTCATCCAGTTCGTCTGCGGCGCGCTGGTCCTGGCCGGCCTGTTCACCCGCCCGGCGGCCGTCCTCGCGTCCGGTTCGATGGCGTACGCGTATTTCGTCATCCACCAGCCGGATGGGCTGCTGCCGATACGCAACGGCGGCGAGAGCGCGGCGATGTTCTGCTGGGCGTTCCTGCTGATCGCGGTGTTCGGACCGGGCGCGTGGGCGCTGGACTCCCTCCTCGCCCGCCGCCGCACCGAGCCGGCGGGGACCGCCTCGCGCACCTGATCCGCATCAGTGCGGAGGGGCCCGGCGACCCGCCGGGCCCCTTTCGGCGCGTCGTGCGCAGCAGTGGCCCGCCGGTCTGCGTGACCGTCCGAAGCCGACCGGGGCCGCACGGCCGGTATGGCCGGTGCGGCCCCGGCCGGCCGGGGCCTAGCCCGCCGAGATGATCTTCTCGGCGACCGGGGGCGGGACCTCGGCGTGGGCGTCGAACTGCATCGAGAAGACGCCGCGGCCGGAGGTCATGCCGCGCAGGGCCCCGACGTAGCCGAACATCTCCGACAGCGGGACCAGGGCGCGGACGACCCGGGCGCCGGCGCGCTCACCGGTGCCCTCGACCCGGCCGCGGCGGGCGTTCAGGTCGCCGATCACCGACCCCAGGTACTCCTCCGGTGTGGTGACCTCGACGGCCATCACCGGTTCGAGCAGCACCGGACGCGCGCCCCGGACCGCCTCCTTGAACGCCATCGAACCGGCGATCCTGAAGGCGAGCTCGGACGAGTCGGTGGAGTGGAAGTCGCCGTCGAGCAGGATGACCCGCACGCCCGTCATCTCGTGCCCCGCGAGGACGCCGGTCTGCATCGCCTCCTGGCAGCCCGCGTCCACGGACGGGATGAACTCCTTCGGGATCCGCCCGCCGGTGACCCTGTTGACGAACTCGTACCCGTCCTCGATGGGTTCGAGGGAGATCTGCACCTTCGCGTACTGGCCTTTGCCTCCCGTCTGCTTCTGGTGCTTGTAGCCGACCCGGTCCACGGGCCGCCGGATCGTCTCGCGGTAGGCGACGCGGGGCCGGCCCACGTTGGCGCCGACGCCGAACTCCACCATCATGCGATCGATGAGGATCTCCAGGTGGAGTTCGCCCATGCCGCCGATGACGGTCTGCCCGTTCTCGTCGTGGACCTGGAAGGACGGGTCCTCTTCGGAGAGCCGCTGGATGGCGGCGCCGAGCTTCTCCCTGTCGCCCTTGGACCTCGGCTCGATCGCGACCTCGATGACCGGGTCCGGGAAGTCCATGGACTCCAGGACCACCGGGTGCGCGTCGTCGCACAGCGTCTCGCCGGTCGTGGTCTGCTTCAGGCCCATGACCGCGACGATGTCGCCCGCGCCCGCCGACCCGATCTCCTCGCGGCTGTCCGCGTGCACACGGTAGATCTTGCCGATGCGCTCCTTGCGCGACTTGACGCTGTTGAGCACCTGGGCACCGGACTCCAGCCGTCCCGAGTAGACCCGGACGAAGGTGAGCCGGCCCAGATACCGGTCGCTCATGATCTTGAACGCGAGCGCGGCGAGCGGCGCCTCGTCCGAGGCGGTCCCGGCGTCCGGCTGCTCGACGTCCAGCGGCGACGGCAGGTACCGCACGACCGCGTCCAGGAGGGGCTGGACGCCCTTGTCCTTGAACGCGCTCCCGCAGAGCACCGGGGTGACCGCCGACGCGACCGTGAGCCGCCGGATCGCGGCGTGCAGCTGCTCCTGCGACGGCTCGGTGCCGTCCAGGTACAGGGCCATGACCTCCTCATCGTGCTCGGCGACCGTCTCGATGAGTGTGGCGCGCCATCGCCGGGCGTCCTCGGCGAGAGCCGCCGGGACGTCCACGACCGCGTACCCGCCGTCCGACCAGACGTGCGCCCGGAGGGTGACGAGGTCGGCGACGCCCTCGAACCCGGCCTCGGATCCGATCGGCAGCTGCATGACCAGCGGCACGGCCCCGAGCCGCGTACGGATCATGTCCACGCACCGGTGGAAGTCGGCGCCGGCCCGGTCGAGCTTGTTGACGAAGCAGAGGCGCGGCACGCCGTACCGGTCGGCCTGCCGCCACACCGTCTCCGACTGCGGCTCGACGCCCGCGACGCCGTCGAACACCGTCACGGCTCCGTCGAGGACGCGCAGGCAGCGTTCGACCTCGATGGTGAAGTCGACGTGGCCCGGCGTGTCGATGAGGTTGACGGTGTGCTCGGCGCCGTCGACCGCCCAATGGCAGGTCGTGGCCGCCGACGTGATCGTGATGCCCCGGTCGCGCTCCTGTTTCATGAAGTCGAGCGCGGCGGCGCCGTCGTGGACCTCGCCGATCCGGTGCGAGACGCCGGTGAAGAACAGGATGCGCTCGGCGGTCGTCGTCTTGCCGGCGTCGATGTGCGCCATGATCCCGATGTTGCGAACCTTGGCGAGGGCAAGGAATGTGGCTGTCATCGGGAGTCCTCCTTCGCTCTTGATGACGACCGCCGCCGGACAAGATCGTCCGTTTACGGCAAGCGCGACCGTAGCGGTGCGAGCCACACGAAGGCGAAGGGTTTTCGGGCCTAGGGGGTACGGTCCCGGTCGATCCGGGCGAGGGTCTCGATGACGCTGCGCAGGTGGGCGCGGGCGGCGCGTTCGGCGGCCTCCGGGTCGCGGGCGCAGATCGTCTCGATGATCTCCAGGTGCTGCGGAAGGGAGACCTGCGGGCGGCCCGGGTGCATGGCGAGCCTGAACTGGTGGCGGACGCTCTGGGCGCGCAGCCGTTCCAGGACGCCGGCGGCCGTCCGCTGACCGCTGATCTCGCGGACGCGGCGGTGGAGCCGCTCGTTCAGCCGCGAGTAGCCGAGGACGTCGCCGGACGCGACCGCGGCGCGCATCTCCGCACCGACCGCCTGGAGATCCGCGATGTCCTGGGCGGTGGCGCGCTCGGCGGCCTTGGCGGCGCACAGGCCCTCGACGACCATGCGGACCTCGGAGATCTCGACGGCCTCGGCGAGGGACACCGCGCGGACGCGGGCGCCGCGGTTCTGCATGCGCTCGATCAGCCCCTCGTTGGCCAGTTCGAGGAGGGCCGCGCGGACGCTGGCGCGGCTGGCGGCGAACTGCTCGGACAGATCGGCCTCGATCAGCCGCTGGTTCGGGACGAACTCGCCGCTGAGGATCGCCTCGCGGATCCCCGCCACCACGTCGCTCACGGCCGCTCCGAGATTGTCGCCAATTTTGTCGCTCATCTAAGGTAGCTCAGGCAGGGGATCCGTCGTGAAGAGGAGAACGGTATGCCGACCATCGCGGTGCTGGGGCTCGGCGAGGCGGGCGGCGCGATCGGGAACGATCTCGTCGCGGCCGGGGCCGTGGTCCGCGGATACGACCCGGCCGTCCCCGCCCCGGACGGGATGGTCGCGACCGGCAGCGAGGCCGAGGCCGTCGCCGGGGCCGACCTCGTGCTGAGCGTCAACAGCGCGCACGACGCCGTCGCGGCGCTCAGGGCGGGCCTCGGCGCGGTCGGCGGCGGTGCCGTCTGGGCCGACCTGAACACCGCGTCCCCCGGGCTGAAGCGGGAACTGGACGCCGTCGCCAAGGCCTCCGGGGCCCGCCTCGCCGATGTGGCGATCATGGCGCCGGTACCGGGACGCGGGCTGCGCACCCCGATGCTGGCCTGCGGCGACGGGGCCCGGGACGTCCGCCGGGTCCTCGCGCCGCTCGGCGCGTCCGTCGAGGTGATGGACGCCGGGGCAGGGGCGGCGGCGGGACGCAAGCTGCTGCGCAGCGTCTTCTTCAAGGGCCTGGCCGGGTCGGTCGTCGAGGCGCTGGAGGCGGCGCGGGCCGCGGGCTGCGAGGACTGGCTCCGGCAGAACATCGTCGACGAGCTGACGGCGGCGGGCGCGGGCACCGTGGAACGGCTCGTCACCGGGACGTACAAGCACGCCGCCCGCCGCGCCGCCGAGATGGAGGCGGCCTCGGCGATGCTGGACGAGCTGGACGTCGAGCCGACCATGTCCGCCGCCAGCCGCGACCTCCTGACCCGCCTCTCCCGTTAGCCGACGGGAGGGGTGCCGTGGGTGTGGAACGACTCGATCGTCTTCAGGCCCCATGCCTGGCCCTTCGCGCGCTCCGCCTCCGTCCAGGTGATCGTCTTCCAGTCCGGTGCCAGGACCAGGCGGGCGCACGGGTTGCACAGCTCGACGCGGTTGCCGCCCGGCTCGTAGACGTAGAGGAAGAACGTCTGCTGGATGGCGTGCTTGTGCGGTCCCGTCTCGATGAAGACGCCGTGGTCGAGGAAGATGTCGGCGGCGCGGAGGATGTCCTCGCGGGTGTCGGTCGCGAACGCGATGTGGTGCAGGCGGCCGTTGCCGCCCGTCCGGTCCCGCGTGTAGACGAGGTCGTAGGACTTGTTGGTGAAGGTGACCCAGCGTCCGGCGATGGTGCCGTCGTCGAGGCGGATCTGCTCGGTCGGGTGCCCGCCGAGCACGTCCCGCAGGAAGTCGGTGCTCGGCTCGACCTCGGCGGCCAGGAAGTTGACGTGGTCGAGGCGGCGGACGCACACGCCCATCGCCGGGTACGCCTGCGCCTGGTTCTTCAGCGACGGCGCCAGCTCCGGAGGCGCCTGGTACCACTCCGACTCCCAGTAGATCTCCAGCTCGTGGCCGTCGGGGTCGCGGAACACGTACGTCGGGCCGATGCCGGGGTCGCCGTCGCGCCAGCCGATGCCGAGCCCCGCGTCCTCGATCGCCCTGACGCGCCGGTCGAGCGCCTCCTGGCCGGACGCGCGCAGGCCGGTCCGCCGGATGCCCGACGTGCTGTGCGCGGTGAGCTTGAGGGTGTGGTGCTCATAGTCGTCCCACGTCCGCAGGTACACCGAGTCGCCTTCGGTGCCGTTCTCGGTGAGGCCCATGACGCGGGTGAAGAACCACAGGCTCTTCTCGGGTTCGGGTGTCAGCAGCTCGACGTGGCCGACGTGGGCGATCTCGTGCTTGATGGTCATGGTCTGCTCCGGGGGAAGACTGTTCCGTCGAAAAGCTTGCGGGCCGTCCGGACGACGCCGGCCCGCCGGACGGCCGTGCCGTCCAGCTCGACCCGCACGTCCAGACGGCCGGTGGGGTGCTCGATGCTCATCGGGACGCCCGGCGGCGGGAACTCGGCGAGGTCATGGCCGGCCGCGCCGTCGATCAGGACCGCGGTGGCGACGCTGACCGCGCCGAGCACGCCGATCGAGGTGTGCACGCGCAGCGGGATGAACGTGCGGGTGCAGATCATTCCACCGGCGCGCGGCGGCGCGACGAGGGTGGTCTTGGGCACCGGGGCGGCGCCGACGTCGCCGAGGCCCATCAGCTCACCGGCCTGGAGCCGCAGCGACTGGACGCGGTCGCGCAGCGCGCCCAGGTCGTCCGGGGTCTCGTACCCGGTGACGCCGAGGTCGGACGCGGCGGCCACCACCACCGGCATCCCGTTGTCGACGCAGGTGACCTCGACGCCGTCGATCACATCGCGGAGACGGCCGGTGGGAAGCAGCGCCCCGCAGGCCGACCCTTCCGTCTCCGCGAAGTCCAGGACGACCGGTGCGGCGGTGCCGGGCACACCGGAGACGGCGGTGTCGCCGTCGTAGTCGGCGGCGCCGCCGGGCGTGGGGAACGTCGCGGTAGCGATCCCGCCCGAGTTGAGCATCCTGATGCGGACGCTCGTGCGCTCGTCCCCCGCCGCGACCAGCCCGCGCTCGACGGCGAACGGCCCGACGCCGGCGAGCAGGTTGCCGCAGTTCTGCCGGGCGGAGACGACCGGTTCCTCGACGCCGAGCTGGAGGAACAGGTAGTCGACGTCGGCGGCCGCGTCGGCGGAGCGGGAGACGACAGCGACCTTGCTGGTGAGCGGGTGGGCGCCTCCGATCCCGTCGATCTGCCGGGGATCGGGGGTTCCCATGACGCGCAGCAGCAGGTCGTCGCGTCCGGCCGGGTCGGAGGGGAGGTCGCCGGCCAGGAAGTAGGCGCCCTTGGACGTCCCGCCGCGCATCAGCATGCAGCGAACGCCGGCGTTCACTCGGTGTACTCGACGTACTCGACGTACTCGATGCCCATCTCGGGCAGCCGGGCGCGCAACCCGTAGCGGTCGAGGCCGAGTTCGCCGCGCCGGAACGCCTCCCGGGTCGCGGCCTCCCTCTCCTCCCGGGCCTTGGATGCGGCGATCGCGTCCGGGACGCCGCCGCGCGGGACGCAGAGCACGCCGTCGTCGTCGGCGAGGATCACATCGCCCGGCCGGACGGCCTGCCCGCCGATCGTCACCGGGACGTTCACCGACCCCGGCGTCGCCTTCACGGTGCCCTGGGCGCTGACGGCGGCCGACCACACCGGGAAGCCCATCGCGTGCAGTTCCGCGACGTCCCTGACCCCGGCGTCGATGACCAGACCGCGCACGCCCCTGTGCTGGAGCGCGGTCGCGAACAGCTCGCCGAACATCCCGTCGGTGGACGGCGACGTGGTCGTCACCACCAGCACGTCACCGGGCCGGCACTGCTCGACCGCGACATGGATCATCAGGTTGTCGCCGGGCCACGACAGGACGGTCACCGCCGTCCCGCCGATGCGAGAGCCCAGGTGCACGGGACGGATGGACGGCCCGAGGCACCCCGTCCGCCCCATGGCCTCGTGGACGGTCGCGACCCCGTACCCGGCGAGCGCGTCGACCGAGGCGGCGTCGGCGCGCGGCGGGTTCGTGACGACGACCGTCCTCACACCAGGACCCCCGTGGTCTGCGGGTAAAGCCGGACGTACGCCTCGGCCATCGTGCTGTGCGGCAGGCCGAGGTTCGGGCCGGCGTTGCGCTTCAGCTGCACGCCCCGCCGCTTGGCGAGGTCGGTGTAGTAGTCCCACATGTGCTGCTGCGCGGGCAGGCACTCCATGGCCTTGCGCTTGCGGTCGAACACCGCCGTGATGTCGAGCAGCACGTCCGGCTTGAACTCGCACTGCTCCGGCTGGTGCGGCTCGAAGAAGAAGACCGGCGGCGCACCGAGCGGCTCGCCGGGCGCGTCGTATCCGATGGCCTGCGCCAGCACCCGCGCCTGGAGCGCCATCCGCGCCGCCGCCGGATGGTCGCCGTTGTAAGGGTCGGCGAGGGTGTGGGTGAGCACCACCGCCGGCTCGAACTCCCGGTACACGCGGACGAGCCGGTCCACCAGCTCCGGCGTCTCGACGAGCGGGTAGTCCCCGGCGTCCAGGAACTCGATCTCCGCGCCGAGTTCGGCCGCCGCGGCCTCCGCCTCGGCCCGCCGGATTCCCTTGATCTCCGCCAGGCCCTTGCCCGCACGCCACGCCTTCGCCGACTCGCCGCGCTCGCCGAAGCTCAGGCACACCACCTTCGCACGGTCGCCGCGCTCGGCGGCCAGGGCGATCGCGCCCGCCGCGCGCCAGACGAAGTCACCGGCATGCGCACTGATCACCAGAAGGGGACTGGACGGGGCGTCGCTGCTCATGGCAAACCACTCTGCGACGTGTCGCCCAAATTGTCAACAATCCTGAGAACATTAGCGGCGGCGGCTGCGGACCTGGTCGGGCAGGAGGCGACTGAGCCGCAGCAGTTCCTTGTACGGGTCCCAGAGGCCGCGACCATCATCGCGACGATGAGGACGGCCCGCGATCCCGAGCGTGTGACCCACCATGTATCTGACCACGAGGGCCACCACGTGGCCCGCCGGGGGTGTGGGTGTCCGGCGGGCCGCGCGATGGCCGGTTCGGGTGGCGGGTCAGCCGTTGCCCGGGTCCAGCGAGCCGACGGCCTCGGGGGTGAGCTTGGCGGCGCGCTCTCGCTGCGGGAACTCGCCGACGTCGATGCGCGCGACCTCCTCGGCCGTCCGGTAGTCGATCACCGAGATCTGGTTCTTCTCGGCGAGCGACACGTAGCAGTCGTGGCCGTTCGGGCCGGTCTGCGTCCAGTACGGCAGGGCGTCGGTGTCGTAGTGGACGGTCCCGTCCGTGGTCAGGCCGGGACGGGACACGACGGAGACGTAGTCGTCGATCGTCCCGGCGACGCACAGCTTGGTCTCGCCGGCGTTCATGGCCATGCCGTGGTGGGCGGAGTTCTGCGGGTAGTCGTCGGGGCTCAGCGCGGCGCCCTTGTCACTGAACGGCATCTCCACCGTCCGCGTGATCGCGCCGGCCGTCAGGTCGTACTCGACGAACCCGTTCAGGTAGGACAGCTGCGCGTACATGGTCTTGTTGTCGCGCGTGAAGACCGCCGGGCGGATCCCGTACTCGAACTCGTAGGTCCGCAGATGCTCGAACGTGTTCGCGTCCACCGCGGTGACCGACCTCGCCCCCTTGAGCCCGTTGAGGATCTTGGGCAGCGAGGTGATGCCGATGCTGGAGTTGTAGAGGATCGACCCGTCGGGCGAGTAGTCGTTGGCGTGCGGGTAGCCGCCGGTGGCGAAGACCGTCACCAGCTCACCCGTCGCGGTGTCGATGACCTCGGCCTTGCCGGCCGTGGTGGCGCTGACGACGAACTTCGTCCCGTCCGGCGACAGCGCGGCGTGGTCGGCTTTGAAGCCCTCCGTCTTGCGCCGCCACAGCATCCGCTTGCTCGCGATGTCGAACGCGACGGCGTCCGAGAGCACGCCCCGCGAGACGTAGAGGGTCGTGCCGTCCGGGGACACGGCCATGTCGTCGACGAGCTTGCGGTAGCCCTGGATGTTGTTGACGACCTCGTAGCCGATGCGCTCGACCACGTTCATCGCGTCCAGGCGCTCCTGCAGGTCCGGGACGACGTTGATCGAGCCGAGGTTCTCGTAGGTGGCGGTGTCGATGAAGCTGACGGTGCCGCCCTGGCCGTTGCCGACGGCCATCACGTCGCGCAACTGGACGGCCTCCGCCCTGGGGGCGAGGCCGCCGGCCAGCGCCGTCACCGCCGCCAGGAGGGCGCAGACGAGTATCGCGGCAGGTCTTCGGAGACTGAGGGAGGGCATGACTACCTCCTGTCGGGGGTTGGTCTCCAGTCTGAAAACGGCCGTATTCTGACTTGGTTACTGGACGGTAGGACAAGGGGGCGCTCGACACAAGGCCCATATGCGGGAAAATGCCGTCTCGGGTGTGGAGGGAGCGACGTGGCAGGCAGGCGCACGACGCCGACCGGCAGGTACGGCGGCCGCTCGGCCGCCGAGCGGCGCGCAGAGCGGCGCCGCAGATTCCTGGACGCCGGCCTGGAACTGTTCGGCCGCGGCCCCGGCTACCGGGCCACCACCGTCGCGGCCCTCAGCGAGGCGGCCGGCCTGTCCACCCGGCAGTTCTACGAGGAGTTCAGCACCCTGGAGGACCTGCTGGCCGAACTCCACCTGGAGGTCAACGACACGGCGGAGCAGGCCGTCCTCACCGCCCTCCCCGGCGTCGAGGGCCTCCCCCTGGCCGAACGCACGGCCCGCCTCTTCCGCGCCTACGCCGCCAGCATCACCGCCGACCGCGCCCGCATCCGGATCGCCTTCGTCGAGATCATCGGCGTCAGCCCCCGGATGGACCGCCAGCGCCTCGCCCGCCGCGCCCGCTGGATCGAGTTCATCTGCGCCGAAGCGGCCGCCGCCGCCGAACGCGGCGAGATCGCCGACCGCGACTACCGGATCGCCGCCGCCGCCTTCACCGGCAGCATCACCGGTCTCCTGCACGACTGGGACGCCGGCTGGGTCGAAGCCTCCCTCGACGAACTCATCGAAGAACTCGTCCTCCTACTCCTCGGCCGCCTCCACGCCGCCGACGCCTGACCCGGAATCGACGACCGCGTCTCACCCGTCCCCGTAAGGGATCGATAGAGCGCTCGTCAGCACGCCCTTATCAGGGTTGACGCATAAGGAGCGCTTCGGCTACAAGCGCAACGGGGGCCTTACAGTTTCACACCGGTGGTTCCGGGGACGGAGGACGATCTTGACGAGGGTCGTTTCCGCGGCGGACGGGCGAGAACTCGCCGTGGAGGAATGGGGGGTCCCGACCGGTTTCCCGGTCTTTCTCCTGCACGGCACACCCGGCAGCAGGCTCGGCCCCATCCCCCGGCCCATGGTCCTGTACCAACTCGGTATCCGGCTCATCAGCTTCGACCGCCCCGGTTACGGCCGCTCGGACCGGATGGCCGGACGTGTCGTCGCCGACATCGCCGCCGACGTGCGGCTGCTCGCCGACGCCCTGCACCTGGAGGAGTTCGCCGTCCTCGGACGGTCCGGCGGCGGCCCGCACGCCCTCGCATGCGCGGCACTGCTCCGCGGCCGCACCACCCGCGCCGCGGCGCTGGTCGGGCTCGCTCCCCCGCAGGCGGAAGGCCTGGACTGGTTCGAGGGAATGGCACCGGCCAACACCAGGGAGTACATGGCCGTCCGGGGGCAGGGACCGCTCGTCTCGGCCAGGCTGCGTTCGATCGCCGACCGGATCCGGGCCGACCCCGCCCAGCACGTCGCGAACCTCTTCGCCGGGCTGACCCAGTCGGACCGCCGGGTCATCCTCGAAGCCGGTATGCGCAGGATGCTGCTGGAGACCTTCACCGAGGCGTTCCGCACGTCCGCCGACGGCTGGATCGACGACCTGCTCGCGTTCTGCGCGCCGTGGGGCTTCGAACTCGGCGACATCGTCGTCCCGACGATGCTGTGGCACGGCGCGAACGACACCTTCTCGCCCGCCGGGCACTCCCGGTGGCTGGCCGACCGGATTCCGGGCTCGACCGTCGTCGTCCAGTCCGGTTCGGCGCACTTCGGGGCGTTCAACGTCCTTCCGGACGTGCTGACGTGGCTCACCCGGCCCGAAGGCCACCGCTCAGAGCGGCTGTAGTTCGAGGTCGCGGTCGACGCGGACACCATCGCGCGCCTCCGCGATGAGCGGATGCGGATGCCGCTCGGCGAGGACCAGCAGTCCGGTCACCGCCCGTTCGCGCAACTCCCCCGCTTCCGACACGCGGCCCATCCCCTCCAGCGTGATCGACAGGTTGGACCGGCAGGTATGGGTGTCGGGATGCTCGTCCCCCAGCACCTGGGACAGCCTGGCCAGCGCGTCGCGTTCCGTCGCCTCGGCCTCCTCGTAGCGCCGCGCGTCGCCCAGGCAGTTCGCGTGGTTCCCCGCGGCGAGCGGGACGAACGGGTGCTCGTGGCCGAGCAGCCGGCCGAGCGCCGCGACGGCCCCGGCGGTCAGGTCGCAGGCCTCGTCCAGGTCTCCGGTGCGGCGCAGGTGGTACCCGAGGTTGCTCTCGATCATCACGGTGTACGGGTGGTCGTCGCCCATCTGGGCCCGGTGCGTGGCGAGCGCGGCGCGGGTGCGGTCCCGGCCCCCCCGACCAGGTCGCCCATCTCCGCCATGCAGGCCGCCACCTCCAGGTCGGCGGGCAACGCGTCCGGCGACGTCGGGAAGTACCGCTGGTAGCGGGCGTAGGTCTCCTCCGCCAGCGCCAGCGCCTCCTCGCGGAGACCGGCCCTGCGCAGCGACCTCGCGAGGCTCTTGGCCGTCCGCAGCGTGTCGAGGATCTGGTCGCCGAGCACCTCCAGGTACCGCCGGTAGACGTCCCGCAGGATGGCGACGGACTCGTCGAAACGGCCGGCCTCCCGCAGATCCCGCGCCACGTTCGCCTCGGAGAACAGCGTGTAGGGGTGGTTCTCGCCGAGCTCGGGGGAGGCGCGGCGCCGCTCCAGGGTCTGCTCGTCGTAGCGGTAGGCGCTGCCCCAGTCGCCGGTCAGCCGGTAGTCGAGCGCCAGGTTGTGCGCGACCATCAACGTGCGCGGATGGTCCTCCCCCCACGGCGTCGCGGCCTGTTCGTACGTCCGCCGGTCCAGCGCGAGCGCCTCCCGGAACCGGCCCTTCGCCCGCAGGTCGGCCGCCAGGTTGCCAGCCGTGATGAGCGTGTGCGGATGAGTCGGGCCGAGCGTCGGCGAGCTCTGCTGCCGCTGCAGCACGTCGCCGTCCAGTTCGTACGCCTCGTCGTAGTGGCCCTGCGAACGCAGCAGCCGGCGCTCGGCCGAGCACGGGCACAGTGTCGCGCGCTGGTCGGTGTTCCTGGCCTCCCTGGAGGCGTTCGGTCTGGTCGCGGCCGTGCTCAACGCGGTGGGCATGCTCGGCCTCGACCTGCCGGGAATCGTGGCGGCCGTCGCGGCGGGCGGCCTCGCCTGGGTGCAGACCCGGCAGCATCAGCAGCTCGCAACCGCGTACGGCATCGCGGCGCAGGAACTCGCCGAGATCGCCTCACGCGTCGAGTGGCCGGATTCGGAAACCGAATGGGCGCACTTCGTCGACGAGGTCGAGGAGGCGATCTCGCGGGAACACACCCTCTGGTGGGCGTCCCACGTATGAACCATCGGAGGCACATGCGAATCGCCGTCACCGGGCACCGGGATCTCGACGGCCCGACCACCGCCATGGTGGACGCCGCGATCCGCGCGCGGCTGCGCAGGCAGCGCACGCGCGACATCGTTGGCGTGTCGTGCCTGGCCGCCGGCGCCGACCAGATCTTCGCCCGCGCCGTCCTCGACCTGGGCGGCCGGCTGGAGGTCATCGTCCCCGCCACCGGCTACGCCGCGGCGCTCGGCGTCCCGGCGCGGCGCGGCTTCGAGGAACTGAAAGCGCGTGCCTCCCGGGTCCGTGCTCTGAGGCATCACGTGCCCGGCCCCGGCCCCTACCGTGACGCCGGGCTGAAGATGCTCGACCGAGCCGACCACCTCATCGCCGTCTGGGACGGGGACCCGGCGCGGGGGACCGGTGGGACTGCGGAGGTCGTCGAGTACGCCCGCAGGGCGGGTGTGGTCGTGCACGTCATCTGGCCCGCGGGCGCTCGGCGCACCGGGACGGCGCGCGGTGGTGGCTGAGGGGGGTCAGAGGCGTCGGCCGACCTCGTACAGGCCGGAGGCGGCCGGGGTGATGACGGCCAGGCGGGCGCCGCCGGGGTCGGTCATGACGGCGAAGCGGCCGGGGCGGACGTCGGTCGGCGGGAGGTGGATCCGCGCCCCCAGTTCGGCCGCACGCTCGGTGGCGGCGTCGCAGTCGGAGACCCAGAAGTACGGGGTCCAGTGGGACGGGAAACCGGGCGGCCACCGTTCGTCCATGACGTGCATGCCCCCCACCGACCAGTCACCGATCTTCCAGTTGGTGTAGTGCGTCACGTAGTAGTCGCGTTCGACGGCCGTCCAGCCGAAGACCTCGCCGTAGAAACGGCGGGCCTCTTCGACGTCGGGGCAGGCCAGCTCGACCCAGCACATCGCGGACGGTTCGTTGAGGGCGCCTGCGCCTTTGAGGTTGTAGGCCTGCCAGAGGGCGAAGTAGGCACCCTGGGAGTCGGAGCACTGGGCCATCCGGCCGAGGTCGGCGATGTCCATGGGCTCGACGAGGACCTGGCCGCCGGCGGCGCTGACGGCGTCGAGCGTGGCCGTGAGGTCGTCGGTGCGGAAGTAGATCGTCCAGGACGAGCGCTGCGAGTCGTCGGCGAGTTCGTACATGCCGCCGATCTCCGGGCCCTGGATGTCTCCGAGGGTGAAGATCTCGTACTCCCCCATGTGGCCGGTCAGCGTGTAGGTGTACCAGCCGAACAGCTCGCAGTAGAAGTCCCTGGACGCCTCCAGGTTCCGGCTGGCCAGCTCGACCCACGACGCAAAACCGGGGGGAAATTCGGTCATCTCGGACATCGCAATCCCCTCGAAGCTCGCATGCCCTTCACGCTAGGAACGCGGGCGCAATCTCCGTTGTCGAAAACCGCCAAGCCCATCTCAATGTTTCAGATGCTGACCACGGTCTGGAGCAGGCCCCAGACGAAGCGGGCGACGAAGGTGCCGCCCGGTGTGGTGACGGTCGCGTGCCACCGGCTCGGCACGTCGCCGTCCTGGTGGGCCGCCGTCCCGAAGCACGCGTCGACGTCGCCGACCACGCACGACCACGGGACGAGGTCGTCGACGGTCTCCAGGCGCGGTACGGGAACGCCGTCGTCGCGGACGAGCCATTCGTGCGTGACCGACCCGTCCGGCGCCATCATGATCTCGAAGCACAGGCCGGGCCACAGGGGCAGCGGCGGCCACCGGGCGACATCGCAGGCGACATCGCCGAGCCGCCGCTCCGCGACCGCGGCGGGCGGGCCGAGGACGACCTCGTAGCGGCGCCGCCCCCGCGGGAACGCCCGCGACCTCAGGATGCGCTGCCAGCGGGCGTTGACCTCCCGCATCTCGGTGCGGGAGGCGCCCAGTTCGCGCATCGCGTCCTCGACGAGGCCCGGCTGGTAGTCGGCCATCCGGCGGAGCAGCACGAGCTGGAACTCCCGCCGCGCGAAACCCTTCATCACCGGTCATTATCGCCGGGCCGCCGCCTGCGGTACCGCGATCGCGGCCCCGGGGCCGGACATGCGGGGTCGGGGTGTGCCGGCTCCGGCGGCGTCAGGACTTGCGGGCGCCGATGGAGGCGGCGATGGCGGGCCAGCTGCGGACCAGCTCACGCCTCCAGTACTTCCAGTTATGCATGCCCGGCCCGTACAGGTTGGAGGTCACCGGGACACCCGCCTTCTTGGCGGCCGCGACGAAGTTCTCGGCCATCGTGCCCGAGAGTTGCTCGCCGATCCGGCCCGCGTCGTGCGGGGGCGCGTCCGGCGGGTCGAAGGGGCCGGGCTTCCCGTTGCCGGACGAGACGTAGACGCCGGTGCCCTTGAGCTTGGACACCATGACGGTCGCGTCGTGGGCGCGCCAGTTCGCCCGCGCGGTGATCGGGTCACCCCAGATCGCGGTGCCCGCTTCCCTGTTCATGGACGTCAGGATGATCGGCATGCCCGGGGCGGTGATGTTGAGGGCACCGCTGTAGGACGCGGCGTACTTGAACATCCCGGCGTGGCGCTCGGCGTAGGTGATGGCGCCCTGCCCACCCGACGACAGGCCGATCGCGGCGCGCACCGATCCGGCGTGGAAGTTGCGCTCCATCAGCGGGATGACTTCGCGGATGTGGAAGGTCTCCCACTCGGGGATGCCGCCCTTGCCGCCGTTGTACCAGTTGGTGTACGAGCCGTTCCAGCCGCCTTCGGGCATGACGACCATCGCGTTGTACGGGCCGATGACCTGCTCGATGTTGGAGTCCTTCGTCCAGGACGTGTACTTGTTGTTGCCGCCGTGGTAGGCGTACACGACAGGCCACGTCTTGGTGGTCTTGGACTTCCAGCTCTCCGGGACCATCACGCGCGTCTTCACCTCGGCACCGAGCGCCGGGGACGCGATCGTCACGTCGAAGATCCGCGAGTTGATCTTCTTGACACCGGTGATGGCGGCGCCGTCGGGGGCCTTGGCGTAACCGCCGGCGCCGGCGCCGGCGGGCAGCTTCGGCTTCTTGCCGCGGTTGGTGGCGTTGGTGTCGGGGTTGCCCGGAGCGGGAGAGCCGCCACCCGTCTTGAACGGGTTGGTGTTCAGCGGCACGGTGGGCAGTTCGGACGTCTTCGGCGACTTCGTCGGGGACGCGGCCCCGGGCGCCGACGGCTGCGTCGCGGGGCCGAACGAGGGCACCGGATCGGTGTTGCCGCTCGCCCCCGACAGCTTCTTCGGCACACCGACGCCGGCCTGCGCGAGGCCGACCATGACGGCGGGCAGCAGCACGGCCGCCGCCGCCGTTCCGGCGATGGCGATCTTCCTGTCGGTACGCTTCTTCATGGACTCCCCAGCCGGCTCAGGCCGCCCTGGGCCCGACGCTCCACTCGAACGTCGAAACTACTGTCCCCGCAGTCGCAGCCGCAAGTATTGTCAATGAATGCAATAAAGGCGAGATGTTCGTGACGCTGCGTCACGTGGCTCCGGTCACACCGCCTGGCCGGGACGGATCGACTGAGCGTGCCGGAACACGTTCAGCGGGTCCCAGTATCGCTTGATCTCCTGCAGTTTCGCGTAGGCGTCCTTGTAGTAGAGCGTCTCCCACGACTGACCGGACTCGTTCCACCGCTCGTCGTTCAGGTCGGTGTCCGGATACCCGATGTAACAGCCGTCCGTGACGTCGCCGCCGGCCACGGGTACACCGCCGGTTTCGGCGAACGTCGCCTTGTAGGTGTCGCGGATCCATGCGATGTGCGTGTCCTCGCCGGCGTCCTGCCTCGTCCAGTAGACCTGGTACTGGAGTTTCAGGATGGAATCGCGTTGCCGTACCGCCGTGTGGTGCAGGGGGCTGTTGATGGCGCTGCCGTACGAGTCGACCTGGATGAGCGCCTGCTTGTTCACGTAGTCGGTGTACTTTTCCTTGCCGAGGTAGGCCCACATCGCGTTCATCTGCTGTTCGGTGAACGGTCTCCGCAGATAAGCGGACTTGTATTTTCCGCAGCGGTTCTCCCCGCTGGCGTTCAGCGCCTGCGTGGCCGTCAGCCACGGCATCACACGGGGAATGTCCAGGTGGACGGAATGCTCGCCCATCACCGACCTCATTCTCGTCGCCGACGGCCCGATCCGGCCATCGACGGCCTTGATGAAGTCGGTCATCGCCTGCGGCCCGTCCGGGTCGTCCACGTCCACCTGCGCCAGCAGCCCGATCTGGCCGTTGCTGACGTGGTTGAGCTTGAGCAGCGCGAAGAGCTTGCCGGCCGCCGCGGACGCGTCCTGATGTGCGTGGAAGTACTCCCCGTACGCGGTCACGAGTGCGGTGAACTCGTCCTTGGTGAAGTCCTTCCAGTCCCAGGCGAGAGCGGTCAGCAGCACCTGCTTCGGCGGCTCGGGCAGACCGCGGAACCAGAACCGGGTCACCACACCGAAGTTCCCACCGCCGCCGCCGGTGTGCGCCCACAGCAGCTCGCGCAGCCGTTCGTCGTCGTCGTCGCGTCCGGCCACGACGAGCTTGACCGTCCTGTCCGCGTTCACCACCGCCACCTCCACGGCGTAGAGGTAGTCGACGGTCAGCCCGTGCTGCCGGGACAGGAGGCCGAACCCGCCCGCCGGTATGTGCCCGCCGAGGCCCACCGAATAGCACGACCCTCCCGGCAGCGCCTTCCCGCTGACCGGATACAGGTGGCTGTAGACGTGCCAGTTGGTCGCCCCGGCCTCGACGCAGTACGCCTGCATCCCGCTGTCGTACGACACTCCGCACATCGGGCTCACGTCCAGGATCACCCGCACGTCGCCGCCGCACACGAAGTCCTCGTAGCAGTGCCCGCCGGCCTTCACGGTGATCCGTGTCCGTTCCGGGTCCGCCGGGACCTCGTTCACCGCCTCGGCGAGCGCCACCCGGACCTCCTCGGGCGTCCGCACGAGCCGCACGTACTCCGGCTCGGCGATCCACCGCTGGTTGAACCCCCGGCTGAGCGCCGGATACCGCTTGTCACCGGGACGGACGACCGTCGTGGGCAGTGAGTGATGTTCATCCGGTCTGTTCCCGGAGACCAGTACGGCCGGATCCCACCGAGGATGAAAGTCATTCATTTGTTGAGATCTCGCTCATGGGAGCATCGCCTCCGCGCGCCTCGGAGCACCAACGCGAAGGTCCCTGCCCATACATCCCGATGAGCAATCAGGCGGTGACACACAGTTGACCTGCCGGAGAGGTCGCCGCCATGCCGGCGAGAGCGAACCTGCCATCGCCCCTCATGCGCCGCGGACGGGCACGGGCCTGGCCGGATCGGGCTCCAGGTTCACGCACCCGTGACCCCGGCGGGGTGGGAAACCGGGGTCACGGGTGCGAGGTCCGGCTCAGCAGACGTCGGGCCGGCCGGTCCTCGGGGTCGGGATGGGATCAGGCGAAGTCGTACGTGGCGGAGACGGTGGCGGAGCCCGGGCAGAGCCAGCCGCTGGTCTTGTTGACGGTCTGGTCGGCGAACTCGACCGTGACCGGCAGGTCGGTGCCGGTGAAGCCACCGCTCAGGTTCCCGCCGTAGGTGCAGCCGATGGCGCTCATCGCGAAGCCGTTGATGCTGGCGACGCCGTTGTCGAGGCTGCCGCTCCAGGGCAGGCCCTGGGGCGTGACCGTGACACCGCAGCCGCTGACCGAGGCCGATGTGATGGTGAGGTTGCCGGCACTGTCGATGGTGCCGCTCAGCGTGGAGCCGGTGCACTCGGCGGCGATCCCCGCGTCGATGACCATGGTTCCGTTGAGGGTGGCCGTGAAGTCACCGGCCGTCCAGGCCATGGCGGGGGTGGCCGTCGCGGCGATGGCGAGGGCGGCCGCGGCTGTGGTCGATGCGACCGCGGCCAGCTTCTTCGTGGTGCGGGACAAGGGAGTCCTCTTTTCGAACGGTGGGCGTCGCGCCTGCACCCGAAGGAACGGGGTGGGTGATCCTCGACCCATGCGCCGCCTCGCCCGTGGCCAATGGGCTGCGGGCGTCGCGAACCGAGGAACGGGAGCTGGGAAACCGTCGTGTCCGCATCGACGCGAGGCTTCCGAACAGCAAGTAGAACGCGTTCTATCGAGAACAATAGCAAAAGCGACGAGATGGTCAATACCCGGACAGAGATACACTTGGTGAGCCCGAAGAGTGCAGCGCAAACATGAGAACCTGTTACAGAGTCCGGTCGGGGCGCACGACCGGTATCCCGGAGAATGAATCGAATTCGGCCAGCCAGATCCCGCCCTTTCGGACATGTACACGGCGGGCGCGACCGCACAGGGGCGGTCGATCCGGGACTGAAATTTCACAATGGCCCTGATCTGCTTCGAATATTGATGTGCGGTGACCCGCCTTTGGAACTCTGGCCTGGTGTTTCGTGTGCCGGGCGGGCCTTTCGGGCGTTCCGGCGGGTGGCCGGCCGGGCATTGTCAGGCGGGCGGTTTCCGTTCATCGTGACGGCACCGCCAGCGTCCGTGAGCGTCCTTGACCTCGATCTTTCACGCTGCTGAAGCGTCTGCCTGAACGGCGTGACGAGCGTCCCCGGGAGCGGGTTTTCGGTGTCGGAGCATGCTGATGGCCCGG
>NZ_JBICUS010000015.1:179850-244305 GCF_043198455.1 Spirillospora sp. NPDC048824 | reverse complement strand
CCGCGGGCCCGTCCGGCCTGGAGAAAGTGGGCGAACCCACGCCACCCGGTCGTGGGGGGGGGGGGGGGGGGGGGGGGGGGGGGGCGCGGGGGGGGGGGGGGGGGGGGGGGGGGGGGGGGGGGCGGGGGGGGGCGGCGGGGGGGGGGGGGGGGCCCCCCCGCGCCGGTGTCAAGGTGTGGGTCGTGTTACAGGTACTGGCCGGTGTTGGCGACGGTGTCGATGGATCGGCCGGCTTCGGAGCCCTTGGTGCCGGAGACGAGGGTGCGGATGTAGACGATCCGTTCGCCCTTCTTGCCGGAGATGCGGGCCCAGTCGTCGGGGTTGGTGGTGTTGGGGAGGTCTTCGTTCTCGCTGAACTCGTCGACGCAGGCGGCGAGGAGGTGGTTGACTCGCAGGCCTTTCTGGCCGGTGTCGAGGAATTGTTTGATGGCCATTTTCTTGGCGCGGTCGACGATGTTCTGGATCATTGCTCCGGAGTTGAAGTCCTTGAAGTAGAGGACTTCCTTGTCACCGTTGGCGTAGGTGACCTCCAGGAAGCGGTTCTCCTCGGTTTCGGTGTACATGCGTTCGACGGTGCGCTGGATCATGGCCTCGACGGTGGCGTCCTCGGAGCTGCCGTGTTCCTTGAGGTCGTCGGGGTGGAGTGGGAGGCCGGTGAGGATGTACTTGGAGAAGATGTCCTTGGCGGCTTCGGCGTCCGGGCGTTCGATCTTGATTTTGACGTCGAGGCGGCCGGGGCGCAGGATCGCCGGGTCGATCATGTCTTCGCGGTTGGAGGCGCCGATGACGATGACGTTCTCCAGGCCTTCGACGCCGTCGATCTCGCTGAGGAGCTGCGGGACGATGGTGTTCTCGACGTCGGAGGAGACTCCGGATCCGCGGGTGCGGAAGATGGAGTCCATTTCGTCGAAGAAGACGATGACGGGTGTTCCGGCGGATGCCTTTTCGCGGGCGCGCTGGAAGACCAGGCGGATGTGCCGTTCGGTTTCGCCTACGTATTTGTTGAGGAGCTCGGGGCCCTTGATGTTGAGGAAGAAGCTCTTGCCTTCCTGCCCGGTCTTCTCGGCGACCTGTTTGGCGAGGGAGTTGGCGACCGCCTTGGCGATGAGCGTTTTTCCGCATCCGGGGGGTCCGTAGAGCAGGACGCCCTTGGGTGGCCTGAGCTGGTGTTCGCGGAAGAGGTCGGCGTGCAGGTAGGGAAGTTCCACGGCGTCGCGGATCATTTCGATCTGTGAGCCGAGGCCGCCGATCTCGTTGTAGGAGATGTCCGGGACCTCTTCGAGGACGAGTTCTTCGACCTCGGCCTTGTGGATCTTCTCGTAGGCGTATCCGGATCGGGGTTCGAGCATGAGGGAGTCGCCGGCCCGGAGGGGTACTCCGCGTAGGGGTTCGGCGAGTTTGACGACGCGTTCCTCGTCGGCGTGCGCGATGACGAGGGCGCGTTCGCCGTCGTCGAAGAGTTCCTTGAGCATGACGACTTCGCCTTGCTCTTCGAACTTGAGTGCTTCGACGACGTTGAGGGCCTCGTTGAGCATGACCTCCTGGCCGCGCTGGAGGTCATCGACGTCCACGGCGGGGCTGACGTTGACGCGGAGTTTGCGTCCCCCGGTGAAGATGTCGATGGTTCCGTCGTCGCGGGCTTCGAGGAAGACTCCGAATCCGGATGGTGGTTGTGCGAGCCTGTCGACCTCCTCCTTGAGCGCCACGATCTGTTCGCGAGCCTCTTTGAGGGTCGCTACGAGACGCTCGTTCTGACCGGTTACGGCGGCCAGGTTGGCTTGTGCCTCATGGAGGCGTTCTTCCAGCACACGTACTTGGCGCGGGGATTCCGCGAGCTTCCGGCGCAGCACGGAGATCTCCTCCTCCAGGAAGGAGATCTGCGTTTGAAGGTCCCTGACCTCCTTTTCGTGCTGCGCCTTGCGCGCCCCAGCATCGTCACGAGCGGCCACGCCCCGTCACCTCCTCACGAAGAGAGCCGACGACCTACTGAGACCCTACCTATCTGGAGGGCTTCCGTAACCTGCCCATTCGGTGTTCGTGTCGTGCGGGGGTGTTCGGGGAGGGTTGGGAGGGGTGCTGCGGGGGCGGTATGGGGTGTGGGGTTACGGGGCTTGGACCTGGGGGTTCGTGGGTTCGGGCGTGTCGTGGCGGGGGGTTTGC
The DNA here is from genome assembly GCF_043198455.1 of Spirillospora sp. NPDC048824. Lineage (NCBI taxonomy): Bacteria > Bacillati > Actinomycetota > Actinomycetes > Streptosporangiales > Thermomonosporaceae > Spirillospora > Spirillospora sp. NPDC048824. The sequence continues at coordinate 242,145 of NZ_JBICUS010000015.1, read as the reverse complement.
CGAGTTCGGTGGATGTGTGGGGTGGGACACGGGTGTGTCGGGGCGGTGCGGGGCGCGCCGGGGTGTGATCTATGCCTCGGTGGGGTGGCCGGGCGTGGCGGTGTCGCCGGGGGCGGTGCCGGCGGGTGCGGTGCCGGCGGGTGCGGCGTGGGCGCCTTTGGCGGGTCGGCGGCGGCGGGTGGGCGGGGTGACGCCGTCGGCGAGGCGGCGGGCGGTGACGAGGAAGCCGGTGTGGCCGATCATGCGGTGGTCGGGGCGGACGGCGAGGCCGTCGACGTGCCAGGTGCGGAGCATGGTTTCGGAGGCGTGGGGTTCGGCGAAGTTGCCGTGGGCGCGGAGGTCTTCGACGATGCGGGACATCTGGGTGGTGGTGGCGATGTAGGCGCAGAGGATGCCGCCGGGGATGAGGGCCTTGGCGGCGGTGTCGAGGCATTCCCAGGGGGCGAGCATGTCGAGGACGACGCGGTCGATCTCGGTTTCGGCGAGGGCGTGTTCGAGGGAGCCGACGGTGAGGCGCCAGGCGGGGTGGGGGGCGCCGAAGAATTTCTCGACGTTGGTGCGGGCGATGTCGGCGAAGTCGGTGCGGCGCTCGTAGGAGGACAGGAGGCCGTGTTCACCGACGGCGCGGAGGAGGAAGCAGCTGAGGGCGCCGGATCCGGCGCCGGCCTCGACGACGCGGGCGCCGGGGAAGATGTCGGCGGTGGCGATGATCTGGGCGGCGTCTTTGGGGTAGACGACGGCGGCGCCGCGGGGCATGCGGAGGGTGAAGTCGGTGAGGAGGGGGCGGAAGGCGAGGTATTCGGTTCCGCCGGTGGTGCGGTAGACGGTGCCTTCGGGGCTGCCGATGATGTCGTCGTGGGGGACGGAGCCTTTGTGGGAGTGGTACTGCTTGCCGGGTTGGAGGGTGATGGTGTTGATGCGGCCTTTGGTGTCGGTGAGCTGAACCTGGTCTCCGGGCCGGAACGGGCCGTGGGGGATGCGGCCGGGGGTGGGTGCGGGGCCGTTCGGCTGGGGTTCGCTCATGGGGGTCAAGGCTAGCGGCGCGTGGGGGCGCGGCTGACGGCTGCCCTGGTCGGGCGGGTGGGGCGGGGGGGTGCTTCAGATGCCGGTGAAGGCCTGGTCGACGTCGGTGGCGGCGAGGACGCCGTAGACGCGGCCGCCGGGTTCGATGAGGAGGTATTCGGAGGCGGGGGCGCGGCGGAGGGCTTCGATGAGGTCTTCGCCCGTGATGTCGGCGGGGAGGGTGAGGTCGTCGTCGATGCCGCGGGAGAGGTCGCCGGCGGTGATCCAGGGGCGGCGGTGTTCGGGGGTGGCGGTGACGGCCTTCTCGTTGACGAGGCCGAGGGGGCGTCCGTCGTGGTCGGCGATGACGATGGCGCCGGCGTGGTCGTGGTGGGCGCGGCGGATTGCTTCGGCGAGGGGGGTGTCGGCGGTGACGAGGGTGGCGCGGCGGGCGAGGCGGCGGGCGGCGAGGAGGGGGATGCGGTCGCGGACGTGTTCGGCGCGGATGGCCTGGGTGGCGCCGACCCAGATGAAGGAGGCGACGAGGGCGGACCAGAGGAGGGCGAGCCAGCCGATGCCGGTTCCGGTTCCGTAGGTGGCGAGGTAGGCGCCGGCGACGAGGCAGGCGATGGCGACGGCGCGGCCGACCCAGCCGGCGATGATGGCGCCGCTGCGGCTGTGTCCGGTGGCTTTCCAGACGGCGGCGCGGACGAGGCGTCCGCCGTCGAGGGGAAGGCCGGGCAGGAGGTTGAAGACGCCGACGAGGAGGTTGGCGAAGGTGAGGGCGTCGACGAGGAGGAGGGCGACGTCGGGGAGGGGGATGAGGGCGTGGGTGAGGAGGCCGAGTCCGGCGAGGACGAGGTTGACGAGGGGGCCGGCGAAGGCGATGAGGAATTCGCGGCCGGGGGTGGGGGCTTCGCGTTCGATGGCGGTTTCGCCGCCGAGGACGTGGAGGGTGACGGAGCGGACGGGGAGGCGGAAGGCGCGGGCGGTGACGGCGTGGCTGAGTTCGTGGATGAAGACGGAGCCGTAGAGGAGGACGGCGTAGGCGAAGGCGACGAGGTAGCTGAGGGGGCGTTCGACGACGTCGTGGACTTGTCCTTCGAACATGACGGTGATGAGCGCGGCGACGAGGAACCAGCTGGGTGAGACGTAGACGGGGATGCCGAAGGGGCGGCCCATGAGGAGGCCGGGGCGTGCCGTGCGGCCGTTTTCGGGCCCGGGGTCTCCGGCGGGCGTCTTTCCCTCGGTCGGGGGCGCGCTGTGTGTCACGTGACCGATGCTACGGCCCCGGTTGGGCGGATCGGCCGGTGGTGTGGCGGGTCGTGGTGCGGCCGATGCGGATTTTCGTCGGGGGTGTCGCCTAGTGTGCTGTGCCATGACGACGACCGAGGCGGGTAGTTCTTCGTCCGTTCCGTCCGGGGGCGGCGGTGCCGGGGACGGGGGCGCCGGCGGCGGGGCGGGTGTGGCGGTGGTGGGGTCGTTGTCGCCGTCGCGGGCGGGCGATTTCATGACGTGTCCGCTGCTGTACCGGTTCCGGGTGATCGACCGGTTGCCGGAGCGGCCGAGTGCGGCGGCGGCGCGGGGGACGCTGGTGCATGCGGTGCTGGAGCGGTTGTTCGATCTTCCGCGGGGCGGGCGGACGGCAGAGGCGGCGGTGGAGCTGCTGGGGCCGGAGTGGGAGCGGCTGCTGGTGGAGGAGCCGGAGCTGGCGGAGTTGTTCGCGGAGGGCGATGCGGGGGACGCGGAGCGGTCGGCGTGGCTGGGTCAGGCGCGGCGGATGGTGGAGCGGTATTTCACGCTGGAGGATCCCCGGCGGCTGGAGCCGGCGGAGCGTGAGCTGTTCGTGGAGACGGTGCTGGATTCGGGGTTGAAGCTGCGGGGGTACATCGACCGGGTGGATGTGGCGCCGGGCGGTGACGTGCGGATCGTGGACTACAAGACGGGGACGGCGCCGCGTGCGGATTTCGAGGCGCGGGCGTTGTTCCAGATGAAGTTCTACGCGCTGGTGCTGTGGCGGTTGCGGGGGCGGGTTCCGCGGCTGCTGCAGCTGATGTATCTGGGTAACGGCGAGGTTCTGCGGTACGAGCCTGATGAGGCGGATCTGCGGGCGACGCAGCGGAAGGTGGAGGCGCTGTGGCTGGCGATCCGGCGGGCGATGGACACCGGGGAGTGGCGGCCGCGGGCGGGGCGGCTGTGCGACTGGTGTGATCACAAGGAGCGGTGCCCGGAGTTCGGGGGTACTCCCCCGCCGTTGCCGGTGGTGCCGGTGTCCCGGCCGTCTCCCGCGGATCTGGAGGGTGCGGCGGCGCCGGGCGGTGCCGCCCGGGAGCGTGACGATCTGTAGTGGTGCGGTGACGTTGGGCCGTGCGCGGGGAGGTCAGGTGAAGGGTGAGGGCGGGTGCGTCATCCTTGGGGAGGACTGCGGATCCGCGTTCAGGAGGGGCCGAGGCCTGGTGTGAGCTCCTAGGGTGAAAGCGTGTCACCCCGCATCCGTGGTCTTCGTGCCTGCCGCGCCTGGTTGAAGGTGCGTCCTCAGGCGGCCGACGCGTTGCTCGCGTTGGGTCTGCTGCTGGTGGGGCTGCCGCAGCTGTTCCTGGAGGAGCTGCCGAAGGGTGCGGATTACGAGCAGTTCCGGGATCCGGATGTGTGGAGCGGGCTGCTGGTCGCGGCGGTGACGATGTCGCTGACGTGGCGGCGGCGTCATCCGCTGCAGGTGCTGGCGTTTATCATCGGGGGCGAGCTGGTGATGGCGGTGGCGGGGTATCCGCCGTCGGTGCCGGACGTGGTGGCGTTCCTGATCGCGGTGTACAGCGTGGCGGCGCATCGGGGTCTGGCGCAGAGCGCGCTGGGCGGGCTGGCGGGGTTCGTCTATTTCCTGGTGTATTTGATGCTGCTGCCGGTGTCGTCGTCGCTGCCGGTGGTGGTGACGGACTGTGCGCTGGTGGTGGGGGTGTGGGTACTGGGCCGGAACCTGCGGCTGCGGCGGGCGTATTTCGCGGAGCTGGAGGACCGGGCGGCGCGGCTGGAGCGGGCGCGGGGCACCGACGCGCGGGCGGCGCGGATCGAGGAGCGGTCGCGGATCGCGCGGGAGCTGCATGATGTGGTGGCGCATCATGTGAGCGTGATGACGGTGCAGGCGGGGGCGGCGCGGCGGATCATCGACCGGGACGCGGGCAGCGCGCGGGAGGCGATGTCGACGATCGAGGAGGTCGGGCGGACGGCGCTGAGCGAGATGCGGCGGATCGTGGGGGTGCTGCGGACGGACCGGGACGCCGAGCAGGCGGGGCGGGAGCTGGCGCCGCAGCCGGGTCTGGGTGATCTCGCGGAGCTGCTGGATCATGTGCGGGAGACGGGTCTGTCGGTGCAGCTGTGGATCGAGGGTGAGGCGCGGTCGCCGTCGCCGGGGGTGGACGTGGCGGCGTTCCGGTTGATCCAGGAGGCGCTGACGAACACGCTGAAGCATGCGGGGCCGCAGGCGCGGGCGTGGGTGCGGCTGTACTACGGGGATCGTGATCTGACGGTGGAGATCGAGGACGACGGGCGTGGCACGGCGACGTTCATGGCGGACAACGACGACAATCCGGGGCATGGCCTGGTCGGGATGTACGAGCGGGTGGCGCTGTACGGTGGCGAGTTGAGGATCGGGCCGCGGGTCGGCGGCGGGTTCGGTGTGCGGGCGCGGTTCCCGCTGGAGGCGTGAGGCCGCGGCAGGCCGTAGGTTGGGCGGGATCGCCGTGGTCCGGCGGATCGCCGTAGGTTGGGCGGGATCACCGTAGGTTGGGCGGAATCACCGTAGGTTGGGCGTGATCGCCGTGGTTCGGGCGGAGCGTCGTGAGGCGAGGAGCGGGACGATGAAGCGTCGGGAACGCCGGGCGGGCGGGGCGCGGCGATGAGCGCGGTGCGGGTGCTCCTCGTCGATGATCAGCCGCTTCTGCGGACGGGGTTCCGGCTCATCCTGGAGGCCGAGACCGACATCGCGGTGGTGGGTGAGGCCGGGGACGGCGCGGTGGCGGTGGAGCTGACGCGGTCGCTGCTGCCGGACGTGGTGCTGATGGACATCCGGATGCCGGGGGTGGACGGGATCGAGGCGACCCGGCGGATCGTCCGGGACGGTGCGGCGTCACACGATCCGAAGGTGCTGATCCTGACGACGTTCGATCTGGACGAGTACGTGATCGAGGCGGTGCGGGCGGGGGCGAGCGGGTTCCTGCTGAAGGACTCGCCGCCCGAGGATCTGGTGACGGCGATCCGGATCGTGGCGGCGGGCGACGCGATCGTGGCGCCGAGCGTGACGCGGCGGCTGCTGGACCGGTTCGCGTCGCGGCTGCCGGCGGTGCGGGACCAGTCGCCGCCGCCGGGGCTGGACACGCTGACCGAGCGTGAGCGTGAGGTGCTGTCGCATGTGGCGCGGGGCCAGTCGAACGCGGAGATCGCGGCGGAGCTGGTGGTCAGCGAGACGACGGTGAAGACGCACGTGGGGAACGTCCTGGCGAAGCTGGGGCTGCGGGACCGGGTGCAGGCGGTCGTGTACGCGTACGAGACGGGGATGAGCCGGCCGGGGCAGAGCTGACCCGGTGCCGGCGCGTCGCCGCGGGTGAGCGGCCCGGTGGGTGCGTCCGGGGGCCGGTGGGGTGTTCGCGCTGGCCGCGGCTGCGCGGGTGCGTGCGGTGTCAGGGTCGGACCCTGAGGTGACCCCGTCTTCGAGGAGGAGGCGTCTACTCCGGTAGGACGACCGGAGGGTGGCGCCTCCTGCCCTGGGGGGACGGGCAAGTCCGTTCCTGGGGTGCATGTCGGAAGGCCGCTGGGCTTCTACTGTTTTGTACGTCGGATCGCCCGGGGGCATCGCGTGATCCGGACATGTTCTGCTCGCATTCACTTACATTCCGGGAGTTTCACGTGACGAACACCGCCCCATCGACCGCCGGCGCGCAGACCGCGCCCGGGGCGGGCGACTTCGCCGCACGGACCAGTCAGATCGCGAAGGTGTACGGGCGCGGCGACGCCCAGGTCGTCGCGCTCGACGGGGTCACGGTCGGCATTCCCCGCGGCCGGTTCACGGCGATCATGGGTCCGTCCGGGTCCGGGAAGTCGACCCTCATGCACTGCATGGCGGGGCTGGACTCGGTGGACTCCGGGGAGGTGTTCATCGGTGACACCGAGCTGACCCGGCTGAAGGACAAGCAGCTCACCCGGCTGCGCCGCGACAAGGTCGGTTTCATCTTCCAGGCGTTCAACCTGGTGCCGACGCTGACGGCGCTGGAGAACATCACGCTGCCGATGGACATCGCGGGACGCAAACACGACCGGGAGTGGCTGGACACGGTGATCGACACGGTGGGGCTGCGGCCGCGGCTGAAGCACCGCCCGTCGGAACTGTCGGGCGGGCAGCAGCAGCGGGTGGCGTGCGCCCGCGCGCTGGCGGCCCGCCCGGAGATCATCTTCGCGGACGAGCCGACGGGGAACCTGGACTCGCGGTCCGGCGCGGAGGTGCTGGGGTTCCTGAGGGACTCGGTGCGGCGGATGGGCCAGACGATCGTGATGGTGACGCATGACCCGACGGCGGCGGCGTACGCCGACCAGGTGCTGTTCCTGACCGACGGGCAGATCGTCGACACGATGGCGGGCCCGACGGCCGAGCGGGTGCTGGAGCGGATGAAGGGCTTCGAGTCCGGCGGCGCGGCGGACGCGCGGCCGGCCGGCGCCGACGCGCAGGGGCCGGGGGTCGCGGCGCGATGATGGGCAAGGTCACGCTCCGCAACCTCGCGGCGCACAAGATCAGGCTGGTGCTGACGGCCGTCGCGGTGATCCTCGGCGTGGCGTTCGTGGCCGGGACGCTGATCTTCACCGACAGCATGAACAAGCGTTTCGACGAGGTGTTCAGCAGCATCAGCGAGGACATCGCCGTCGACGTGCGGGCGAAGAAGGTCGTGGGCGGCAACGACGACGGAATGTCGGCGCAGCCGGTGCCGGCGTCGGTGCTGGAGACCGTCAAGGGCGTGGACGGGGTCAAGGACCCGATCGGGAACGTCACCGGGTACGCGGCGGTCGTCGGCAAGGACGGCGAGATCGTCGGGACGCCGCAGAACGGCCCGCCGCAGCTCGGCGTGAACTGGACGAGCAGCGGGTTCTTCGAGCTCACGTCCGGCCGCGCGCCGCGGGGACCGGCCGAGATCGTCGTCGACGAGGCGACCGCCGACAGCGCCGGGCTGGCCGTCGGCGACACCACCCAGGTCATCACGGCCGGGCCGCCGCAGCGGATGAAGATCGTCGGGCTGGCCGACACCGGGAACATGATGGGGACGACCATCACCGCGTTCGACACCCCGACGGCGCAGAGGCTGCTGCTGAAGCCCGGCTACTTCAGCGACATCGAGATGGGTTCGGCGGGGCCGTCGGAGGGGGAGCTGCGCGACCGCGTCGCGAAGGTCCTGCCGCAGAACCTGGAGGCGATCACGGGGACGGAGCTGCGCGAGGAGGCGCAGAGCGACGTCGCGCAGATGATGGGCTTCTTCCGGACGTTCCTGCTCGCGTTCGCGCTGATCTCGATCTTCGTCGGGGCGTTCATCATCTTCAACACGTTCTCGATGCTGGTGGCGCAGCGGACCCGTGAGCTGGCGCTGCTGCGCGCGATCGGCGCGGCCCGCGCGCAGGTGACGCGGGCGGTGATCGGTGAGGCCGTCGCGGTCGGGATCGTCGGGTCCACGCTCGGGCTGGCGGCCGGGGCGGGCCTGGCGTCGCTGCTGCAGACGCAGATGGGCGACGCCGGGGAGGGCGGCCTGACGTTCACCGCGACGCCGGTGATCTGGTCGTACGTGGTCGGGATCGTGGTGACGGTCGTGTCGGCGTACTTCCCGGCGCGGCGCGCCGCGAAGATCCCGCCGGTGGCGGCGATGCGCGACGACGTGGCGCTGCCGCAGCGGTCGATGCGGATCCGGATCGCGCTCGGTTCGCTGCTGACGGCCGTGGGCGCGGGGCTGATCGGCCTCGGTCTCGCGGGCGGCGGCGGGAACCCGGCGATCCCCGTCGGCGCGGGCGCGTTCGCGGTGTTCATCGGTGTCGCGATGCTCGCCCCGGTGATCAGCGTCCCGGTGCTGCGGGTGCTGGGGGCGCCGGCGGCGCGGCTGATGGGGTCGCCGGGGCGGCTGGCGCGGCAGAACGCGCTGCGCAACCCGCGCCGGACCGCCGCGACCGCGGCGGCGCTGATGATCGGCCTGGCGCTGATCACCACGGTGAACGTGCTGGGCGCGACGATGCGGGCGTCGATCGACGAGCAGGTGGACGCGCAGTTCGGCGCGGACTACCTGGTGCAGTCGCAGGGCGCGGGCGGCGTGAACGCCGAGGCGCGGCAGAAGATCGAGAGCGTCGCCGGGGTGGTGACCGCGTCGCCCACCTACGACGGCGAGGTCAAGATCGACGGCAAGGAGGTGTTCTACGTCGCGGGCGACGCGCGGGTCCTCACCGGCGCAGCCCGGCTGAAGATCGTGTCGGGCGGCGCCGCGACCGGCCCGTCCGCGATCATGGTGGACGAGGACACCGCGAAGGACCGCGGGTGGAAGGTCGGGACGGTGGTGCCCGCCCAGTTCCCCGACGGGAAGACCGAGCGGCTCACGCTGTCCGGCGTGTACGCCAAGAGCGACCTGATCGGGCCGCGGCTGCTGTCGCCGCAGGCGCACCTGAAGCACACGGTGAAGCCGGCCGTGTCCATCATGGTGGTCGACACGGCCGAGGCGGACGCGGCGACGCGGACGGCGCTGGAGTCGGCGCTGGCGGGCTACCCGAACCTGGAGGTCGCCGACCAGGCGTCGCTGAAGGAGGACGCCCGCGCCCAGGTCGACGGGTTCGTGACGTTCCTGACGATCCTGCTGATCATGTCGGTCATCATCGCGGCCGTCGGGGTGATCAACACTTTGGCGCTGTCGGTGATCGAGCGGACCCGGGAGATCGGGCTGCTGCGCGCGATCGGGATCTCCCGGCGGCAGCTGCGCCGCATGATCCGCCTGGAGTCCATCATGATCGCGTTGTTCGGGGCGGTGCTCGGCATGGGCATCGGGGTCGCGTTCGGCGCGGCGCTGCAGAACGCCCTCGCCGATGACGGTCTCGGGGTCCTCGCCATCCCGTACGGGACGCTCGTCGTCTACCTGGTGGTGGCCGCGGTGATCGGTGTGCTGGCGGCGCTGTGGCCGGCGTGGCGGGCCGGGCGCATGGACGTCCTGAAGGCGATCTCCACCGAGTGACGCCCGCCGCGCCGCCGGAACCCCGGCGGCGCGGTGCGGCGGCCCGGTGCGGGCACGCAAAGACCCGGTCCCCTCGGGTGAGGGGGCCGGGTCTTTCCGGTGCGGGAGGCGCGCCGGGGGGAAGGTCCGGCGGGCGCCCTACTCCGCGGGTTCGGCGCCGGGCTCGGGCTCGGCGTCGTCGGACGGGGCCTTGCCGAGCGTCACCGCGGCCTTGGCGACCGCGTCGGTCGCGCTGACGGTGGTGTTCTCCGGGAAGTGGCAGGCGGCCTGGTGGCCCGGGCTGAGCTCCACCAGCGGCGGCTCGACCTGCTTGCAGATGTCCTGCGCCTTCCAGCAGCGGGTGTGGAAGCGGCACGCCGGCGGCGGGTCCAGCGGGCTCGGCACGTCGCCCTGCAGCCGGATCCGCTTGCGGTTCTCGCGTTCGCTCGGGTCCGGGATCGGCACGGCCGACAGCAGCGCGTTGGTGTAGGGGTGCATAGGCCGCTGGTACACGTCCGCCCGGTCCGCCACCTCGACGATCTTGCCGAGGTACATGACGGCGACGCGGTCGGAGATGTGCCGCACCACCGACAGGTCGTGCGCGATGACCACGTAGGTGAGGTCGAGCTCGTCCTGCAGGTCCTCAAGCAGGTTCACGACCTGCGCCTGCACCGACACGTCCAGCGCCGACACCGGCTCGTCCGCGATGATCAGCTTCGGTTTGAGGGCGAGGGTGCGGGCGATCCCGATGCGCTGCCGCTGCCCGCCGGAGAACTCGTGCGGGTAGCGGTTGTAGTGCTCGGGGTTCAGCCCGACCAGCTCCAGGATGTCCTGGACGGCCTTCTTGACGCCCTGCTTGGCCTCGATGTTCTGCAGCCGGAACGGGGCCCCGACGATCGCGCCGACCGTCTTGCGCGGGTTCAGCGACGAGTACGGGTCCTGGAAGATCATCTGGAGGTCGCGGCGGAGCGGCCGGAGGCGGCCCTGGGACATCTTCGTGATGTCCTCGCCCTCGAAGGTGATCTTCCCGAAGCTCGGGTCCAGCAGCCGCATGATCATCCGGCCGGTGGTGGACTTGCCGCAGCCCGACTCCCCCACCAGCCCGAGCGTGTCGCCCTTGCGGACCGAGAACGACACGCCGTCGACGGCCTTGACCGCCGCCACCTGCCGGCGCAGCAGCCCCGCGGTGACGGGGAAGTGCTTGCCGAGATTGTCCACCTCCAGCAGCACCTCGCCGTTCTCACGCGAACGGGGCTCGGCCGCCGGGGTCTTCGATGTGCTCACAGTCTCGTTACCACCCGTGCTCGTCACAGCTTCGGCCGGATCTCGTCGTTCCAGATCTCCCGCCGCTTGCCCAGCGGGAGATGGCACGCCGCCTTGTGGCCCGGCTCGACCTCGACCAGCTCGGGCCGTACGGTCTCGCTCTTGCCGTCGTTCAGGTCCCGGTAGGGGCAGCGCGGATGGAACGCGCACCCGGACGGGACGTTGATCAGGCTCGGCGGCGTCCCGGTGATCGGCATGAGCCGCTCGGACCGCTCGCGGTCCAGCCGGGGCATCGAGCCGAGCAGCCCCCACGTGTAGGGGTGCAGCGGCCGGTGGAAGGTGTCGTCCACCGACGCCTGCTCGACCGAGCGGCCGGCGTACATCACCAGGATGTCGTCGGCGAGTTCCGCGACCACCCCGAGATCGTGGGTGATCATGATGACGGCGGAGTTGAACTCCTGCTGCAGGTCCCGGATCAGGTCCAGGATCTGCGCCTGGACGGTCACGTCCAGCGCCGTCGTCGGCTCGTCGGCGATCAGCAGCTCCGGGTCGCACGACAGCGCCATCGCGATCATCGCGCGCTGCCGCATGCCGCCGGAGAACTGGTGCGGGTAGTCGTCGACCCGCTTGTCCGGCCTGGGGATGCCGACCTTGCCCAGCATGTCGATGGCGTGCTTGCGCGCGACCTGCTTGGACACGTCGTTGTGCACCCGGTAGGCCTCCACGATCTGCTTGCCGATCGTGTAGAAGGGGTGCATCGACGACAGCGGATCCTGGAAGATCATCGCCATGTTGCGGCCGCGGAGGCGGCGGACCTCGCTCTGCGAGGCGCCGACGATCTCCTTGCCGTCCAGCCAGATCTCGCCGGACACGCTGGCGTTGCGCTTGTTGTGCAGGCCGAGGATGCCGAGGCTCGTGACGCTCTTGCCCGAGCCCGACTCCCCCACGATCCCCAGCGTGCGGCCGCGTTCCAGCTGGAACGACAGCCCGTCGACGGACTTGACCAGGCCGTCGTCGGTCGGGAAGTGGATCTTCAGGTCGCGGACCTCGAGGAACGCCGTGGGAGCCTCGCCCTCGTCCGCGGTCTTCGCGGCCGGCGCGGTGCCGGTCATCAGCCCAGCCTCACTCTCGGGTCGACGATGGCGTACAGAAGGTCGACGATCAGGTTGATCACCACGATGGAGGTGGCGGTGATCAGCGTGACCCCCAGCACCATGGGCAGGTCGCCGCTGCGGATCGAGCCGATCGCGAGCTGGCCCAGCCCGGGGATGCCGAAGGTGTTCTCGGTCAGCACGGCGCCGCCCAGCAGAAGACCGAGGTCGAGGCCGAAGATCGTCAGGAGCGGCGTCAGCGACGCGCGCAGCGCGTGCTTGGTGACGACGGTCTTCTCCGGCAGCCCCTTGGCGCGGGCGGTGCGGATGTAGTCCTCGTTCATCGTCTCCAGCATGCCCGCTCTGGTGAGCCGCGCGTACATCGCGGCGTACAGGAACGCCAGGGTGACCCAGGGCAGCACCAGCGACTGGAACCACGTCACGGGATTCTCGGTGAATGGGTTGTAGCTTCCGCCGCCCGGAAAGATCTTGAAAGTGTAGGAGAACAGCGCGAGTGACACCAGCCCGGTGAAGTAGATGGGCAGCGACACACCGCTCAACGCGATGATCATCGCGGTTCTGTCCCAGAGAGTCCCTCTCTTGAGGGCTGAGATGACGCCCGTGGTGATGCCGCCCGCCAGCCAGATGATCGCGGCTCCGATGGCGAGCGACGCGGTCGCGGGGGCGCGGTCCATCAGCGTCTGCAGCACCGGCTGGCTGCTGCGGAACGAGTAGCCGAGGCACGGCGCCGGGCAGTGGTCGGTGACCGGGCCGGCCTTGTAGTCCTTGCCGACCACGATGGCCTTGAGGTAGTTCCCGTACTGCACGACGACCGGGTCGTCGAGGCCGAGACGCTCCTTGGTGTCCTCAATGGCCTCCTGGCTCGGCGCTTTGCCGACGTACGAGGCGGCGAGCTGGTCGGTCGTCTGTCCCGCGAGCTTCGGCAGCCAGAAGAAGATACCGAAGGTCACCAGGCTGACCAGCAGCAACATGACGAAGGCACCGATCAGGCGCCTGATGATGTATGGGAACACATTACGCGGCCCCACCCGCCGGCCGGCCGGACCTGTAGGTCCGGGCACGGCCGGCGGGCGTCGCCTTCACCTGCCTTCAGAGGGACGCATGGACGAGTGGAACCCTTACTCCACGCCCATGTTGAGGTAGTCGTACATGCCGCCGTAGGAGAGGGTGATCCCGGCGTTGGTGACGCGCTCCGGCCGGTACATCAGCGCCTTGGCGTACACGAGCGGAACCTGCGTCGCCGACTGCATGACCATCTTGTCGACCTCGCCATAGATCTTCAGGCGGGCCGCCTTGTCGGTGTTGGCGATGGCGCCGTCCAGCGCATCGTTGATCTTCGGGTCGTCCAGTTCGGCGAGGTTGGTGCCGCCGGACGGCTTGATGGCGTCGCCGTGCACGATCTGCGCGAGGAAGCCGTAGCCGGTGGGCCAGTCCGCCGCCCACGCCATGATCATCATGCCGACGCCGTGCTCGTGCACGTAGTCCGGCACGCCGACGTACTTGTTGAAGTAGTCACCGGCGGGCCACTGGACGATCTCGGTCTCGATGCCGACCTTCTTCAGGCTCTGCTGGATCGCCTGGGCCATCGCGACTTCCTTCGGCCGGTCGGACCGGGCCGAGATCTTCGTCTTGAAGCCGTCCGGCTTGCCGCAGGCCTGCAGCTCCTGCTTCGCCTTGGCCATGGTGGCCTCGTCGAGGCCGCCGTTCTCGGCCTGCTTCTGCGGGTACAGGTCGAACTTGGTGTAGCCGTCGACCGTCGGCGGCAGCACCGTGGTGGCGACGTCACCGCCGGCCAGCGGGCCTCCGTAGGCGGTCTGAGCGGCGACCTTGTCGGTCGCGTACTGCACCGCGATGCGGCAGTGGACGTTGTCCAGCGGCTTGACGTGGACGTTCAGCGACATGAACCGCAGGAAGCCCTGGATCGGGTTGTCCACGTACGGCTTCTGGTCCGCGGCCAGCACCTTCGGCTGGGTTCCCGACTGCACGCCGACGCCGGAGATGTCCATGTCGAGCGTGCCGGCCAGCAGCCGCTGGTCGATGTCGTCGGCGTTCTGCTTGAGCTGGATCTCGATCTTGTCGGGCAGCGCCTTGCGGATCGGGTCCGTGCTCTTGTTCCAGTGCGTGTTGCGCGACATCGTCATCGACTTGCCGCGCGTGTAGTTGTCGACCTTGTACGGGCCGCTGGAGACGATCGAGTTCTCGTACTTCAGGCCGGTGTCCTTGGCCTTCGGCACGGGCATGGTCTGCGACATCGAGACCAGGTAGTCGAACTCGGCGAACGGCTCGTTCAGGTGGAAGATGATGGTCTGGTCGTCCGGCGTCTCGATGGACTCCAGGCCCTTCTCGCCCTTGTCGTCGTACGGCCCCTTGTACGCGGGGTCGTTGTCGACGAGGTACTGCTTGAAGTACTTCGGCCCGAGCTGCAGCTCCTCGGTGTAGTTGCTGCGCTCGACCGCGTACTTGACGTCCTTGGACGTGACGGTGGTGCCGTCGTCGTACTTGACGCCGGTGCGCAGCTTGTACGTCCAGGTCTTGCCGCCGTCGCTGGGCGTCCCGAGGTCGGTCGCCAGGTCCGGGATGACCTCCAGGCTCTCCTTGCCGGCGCCGGGCTTGAACGTGGTCAGCGCGCGGCCGTACTGACGCGCGATGTTCTGCGAGAACGCGTAGTAGGTGTTGCCGGGGTCGGGAGAGTCGAAGTCGTCGGAGCTGGCGAGCTTGAGCGTGCCGCCCTTCTTGTCCGACGTGTTGACGACCTCGTTGACGGCGGCATTGAAGCCGGCGCCGCCGTCTCCGTCGCCGGACTCGCCGCCGCCACAGGCGGCGAGCCCCGCGGCCGCGACCACACCGGCCGCGAAGACCGCGATTGGTCTCATTTTGTTCATGTGCAGGCGCACCCCTTCAATTAGGCGGGTCGATAGAACCCGAGTCACTTGGCCCGAGGGTCGAGAGCGTCCCGCAGCCCGTCACCGAACAGGTTGAAGGCGAGGACGGTGATGAAGATCGCCATACCGGGAATGATCATGTACATCGGGTCCGAGGAGTAGATCGGCACGGCGAGGGTGAGCATGCCGCCCCACGAGGGGGCGGGCGGGATCACGCCGACGCCGAGGAACGACAGGGCCGCCTCGAACAGGATGTTGGTCGGGATCAGCAGGGTCGAGTAGACCAGGATCGGCGCGACCAGGTTCGGCAGGATCTCCTTGAAGAGAATGTAGGAGTTGCGGGCGCCCATGCTGCGCGCCGCGTCGACGAACTCGCGTTCGCGCAGCGACAGCGTCTGGCCCCGGATGATGCGGCCGATGTAGGGCCAGTTGAAGAACCCGATGACGATGACGAGCACCGACACGCGGAGCCCGTTTCCGCTCATCCCGAACGCTCCGTCGGAGACGACGCCGACCAGGGCGATCGCGAACAGCAGCAGCGGGAAGGCCAGGAAGGCGTCCATGGTGCGGCTGATCACGTAGTCGACCCAGCCGCCGAAGTAGCCGGCGGTGATGCCGAGGACCGTGCCGAGCACCACCGACATCAGGGTGGCCAGGAACGACACCAGCAGGGAGATCCTGGCGCCGTGCACGATGCGGGCCAGCATGTCGCGGCCGGTGCCCGGTTCGACGCCGAGCCAGTGGTCGCTGCTGATGCCCGAGTGCCAGAACCCGGACTTGGGCCGGTTGTAGGTCGGGTCGATCAGGTTCTGGTGGTAGGCCAGCGGGTTCTGCACGAAGTACGGGCCGAAGATCGCGATCAGGATCAGCAGGACCACCACGACGGCGCCGGTGAGCGCGACCTTGTCGCGCTTGAGCCGCATCCAGGCGATCTGCCCAAGGGAGCGCCCTTGGATCTTCTTGCGGTCGACACCGGTGAGCACCGATTCCGGTTGCGCCTCGGTGTCGGATCCGGTCACCTCGATGGGTGCGGCCACGCTCCATACCTCCTACCGTCAGGCCACTGGTTCGGCCACGCCGCCGACGCGTGGCCGGCCGCGGCGGAGATCATCCGCTGCTTCCGTGCGCGTCGCGCCGCGTTCGCTGAAGGGAAAGGTAGCCCTTCGGGCACGACTGTCCATCCGTGAGCCGACTCACGCCAGTACCCGTATCTGACTTGTGATCTCGTCGTCATCTGGGGAACACGCACCGAGACACCACATCGGACAAATCGCCCGAATAGTACGTTCCACGCAGTACCGGCGGACACTCCGAGCCGGTCTAGACCGCGAAACTTTACCGTACCGAGTCCGATCCGATATCGATTCTCCGCAGGTCAGCGTCTTGCAACAGGAAAACGGCGGGCCGGGACGCCCTCGCGTCGTGCGAGGGCGTCCCGGCCCGCCGTGTCGCGCGGGAACAGGGTGGCCGGAGGGTCAGGAGATGCCGCGGTCGCGCAGGATCTTCTCGATCTCGGCCATCTCCGGGTCGCCGCCGCCCGGCGCGGGCCCCTCCACCGACCTCTTCGGCTTCGCGGACCGCCCCGCCGCCTTCGGCTCCCCTGCGGCGGCCTTGCCCCCGCCCGCCGCGCCGGCGCGGCGGCTGATCATGGCGCCGGAGGTCATGTAGAGCAGCACGGCGAGCCCCGCGACCGCGACGCCCGCCCACTTGACGGGGCTGAACGCCAGGTCGACGAAGAACTCCGTCACCCCCGTCATCGCGGCCGCCAGCGGCACCAGGGACAGGGCGGCGCCGCGCAGGCCGGTGCCCGCGCCGCGCCGGCGGTACACCCCCCAGCTGATGACCAGCCCGACCAGGGTCACTCCGAGGCTGATCGCGAAAATGGCTGTGTCGGTCATGCCGGCCCCTCATTCCTTACGGTGATGCCTCGCCGAACGCCTCTCATCCTCGGCGGCCCGCGCCAGGTGACGGCCTGGGCGGCAGGCCGGATGGAAGCCTTCACTCCCATCGTCACACGCCCGGGGCCGTTTCCGATCCTCCCGGCGGACGGTTTGCGGCGGGCCGGTCTCCTCCTCCCGCGTGACCCGTCCCTGAGGGACCACCCCGGGGGTATCAGGCGGCGGCTCCCGTCACGGGGGCGGGCGGCCGTCCCTCACGCGCCGGCGAACGGCGGCAGTGACCGCAGCGTCGCCAGGCTCACCTCGCGCAGCGACGCGACCACGACGCGGCCCGGCACGGGCGGGATCGGCAGGACGCCGGGGACCGCGACGGTGACGCAGCCCGCCGCCTCCGCCGCCGCGACGCCGTTCGGGGAGTCCTCCAGGACGACGCAGCGGGCCGGATCGGCGCCGAGCCGGGCGGCGGCGGTGAGGTAGGGCTCGGGGTCGGGCTTGGTCCGCGACACCTCGTCGCCGGCGACGCTGAGCGCGAAGTGCTCGCGGCCGACCGCGTCCAGCACCGGTTCGATGAGCCGCCGGTGGCTGGAGGACACCAGCGCCGCGGTGACCCCGGCGGCGCGGATCTCGGAGAGCAGGTCCTTGGCGCCGGGCATCATCGGGACGCAGGTCCCGAGCCGCTCGGCCATGCCGTCCAGCATCCGCCGCCCCACCTCCCCGGGGTCGGCGTCCGCGCCGGTCAGCTCCAGCATGTAGCGGACGGCGATGTCCAGGGAGCCGCCGACGAGCCGTTCCTGGTGGGCGGGGCTCCATTCGCCGCCCAGCCAGGCCATGACCTCCGACTCGACCTCCAGCCAGACGCGCTCGGAGTCGATGAGCAGGCCGTCCATGTCGAACAGCACGGCCTGCGGGCCGCCACGGGTCACGTCGCTCCTTCCTTCTTGGACGGGGTGTGCAAAGAGACGGTGACGGATGGGTCACCGGACCGATACCGTGCCCTCAGTAAACTACTACCCGGTAAGGAACGGCATGAGCGCGTACCGCACCATCCTCGTCGGCACCGACGGCTCGGACTCCTCCTTCCGCGCGGTCGACCGGGCGGCGCAGCTGGCCGCCGCCACCGGCGCCACCCTTCTGCTCGCCTCCGCCTACAGCCCCATGCCCGAGCGGGAGCGCGCCAACGCCGCGGACCGGCTCGGGGACCTCGCCTACAAGGTGCAGGGTTCCACCCCCGCCGACGACGCGCTGCGGGCCGCGCGGGAGCGGGCCGTCGCGGCGGGCGCCCTCGACATCGACGAGGTCGCCGTCGAGGGCGATGCCGTGGACGTCATCTCCAGGCTGGCCAAGGACCGCGGCGCGGAGCTCGTCGTGATCGGCAACCGCGGGCTGAACAGCCTGGCCGGCCGGCTCCTGGGGTCGGTCCCGGCGAACCTGTCCCACCGCTCCCCCTGCGACGTGCTGATCGTGCACACGACGGACGGAAAGTAGCCGGGTTCCGCCGCGGGCGTTCAGGGCGGGGGTCTGCCGCCGGGAGGGTGGGGTAGGTCAGGGGCAGGACGTAGGCTGACAGCCACCGATCATGAGCGGGGCCCCCGACCCCGGGAATGACGGCCCCCGTCGGTGACGCTGTACCTGGGCGTCGGAAGGAGGCAGCGCGTGGTCGAGCTCGAAAGCGTGCCGGAACTCGTCGATCCGGTGCTCGTGGCCGCCTTTGAAGGGTGGAACGACGCCGGGGAGGCCGCCAGCGGGGTGATCGCGCACCTGGAGTCCACCTGGGAAGCGGTGCCCATCGCCGAACTCGACCCCGACGACTACTACGACTTCCAGGTCACCCGCCCGATCGTGGAGATGACCGAGGGCGAGACCCGCGGCATCACCTGGCCGACCACCCGCGTGTCGTGGGCGCGTCTCCCGAACGGCAAGGACGTCGTCCTCCTGCACGGGATCGAGCCGAACATGCGGTGGCGGTCGTTCTGCCGCGAGCTGATCGGGCTGATGCTGGAGCTGGAGATCCGCAACGTGGTGCTGCTCGGCGCGCTGCTCGCCGACTCGCCGCACACCCGGCCGGTGCCGGTGACCGGGGCGGCGTCCGAGGCGGGGCTCGTCGGCGCGCTGCACCTGGAACCAGCCCGCTACGAGGGGCCGACCGGCATCCTCGGGGTGCTGCAGGAGGCGTGCGCCAGGGCCGACCTCGACACGGTGTCGCTGTGGGCCGCGGTCCCCCACTACGTCGCCCAGCCCCCGTCGCCCAAGGCGACCCTCGCGCTGCTGCGCCGCGTCGAGGACCTCCTCGACGTGACCGTCCCGCTCGGTGAACTGCCCGAGGAGGCCCGGGCCTGGGAGCACGGCGTCAACGAGCTCGCCGAGGAGGACTCCGAGGTCGCCGAGTACGTCCGGACGCTGGAGGAGCAGAAGGACGCCACCGAGCTGCCCGAGGCGAGCGGCGACGCGATCGCCCGCGAGTTCGAGCGCTACCTGCGGCGCAGAGATCCCGGCCGGGGCTGAGGCCCGGGGTTACACTCGGTCGTGTCCGTTTCCCGGTGATGGCCCGCGCACGCCGCCAAGTGCGTTCACAATGATCGTTTCTTCTCCGGAGGGCGGTGGCGCCCGGGGCCGGTGAGCCGCCCCCGGGGCGGCCCGGCGATCCGGGTCCGGCCCCCGCGCGAGCTGCGCCGCCAGCGGCGCCGCCGTTCCCATCCCTGCTGGGACCATCTCATCGCCGCGCCGCTGTGGCCGCTGCACGGCGCCAACCTCGGGACCCTTCTGCGCACCTGCGACGCGGTCGGCGCGTGCATGGCGGTCCCCCGGTTCTCATGGGTGCCGGACGCGCTCGCACGCGGCAACACGCTCCGCCGCCCCGCCTGCGTCCACTGGGTGAACGACCCGGTCGGCTGGCTGGAGCGCCGGCGGGACGCCGGTTCGCGGGTCGTCGGGGTGGAGCTGGCCGACGAGGCGGTCCGGCTCGCGGACCTGCCGGCGGCGCGCGTGCCGACGGTCGCGGTGCTCGGTCACGAGCAGTCCGGCATCCCCGGTGAGGCGCTCGACCTGCTCGACCTGGCCGTGGAGATCCCCATGGTGGGAGGCGGGAGCAGCCTGAACGTGGCCGTCGCCGGCTCACTGGTGCTGTACAAGCTGGCGGGCCTGCTGTGACGGCGGCCGCGCCGGCGGCCGGACGGAAGGGGTCCCCGGCGGCAGGTCAGAGCGCGACGCCGAGGAGGGCGTCGGCGATGGCCTTGACCTGGGACGGGGCGGTTTCGTCGGCGCCGCCGGCGGCGGCCCAGGCGTCGATGGCCGCCAGTGCGGCCGGGGCGTCCAGGTCGCCCGCCAGGTGGTCGCGGACGGCGGCGGCCACCGGCGCGGCGGGCGGCCCGGACGCGCGGGTCACCGAAGCGCGCCAGCGGTCCAGTCGTGCCTGCGCCTCGTCCAGCCCGCGCGGCGTCCACTCCCAGTCGGCGCGGTAGTGGTGCGCGAGCAGCGCCAGCCGGATCGCCATCGGGTCGGTCCCGGCCTGCCGCAGCTTCGACACGAACACCAGGTTGCCGCGCGACTTCGACATCTTCTCGCCGTCCAGGCCGACCATGCCGGCATGGACGTAGGCGCGGGCGTGCGGGCGCTCCCCGGTGGCGACCTGGGCGTGGGACGCGCTCATCTCGTGGTGCGGGAACGCGAGGTCGGAGCCGCCGCCCTCGACGTCGAACGTCATCCCGAGGTACTCGACGGAGATCGCCGAGCATTCCACGTGCCAGCCGGGGCGGCCCTCGCCGAACGGCGAGTCCCAGCCGGGCTCACCGGGGCGCCTGGCCATCCACAGCAGGGCGTCGAGGGGGTCGCGTTTGCCCGCGCGGTCCGGGTCGCCGCCGCGCTCGGCGAACAGCGGCGCCATCGCCTCGCGGGTCAGCCGGCTGACCCGCCCGAACGCCGCGTCGGCCGCGACGGGGAAGTAGACGTCGCCGTCCACCTCGTAGGCGGCGTCCCGGCCGCGCAGCTTCTCGATCATCTCGATGACCAGCGGGATCGCCTCGACCGCGCCGATGTAGTGGTCGGGCGGCAGGATCCGCAGCGCGGTCATGTCGTCGCGGAACAGCTGGATCTCCCGGTCGGCCAGTTCCCGCCAGTCCTCCCCCGTCTCCCGGGCACGTTCCAGAAGCGGGTCGTCGACGTCGGTGGTGTTCTGTACGTAGTGCACCCGGTGGCCGGAGTCGCGCCACACGCGGTTGACGAGGTCGAACGCGAGATAGGTGTTGGCGTGGCCGAGGTGGGTCGCGTCGTAGGGGGTGATCCCGCACACGTACATCCGGGCTGTGCCGCCGCCGGCTACCGCACCGGGGACGGGGCCCGCGGGACGCGTCGTCCCCGTCCCCGTGTCGTGCAGGCTCAGCGGCCGCACCGCGGCGGGCAGCCCCATGTCGGGAAGGCTGGGGACATCGGAGGCGGACCACGATCGCATACGGAAAGCTTATCCATGCCCAGCTCGCGGGGTTACGCCGAGATCATTGGTAAGTGTCCAGGACCGTCCGGATCGGACGGCCGACCGCCAACGCGGGGCGGGCTCATGTGGCGCGGACGCGGGGGTCCAGGACCGAGTAGCCGATGTCCACCAGCAGGTTCGCGACGATCACGCACAGCGTCACCAGCAGCGTCACCCCGATGATCACCGGGGTGTCGCCGGCAGCGATGGAGTGGTGCACGAGCTGGCCCACGCCCTGCAGCCCGAACACCTTCTCGGTGACGATCGTGGAGCCGATCAGCGCGCCCAGGTCGATGCCGAACTGGGTGAGGACGGGCGTCATCGCGGGCCGCAGCCCGTGCCGTCCGACGACGCGTCGCTCCGGCAGGCCCTTGGCCCGCGCCGTGCGCACGTAGTCCTCGCCGAGCACGTCCAGCATCGCCCCGCGGGTGAGGCGCGCGTAGGCGGCGAGCATCAGGAACGCCAGCGCCGCCCACGGCAGGACCATCCGGCGCAGGAAGTGCTCCTGCAGCGGCGGGCCGGCCTCGAAGAAGCCGATGCCGCTCTCGCCGAGCCGGGTCGCGAACACGTACAGCAGGGCCAGCGCCATCACGAACGGCGGCGTGGACAGGCCCACCAGCACGAACGCCGTCGCGGCCCGGTCCCACAGGCTCCGCGCCCTGGCCGCGCTGAGCACGCCGAGGGCGACGCCGCCCGCGAACCACAGGATCCCCGCTCCGGCGACCAGCCACAGCGTCGTGGGGAGCCGGGCGGCGATCAGCGCCGTCACCGGCGTCCCGTTGATGTAGGAGTCGCCGAGGTCGCCGTGCAGCAGCCGCCCGGCGAAGCTCCAGTACTGGACGAGGAGCGGCCGGTCCAGGCCGAGGTTGGCGCGGATCTGGTCCAGGGTCTCGGTGGTGGCGCGGGGCCCGCCGATGACCCGCTCCACCGGGACGGGCGACACGTGCAGGAACACGAACACCAGCGTCGCCACCAGCCACAGCACGATGAGCGCGTGCAGCAGGCGGCGGGCGGCGAAACGCGCCATGGCGGCTCACCTCCCCCCGGCGGCGCGGTCGCGCGGGCCGAAGGCGTCGCGGACGGCGTCGCCGAGCAGGTTGAACGACAGCGTGGTCGCCAGCAGCAGGACGCCGGGGGCGGCCAGCAGCCACCACGCCGTCTGGAACACGTCGCCGCCCTCGCCGAGCATCGACCCCCAGCTCGGCATCGGCGGGCGCACCCCGGCGCCGAGGAACGACAGCGTCGCCTCGAACACGATCGCCGCCGGCACCAGCAGCGCGGTCAGCACGGTGACCGGCGCGGTCAGGTTCGGCAGGATCTCCACCACCATGATCCGCGCGTCGGAGGCGCCGAGCAGCCGGGCCGCCTCGACGAACTCCCGCCGCCGCAGCGCCAGCACCTGGCCGCGGATGACGCGGGCGAACGCCGCGGCGGAGAAGAACGCGATCACCAGGATCGTCATGGCGAGGCCCGCGCCGACCGAGGACGGCTGGAAGGTGGTCGACAGCAGGATCGCCACCAGCAGGTAGGGCAGCGCGAGCGTGATGTCGATCAGCCGCGACAGCAGCGTGTCCACCGCGCCGCCGGCGAACCCCGCGAACGTCCCGGCGAGGGTCCCGGCGACGGAGGCCAGCAGCGCCGCCGACACCCCGACGGCCAGCGAGATCCGTGCGCCGTAGGCGGCGCGGACCAGGACGTCGCGGCCGAGCTGGTCGGCCCCGAGCGGGAACTCGCCGCCGGGTCCGCGCGGCTGCCCGTCGGCGTCCAGGCCGGTCCGGGGGAACGTCGCGTCGTAGGGGTGGCCGGTCAGGTGCTCCCAGAGCGGTGCCAGCGCCGCGAACGCCACGATCAGCAGCAGCACGGCGATGGACGCGACGGCGGCCCGGTCGCGCCTCAACCGATCCCAGGCGAGCCGCGACGGGCCGCGGCCCCGCACCCGTTCGGGCCCGGTGGCGGGACGGGCCCGCGGCGGCGCGGCCCCGCCCCCGTCCGCCCGGTCCGGGCCGGGTGCGCCGGACGTGCCGCCGCCCGGTCCCCGGTGTGTCGGCTCCCGCGCAGCGGGCTCGGCGTAGCCGCTCATCCCTCCGCCTCCGGGAGCCCCGGTCCGGTGGAGGCCCCGGTTCCCCGTCCGCCGTTCCCGGTCTCCGCGGGCGGCCCCCGCGATCCCGCGGAGATCGCATTGAGTGGCCAACGTAGCACCGACCGTCACGGTCCCGCGGCCGCGATGCCGAAACGGTCATGGGCCGCCGGGGCCGCCCTACAGGACGCGGGTCCAGCCGGCGGCGTCGCCCGGGGCGGCGGAGAAGTCGTAGCGGACGCCGGTGGCGGTGAGCGCGACGAGGGTGACGGAGGTGGTGCCCCAGACGCGGCCGTCGCCGAGGTCGAGCAGGGGCAGCAGGGCCCGGTGGTCGGCGCGGGGCAGGCCGTCGCCGTTCACCAGCGCCAGCCACGGCTCCCACGCCCGCTCCACAGGCTCGTCGCCGCCGGGCACGGGACGCGGCGCGGCGGCCAGGCGCGGCCGGAAGTGGGCGAGCCGCGCCGTCATGTAGGCGTCCTCGGTCTCGCCCTCCTGCTGGCCCTCGCCCTCCAGCCCGCTGTTGACGATCATGTGCAGGCCGGGGCCGAGGTCGCGTTCGGTGAGGGCGGCGCCGTCCCAGCTCCACAGCCGCACCCGGCCGGGTTCGGCGCCGACGAGGTGGAACGGGTCGAACGCCGGCAGGCCGGGCCGGCCGAGCTTGCCGTCGGCGGCCACCCGCAGCGGCAGCCCGCCGCGGGACACGCGCCCGTCCTCGGGCGCCATCCGGCCGCGTCCGTTCAGGACGAGCGCGGCGCGGGGCGCGTCCGGGTCCACGGCGAGCCAGGTGCCGCCGGCGCGCAGGTCGCGCCCGCCGACGAGCCCGGGGTGGTCCGGCCAGTGCCGGCCGGGCGGCTCCCAGTCGCGGGCGACGAACTCGTCCCGCACGCCGACCAGCAGGACGGGGACCGGGGAGGCGGGATCGACACTGATGATCGCCGTGCACATGCCCCAATTGGAGCATCTGCCGCGAATCGCCAGAACCCCGGGGGTGCCTGCTCCACCGCGCGGGCGCCGCGAAGGCGGCCGCCCGGCGGAGACGGCGGCGGCCGGGCGGGCCTTTACGCGCCGCCCCGGCGGCGGCGGGGCAGGATCAGCAGCGCGGCGGCGCCGAGCATGACCATCGCCGACGCCACCAGGGCGTACGTCGGCAGCCCGTCGGGGCTGCCGGTGTTCGGCAGGCTTCCGCCGTCGCCGGCGCCCGTGCCGGTCCCGCCGTCTCCGCCGCCGTCACCGCCGCCGTCGTCGCCTCCGCCGCCACCCGTGAAGGTGAGCGGGACCTGGGCGGTGTTGGCGTCCATGTTGGCGCCGAGCGCGGTCACGGCGATGACGCAGGCGCCCGCCTTGGACGCGCACGTCGCGTCCCCGGCCTTCGCGGCCAGCTTGATCTTCGCCTCCTTGGATCCGTCCTTGGTGAGGAACTCGCCGGCGCCGTTCGAGGTGCCCTGCACCGCGCCTCCGCTGTCCTGGGACGCGCAGTCCGAGGGCAGCTTGGGATCGGGTTCGCACAGGCCGAGGGTGACGAAGGTCTCCCCAGGGGTCAGGCCGGTGACCGTGACGGTGACGGTCTGGCCCGCCTTCAGCCCGGTGGTCTCACTCACGCCGATCTTCGGTGCGGCCAGTGCGGGCTGCGCGAGCGCCAGCACGCACGCACCCGCGATCGCGGCGATGGCACCGGTACGGCGTCGGACTCGGATCATGATGTGCTCCTTGCGTGGGGGGGAGTGTTGCGGCGCTGGACGATGACGGCGGCGGCACCGGCGCCGGCGATGAGGACGAGGGTCGCGGCCCACAGCGGAGCCGAGGGGCCGCCCGTGCCGGGTCCCGGGGCGGCCGCCGTGGCGGGCGCGGCGGCGACGGCGCCGCCCTTGAACGCCGACCCCTTGAAGCCGACGCGGACGATCGCGGTGTTGGCCTCGATGACGGCCGGCGGGCTGGTGTCGGGCAGCGGTGCGGCTCCGATGACGCACTGGCGGGTCATGCAGTCGATCTCGCTGAACTTCGAGTGCGCCTTGAGCGTGACCCCGGTGAAGGCGCCCTTGTCGTCGATGTTGACGAACGTGGCCCCGCCGCCGAGGTCGCAGTCCGTGAGGCCGTTGGCGTAGCCCTCCTTGCACAGCCCGACGGCCACCGCCTTCAGGCCGGGGCGGAATCCCGTCCCGGACACCGTGATCCGCTCGCCTTCGGACAGGTCGGTGAACCTGCTGACCTGGATGGCGGGCGCGTCCCCGCCGGGGGCGGCGGCGGGCGCGGCGGGCGCCGAGAGCGCGAGGGCGGCGAACGCGAGCACGATCACGGGGCGGCGTCTCCTGCGTCGGGGTTCCCCGGCAGCAGCCGGCGGACCTGGTCGGGCGTGGGCCGGGCGAGTTCGGCGACGACGCGTCCCCGGTCGAGGACGTAGGCGCGGGAGACCAGGTCGAGGAGCGCGGGAACCGGGCGGCCGGTGACGACGACGGCGGTTCCGGACGCGGCGAGGCGGCGCAGCACGGTGCCGGCCGCGTCGCCGCGGGGGCCGTCGGCGACACCGTCCGCCAGCAGCAGCCTCGGGCGGGTCAGCAGCGCCTCGGCGAGGCCGAGCAGGTCGCGATCGGGTGCGCCGAGAGCGCCCGCGGGCTCGGTGCGGCGCCGGTGCAGCGCCGGGAAGACCTCCAGGACGGCGCGGGCGGACGCGGCGGGGTCGGCGTGGCCGAGCGTGTGGGCGTGGCCGGCGAGGCGGCCGGCGACGGTCCGCCCGTCCGCGTCCGCGTCTGCGCCCGCGTTGGCGCCCGTGTCCGGGACGGACTCTGCGAGGTGGTACAGCCCGAGCCGCATCCGCCGCCCGGCCGGGACCGCCGCCAGGTCGGCGCCGCCGAGCCGGACCCGTCCCCGCACGGGGACGTTCCCGGCCAGTGCGGCCAGGAGCGTCCGCGAGCCGGCGCCGAACACCGCGACGCACTCGCCCGCGTCCACGCGCACCATGATCCGGCGGAGCGGCACCGGGGTGCGCCGCACCGACAGGGCACGCACGTCCAGGAACGACGGTTCGACGGCCGGGCCGCGGACGCGGGCCGCCAGTACCGCGCCCGCGGCCACCGGGACGGCCGTCAGCGTCACCGCCGAGCCCTCCGCGATCACCTCGCGCAGGAGGGCGGCGCAGCCGTATCCGGCGAGGCCGCCGAGCACGGCGGCCACGGCGGTGAGCGCCGCGGCGGCCGGGCGCCGGTCGTCGGGCAGCGGCCGCAGGACCGCCCGGTCGAGCGCGGCGGCCGCCAGGCATCCGGCGGCGGCCGCCACCGCGAAGCCCGCCGCCAGCCGGGCCGGGCCGGGCGCGGTCGCCATCAGCACCGGCGCGGCGGCCGCGGCCAGCAGCAGCCACGGCACGGCGCGCACGGAGGCGGCGGCGCGCCGCAGCACGGCGACCAGCGCGACGGCCGCCGTCAGCCCCCAGGCCAGATGCCGGACGGGTTCCTCGGCGACCAGGTTCCACCGGAACGTCAGCAGGTGCAGGCCGGCGGCGACCGGGACCGCCGCCGCCCAGCCGGTCAGCGCGTACGCGGGGAGCGCCGCACGCACGTCCCGTTCCTTCACCGCGTCCCGGAGGCGG
Organism: Spirillospora sp. NPDC048824; assembly: GCF_043198455.1. Lineage (NCBI taxonomy): Bacteria > Bacillati > Actinomycetota > Actinomycetes > Streptosporangiales > Thermomonosporaceae > Spirillospora > Spirillospora sp. NPDC048824. Next base: position 215,650 of record NZ_JBICUS010000015.1, on the reverse strand, counting down.
GCGGCTGCGCGGTCCCCCGCGGCCGGGTCCTGCGCGCGGGGCGCGAGCACGGCCGCGACGGCGAGGACGGCGCCCACCACCCCCGCGGAGACCAGCGCGGTACGGGGCGAGCCCGACAGGGACGACGCGAGCCACGCCGCCCCGGCGACCCCGGCCAGCGCCGCGGCCTGCCATCGGGCGAGGGCGCCGGGGGACTCCAGCCGCGCGGCGGAGGCGCGGGCGACGGCCAGCGGCGGCCCGCCGAGCAGCCCCGCCGCCATCAGCGCCGTCGCGAAGACGGGGACGGCCGGGACCAGCCCCGCCACCGCGACGGCGAGCGCGGCGCAGGCGCCGGTGACCGCGGCGAGGCCGGGCGCGGGCATCCGGCGGACCAGCCACAGGGCCGCCGGGAGCGCCGCGCAGGCGAGCACCAGCCCGGTCAGGCCGATGTAGGTGACGACGTCGCCGGGAACCCCGACGGCGCCGCCGAGCGCGTCGGCGAGCAGCAGCACGGTCCCGGCGGCCAGCGGGCCCGCCGCGGCCGCGGCCGTCGCCCCGGCCCCCGCGACGGCGGCCCGGGGGGCCGGGGCGCGGCGGCGGGCGTACGCCCGCGTCGTCGTCGGGCCCGTCATCGCGCCTCTCCCGGGGACGAGGACAGGAACCGGTCCAGCGCGTCGACGTCGACCTGCCGGAGCTCCCCGCCGCGCCGCTCCTCCAGGTAGCCGAGGAGCGCGTCGCGGTCCACCACGTACGCGCCCGACGGCGACCGCGTCATCGCGTCCAGGTAGCCGATCAGGTCGTCGATCTCCACGGTCCCGGCGGGACCCGGGGCCGCCCGGTGGTGCGCCGGGCTCTCACCGGCGGCGGTGGCGGCCCCGGGCGCCGGGGGCACGGCGCCCTGGCGGCGGCGCCGGCGGCGGGCCGCGCGGCGGCCCAGTGCGAGCCGGATGCCGAGCAGCAGCAGCATCGCGGCCAGCAGGTTCACGCCGAGCAGACCCCAGGGGTAGGTGCTGAAGGACGTTTCGAACGGCACCTGTCCCGCGTACCGGCCGCCGACCACGAAGGTGCCGAACGACGCTCGCGGCAGTTCCACGGGGACGCGGTAGGTGGCCGTCTCACCGGGTTTCAGCACGCCGGTCCCGGGGGCGGTCAGGGGGGTGTCGGGGACGCCGCCGGCACCCCAGCCGACCACCAGCGGGGCGTCCTCGATGGGGTCGGCGCCCGCGTTGCGGATCTGCAGCACCAGCGTCCGCCGGGGCTTGCCGCCGAACAGCTCGCCCCGTCCTCCCCCGCCGACCAGTTCGGCGCCGACCACGTCGGCGCGCACGGGCACGACCTCGGGGACGATGGCCCGGACGGGGTGCCCCAGCACGGTGAACGGCGTGTCGACGGTCGCCGGGATCCCCGTCCCTCCCGGGAGGGTGCTCACCCGGACGACGCACGGGCACGCGGACGGCGGCGCGCCCACGGTGAGGCCCGCCTCGAACGCCCCGGTGGGGGCGACCATGGCGGTGACGGCCCGTCCGGTGTCGCAGTCGGCCGACCCGTGCACGGCCCTGGCGCCGCAGACCTGGACCTGGACGGTCGATCCGGGCGTCCATCCGCTGCCGCGCACCCGGGCGGAGGTGCCGGCGGCCGCCCGGGCGGGTTCGACGCTCACGCCGGGTCCGGTGCGGGCGGACGCGCCCGCGGGCACCGCCGGGACGAGCGAGGCGGCGAGCAGTGCGGCCGCGGCGGCGCGGGAAAGAGTTCTCATCCGAAGATCCCCTCGCCGCCGGAGGCCAGGCCGGCCCGTTCCCGCCAGCGGCGGATGAGCCTGGGCAGCACCGACCACACCACGAACACCGTCCCGACCAGGACCAGCAGCGCAGCCCACGGCACCGCGGTGAACTGCGTCTGCCCGCGGGCGCGGAGGCCGTCCCCCGCGGTCAGCTCGACCCGGACGGTGACCGCGTCCAGCGGCGGGACCCCGTTCCACGGAACCGTGATCTCCGTCCGCTGGCCGGGCAGGATCTCGGGCAGGCGCCGGTCGGGCCACCGCTTGACGCGGCGGCCGAAGACCCCGGTGGCCCACACGCGGGCGGTGGGCGAGATCCGCTGGTTGCCGGTGTTGATGACGGTGTACCGGATCGTCCCCCGGCTCCGGTGGACGTAGGGCACCAGCGGCTCGGTGCGGGCGGTGTCCGGCCCGCCGATCCGCAGGCCGGGGGTCAGCGGCCCCGCGACGCGCAGGTAGACGCGGGCGCCGACGGCCCGCCGCACGCCGACGCGGGCGCCGCCGCTCTCCTGGACGCTCTCGATCGCGGTGTTGAGCGCGACGATGCCGCCGATGTGCTCACCCGGCGTGGCGTTCTCGGGGATCTTCAGGGTGAAGGGGACCTTCACGGCCTTGTTCGCCGGGACCTTCAGCGTCCCGTGCTTCAGGGTGATCCAGGCGCCGACGCCGCGGCGCGGTTCCCCGGCGGTGCGCAGCGCGAACCCGGCGTCGCGGGGCGTGTTGTAGGCATCGGCCCCGTAGAGCCGGAAGGTGAGGGGCCCGTCCGTCAGGTTGGTGACCCGCACGGTGTCCTGGACGGTCTCGCCGGGCGGCGCCTCGATGGCGAAGGCCGGCCGGGCCGCCGCCGCGCCGCTGCCGTTGACGGGCCCCACCGACCACGATCCGTTCCCGGTCGCGGGAGGGACCATGGGAGGAGGGGCGGGTTCGGCGGCCCGCGCGATGCTCCGGCCCGGCGGGGTTCCTCCGGCGGCCGCGGCGGCTCCGGCCGCGGCGGCTCCGCCCGGCAGGGCGGCACCGGTCGCGGACAGGGCCGCCGCCGCGACGGCGGCGATCCGGAGGCACGGTCTCATGGATCACCTCGGTGCGGCCGGGAGGGCGGCGGGCGCGGCGCCGCCCCCCGGCCGCGGTCGGTGCGGATCGGGATCCGGCGCGGATCAGGACAGGGTGAGGGTGAGGACGGCGGTGTACTCGCCGGCACCGGTCACCGGCGGAACCGTCAGGTTCAGCGCGGCCCCGGCGGTGTAGGTGCCGCCGACGATCTGCCCGGCGCCGTCCGGGCCGCTGCACAGCGTGGCGGCGGTGGTGTCGTCGAGCGCGCCGGCGCTGCCGGCGACGACGGCGCCGGCGCCCGCGGCGGGCGTGCACGACGGCGTCCACGACAGGTTCCCGGCGGGGATCTTCGTCCCGGCGGCCGAGGAGAAGTCGGTCAGCGTGCCGGTCAGCGACCAGCCGGTGGTGCCGCCCCGCGCGTCCACGACCGTGACCTCGCGCAGGTCGCCCGTGGCGCTTTGCTGGGTGCCGTTCAGCGTGACGGGGGTCAGTTCGACCTCGCCCGCCTCGCGGGCCATGGTCAGCGGGCCGCCGTTGACGGTCAGGTTGATCTTCTGCTCATCGCAGCGCTCGGCCGGCCGGCCGGCGCATTCGCCGGTGGGCGGCGCGGTCTTCTCGGTGACGTTCAGCGCGGCGCTCTGGCTGACGGCGCCCTGGGTGATGACGATGGTCCGGGATCCGGCGGCGGCCGTGCCGGCGACGGTCGCCGAGGCGGTCAGCATGCCGGTGCCGTCCACCGAGGCGGTCACGTCGGTCAGGTCGCCCGCCGCGCACTGGGCGCCGTTGGCGTCGCACAGCGCGACATCGACCGCGCCGGGCTGCCAGCCCGCACCGGTGAGGGTGATGCCGCCGCCCTGGACGACGGTGGGCGGGGTGACCGAGACGCTGGGGCCTGCGGCGTCGACGCCGATGGTGGCCAGCGGCTCCGGGGCGCTCTTGGGCGTGCAGGTGATCGTCGCCTGGGCGCCCGCCTCGGCGACGATCGTCAGGGCCGCGGGGGCGAGGTGGACGTCCCCGGCGGCGCCGAGGGTGAGGGTGCCGGTGGCGGTGCCGATCGGGAGCTCCCCGTACGCGGGGACCGGCCCGGTCCGCTCCGGGACGGAGATGTCGACCGAGCCCGTCTGGGCGCCGGAGACGGTGAGCGAGCCGGTGGTCGTCCACGAGTTGACCGGCAGCGGCGCGACCCCGGGGAGGTTGGAGAAGTCCGCCTCGACCGTGACCTCGTCGCCGACGCCCGCCGACGCGGGGGCGGTGACGGTCACGGTCGCGTCGTAGTCGAACGTGGAGCCGAAGATGGTGCAGGAGTAGGGGACCTGGCCGGTCGCGGCGTGCGCCGCGGCGGCCACCGCCGGCGGGACCACCACCGCTCCGGCGGCCGTGACCACCGCCGCCGCACCGCGCAGTGCCGTTCGTCTGGATCTCATCGCGTGCCGCTGCTCCTTCCCAGCCGGCCGCCCCGCCGGGACGGCGGGACGGGGAATCCGGGCAGCTGGATGCCGCACCACCGGTCCGCCATCCGAACCAGCGCCCTGCCCACGACCTCTGTTCCGCACAGGGAAACAAAGTTTCGCAAGGTGCACATAGCGAAGCCGGTACGCGCGCACCGTGTCAAGACATCGGCCGGGCGAAACACAATCGTTTCATGTAGGGAATCGTCGTTTCCCTTTCGAGCCGTTACCGTTCCACACCATGCGCACGGTGCTGCGAGGACTGGCCGAGGCACTGGTGACCGCGGGCCTGCTGCTCGCCCTCTTCGTCGGCTACCTGGCGTGGGGCACCGGGCAGTACACGCGCGGGCAGCAGGGCGGTCTCCAGGACGACCTGGAGCGGAAGTGGAGCGCGACCCGCGCCCGGCAGGCGGCCGCCGCCGCCGGGACGGGTTCCGGCCGCGGCGGCGCCGGCGCCGCGGCGAAGAAGACCCCCGTCCCGGCCGAAGGCGAGGCGCTGGCGATCCTGCGCGTCCCGCGCTTCGGCGCGTCCTACCGGTACGCCGTCATCGAGGGCGTCGGCGTCGATGACCTGCGCCGGGGTCCGGGCCACTACCCGGGGACGGCCGGGCCCGGCGAGGTCGGGAACATGGCGATCGCCGGCCACCGCACCACCTACGGGGCGCCGTTCGACCGCAACGGCGAGCTGGGGCGCGGGGACGAGATCCTGGTGGACACCGCCACCACCACCTATGTCTACGAGGTCACCGGGCGGGTCGTCGTGCGGCCCGGGCGGACCGACGTGACCGCGCCCGTCCCGCGCAGGCCGGGCCGCAAGCCCGTCAAGCGGATGCTCACCCTGACCACCTGCCACCCGAAGTTCTCCGCGGCCTACCGCCTGGTGGTGTTCGCCGAGCTGGAGGGGCGGCGCGCACGCACCGCCTGACCCGGCCGCGGTCTGCTACCGTTCCCCACAAGGAAACGGCGTTTCGCAAATCTCGTGAACCGGGAGGCGATGTGGGAGCGCATCCGCACGGCTGGTGGATCCTGCTGCACGTGGTCCTGTTCGTCTTCTGGCTGGGCGGCGACCTCGGCGTCTTCTACTCCAGCCGGTACGTCCTGCGGCCCGATCTGACGCCGGCGGCGCGCTCGGCGGCGCTGCAGATCATGAGCGGGCTGGACCTCGGACCCAAGATCTGCCTGGTGCTGTTCCTCCCCAGCGGCGTGACGCTGATGGCGCTGGAGCCGCACGGGGCGGAGCTGTTCGGCGTGCCGGCCTTCGGCACATGGCAGGTCGTGCCGGTGTGGATGTTCGCGCTCGCCTGGCTGGCCGCCACCATCGCCGACCATCGCACGCACGGCCGGTTCCCGTGGGTGAAACGAGCGGACTGGACGATCCGCATCGTCCTGGCCGCCGCGCTCTGCGCGGCCGCGGCCTACACGCTGCTCGCCGCCGAACCGTTCGGGGTGGCGACCAACCCGCGCTGGCTCGGCGCCAAGGTCGCCCTCTACACCATCGCCCTGCTGTGCGGCCTGGGCATCCGCCTGACGCTGCGCCCCTTCGGGCCCGCGTTCGGCGCGCTGATGGGCGGCGGCTCCACACCCGAGGTGGAGCGGACCCTCAAGCGGTCGGTGGACGGCTGCCTGCCCTACGTGTTCGGCATCTGGGCGGCGGTGCTGGGCGCCGCCGCGCTCGGCGTCCTCAAGCCGGGCGCCCACCTGTGACATGGCCCCCGCCGGTGTGGCCGAGCTGAGCGGAGACCTGGGCGGCGGCCTCGACGACCAGCGGGGCGCACTCGCTCATCCGGGGCTTGAACCTGGTCAGCGGCCCGGACGCGCTCAGCGCCGCGATGACCCGCCCGTCGTGGTCGAAGATCGGGGCCGCGACCGAGGCGGTGCCCTCCTGGCGCTCGCCCGTCGAGCCCGCGTACCCGCGCTTGCGGATCACCGTGAGCTCCTTGCGCAGGCGCTCCTCGTCCACGATGGTCCGCTCGGTCAGCGCCTCGAGCGGATGGCGCTCCAGATAGCCGTCCACCTCGGCGTCGTCGAGGAACGCCAGGATCGCCTTGGACGAGCTCCCGGCGTGCAGCGGGTAGGGGATGCCGAGGCTGACCTCGACGCGCAGCTCGTGGGGCCGGACGACCTGGTCGACGTACAGCCGCGTGTCGCCCCGCCGGATCGACAGCGTGGCGGTCTCGCCCACCCGCTGGGCGAGGCGGCGCAGCTCGGGGGCGGCCATCGCGCGCAGGTCCATCCGGGCCAGGTAGGCGCGGCCGAGCGCGATGGCGGCGTGCCCGAGGGCGTAGCGGCGGGTGCCCGGGTCCAGGGTGATCAGCTCGCGGCTGCGCAGCGCGGTCAGGATGCGGTGCACGGCCGCCTTGGTCAGCCCCAGCTCGGTGGCGATCTCGGTGACGCCCAGGTCGGGGCGCGAGCTGCGGCCGAACAGCAGCAGCACGTCCATCGCGCGCTCCACCGCCGCGATCGAGCGGCTCTGGCCCTCGCCGCCCTCGGACGCGCGTTCGGCCTGGTTCGTAGCACTGCGCGGCACTGCGGCTCCTTCGCGGGACGTCGGGACGGGCGCCCAGTTTAGGGCAAGGCGTTTCCCGCAGGGAAACACCGGCGCGCGGCCGTTGACATGGCCGGACGGCCATCGTTACCGTGATCGATACGATGTTTCCATATGCGAAACGAAGGGCCGATGCCGTGGGGGTCGACGCGGAGACCTTCCGGACGGTGCTGGGCCAGTGGCCGACGGGCGTCGCGGTCGTCACGACCACCGCCGGGGACGGCTGGCACGGCATGACCGCGAGCTCGTTCAGCAGCGTCAGCCTCGACCCGCCGCTGGTCCTCGTCTGCCTCGCCCGCGACATCCACACCCACGCGCTGGTCGAGCGCAGCGGCATCTTCGCGGTCAGCTTCCTCGGCAAGGACCAGGCCGCGATCGGGCACCGCTTCGCGGGCCGCGAACCCGGCGACCGGTTCGCCGGGCAGCCCTGGGCGGCCGCGCCGACCGGCGCCCCCGTGCTGGGGGCCGCGCTCGGCTGGCTGGACTGCCGGGTCGCGCACGCCTACCCGGGCGGCGACCACACGATCTTCGTCGGGGAGGTCACCGCCGCGCGCGTCCCGCGCCGCACCGCCCCGCTGCTGTTCCACTCCCGCACCTGGGGGCAGCTCGCCGACCCGCTCCCCGACACGGTCGGCATCGCCGACACCGGCCTGGCCGCCGCGCTGCACCGCAGGCTCCGCGCCCACGGCACCGCCGCGTCCCGCGTCTCCCCCGCCGAGGCGGCCAGGCTGCTGGCCTCGGTGCGCGACGCCGGCGTCCGGCTCCGCGGCCCCCTGCCCGCCGGGCCCGCGCCCGGCGGATCGGTGACGGCGGGACCGTTCCCGGCGGGATCGGTGCTGGTGGAGGACGAGACCCGGCTGGCGCTCGTACCGCCCGGCGCCGGCCTCGTCGTGGAGGTCGTGGACGGGCCCTGCGCGCCGGACCTCGTCAGGGCCGCCCGCCTGCGCGGCCTCGCGGCGGTGGGACGCGTCCCGGACGCCTTCCGCGCCGACCGGCACGCCGCCGTGCTCGCCGCGGTCGACCGGTTCGCCGAAGCGGGCTGCGCCGAGATCGCGCTCGACGAGGGGCCCGCCGCCGCGTCACCGCTGCGCGTCCGCGACGTGCTCCAGGACGCGGTCGCCCGGACACGGCCGCTGACGCAGCGCGTGCGCCTGCGCGAATCCCGCGGCCTGGGCCTGGTCAACGCGCTGACCGCCATGAAGAGCGGAGTGCGGCACTTCGACGTCACCCTCGGCGGCGTCGACGGCGGCCTGTGCGCCGAGGACGTGCTGTTCCTGGCCGCCCAGCTGGAGGTGGCCACCCCGATCGACCGGGCCGCCCTGGCGGCGGCCTCCGCCGACCTGGAGGCGATCTGGGGCGCGGCCCTGCCGGGCCGCGCCCACCGGGTCGCGTCCTGACCATCGTGAAAGGAATCGCCCAGAGATGCTGACCGGCGAACGGCTCATCGAGAACATGACCGAGCCCGAACGCGAGCGCGCGGCCCGCGTCGAGAAGGTGCTGCCCGCGCTGCGCGAGGCCGCCGCGCGGGCGGACGCCGAGGCCGCGTTCCCCTCCGGGCACATCGACCTGATCCGCGAGGCCGGGCTGCTCGGCCTCGTCGTGCCCGAAGAGCACGGCGGGCTCGGCGGCGGGCTGCGCGACCTGGCCGCCGCCACGTACGCGATGGGGAGCGCGTGCCCGTCCACCGGGCTGTCGTTCTTCTTCCACAACACCAGCGCCTCGCGCGGGCTGCTGCCGCTGGAGGCGATCGAGGCGGGGCTGTTCACCGGCGAGGAGGCCGAGCCGGTCCGGGCGTTCGCCGAGAAGGTCCTGACGCGGATGGCCGGCGGGACGTGGACGGCCAACTTCGCCAGCGAGGAGGTCAAGAGCTCCGGCGCCAACATCGCGATCGCCACGACCGCGGTCCCGGCCGGGGGCGGCTGGACGCTCAACGGCGTCAAGTCGTTCGGCTGCGCCACCGGCGTCGCCGACACCTACCTGGTGACCGCGCGGCTGGACGGGACGACCGGCGCCGACGGCCTCGCGCTGTTCCTGGTCCCCCGGGACGCGCCGGGCGTCGCGTCCCGCACCCCCTGGAACGGTCTCGGGATGCGCGCGTCCAACAACCACGGCATCACGCTCACCGACGTGTTCGTCCCCGCGGACGAGGCGCTGACCGTGCCGGGCTCGTTCGTGCGGATGCTGACGATGAGCCGGGGCAGCTTCGTCGGCAACCAGCTGGCCATCTCGGCGTGCTACCTCGGCGCCGCGCAGTCGGTCTACGACTTCGCCCTCGACCGCCTCACCCGCGCGACGTTCGCCGACTCCGGCCGCCCGATCGCCTCCTCCCCCATGCACCAGGTGATCATCGGCGACATGACGGAGCGGCTGGAGACCGCCTACCTGTGGATCCGCCGGCAGCTGCAGCTGGAGACCTCCACCCCGCCGCTGCTGCCCAAGCAGGACGTGTACCGGCAGTGGCGGATCGCCAAGGGCGACATCGCCGAGTCGTGCTTCCAGGTCGTGCTCGGCGCGTTCAAGGCGTGCGGGACGTCGGCGGCGACGCTCGACGGCGTCATCGGCCGGGCCATGCGCGACCTGGCGATGGGGCTGGTGATGACGTTCCCCGCCGAACGCGGCAGGCTGGAGGCCGCGCAGATCGTCACGGGGGCCAGGGAGAACGAGTTGTTCGCGAGCGTCGAGAAATGACACCGCCGCACCGCGACCTGGTCGCCGGTGGATGGGCCGACTGCGGCGGCCGCCTGGACCTCGTCCTGGAGGACCCGGCGACCGGCCGCCCGCTCGGGCCCGCCCCGGCCACCGGCGGGTACCGCGTCGAGTGCGCCCTGGCCGCGGCCGAGGCGGCGGCGGAGGGCTGGGCCGCGCGCGGCGACCGCGCCGAACTCCTCGACGCCGTCGCGGACGGGCTGGAAGGGGTGCTCGGCGAGATCGTCCGGCTGGAGGCGTCCGCGACCGGCGTCCCCATCCGCCAGGCCGCGCCGCTCGGCATGATCGTGACCGGGTCCTTCCGGCTGGCCGCCGAGCAGCTGCGCGGCGGCACGGGCGAGATTCTGCGCCGCGAGGACGGCCGCGCCGTGCACGTGCGGCGGCTGCCGTGGGGGCCGGCGCTGTGCCTGGTCCCGTGGAACGCGCCCGCCCCGATGGCGGCGCACAAGGTCGCCAACGCCCTGGCCGCGGGATGCCCCGTGATCCTCAAGCCCAGCGAGTACGCCCCGCACGGCACCCAGGTCCTCGCCGGGGCCGTCGCGGACGTCCTCGCCGGACGGGACGTGCCCGGCGGCGTGTTCCAGCTCGTCCACGGGGACGCGGCGACCGGCGCCCGCCTCACCGGCGACCCGCGGATCCGGGCGGTGTCGTTCACCGGCGGCGCCGCCGGCGGCCGTTCCGTCGCCGCCGCCTGCGCGGCCGGGCTCAAGCCCGTCCAGCTGGAACTCGGCGGCAACAACCCCCTGGTCGTCATGCCGGACGCCGTCCCCGGCCGCGCCGCCCGCGCGGCCGCCGACCTGCTGACGACCCTCAACGGCCAGTGGTGCCGCGCCCTCGGCCGCCTCATCGTCCCGGCGGAATCGCAGGACGCGATCCTGGAGGAGATCGCCGGGCGCCTCTCGGCGCTCCGCGCGGGCCCGCCCCTGGACGAGGACACCGACCTCGGCCCCCTCGTGCACTCACGCCACCGTGCCCTGGTGCGGGGCAGGCGCGACGCGTTCGGCGGGCGGGTCATCGCCACCACCGAGGTCCCCGCCGAAGGCAATTACCTCGCCCCCGCGCTGGTCACCGGAGTGGACCCCGGCGACGCCACCGAGGAGATCTTCGGGCCGGTCGCGACCGTCCACCCGTACCGGACGCTCGACGAGGCGGTGGCCCTGGCCAACGGCACCGCCTACGGCCTGGAGGGCTATGTCGCCGGCGCCGACGAGGACGCCGCGCTGGCCGTGGCCCGCCGGATCCGCGCCGGGGAGGTCAAGGTCAACGGGTCGAGCGTCATGAGCCTGCACCTGTTCGCGCCGCGTCCCGCCTGGGGCGCGTCCGGGCTGGGCGAGGAGGGCACCGCCGAGACCCTCCGCTTCTTCACCAACCCGCAGGTCGTGGGGGTGGAGAACGCCGGCGCCCTGCACGCCCGGGGGGACGCGTGACACCGGTCCTGGTCGCCGGCGCCGGCCCCGTCGGGCTGACGGCCGCGCTGGCGCTGGCCCGCCGCGGCGTCGCGGTGACCGTGCTGGAGGCCGGGGACGCGCTGGCCGCCGAGTCGCGGGCGTCCACCTTCCACCCGCCGTCGCTGGAGATGCTCGCCGGTCTCGGAGTCCTGGACGAGCTGATGGAGCGCGGCCGGATCTCCCGCACGTTCCAGTACCGGGAACGGCGCGGCGGCGTCATCGCCGAGCTGGACCTGTCGCTGCTGTCGGGCGACACCCCCTACCCGTTCCGCGTCCAGTGCGAGCAGGGCAGGCTCACGCCGCTCCTGCTGGCGCACCTGCTGGAGGCGGGCGGCGAGGTGCGGTTCGGGGCGCGGGTGCACGACGTCCTGACCCACGCAGGCGGCGTCCAGGTGACGACCGAGGACGGCGTCCCGTACCGGGGCGGCTGGCTCGTCGGCGCGGACGGCGCCGGCTCGGCCGTCCGGCGGTGCGCGGGCCTGAAGTTCGACGGGCTCACCTACCCCGAGCGGTTCCTCGTCGCGTCCACCCGCACCGACGTGGCGGCGCTGCTGCCCGGGATCGCGGACGTGAACTACGTGTTCGACCCCGACGAGTGGCTGGTGCTGCTGCGCACCCCCGACCACTGGCGGGTGCTGTTCCCCACCCCCGCCGGCACCCCCGACGCGGACGAACTGGCGCGGCTGCCGGACCGGCTGCGCGGCGTCGCCGACACCGGGTGGGACGTGGCGCACGCGAGCCTGTACCGGGTCCACCAGCGGGTGGCCGACCGGTTCCGGACCGGCCGGGTGCTGCTGGCCGGGGACGCCGCGCACGTCAACAACCCGCTCGGCGGGATGGGCATGAACAGCGGCATCCACGACGCCGTCCTGATGGCGGACGCGCTCGCCGGGGTGCTGGCCGGCGGCCCCGAGTCGGAGGTGGACGCCGTCGCCGCCGCCCGCCGCGACGTCGCGCTGACGTACGTGGGACGCGCGACCCACGCCAACTGGGAGCGGATGCGCGACCCCGGGCTCTACCACGCCGAACTGCGGGCCCTCGCCGCCGATCCCGGCGCGGCCCGGCGGCATCTGCTGCGCAGCTCGATGATCGCCTCCCTGCGGGACGTGGCGTGACCCGCGCCGGGCCGGGCGCCGAGATCGTCCGGGAGAACCCGGCGCGGCTCGGCGAGACCGTCGGCCGGGTGCCGGTGGCGGACGCCGCGGACGTGGACCGCGCCGTCCGGGCTGCCGAGGCCGCCCAGCGGGACTGGCGGGACGTCCCCGCCGCCGAACGGGCGGAGGCCCTGCGCCGGGCGGCCGCGGCGGTCGAGTCCGCCGGCGGGACGGCGGTGCTGCTCGCGCGGGAGTCCGGCAAGCCCCTGGCCGACTGCGAGGGCGAGATCCGGTTCGCCGCGGCGTACCTGCGCTGGGTCGCCGGCCACGCGCCCGCCGCGTACGCCGACCGGGAGGTGGACGACGCGGCGGGCCGGCTGCTCCTGCGGCACCGCCCGTACGGGGTCGTCGCCGCGATCACGCCGTGGAACGCGCCGGTCATCCTGGCGCTGCTCAAGGTCGGCCCGGCCCTCGCGGCCGGCAACGCCGCCGTGGTGAAGCCCTCGCCGCTGGCGCCGCTGGCCGTGGCGCGGGTGCTGGAGTCGTTCCCGCGGGACCTCGTCCACGTCGTGCACGGCGGCGCCGGGACGGGACGGGCGCTGGTGGCGCACCCGCGGGTCCACCGGGTGGCGTTCACCGGCGGCGCGGAGGCGGCGCGCGACATCGGCGCGGCCGCCGCCTCGGCGATCACGCCGTCCGTGCTGGAACTGGGCGGCAACGACCCGGTGGTGCTGCTGGACGACGCCCGCCTGGACGACGCGGCCATGGACCGGCTCGTCATGGCGTCCTTCGCGACCGCCGGGCAGGTGTGCATGGCCGCCAAGCGCGTCTACGTGCCGCGGTCGAGGTTCGCCGACGTCCGCGACGCCTACGTCGCGGCAGCCGCGCGCACCATCGTGCTCGGCGATCCGCTCGACGCGGGGACGACGGTCGGCCCGGTGATCTCCGCGGACGCGGCGCGGCGGGTACGGGGACTGGTGACCGGCGCGGCGCGGCGCGGCGCGTCGGCCACCGCGCTCGGCGCGGTGCGCGTCGACCTCGCCCGGGGCCACTTCGTCCGGCCGGCGCTGGTCACCGGGGCCGGCGACGACGACCCGGTGGTGGCCGGGGAGCAGTTCGGGCCGGTGGTGCCGCTGCTGCCCTACGACGGCGAGGACGAGGTACTCGCCCGCGCGAACGCCGGTGAGCTCGGCCTCGGCGCCTCGGTCTGGTCCGCCGACGAGGATCGCGCGTTCGCGTTCGCCCGCGGGTTCGAGGCGGGGTTCACGTTCGTCAACACCCACAACCGGACGGGCATGTCGCTGCGCGCGCCGTTCGGCGGGGTGAAGCGCAGCGGGCACGGCCGCGAGTACGGCACCGAGGGGCTGCTGGAGTACGTGCAGACGTGCGCCGTGCACGCTCCGGCGGCGTTCCGGGCGGGCGGCGCGGGCATGGGCGCGGGCGCCTACCCGTCCTGAGCATCGGCCCCTTCCCGAGGTCCGGCCCGTCCCGGGCAAGCGTTACCGGATCGCGCTCTGCGGGCCGTTGACGGGCGGCGCCCGGAGGCCGCTAATTGAGGAAACAATGGAAACGTCGTTTCACAGAGTGGAACGACAAGCTCCGGAGGCAGCATGCGTGCCACCCGCGCAGCCCGAGCCCTGGCCGTCGCCACCACCGCCGTCGCCGCCGCCACAGCCGTCGCCACCGCGCCGGCGGCCGCGGCTCCCGCCCGGGCCACCGCCACCAGGATCCAGACCACGGTCGAGATCCGGTGCGCGTTCACGACCCTCGACCAGAGCGCCGACTGGTACTTCCCGTCCGGGACCCCGGAGGGCCTGGTCTGGCTCCAGCACGGCTTCGCCCGCGCCAACGACCACGTCGCAGACCTGGCGGGCGAGTACGCGTCCGCGGGCTACCTGGTGTTCGCCCCGACCCTGCCCAGCGGGCACATCTTCGGCTGCACACTGCAGAACATCGGCAACAACACCGACTTCCTCGGCAACGTCGCCGACCTGTTCGGCAGGGCGTCCGACCCCGACGGCAAGCTCGGCCGCAGCCTGGCCAGGGCCAAGGCCGAGGCCGGGCGCCCGGAGGTGACCATCCCGTCCTCCATGGTCTTCTCCGGCCACTCGGCCGGCGGCGAGGCGGTCGCCTACGTCGCGAACCGGGTTCGCACCGACCACCCGGCGGCGTGGACGGGCCTGCGCGGCCTGGTGCTGCTGGACCCGGTGAAGTCCTTCATCGGCGACAACCTCGTCACGGGCCTGGACGGGCTGGACGGTACCGGCCGGCAGATCCGCACGATCTCCGCGCCCGACAACCCCTGCAACAACGGCAGTTCCGGCACCGAGGCCGTCCAGTCCGAGGTGCACGGCCCGTTCGTCGGCGTGCGGCTCACCAGCGGGGACCACACCGACGCCGAGGGCGCGAGCACCGACTCGATCGGCACGATCGCCTGCGGCACCCCCGAGGCCGGGAACGTCGCCGCCCTGCAGACGTTCGCGGTGGCGTGGGCCAGGGACGCCTTCGACGGCACCCGGACGCCCGCCTACCTGCCCGGCGGCGCCTACTACCAGAACCTGCTGTCGGCGGGCACGATCGAGACCCTGACCGGGGCCTCCTGACCGGACGCGCGGCCCCGGCCTCCGTTCCCGCGGGCGCCGGGGCCCGCCGCCGGACCCGAAGTTTCTCGGCGGGACTATGGCGGCCACCGGACCGCGATTGTAGGGTTTGGAAACAGCGTTTCGCCAGTGGAACCAGGAGGTCCCCATGGGTCCGGTCCGGGTGGCCGCCGTCCAGTTCGCGGCCGGGCGGGACGCCGGCGCGAACCTGGCCACCTGCCTGCGGCTGATCGACGAGGCGGCCGGCACGGGCGCTGACCTCATCGTCCTCCCGGAGTTCTGCAACCGCATCTCCTGGTACGACGACCGTGACGCGGCGGTCGGGAACGCCTGCCTCCCGGACGGGCCGTTCCTGACCGCCGTCGCCGCCCGGGCCGCCGCGCACCGCGCGCACGTCAAGATCAATGTGACGCTGGCCGGCGCGGACGGCCGCGTCACCGTCGCGAACCTGCTCTACGGACCGGACGGCGCCCTGCTCGGCCGCTCGGACAAGCTCGTCCTCATGGGCGCCGAGGGCGACCACCTCGACCCCGGCACCCGGGCCGGGCCGGTGATCGCCACCCCGCTCGGCCGGCTCGGCATGTACGCGTGCATGGAGGGCGTCACCAGCGAGGTCCCCCGCGACCTCGCCGTCCGGGGCGCGCAGGTGCTGCTCAACAGCCTCAACTCGTTCGCGGTGGACGAGGCGAGCCTGCACATCCCCGTGCGGGCCGCCGAGAACCGCGTGTGGGTGGTGGCGGCCAACAAGGTCGGCCCGCTGCTGCCCGCGGAACTGCTGCCCGCCATCGGCGAACGGCTCGGCGTCCCCGCCGACCTGCTGGACGGCGCGGGCGAAAGCCAGATCGTCGCCCCCGACGGCACCGTCGTGGCCAAGGCGCCGCGCACCGGGGAGGCGGTCGTCGTCGCCGACATCGACCCCGCGCTCGCCGACGACAAGGTCCGCCCGGACGGGACGGACCTGTTCGCGGCGCGCAGGCCCGCGCTCTACGCGCCGATCGTCGCCACGCCGGGGCCGCGCACCGCGCCCGCCGGGGCGGCGAAGCTCACCGCCGCCGTGGTCCGCTCCCCGGGGCTCGTCGCCGAGGCGGCGCGGGCGGGCGCCGAGCTCGTCGTCCTGCCCGAACTCGCGTTCGGCGCCGCAGCCGGGCCCGGCGAGGTCGCCCGCGCGCTCGCCGCCGCCGTCCGGGGAACCGGCGCCCACGCGGTGACCACCGTCCGGGACGGCGGCGCGCACACGGCGTACCTGGTCGGCGCCGGCGGCATCGCGGGCCGCCAGCCCCGGCTGCACGGCGGCGCCGGGGAACGCCTGGAGATCTTCACCCTCCCCTGGGGGCGGCTCGTGCTGATCGCCGGCGACGACGCGCTGTTCCCCGAGACGTTCCGGCTCGCCGCGATCGCCGACGCCGACGTGGTCGCCGTGCCGTTCACCCCGCTGGAACCGTGGGAGACCGGGCTGGGGCTGCCCGAGCGGTCCGCCGAGAACCGGCTGAACGTCGTCGCGTCCGGCCCGGACGGCGGCCTGATCCTGGCCCTGCCGGCCGACTTCACGCTGTGGACGTCGTGGGACGGCCCGTTCGAGGGCCGCATCAGCCACCCCCTGGTCACCCGGACCGAAGAGCCCGTGACCATCGCGGCCGTCCACCCCGCCCAGGCCGTCAACCGGCTCGTCTCCAAGAACACCGACCTGGTCGGCGGGCGCCCCGCGCACGCGGTCGCCGCGCTGGCCGACGACGCACCGAGCGGAGCGCCCCGTTGAAGGAAACCCTGCAGCACGTTGAGCAGATGCTCGACGAGTCCCCCACCGTGGACGTGACCGAGACCTTCCACCGGTTCGGCGCGATCCTCGACGGGCTCAAGGCGAAGATCGACGCCCGGTTCGAGCTGACGCGCGACCCGTCCACCGAGGCGCTGGAGTCCTACGGCACCTACCCCGACGGGCCGGGCGGGACGCTCGCCGCCTACAGCGGGCCGGAGGTCGACTGGATGGTGCGCTCCTGGCTCGGCAACCCGGCCGCGAGCTTCGCCAACCTGCACCTGACCGTGTGGCTCGGCCCGCAGATCCGGGTACCGCACCTCGGCATCGCGCTGCTGGTCTGGCCGGAGGGCTGGTTCTACGCCGACTCCGTGCCGCGGGCGAACCTGCTCACCGACGGCGCGTACTACGACCGGTACTACGAGCCGCTGAACGACGGGTGGCTGGCGTTCCGCGAGCAGAACCCCGACTTCGAGTGGTTCACCAGCCGCGCCGGCTTCATCCGGGCGAGCCTGTCGCCGACCGCGCACTGCCACTCCTTCCCCCGCGCGGAGAAGAACATCGAGCTGGTGGGGCAGGTGCTGGAGGAGCACGTCGGCCGCTGGCTCGGCTGGGTCGACGAGGCCGAACCCGTCCCCGAGGCCGAACGGCCCGCGCTCGCCGCCGCCGACCTGGCGACCCGCCGCAACATCGCCGACCGCGACCCCGCCAACGTGATGGGCGTCCGCTACTTCGGGCAGGAGACCACCGACCGCCTCGTCCGCGGGCTGTGGGGCGGCGACCGGGAACTGCCGCGCCCATGAACGTCCGGTCCCTGTGGTGGTCGGCGGGAACCGGCGGCAGCCCGCCCTTCGGCACCGCCCACATCAAGGTCTACTACCCGGCGCGCGCGGAGGGCACCGACGCCGAGCGGCTCTCCGGGCGGATCCCGCCCGACCCCGCCGGCGCGCCCTACCCCGTCGTGGTGTTCTGCTCCGGCGTGAACGTCGAGCAGTCCGTGTACCGCCCGTTCGCCGCCGCGATCGCCGCCGCCGGTTTCGCCGTGGTGACGTTCGACCGGGTCGCCGAGCTGTTCGGCGGCCAGGTCGGGCTCACCCCCGGCGTCGACCTGGACGCGGCCCGTCCCGACGCCTACGGCACCCGCCCGACCTGCCCGGCGCTGCCCGCCGTGATCGGCGCGCTGGAGGAGATCGGCCCGCTCAAGGGGGTGCTCGACCTCGACCGGATCGCGCTCGGCGGGCACTCGGCGGGCGGCACCGTCGTCCTGCAGTCGGCCCGGTTCGTGCCCGGCGTCCGCGCCTGCTTCGCCTACGGCGCCCACACGATGGTCGCCACCATGCTGGGCTGGCCGGCGGGCACCGTCCTGCCCGCGCAGGTCGAATGCCCGGTGCTGCTGGGCGTCGGCAGCCGCGACGGCGTGATCGCGGGCAGCTCCGACCGGTACGGGCAGGACGCCGGAGCCGATCCGGTGACCCGCACCTTCACCGAGGCCCTGTCGGGCCCCGATGACCTGCTCGCCGTCCTCAAGGGCGCCAACCACTTCGCCATCGCGGACCCCGTCGACCCGACCGCGGCCCGCGCCTTCCTCGACCTGGAGCCCGAGACCGACCCCGCCGCGGCCCGCGGCGCCTACACGGACCTCACCGTCGCCTTCCTCCGCGCCCACCTGCGCGGCGAGGAGACGGCGCCGTCCGCCGACCCGGCGCACATCGACCTGCGGCGCCGATAGGGAGCCGACATGCTCAAGAACTTCTGGTACGCGGTGGAGTTCGCCGACGCCGTCACCCGCGCCCCCAAGCGCGTCACCTGCCTCGGCCAGGACTTCGTCCTCTACCGCAAGCGCGACGGCGGCGCGGTCTGCCTGTCCGACCTGTGCGCCCATCGCGGCGCCGCGCTGTCGATGGGCAAGGTGGTGGACGACCAGATCGCCTGCCCCTACCACGGCTGGCGCTACGAGCCGGGCGGCGGCTGCACCCTGATCCCCGCCAATCCCGAGGGCCGCGGCATCCCCAAGAAGGCCCGCGTCGACTCCTATCCCGTCCGGGAGGAGTACGGCATGATCTGGGCGTTCCTCGGCGATCTTCCGGAGGGCGAGCGGCCCCCCATCCCGCACTTCCCCGAGGACGACGACCCGGCGTTCGCCCGGGTGAACGTCGAGATGGTCATCGAGGCCAACTACGAGCGGACGTTCGAGAACGTCGTGGACGCCGCCCACACGCCGTTCGTCCACGGCACCCGGTTCGGCAACCCGGACAAGCCGCAGATCCCCGACTACGAGATCACCCAGGACGACTGGTCGGCGGTGGCCGACATCCTGCTCAGCCCGCCGCCCGCGCGGGGCCTGTGGAAACGCCTCTACAAGAAGGAGGGGCCCAGCGAGCTGGTCGTCACCAACGGCTGGTTCCTGCCGAACATCGTCAAGCTGCACGTCCGGCTGCCGTTCGGCGACATGATCCTCTACGACCACAACGTCCCGCTGAGCCGGGACCGCACCCTCGTCAAGATCGTCGGCTACCGGAACTTCTTCACCGGGAAGTGGGCCGACCGGGACGCCCGCCGCCGCATCGCGAGCATCCTGCTCCAGGACAAGCCCGTCGTGGAGAGCCAGCGCCCCGAGCTGCTGCCCTACGACCTGCCCGCCGAACTCCACCTGCGCAGCGACGCCCTCCAGGTCGCCTACCGGCGCCGCCGGCGGCAGCTGATGGCCGACGGCTGGTGGATCGGCGACGAGGACATGATGTCCGACGCCGGGCCGCGCCAGAGCGCCGTCGTCATCGCCTCGCCCGCCCGCCGCGAGAACCCCGAGCTGGCGCGGGCCTGGATGCACAGAGCGCGGGGCGCGGAAACACCGAGCGCGAAGACGCCAGGCACGGAGACGCCCGGCACGGAGACGCCCAATGGCACGGCGAAGGACGCGCCCGCGGGCGGCGCGCCCGCGGAGGACACCGTGACGGCCGCGCAGGCGACCGGCGAAGGAGAAGAGGACAAGTGACGACGTCCCTGCCCAAGGCACTGAGCGACCGGACGATGGCGGCGCTGGCCGGCGTCGAGAACCTGACCCGGGTCGCCGAACGGGAACTGACGAGCCCGATGTCGCCCGGCCCGGTCGGCGAACTGGAGGTCCTGCGCGGCGAGCGCATCGCCAAGGTCGTCCGCATCGCGCTGACGGTCGGGCAGATCGGCATGGACAGCCACATGATCTTCGCGTTCACCCCGGCGGACTCGGCCGTCCCGCACTTCACGCTCGACTCGGTCATGGCGGGCGGCCGGCTCGCCTACCACATCGACCTCGTCCAGCGCGCCGACCTGGCCTGCCACCTGGAGTACACCGACGCGGTCTACCAGCCCCTCACCCCGGCGTTCGAGGAGGTCCGCGAGCGGTTCGGGCCGTCCACCGCCGCGATCGGCCCCCGCCAGCACGCGATGATGTCGCCCTGGATGCTGGTGAACCGGGCCGACGAGGAGCACTTCACCCGGATCGGCGCTTACCTGGAGCGGTACTTCGAGCACTGGCGGGGCCTGGTCGACAAGGGCCTGCGCGCCGAGGTCCTGGCGACCCTCGCCGACACCGACCTGGCGGCGCGCGACGAGCGCAGCCGGGCGAACCTGTTCAGCCCGGAGGTCGACCCCGTCTGGGCCAACGTCACGCGGCTGCTCGGCGACGAGCAGACCGAGGCGCTGCGCGGCGAGCTGCTGACGAACGAGCTGCCGGCGAACAAAGTGCCGGCGAACAAAGTGCCGGCGAACAAAGTGCCGGCGAACAAAGTGCCGGCGAACGAGGTGCGGGGTGGCTGAGCCCAGCGAGTGGCAGACCCGGATCGCCGGCGAATGGCACGGCCGCCCGTCGCTGTTCGACGGCACCGGGACCTGGCAGGGCTACGAG
Organism: Spirillospora sp. NPDC048824; assembly: GCF_043198455.1. NCBI lineage: Bacteria > Bacillati > Actinomycetota > Actinomycetes > Streptosporangiales > Thermomonosporaceae > Spirillospora > Spirillospora sp. NPDC048824. Next base: position 195,367 of record NZ_JBICUS010000015.1, on the reverse strand, counting down.
GACATCCGCCGGTCGTCGGTGTTCGAGGACGGGACGACCACCTACTACATGGACGGCGGGCTGGAGGGCGGCGGCCCGCTGGCCGGGCGGTTCCGGCTGGGCGCGCCGTTCGCGTTCGGGGTCGTCGACTCAGACAGCGACCGCATCTACACCGGCCCCGACTTCCACGGCACCGGCCAGCCCTACGGCGGGTTCGTCGACGCGCACTACTACGGGCCCGGCTGGCAGGTCGACCTCAACACCTGGAACCACGTGCTCCCGGACGGCGAGACGCAGGTCTACTCGTCCACCCTCTACCAGGGCTGGGCGCTCGTCGGCTGCTTCAACGGCGTCTACCGGCGCACCACCGACTACGACGCCAACCCCGGGACCAGGGAGGCGATCGCGGCGTTCCTCAAGGACGAGACCCGCAACGGCCCGACGCCCCACATCCTGCCCACCAAGCAGGCAGGCGCCTACTCCGGCACCTGCGAGCTGTGGGGCGCCGACCAGAAGCTCATCGGCGACGTGACCGTGTCGGTCGAGCTGGAGCCGGTCGACCTGCTGCGCACCCGCCGGCACGTCACCTGGTCCGGCGCCCTCGACCGCACGTACACGGTGGAGGCCCGGCGGGACGGGTTCCGGCACTTCTACGAGGGCCCGGACGCCTGGGGCAACGCGATCTCGTTCGGCCGCGCGAACTACCCCAGCCTGCACTTCACCGACGTGTGGAAGGCCAAGGGCCGCGAGTTCATGATCGACGCCTCCCCGGGGATGTCGGCCGGCGAGACGCTGACCGCCGTCTACGAGCTGTTCGAGGGCAACGTGCTGACGTGCGTGCTGCACGGCGTCCTCACCTGGGAGGCGGCATGACCGGCCAGGCGGCCACCGTGGTCATCACGGGCGGCACCCGGGGCATCGGCCTCGGCCTGGCACGGGAGTTCCTCGCCAGGGACGCGCGGGTCGCGATCTGCGGCCGGTCCCGCGAAGGCGTCGGCAAGGCCGTCGCCGAACTCGGCGAGGGCGCGATCGGGACGGTCTGCGACGTGGCCGACCGCGACCAGGTGCAGGCCCTGTGGGACTGGGCCGCCGCCGAACTCGGCCGCATCGACCACTGGATCAACAACGCCGGCGTCTCCACGTCCCGCGTGCCGCTCGCCGAAACGCCCGCCGGGCAGCTCGACACGATCGTCGCCGTCAACCTGCTCGGCACGCTGCACGGCAGCGCCGTGGCGGTGGCGGGCATGACCGCGCAGGGCGGCGGGACGGTCTGGAACATGGCCGGCCTCGGCAGCGACGGCCGCACCGTTCCCGGACTGATCGCCTACGGCGCCACCAAACGCGGTTCCGACTACCTCACCACCGGGCTCGCCAAGGAGGTACAGGGCGGCCCCGTGAAGGTCGCGCACCTGTCCCCCGGCATGGTCGTCACCGACCTGCTGCTCAGGGACTACTCCCCCGAGGAGCTGGAGAAGGCCAAGAAGATCTTCAACATCCTCGCCGACCGGGTGGAGACCGTGACGCCCTGGCTCGCCGCGAAGATCCTCGCCGGCACCCGGAACGGCGGGAAGGTCGCCTGGCTGACCACACCCAAGATCATGGGACGTTTCGCCGCGGCGCGGTTCCGCAAGCGCGACCTGTTCGCCGACGCGCCATGACCGGCTACCCGGTCTCCCTCGCCGTCGAGGACTTCGTCCCCGTCGCGCTGACCGCGCTCGGCGTCGCGGCGCTGCGGCACCGCCATCCCCTCGTCCTGCCCGCGGCGGTCCTGGTGGTGTCCGGCGGGTTCGCCAAGGCCACGTGGAAGCTCATCGTCGCGCTCGGCGGCCCCGACCTGCAGTGGCTGCATCACGCGCTGTTCCCGCTGCTGGCCACCGGATTCACCCTGCTGGCGTTCGCGCTGACGCGGGGCCGGTGGCGGGCCGTCCTGCCCGTCCCCCCCGCCGCCGCCCTGGCCGCCTCGGCGGCCCTGCGCGACACCTGGCCCGCCATGGTGTGGACGATCGCGGCGGTGACCGCCGCGGCGGTGCTGCTGGCGCTGGAGGCCCGCCGCCGCGGCGACCCGTTAACGGCGGCGCTGTTCACGCTGTGGCTGGCCGCCCAGTACCTGCTCGGCCCGATGGCGGCACGGGCCGAGCAGTCCATCGCCCTGCAGTGGGCCGAGCAGTCCTGCAACACCATCGCCCAGGCGGCCTTCGCGGCCGCCGCCTGGCGGCTCGCCCGCACCACCGAAGCGAACGAGACCAAGGAGGCGGTGCCGGCATGACCGACGCACTCGGCTGGCGGCGCAAGTTCGGAGTCATCGCGCCGTCCACCAACACCATCGTGGAGCCCGACTTCCACCGGATGGGCGTCGCCGGCGTGACGTCGCACTTCTCCCGCATCCACATCCGCGACCAGAACATGGACGGCGACGCGGGCATGGAGCGGCTGCTGGAGCAGATCCGCGACGAGATCGGCGCGGCCTGCGAACGCGTGCTGACCTGCGAACCGGACTACATGGTGATGGGCATGTCCGCCGAGACGTTCTGGGGCGGCGTGGAGGGCAACAAGGAGTTCGTCCGCCAGATCCACGGCATCACCGGCCTGCGGGTGGCGACCGGGGCCGAGGCGTGCGAGCGGGCCCTGAAGCTGTACGGCGCCCGGCGCATCGGCGTCGTCACGCCCTACCAGCCGGTCGGCGACGAGAACGTCCGGCGGTTCTTCACCGAGATCGGTTTCACCGTCGACGAGATCATCGGCCTGAAATGCCCGACGGCGGTGTCCATCGCGCACGTCACCGTGGACGAGCTGCGCACGGCCCTGCGGGAGCTGGCCGCCGGCGAGGTGGACGCCATCGTCCAGTGCGGCACGAACCTGTCGATGGTCGGCCTGGCCGACGAGGCCGAACGGTGGCTGGGCCTGCCCGTCATCGCGATCAACGCCGCCACCTGGTGGATGGCCCTGCGCGACAACGGCGTCGACGACCGGGTCGAAGGCGCCGGCGGCCTCCTGCGCGACCACTGACCCCGGGGGCCGGCTACAGCGGCGGCCAGGGGATGGCGGGCCAGTCCTCCGGCGGATACGGGTGGATCCGGTGCTTGAGCATCAGTTCCACCCGGCGGCGGGTGGCGTCGACCTCGTCGGGGGTGAGGAGTTCGGCCAGACGCGCGCCGAGGGCGCCGCCGCGCAGGCCGTCGTCCACGCGGCCGAGGGCCTCCAGGGCCTCGGCCGTCAGCGGCTTGCCGCGCCACTGCCACAGGACGGTGCGGAGCTTGTAGTCGGCGGAGAAGCAGACGCCGTGGTCGCAGCCGTAGACGTGGCCGTCGCCGGGCGGCAGCAGGTGGCCGATCTTGCGGTCGGCGTTGTTGACGACGGCGTCGAACACCGACATGCGGCGGATCGCGTCGTCGTCGGAGCGGGACAGGGCGACGAGGTCGATGTCGGGATCGGGTTCGACCCACAGCTGAACCATGCCCGGCCCGTACGGGCCGTCGCGGTGCACGGTGGGCGGGACGGTCCCCCACCCCATCGCCTTGGAGACCTCGTAGGCGGCGACCTCCCGCTCGGCGAGGGTGCCGTCGGGGAAGTCCCACAGCGGGCGCTCCCCGGCGACCGGCTTGTAGACGCAGCCCGCGGAGAGGCCGTCGTGGTCGACGGAGCAGTACAGGGTGGCGTTGGACGCCTGGACGAGCCTGCCCTCCACGCTGAGCCGCCCGGCCGACAGCAGCCGCTCGGCTCCCTCGACGTCGCGGGGGGAGACCCGGCGTCCGGGCTCGCTCCGCCCGGCGCCGTCCGCTGGCGCCCGGTCGCGGGAGGACTGCGTCATGCGATCATTCTCCCGGCCGCGTCGTCCATGATCCAGCATGGGTGGAGGTCATCTCAGCCGAGGTATCCGTTCTGGCGGGGGCACACGTGCCCCTCGGTGTCGAGGGGCAGGCCGCACAGCGGGCAGGGCGGCCGCCCGGCGGCGACGACCTTCAGGGCCCGCTCGGCGAACGCGCGGGCCTGCGCGGCGCTGATCCGCACCCGCAGCACCGCGATGGCCGGGTCCTCCTCGCCGACCTCGGCGTCCTCCTCCGCCTCGGTGACCTCCTGCGCCTCGATGACGACCTGCTCGTCGTCCGGATCCCAGGCCAGCGCCATCGTGCCGACCTTGAACTCCTCCTCCACCGGCTGGTCGAGGGGGCCGTCGTCCTGGAGCTCCGACGGCGTGACCGCCGGCACCGTGGCCTCCCCGCCGGTGCGCCGCAGCACCTCGTCGAGCAACTCCTCCAGCCGTTCGGCCAGCAGCGTCACCTGGAACTTCTCCAGGCCGACGCTGGTGACGCGGCGGCCCGAGCGGGCCTGCAGGAAGAAGGCGCGGTCGCCTGGCCGCCCGACGGCGCCGGCGACGAAACGCTCCGGCGGGTCGTAGGAGATGACGGGCATGACATCGACCCTACGCGCCGCCGCCGACGGGCGCGTCCCCCGGCCCGAGTCCGTCTTTCCCGGAACCTTCCACCGGCTGCTCTGGAACGAGACCGGCCACATCGCCGCCGGTGTCGTTGACGCGGACGACGAACGGGCGCGTTTCGGTGTACCGGATGACGGTGAGCGACGCGGGGTCGGCCTGGATCCGCTGGAACTGGTCGAGGTGGAGGCCGAGCGCGTCGGCGACGACGGACTTGATGATGTCGCCGTGGCTGCACACCGCGTAGAGGGCCTCGGGGCCGTGCGCGGCGGCGATCCGCTCGTTCCAGTCGCGGACGGCGGTGACGGCGCGGTGCTGCGCGCCCGCGAGGGACTCGCCGGCCTCGCCGGGGAACCGGACGGCGCTCGGATGGGCCTGCACGACCCGCCAGAGCGGCTCCTCGGCCAGTTCCTTGAGGGGACGGCCCGTCCAGTCGCCGTAGCGGACCTCGCCGAACCGCTCGTCCGTCTCGATCTTCTCGATGGGGCCGTCGTGCCCGGCGGCGATCGCCTCGGCGGTCTCGGCGCAGCGTTCCAGGGGGCTGGTGACGACCGCGGCGAGCGGGAGGGACGCCAGGCGGCCGGCGAGGCGGGCGACCTGCGCGCGGCCTCGGTCGTCGAGCCGGACCCCGGGCGTCCAGCCGGCGAGCACGGGTCCGGTCATCGCGGTCAGGCCATGCCTCACCAGCAGGAGTGTGGTCACAGCAGCCACTCTAGGAGATGACGGGCAGCCTGGTGGTGGGCGCCCCCGCGCCGGCGGATACGGGAGAATGCGTGCCGTGATCGTGGACAAGGCCATCTACGCGCGCGGCACGCGCCGCGACATCGAGGGCGACATCAGCGACGCCTTCGACCTCGCCCGCCAGGACGGCGACTGCTTCCTCTGGATCGGCATGTTCGAGCCGGACGAGGCCGAGTTCGAACTGGTCAGGGACGAACTGGAGCTGCACCCGCTCGCCGCCGAGGACGCCGTGTCCGCACACCAGCGGCCCAAGCTGGAACGCTACGACGACACGCTGTTCATCGTGCTGAAGACGCTGACCTACATCGACGCGACCTCCGACATCGAGGTCGGCGAGATCATGCTGTTCCTCGGCCGGGACTTCGCCGTCACCGTCCGGCACGGCGCCGGCAACCCGCTCGGCCCCGCCCGCGGGCGGCTGGAGGAGTCGCCCGAGCTGCTCCAGCACGGCGCCGCCGCCGTCCTGTACGCGGTGTGCGACGAGGTCGTCGACCGCTACGGGCTCGTCGCACACGAGGTCGAGGTCGACATCATCGGGCTGGAGCGCGCCGTGTTCGACCCGGGCGCGCGGGACGTCACCGCCGACATCTACTCCCTCAAGCGGGAGGTGCTGGAGTTCCGCGGCGCCGAGGACCCGCTCGTCCCGGTGATGCAGGAGATCGTGAAGGGCCGCGTCCCCGAGTGCGGTTCCACCCGGGAGTACTTCCGCGACGTCCTGGACCACCTGCTGCGCGTCGACGAGCAGGTCGACGCGCACAACGAGCTGCTCAACAGCGTGCTGAACGCGCACCTCGCGCTCCTCGGCAAGCGGCAGAACGAGGACATGCGCAAGATCTCCGCGTGGGCCGCGATCATCGCGGTGCCGACGGCGATCGCCGGGATCTACGGCATGAACTTCGACCACATGCCCGAACTGCACTGGACCTTCGGCTACCCGCTGGTCCTCGGGGTGATGGCGGTCATCTGCGTGCTGCTGTTCCGCAGGCTCCGCAGGAGCGGCTGGCTCTAGCCGCCCCTGACCGCCGGGGCGGCGAGCAGGACCGCCCACAGGTGCGACTCGGCGCCGTCGGCCTCCAGGCGGCGCCGGATCCGCTCCACGGCGCCGCGGGCCGGCAGCGCCAGCCAGAGCAGCAGCGGATAGCCGATGGCGAACCCGGCGACGAACACCAGCTCGCTGTGCCCCACCATGGCCAGCGGCAGGCCCAGCAGGATCACGCCCTCGGCGAGCGCGAACCGCAGCAGCACCGCCTGCCGGAACATCATGAGCGCCGTCCGCGCCGCCGTCCGCCGATCCGACCCGGGGGGCATCGGGCGCGGCGCGCGCGGCCCGGCCAGGAGCGCGGCCAGCGCCGCGGCCACCAGCGGGAGGTAGATCCAGAGCGGCGTCTCCTCGTCGCCCTGCACGATCGCCGGCGTGATCGCCAGGATGAGGACGGGGGCGGCCACCAGGACCAGCATCATCAGGCGCATCCGGCCGAGCTCGGTACGGCCGCGCAGGGAGGCGGCGAAGCCGGGGTCGTCGCCCGGTCCCGCGCCGAACACCGGTGCCAGATCCGGCCCGCCGTCGCCGTCCGGCGTCTTCGGCGAGTACATCGAGAACGGTGGTGGCGCCATGGCGCGAAACTTTAGCCGGGCGGCGTCCCCGGCAATAGACCTCACCAGGATCTTTGCGCCGGGCGGGAACCCGGGCGGGGGCCCGCTCACGTCCCGGTCGGCTCGCCCGGACCGCTAGATTGACCGCCCATGAAGGAGCGTCACCTCGGGCGGAGCGGGCTGCTGGTGTCCCGGCTGGGCCTCGGCACCATGACCTGGGGGCACGACACCGACCCGGACGAGGCCGCGGCACAGCTCGCCGCGTTCGTGGACGCCGGGGGCACGCTGGTGGACACCGCCGACGTCTACAGCGACGGCGCCAGCGAGCGGATCCTCGGCCACCTGCTGCGCGAGACGGTCGACCGGGACGGCCTGGTCATCGCGACCAAGGCCGCGATCAGGCCGAACGGACGCTACGACGGATCCCGCAGGCACCTGCTCCACGCCCTCGACGCCTCCCTCGACCGGATGGACCTGGACCACGTCGACCTGTGGCAGCTGCACGTGTACGACCCGGCCACGCCGCTGGAGGAGACGCTGTCGGCGCTGGACGAGGCGGTCGCGTCCGGCCGGGCCCGCTATGTCGGGGTGTCCAACTACGCGGGCTGGCAGGTGTCGAAGGCCGCCGCCTGGCAGCGGGCGTGGCCCGGTCGCGCCCCGGTGGTGTCGGCCCAGCTGGAGTACTCGCTGCTGCGCCGTGACATCGAGCGGGAGGTCGTGCCCGCCGTGCTGGACGCCGGGGCGGGGCTGCTGCCGTGGTCGCCGCTCGGCCGGGGGGTGCTCACCGGCAAGTACCGCACCGGCATCCCCGCCGGGTCGCGCGCCGCCGCGCCTCATTTCGCCGAGTTCGTCCAGCCCTACCTCGACGAGGAGTGCGCCCGGATCGTGGAGTCGGTGGTGACCGCCGCCGAGGGCCTCGGACGCTCCCCGCTGGCGGTGGCGCTCGCGTGGGTCCGCGACCGCGACGGTGTCGCCGCGCCGATCGTCGGCGCCCGCACCGCCGCGCAGCTCACCGCCATACTGGACAGTGAGGACCTGACGCTCCCGGGCGAGATCCGCGGCGCGCTGGACGACGTCTCCGACACCTCGTCCGGCGCGTGACACGCTCGGGACGGTCCACCGCCAACCGTGATCAGCCGCGACGGGAAGCCCGTGACCGACACCCCTGACCCCACCCCCGCCGAGCGGGCGGCGCGCGCCGCGGAGGCCATGCGCGCCGCCGAGGCCGCCGCCGCGGCCCTGGACGGCCGCCGCGACGAAGAACGCGGCGGCGACCGCGAGCCCGCGCCCGCACAGGCAGCGCCCGCCGGGCCCGCCCCGACCGCGCGGGAGGGCCTGCGTGCCCTCACCGAGCTGTTCTCCGCGACCGGCGTCCCCGCGCCGCTCGCGTCCCGCGCCGCCGCCCGGCTCGGACCGGACGCCGCCGCCGGGCTGCGCGCCGACCCGTGGCGGCTGCTGCGCGTCCCCGGCGTCCGGCCGCCCCAGGCCGACCACTTCGCCCGCGCCGTCCTCGGGCGGGACGCGGCGCCGGGCGACCCCCGGCGCGGCCGCGCCCTCGTCCTGTACCTGCTCACCGAAGCCGCCCGGGAGGGCCACACGGTCACGCCCGCCGCCGCCGTGATGTCGGCGCTGGAACGCGTCCGGCTCCCCGACCCGCAGGCCGCCGTGGAGGCCGCGCTGGACGAGGCGGAGGTGCTCTCGCTCACCGAGGAGCCCGAGTTCGGCGAGGCGGCCTTCGAGGAGGACGCCGAGCCGCCGGAACCGGAGGAGACCCTCGGCCCGGCGCGGTGGGCGCTCGCCGAGGAGGCGGCGGCCGAAGGGTTCCAGCGGCTGTCGCTGACGGCCGCGCCGCTGCTGGACGACGTCGCCGTCAAGGGCCTGCGCGACGGCCTGCCCGAGGACCGCTCCCTCGCGCTCACCGCCGCGCTCCGCACCGGCGTGAGCGTCCTGCGCGGGACGCCGGGCGACCTCGCGCGCACCGCCCTCGGCATCGCCGCCGCGGCGGCGGGCCAGGGCGTGCGCACCGCCGTGGCCGCTCCGACCGACCACGCCGCCGCCGACCTGCACGCGGACGCCGAAGGGGTCACGGTCACGAGCCTCCACCGGCTGCTGGAGCCGCAGGACGAGCCGGCAGCCGCGCCGGGGGCCGTCGTGTACGGGCGCGGCGAGCGGCGTCCCTTCGACCTCGACCTGATCATCGTCATGGACGCCGCGGTGCTCGACGTCGAACTGTGCGCGGTGCTGGCCGAGGCGTGTCCCGACGGCGCCCATCTCGTGCTGTGCGCCGAGCCGGGCGCGCCGCCGCCCGCCGGGCCGGGCCGGCCGCTGGACGACCTGGAGGCGTCCGAGACCGTCCCCGTCGTCACGCTGGACGCCGCGCCCCCGTCCGGTCCGCTCGGCGAGCTGGCCGGCGCCGTGCGCGGCGGCGACCTGGCCGCCGTGGACGCGCCCGGGCACGAGGTCGTGATCGTGCCCGCCGCGAGCCCCGGCGAGGCGGTGCACCGGGCCGTCCAGCTCGTCACCGACTCGATCCCCCGCGCGCTCGGCATCGCGGTCGAGGACGTCCAGGTCGTCGCGCCGGCCGCGGGCGGCGAGGCGGGCACCGGCGCCCTCAACGCGGCGCTCAAGGAGCGGCTGAACCCCGGCCCCGGCAGGTTCGGCGGGATGGACCCCGGCGACCGGGTGGTCGTCGCCGCCCCCCTCCCCCACGCCGCGCTCGGTGAGACCGGCGTGGTGACCGGCGGCGGCCCGCACGGGCTGGACGTCGACTTCCCCGGCGGCGCGGCCGTCGTCGCCCCGGCGGACGCGTCCCGGCTGCGGCACGGCTGGGCGGTGACGGTCGCTCAGGCGCGCGGGACGCGCCGTCCCGCCGTGGTGGCGGTCATGTCGCCCGCGGGCCTGTCACGGCCGCTGGTGGCCACCGCGTTCGGGCTGGCGCGCCGGCACCTGTCGGTCGTGCAGGCGGCCGGCCCGGACCTGGTCAGGGCGGTCCGCGAGAACGGCGCGCCCGCGCGGCGCACCAGGCTCGCGAAACTGGTGATCCACTGAGGCCATGGCGGGTAAAGAAACGCCCGTGTCGCGGTTTACGGACGGGCCCGTATGGGACACGATGTCAACAGGGTCAGCGAATGCGCGAACGGGTGGAGGAGCGGCATGCCCCAGCGGCTCAGGCGGGTCGGTACGGCTTCGGCGGCGGTCTCGGCGGGCGCGCTCGTCCTGCTCCTGTCCGCCCCGGCGGCCGAGGCGGCCGAGGTCTGCAAGAAGGGCGTCGACCCGGAGACCACGATCGAGAACTGGAAGTGCAACCTCGGCAACATCCGCGAGGCGCTCACTCCGAAGACGCCGACGCCCACGCCGGAGCCCACCCCGTCCAAGACCGCCCCGAAGAAGACCACGTCGAGCAAGAGCTCGGGGAACAAGACGTCCAAGGCGCCCGCCAAGAAGACCCGCAAGCCGTCCTCGGCCCCGAGCGGCGGCGGCGCGGCGGCGCCTCCGCCCGTGATGACCGACTCCACGGTGTCCCGCCCGCTCACGGAGAAGGCGCCGTCCACCGCGACCGGCCTCCCGGGGGTCCTGCCCACCCCCGAGATCGCCGCGGACCCGAACGCCCACCGGCAGAACCCGCCGGCCGGGACGGCAGCCATGCCGCAGACGCGCCTCATCTCACCCGTCGCGGCCTCACAGCAGGACAACGGCCAACTGCTCCTGGTCGCCGCCGCCGCAGGCGCCGCGGGCGCCGCCGGCGCCCTCAACCTCAGCGTCGCCGGCCGCACCCGACGCAGGCGCCGCACCACCAGGTAACACGCGAGCCCGCACCACCAACCGACACGCGATCCCGCGCTACGAACCGGCACGCGATCCCGCGCCAGCCGACAGGCGATCTCCGGTCCGCACCGACCCCGGCCGACACCGCAACCCCGCGACGACCCAAACCGTCGCGATCGCGTCCGAAGGCAGGTTTCGAGCGAAGCAAGAAACCTGATCGCGCAGCGAGCCGCAAGGCGAGTTCGGAGCGATGCAGCGATCGCACCGCAGTTCCCGCCGAAGGAGGGCGCTCTAGCGCCCGACGCCAAGGGAACTGCAAAAAAACTACGCGCCCATGGCGTGGATGCCGCCGTCCACGTGGACGATTTCGCCGGTGGTAGCCGGGAACCAGTCCGACAGCAGGGCGGCGCACGCGCGGGCCGTCGGCTCGCTGTCCTTGACGTCCCAGCCGAGCGGCGCGACCTGCGGCCACATCTCCGTGATCTGCTCGAAACCAGGGATGCTCTTGGCCGCCATCGTGGCGAGCGGCCCGGCGGCGACGAGGTTCACCCGGATCCCCTGGGGGCCGAGGTACTTGGCCAGGTAGCGGCAGCAGGACTCCAATCCGGCCTTGGCCACGCCCATCCAGTCGTACACCGGCCACGCCTTGGTGGCGTCGAAGTCCAGGCCGACGACCGATCCGCCCTCCTTCATCAGCGGCAGGCACGCCATCGTCAGCGACTTCAGCGAGTACGTCGAGGAGTGCACGGCCGTCGCCACGTCCTCCCACGGCGTCTCCAGGAAGTTGCCGCCGAGCGCGGTCTGCGGCGCGAACCCGATCGCGTGGACGACGCCGTCCAGGTGGTCGAAGCCGTTGTCGCGCAGGTTCCCGGCCAGCGCGTCCAGCTGCTCGGCGTTGGTCGCGTCCAGCTCGATCACCGGCGGCGGCGAGTCGGGTCCGGTCGGGAGCCGCTTGGCGGTCCGGGCGGTGAGCGTCGGGCGCGGGTAGGCGGTCAGCACCACCTCGGCGCCCTGCTCCTGCGCGACGCGCGCGACGTGGAAGCCGATCGAGGCGTCGGTGAGGACGCCGGTGACCAGGATGCGCTTGCCTTCGAGGATTCCCATGTCCGTCAGTGCCCCATTCCCAGGCCGCCGTCGACGGGGATCACGGCCCCGGTGATGTAGGCGGCGTCCTCGCTCGCCACGAACCGCACGGCCTTGGCGACCTCGTCCGGCTGCGCGATCCGCCCCAGCGGGATCGCCGAGGTGATGGCCTTCTGCTGGTCCTCGGTCAGCACCGCCGTCATGTCGGTGTCGACGAATCCGGGCGCCACCACGTTGACGGTGATGCCGCGGGAGCCGAGCTCGCGGGCGAGGGACCGCGCGAACCCGACCATCCCCGCCTTGGACGCGGCGTAGTTGGCCTGGCCCGGCGAGCCCATCAGGCCCACCACCGAGGAGACCAGCACGATGCGTCCCTTGCGCTTGCGCATCATGGCCTTCACGCCGCGCTTGGCGACGCGGAACGCGCCGGTCAGGTTCGTGTCGATCACCGAGGTGAACGACTCCTCGCTCATGATCGCCAGCAGGGTGTCCTTGGTGATCCCTGCGTTGGCGACGACCACCTCGACCGGGCCGTGCTCCGCCTCCACCTTGCCGAAGGCGGCGTCGACGTCCTCGGCGCTGGTCACGTCGCACCGGACGCCGAACAGCCCCTCGGGGGGCTCACCGGACCGGTAGGTGACGGCGACCGCGTCGCCCGCGGCGGCGAGCTCTCGGGCGATCGCGAGGCCGATGCCCCGGTTCCCCCCGGTGACGAGGACAGAGCGACTCATCACGACCCTCTCGTTGGCTGCTCCTGGCACACCGCGTCGCACGGTGATGACAGCGCACGACACTAGCGGCCTTCCGGCGGGCTGCGGATGTGCCGAACCGACAAGATCCGCTCACCGGTGTTTGTTCGGGTGCCCTCCCGGGCGCGGCGGGTAGGTTCCCAAGGGTGCATGACATCGATCCCGCCTTCACCGCGCTGCCGCTTCACGCGCTGGCCGACGCGGCCCTGTCCCGCGCCCGGGAGCTGGGCGCCGAGCACGCCGACTTCCGCCTGGAGCGCATCCGCAGCCAGACACTCCGCCTGCACGACGCCGCACTGGAGACCGCCATGGACGCCGACGACGTGGGCCTGTCGGTCCGGGTCGTCAAGGACGGCACCTGGGGCTTCGCCGCCGGCGTCGACCTGACGCCCGAGGGCGCCGCACGCGTCGCCGCCCAGGCGGTGGACGTCGCGGCGGTCGCCAGGGCCGTCAACCGCGAGACCATCGAGCTGGCCCCCGAACCGGTGCACGGGGAGCGCACCTGGATCTCGGCGTACGAGGTCGACCCGTTCGACGTGCCGACCGCGGACAAGGTGGCGCTGCTGTCGGGCTGGAGCCGCATGCTGCTCGGCGACGACCGCGTCGACCACGTGGACGCGACGCTGCTGCAGGTCAAGGAGAACAAGTTCTTCGCCGACCTCGCCGGGACCGTCACCACCCAGCAGCGCGTCCGGGTGCACCCGGTCGTGAACGCCGTCGGCATCTCCGGCGGCCTGTTCGACACGATGCGCACGCTCGCGCCGCCCGCCGGGTACGGGTGGGAGTGGTTGTCGGGCCGGCACTGGGACTGGGACGGCGAACTGGCCCGCATTCCCGAGCTCCTCGCCGAGAAGCTCGCCGCGCCGTCGGTCGAGGCGGGCGTGTACGACGTCGTCGTCGACCCGTCCAACCTGTGGCTGACGATCCACGAGTCGATCGGCCACGCCACCGAGCTCGACCGGGCGCTCGGATACGAGGCCGCCTACGCGGGCACGTCGTTCGCCACCCCCGACAAGCTCGGGAACCTCCAGTACGGCTCCAAGGTCATGAACATCACCGGGGACCGCACCACCGAACACGGTCTGGCCACCATCGGTTACGACGACGAGGGCGTCGAGGGCCAGTCCTTCGACATCGTCTCCGGCGGGCTGTTCACCGGCTACCAGACCGACCGCCGCATCGCCCGCCTGACCGGCGCCGGCCGCTCCAACGGGTGCGCGTTCGCCGACGCGGCGTCCAGCATGCCGATCCAGCGGATGGCGAACGTGTCGCTGAAACCCGCCGAGGACGGCCCGTCCACCGACGAGCTGATCTCCGGCGTCGACCGCGGCATCTACATCATGGGCGACAAGAGCTGGTCGATCGACATGCAGCGCCACAACTTCCAGTTCACCGGGCAGCGGTTCTACCGGATCGAGAACGGGCGGCTCGCCGGGCAGCTCCGCGACGTCGCCTACCAGGCCACCACGACCGACTTCTGGAACTCCATGGAGGCCGTCGGCGGGCCGCGGACGTACGTGCTCGGCGGCGCGTTCAACTGCGGCAAGGGCCAGCCGGGGCAGGTCGCGCCGGTCAGCCACGGCTGCCCGTCCGCGCTGTTCCGCGGCGTCAACATCCTCAACGCCCTGAAGGAGGCCGGCCAGTGAGCGCCATGAGGCCGCAGGAGGCCGTCGAGCGGGCACTGTCGCTGTCCCGCACGGACGACTGCATCGTCATCGCCGACGAGGCGAGCACCGCGAACCTGCGGTGGGCGGGCAACACGCTCACCACCAACGGCGTGACCCGCTCCAACCGCCTCACCGTCATCGCGTTGCGCGACACCGCCGACGGCGTCGCGGCGGGCGTGGTGTCGCGGTCGGCCGTCGCCGCCGACGGCATCGAGGACCTGGTGCGCGCCGCGGAGGCCGACGCCGCAGCGGGCGAGGCCGCCGAGGACGCCGCCCCGCTGATCACCGGGGGCCCGGCCGCGGCCGGGTGGGACGACGACCCCGCCGAGACCGGGATCGGCGTGTTCGAAGGGTTCGCGCCCGCGCTCGGCGAGGCGTTCGCCGCCGCGCAGGCCGGCGACCGGCGCCTGTACGGGTTCGCCAACCACATGCTGACCTCGACGTTCCTGGGCACCTCGACGGGGCTGCGGCTGCGCCACGACCAGCCGACCGGGCTGCTGGAGCTGAACGCCAAGGGCGCCGGCGGCTCGGCGTGGGCGGGCACCGGCACCCGCGACTTCACCGACGTCGACGTCGCCGCGCTGACCGGCGGCCTCGCCCGGCGGCTGGAGTGGGGCGAGCGGCGCGTGGACCTGCCCGCCGGGCGGTACGAGACGATCCTGCCGCCGTCCGCCGTCGCCGACCTGATGATCTACCTGTACTGGTCGGCGGGCGCGCAGGACGCCCAGGACGGCCGGACGGTGTTCAGCGCCCCCGGCGGCGGCACCCGCGTCGGCGAGAAGCTCGCGAGCCTGCCCGTCACGCTGTCCAGCGACCCGGCCGCGGCGGGCCTGGAGTGCGCCCCGTTCGTCGTCGCGCACGCCTCCGGCCGCGAATCGTCGGTGTTCGACAACGGCCTCGCGCTCGGCGCCACCGACTGGATCAGCGACGGCACCCTCACCTCGCTCACCCAGACCCGGCACTCGGCGGAGCGCACGGGGCTGCCGCTCACCCCGCCCATCGACAACCTGACGCTGTCGGGGCCGGGCGGCGGCGCGTCCCTGGAGGAGATGGTCGCCCGCACCGAACGCGGCCTGCTGCTGACGTGCCTGTGGTACATCCGCGAGGTCGACTCGCAGAGCCTCCTGCTGACCGGCCTCACCCGCGACGGCGTCTACCTCGTCGAAGACGGGGAGGTCGTCGGGGCGGTGAACAACTTCCGGTTCAACGAAAGCCCGGTCGACCTGCTGTCACGCCTGACCGAGGTCGGCGAGACCGGCCCGGCGCTGCCGCGCGAGTGGTCCGACTACTTCAACCGGGCCGCCATGCCGCCGATCAGGATCGGCGACTTCAACATGTCGACGGTGTCGCAGGCGTCCTGACGTCCCGCGCGGCCGGGGCCCCCCCCCCCCGGGGGGGCCCCCCCCCCCGGGGGGCCCCCCCCCGCCCCCCCCCAAAAAGGTGTGCAGGGTGTTGGGGACCCCCCCCGGCACGCGAAGGCCCCCGCCCCCCGGCCCCCCCAACCACAA
>NZ_JBICUS010000015.1:0-179840 GCF_043198455.1 Spirillospora sp. NPDC048824 | reverse complement strand
CAAACACCCCCCCGGCCCCCCCCCCGCCCCCTATGGGCGGGCCCCCCCCCCCGGGCGGGGGGGGCGGGGCGGCCCCCCCCCCCCCGGGGGGCCCCCCCCCCCCGGGGGGGGCGCCCCCCCCCCGCTCAGGTGTCCTCCAGGCGGAAGCCGACCTTCATGGTGACCTGGATGTGGGCGACCTCGCCGTCCTCGATCTGCCCGCGGACCTCGGTCACCTCGAACCAGTCCAGGTGGCGCAGGGTCTGCGAGGCGCGCCGGACGCCGTTTCGGATCGCGCTCTCGACCGACTCCGGCGAGGTTCCCACGATCTCCGTCACGCGGTACGTGCGATCGGTCATCTCATTCCCTCCGATGTCTTGACCCGGACTGGTATCGCAAGCCGGACTCCATGGGCTTACCGTGGAATGGTGAAGGTCAATCACCATCGGGAACCCGAGGTCTACACGGTCACCGACGCGCCCCGTCCCATGTCCGAGGACATCGGGTACCGGCAGCGGCGGTACCTGGTGTCGATGGGCGTCCGCACGGTGTGCTTCGTCGGCGCGATACTGGCCGCGGTGGGCGGCGCGCCGGCGTGGGCGGTTCTCGTTCTGGTGGCCGGGGCGCTGCTCCTGCCCTACATCGCGGTGATCTTCGCCAACGGCGGGCGGGAGCCGACGGCCTCGGCGGCCTTCGAGGACCCCGAGGCAGGGGAACAGAAGCCGGGTTCCGGACAGCGACCGGAAATCGGGTCGTGACATTCTCTTGACTAACCGCGGGGGGTTTCGGTGTACGATTTGTACCGGCGCTCTGGTCCCCCGTCGGAGCGCCCGTGCCGGTGTTCCGGGCCCCCGTCGGAACACCGATGATGCGGCGCCGGGTGGATTGCCCCCGTATCCACCCGGCGCCGCTTTTCATATCCGAGGTCCTGCCATGGGACTCCCCCTGGCCAGCGATGACCTTCCCGTGACCCGCGCCTGAGGGCCCGTCCCGGTCACAAGCACATTCTGGCGAAAAGGCAAGCACTGGCCGTGGCCTGGTCCGGCCACGACCCGAAACTCCGCCGAACCGAACTTTTCGCCCGCGAATCCGTGTGCAGCACGGCGTTTCCGGCCGGGCACCGTCCGTCAGAACGACCTGGACGCAGACCGATCCGATCCGGGGCGCGCTGCGTACCTCTGAACGGCGATGGCATCATCCCCGCGCGGCGGGCCCCCCGCGCCGCCCGCCGTGGATTCCGTCCGGTCCCGACCCGTCGACCCACTTGACGGAAGGCGTCGATGAGACGAACATCACAGCTGGCCCCGCCTGAGACACATCGTACATGTGTCTCATCGGGCGGCCGTCACCATGCGGTGCGCCATGCCCGGCGCCGCCGCCCGGGAAACGGAGATCGGCGATGAGCGGACACGACGACGTGCCCGAGTGGGCACCCCGGACCCCGCCGGACAGCGGAGATCCCGGCGCCCCCTACACCTTCCTGGGCGCCTCCTATCCGGGCGGCGTGCCCACCGGCCCGGCGGACGGTGCCGCGGGCCGGACGCCGCCCGGCGGAACCGCGGGCGGCCCGGCCGCGGACCGGCCGTTCGACGCCTTCGAGCGGCCCGGCCGCGCGTCCCGTCCCCCCGGACCCGCGCACGCCGCCGCCAAGCCGGGCCGCAGGAGGCCCCGCGTGCCGAGGACGTTCGGCGGCATCCTGCTCGGACCGCTCGCCGGCGCGGTCGGGCTGGTCCTGGTAACGGGCATCGGCGCGTACGCGCTCACCGGAACGGGCGACGACTGCGCGGGCGGCGGCGCGCTCACGATCAGCGTGGCGGCCGCGCCGGACGTCGCCCCGGCGGTCATCCGGGCCGCGAAACGCTTCAATGACGCCCGCAGGCAGGTCGCCGGCAGGTGCGCCATCGCGCGGGTGCGGTCCGCCGACCCGGCCGCCGTCGCGACGCTCCTGTCGGGCAAGGGGGTCGCGGGCGTCACCGAGAGGCCGGACGTCTGGATCCCCGACTCGTCCCTGTGGACCAAGCTCGTCGAGGAGTCCGGCCGGGCAGGGGCGGCGGCGGACTTCACCCACCTCGGCGGGATGGCGTCGAGCCCGATCGTGCTGGCGATGCCCCGCGGGCTCGCGGTGCAGCTGCGCAACCTCGGGGCGCCCGCGCAGCCGTCCTGGAAGGAGCTGCTGGCGGCGGCCGGGACGGCGGAGAACGCCGAGCAGGGGCCCGCGACCGCGCCCGCCGAAGGCGTGATCCCCCCGCGCCTGTTCCGGCTGCAGGTCCCCGACCCCGACCGCACCGCCACCGGCATGGGCACGCTGATGCTGGCCGGCGCGCTGCTGGCGGACGACCCGCAGGGTCAGGCGGTGTTCACCGGCGTGGTGCGGACGTTCCGGGAGGGCATCGCGGCGTCGGTCAAGGCGCAGTTCGCCGCGTTCGGCCAGAAGCCGGGCGAGCGCTACCCCGTGGCGCTGACGCCCGAGCAGGCGGTGTTCGCCTTCAACGCGAAACGTCCGCCCGAGATCGCCGTCGCCGTGTACCCGGCCGAGGGCACCGTCTTCCTCGACCACCCCGTCACCGTCCTGTCCGAGGAGCCGGTGAAGGTGAGCGCGGCCCGGCTGCTGCGCGAGGAGCTGGCGGGCGGCGCCACCCGCGAGGACGTGCGCAGGCTGGGCTTCCGGACGCCCGACGGCACCGCGCCCGCGGCGTTCTCGGCGAAGACCGGGCTGAGCGAGCGCCCGCCGAAGGCGCTGCCGCCGGCGCCCGCGGCGGAGGTCAAGCGCACCATGCAGCAGTGGGCGCAGCTCTCGCTGAGCATCCGGATGCTGAGCATCATCGACATCTCCGGGTCCATGGACCGCAAGATCGCGCCCGGCGCCACGCGGCTGCAGTCCACGATCCGCACGGCGCAGAACGGGTTGTCGCTGCTGCCGGACGACAGCGAGCTCGGCCATTGGGTGTTCTCCACCGAGCTGGAGGGCGAGCGGGACTGGCGGGAGCTGGTCGGCGTGGGGCCGCTGGACGAGCGGCTCGGCTCGGCCACCCGCCGCCAGCTCGTGCTGAGCGCGTTCGCGCAGACCAGGGTGAAGGAGGACGGCGGCACGGGGCTGTACGAGACCGCCATCGCCGCGTTCGATCACATGAAGCGGACCTACAAGCCGGAGTACGTGAACTCGATCCTGCTGTGGACGGACGGGAAGAACGAGGACAAGGAGGGTCCCTCGCTGCCGGAGACCCTGGACCACATCCGCCGCGCGTACGACCCGGAGCGCCCCGTCCAGATCAACATGTTCGGTCTGGGCGAAGGCGTGGACGTCGGCGAGCTCCGGCAGATCGCCCGGCTGACGGGCGGCGACGCGTACGTGGCCGAGACGCCGGGACAGGTCCAGGCCCTCTTCCTCAAGGCGCTGTCCCAGCGGGTCTGCGAGCCCGACTGCTGAGCGTCCGCCGCTCCGGGATCCGCCGCGCCGACGGACGCGACACCTGACTCGTATTTGATTCTAGAACCCGATTCGAGTTAGGTTAGCGTTCTGTTAACAGCGCAGCGAAAGGGGCACAGCGTGCGCCGCACCGTGTTCAACGAGGACCATGAGGCGTTCCGGGAGACCATCCGGGCGTTCATCGAGGCGGAGGTCGCGCCCGTCTACGGCGAGTGGGAGGACGCCGGCCATCCGCCCCGCGACTTCTACAACAAGCTCGGCGAACTCGGCGTGTTCGGCATCCAGGTGCCCGAGGAGTACGGCGGCGCGGGCGAGACCAGCTTCAAGTACCAGGCGGTGGTCTCCGAGGAGTGCGCCCGCGCCGGAGTGAGCTTCGGCGGCTACGGCGTGCACGTCAACCTCGTCCTGCCCTACGTGCTGAAGTACGGGTCGGAGGAGCAGAAGAAGCGCTGGCTGCCGCCGTTCGTGTCCGGCGACATGATGACGGCCATCGCGATGACCGAGCCCGGCACCGGCTCCGACCTCGCCGGCATGCAGACCACCGCCAGGCGCGACGGCGACCACTACGTCCTCAACGGCGCCAAGACGTTCATCACCGGCGGCGTCCTCGCCGACCGGGTCCTCGTCGTCGCGCGGACGTCCCCGGCCACGCCGGAGAACCGCCGGGCGGGCCTGTCGATCCTGGCGGTGGACACCAAGAGCGAGGGCTACGCGGTCGGCCGCAAGCTGGAGAAGATCGGGCTGCGCAGCTCCGACACCGCCGAGCTGTCGTTCACCGACGTCCGCGTCCCCGCCGAGGACCTGCTCGGCGAGGAGGGCCGCGGGTTCGAGTACCTGACGCACAACCTGGCCGAGGAGCGCCTCGGCATCGCGACCAGCTCCTACGCGTCCGCCGCCGCCGCCGTGGAGTTCGCCCGCAGGTACGTCCAGGACCGCACCGTCTTCGGCAAGACCGTGTCGTCGTTCCAGAACACCAAGTTCGTCCTCGCCGAGTGCGCCACCGAGGTCGAGGCGGCCCGCTCGCTCGTCGACCGCTGCATCGAGGCCCTCGACGCCGGGGAGCTCACCCCCGCCGACGCCGCCGTGTGCAAGCTGTTCTGCACCGAGGTCCAGGCCCGCGTCGTCGACAAGTGCCTGCAGCTGCACGGCGGCTACGGCTACATCCTCGAATACCCGATCGCGCGGCTGTACACCGACGCCCGGGTCACCCGCATCTACGGCGGCACCAGCGAGGTGCTCAAGACCATCATCGCCAAGGACCTCCAGGTCTGAGAGGGGCAGTCGACATGACCGACACCAGGGTCGCCATCGTCACCGGCGCGGCGCGGGGCATCGGCGCCGCCACCGCCGTCCGGCTCGCCCGGGAGGGGTTCGCCGTCGCGGTCTGCGACCTCGACGAGGCCGCCTGCGCCGGGACCGTGGCGCAGATCGAGAAGGACGGCGGGAAGGCCCTCGCCGTCGGCGTGGACGTCGCCGACTCCGCGCAGGTCACCGCCGCCGTCGCCCGCGTCGCGGCCGAGCTCGGCCCGCCCGTCGTGCTCATCAACAACGCCGGCGTCACCCGCGACAACCTGCTGTTCAAGATGACCGACGACGACTGGGACACCGTCATGTCGGTGCACCTGCGCGGCTCGTTCCTGATGAGCCGCGCCGCGCAGGAGCACATGACGAAGGCCGGCTGGGGCCGGATCGTCAACCTGTCGTCGGTGTCGGCGCTCGGCAACCGCGGGCAGGTGAACTACTCGGCCGCCAAGGCGGGGCTGCAGGGCTTCACCAAGACCCTCGCGATCGAGCTGGGCAGGTTCGGCGTGACCGCCAACGCGATCGCGCCGGGGTTCATCGCGACGGAGATGACGGCCGCGACCGCCGCCCGCGTCGGCGTCGGGTTCGAGGACTTCAAGGCCGCCGCCGCCAAGGAGATCCCCGTCCGGCGCGTCGGCGTCCCCGAGGACATCGCCGGGACGGTGGCGTTCCTCGTGAGCGACGACGCCTCGTTCGTGTCCGGCCAGGTGATCTACGTGGCCGGCGGCCCACGGGCATGAACCGGGGGGCGTGGGGGGTCGTCCCCCCACAAAGGCGCCGCACGTGACCGCGCGGACGGCCCGCAGGGACGGCCCGGCGCGGGACCGGGAGGCGACCGAGGAGTCGCTGCGCGCGGCGGCGATCACGCTGCTGCGGCGCGGCGGCGTCCTCGCCGGGCTGAACCTGCGGCAGGTCGCCGACGAGGCGGGCGTCAACCGCGGGCTGGTCTACCAGTACTTCGGGTCGCGCCGGGCGCTGCTGCGGTCGGCGCTGTTCCACCGGTCCCGGCCGAACGCCGAGGACGCGGTGGACGCGGCCGGGCTGCCACTGCGCAAGCGGCTGGCACGGCTGTTCTGGACGAGCCTGCGCAACCCCGAGCCGGTCGTCCTGGCGTCGCTGCTGGTGCTGGACGGCGACGACCGGCCCCGGGTGCTGCTCAACCGGGGCGCGAGCCGGGAGGACCTCGCCGCGGAGGCCGCGCGCGGCGAGCTGCCCGTCGACGACGTCGAGGCCGTGCAGGCGGCGATCGCGTCCACGATCTACGGGTACACGCTGCTGCGCGAGCACCTGGCGCGCGAGATCGGCCTTCCGGCGGAGGAACTGGACGGGCGCATGGCCGCCTGCGTGGAGGCGATGTTCACGCGCGGCCCCGCCCACGGCGGGGAGCGGGCCGGCCGGTAGGTCCGCTCGGCCGGCGGGCGCTCAGCGGGTCCGGGGGCCGGGGTGGCGCGATGCGGCGGCGAGCTGCCGTGACAGCGCGGCGGGGGCGACGGCGAGCGACGGGCCGTACCAGGTGAGATGGCGGCCGTCGACGAGCGCGGCGTCGATGCCGGGGAACGCCTCGGGGCCGTCGTCCGCGGTGAACCGGTAGGGCTCGTCCGGCAGCACGACCAGGTCGGCGCCTGCGGCGTTCAGCTCCTCCAGCGCGATCTTCGGGTAGCGCTCGGGGTGGCCCGCGTAGACGTTGGACACCCCGAGCCGCGACAGGACGTCGCCGGTGAAGGTGTCGCGGCCGACGACCATCCACGGCCGCCGCCAGACCGGGACGACGGCCGAGCGGGGCTCGCCGGGCGTGACGTCCGCCCAGACGCGGGACGCCTCGTCCAGCCAGCCCGGCACGGGGACGCGGCACGCCTCGGCGAGCATGCGGCGCAGCGACGCCAGGGCCTCGTCCACGGTGCGGATCTCCGTCATCCACACCGCGAACCCGGCGGCGCGCATCGCCTCGACGTCGGCGGGGCGGTTCTCCTCGGTGTTGCCGAGCACGACGTCGGGCCGCAGCTCCGCGATCCGCTCCAGGCCGGGGTTCTTGGTGCCCCCGACGCGCGGGACGTCCAGGCCGGCGGGGTGGGTGCACCAGTCGGTGGCGCCCGCCAGCAGGCCCGGCGCGGTGACGGCGACGGTCTCGGTCAGGGACGGGACGATCGACACGACGCGGCGCACCCGGTCCGGGACGGGGACCGGGGCGCCGGTGTCGTCGAAAGCGCTCATACGGGGGCTCAGACGTTGCGGCGGTACTGGCCGCCGACCTCGAAGAACGCGTCGGTGATCTGCTGGAGGCTGCACACGCGGGCCGCGTCCATCAGCACCGCGAACACGTTCTCGCCCGACCGCGCCGCGTCCTGGAGGGCGGCGAGGGCCGCGCGGGCGTCGTCGCGGTGCGCGTCCTGGTAGCCGTGGACCCGGTCGAGCTGGGACCGCTTCTCGTCCTCGGTGGCGCGGGCCAGTTCGATCGTGTCCGGTGTCCCGTCCCCGGCGTCGGGGCCGCGGAACGTGTTGACGCCCACGATCGGCAGGGATCCGTCGTGCTTGCGCTGCTCGTACAGCATCGACTCGTCCTGGATGCGGCCCCGCTGGTAGCCGGTCTCCATCGCGCCGAGCACGCCGCCGCGCTCGCTGATGCGGTCGAACTCCGTCAGCACCGCCTCCTCGACCAGGTCGGTCAGCTCGTCGATGATGAACGACCCCTGCAGCGGGTTCTCGTTCATCGCCAGGCCCCACTCGCGGTTGATGATGAGCTGGATCGCCAGCGCCCGCCGCACCGACTCAGCCGTCGGCGTGGTGACGGCCTCGTCGTAGGCGTTGGTGTGCAGGCTGTTGCAGTTGTCGTAGATGGCGATGAGGGCCTGCAGCGTCGTCCGGATGTCGTTGAAGTCCATCTCCTGCGCGTGCAGGGAGCGCCCGGACGTCTGCACGTGGTACTTGAGCTTCTGGCTGCGCTCGTTGGCGCCGTACCGGTCGCGCATGGCCACGGCCCAGATGCGGCGGGCCACACGTCCGAGGACGCTGTACTCGGGGTCCATGCCGTTGGAGAAGAAGAACGACAGGTTGGGCGCGAAGTCGTCGATGTCCATGCCGCGGGCCAGGTACGACTCGACGTAGGTGAACCCGTTGGCGAGGGTGAACGCGAGCTGGCTGATGGGGTTCGCCCCGGCCTCGGCGATGTGGTAGCCGGAGATGGACACCGAGTAGAAGTTGCGGACCTTGTTGGCGATGAACCACTCCTGGATGTCGCCCATCATCCGCAGCGAGAACTCGGTGGAGAAGATGCAGGTGTTCTGCCCCTGGTCCTCCTTGAGGATGTCGGCCTGCACGGTGCCGCGCACGGTGGACAGCACACGCGCGCGGATCGCCGCGGCCTCGTCCTCGGACGGTGCGCGCCCGTTCTCGTCGTAGAAGGCGTCCAGCCCCTGGTCGATGGCGGTGTTGAGGAAGAACGCCAGGATCGTGGGCGCGGGGCCGTTGATGGTCATCGACACCGACGTCGTGGGCGAGGCCAGGTCGAAACCGTCGTACAGCGCCTTCATGTCGTCCAGCGTGGCGATCGACACGCCGGACGTGCCGACCTTGCCGTAGACGTCGGGACGCTCGTCCGGGTCGCGCCCGTACAGGGTGACCGAGTCGAACGCGGTCGACAGGCGGGTCGCGGGCTGGCCCTCCGACAGCAGCTTGAAGCGGCGGTTGGTCCGGAACGGGTCGCCCTCCCCCGCGAACATGCGGGCGGGGTCCTCGTTGTCGCGCTTGAACGGGAACACCCCGGCGGTGAACGGGAACCGCCCGGGCAGGTTCTCGTTGCGGAGGAACCTCAGCAGCTCACCGTGGTCGGTGTAGCGCGGCAGCGCGACCCGCGGGATGCGGCTGCCCGACAGGGATTCACGGGTCAGCGCGGTGTGCAGTTCCCTGTCGCGGATCCGGACGACCTGCTCGTCGCCCGAGTACGACTCCACGACCGCCGGCCAGCCCTCGATCAGCCCGGCGTTGTCCGGGGCCACGTCGCGGCGCGCCTTCTCCAGCAGCCCCTCGACCTCGGCGGCGTCCGTCAGCTCGGCGCGCACCTCGTCCAGCCGCTGGACGCGCCGGACGGCCTCGATCTGCTCGACGGTGTCGGCGTGGTAGCCGCGCACGGTCTCGGCGATGCCGGACAGGTACCGCACCCGGCCGGGCGGGATGATCGTCGCGGCGCCGGTGGAGGTCTTGGTCGTGATCTCGGGCAGGGCACCGTCCGCCAGTTCCAGCCCGTGCTCGCCGAGGAGCCCGCCGATGTGCCGATAGAGCGCGGTGACGCCGTCGTCGTCGAACGTGGCCGCGCTGGTGCCGAACACGGGCATGTCCTCGGGCCGCTGCCCGAACGCCTCCCGGTTGCGGACCAGCTGCCGCGACACGTCCCGCAGCGCGTCGGCCGCGCCGCGCCGCTCGAACTTGTTGATCGCCACGACGTCCGCGAAGTCGAGCATGTCGATCTTCTCCAGCTGGGTGGCGGCGCCGAACTCGGGCGTCATCACGTACAGCGAGACGTCGACCAGCGGCACGATCGCGGCGTCGCCCTGCCCGATGCCGGGCGTCTCCAGGATGACCAGGTCGTATCCGGCGGCCTTGCAGGCGCCGACGATGTCCTCGATGCCGTCGGGCAGTTCCCGCGCGCCGCGGGTCGCCAGGGAGCGGAAGAAGACGCGGTCGCCGTCCAGGGCGTTCATCCTGATGCGGTCGCCGAGCAGGGCGCCGCCGCCGCGCCGCCGCGTCGGGTCGACGGCCAGCACCGCGACGCGCAGCCCGTCCCGCTGGTCGACGCGCAGCCGCCGCACCAGCTCGTCGGTGAGCGACGACTTCCCGGAACCGCCCGTCCCGGTGATGCCCAGGACGGGGACGCGCCGCCGTCCCGCCGCCTCGGCGAGGGCGGCCCGCGCGTCCTCGGGCAGCCGCCCGGCCTGCAGGCAGGTGATGGTCCGGGCGAGGGCGCGCCGCTCCCCCGCGACCACGGCCGCGGCCGGGACGGGGTCGGCGGCCAGGTCGACGTCGCAGTCGCGGACCAGCTCGTTGATCATCCCGGGGAGGCCGAGCCGCTGCCCGTCCTCGGGGGAGAAGATCCGCACGCCGGCGCCCGACAGCCGCGCGATCTCCTCGTGGACGATCACGCCGCCGCCCCCGCCGAACACCCGCACGTGCTCGGCGCCGGCCTCCTTGAGGCTGCGCGACAGGTACTCGAAGTACTCGACGTGGCCGCCCTGGTACGAGCTGATCGCCACGCCCTGCGCATCCTCCTCCAGGACGGCGTCGACGACCGCGCGGACCGAGCGGTCGTGCCCGAGGTGCACCACCTCGGCGCCCTGGGACTGCAGGATGCGCCGCATGATGTTGATGGCCGCGTCGTGGCCGTCGAACAGCGCGGCCGCCGTCACGAACCGCACCGGGTGCACCGGCACGTGCAGATCCCCCGTCACCGTCTCCACCTCAAACCTTGGACATCCAATATTTGGAAGTTAAAATAGTTTCCGTGCGCGACCCGGTCAAGACCACACCGCCCTCGACGACATACGGTGGTCCGGTGCCCGAGACCCCCGACCCGATCGCCGAGGCCCACCGCCAGTGGAGCATCCGCTGGCCCGAGCACGCCGACCACATGGCGGCCGTCACCTCGGTGATGCGGGCCCAGCAGATCCTGCTCAGCCGGATCGAGGCCGTACTCAAACCGTACGCGCTGACGTTCGCCGCCTACGAGGCGCTGCGCCTGCTCGCCTTCACCCGTACCGGGACGCTCCCCATGGGCAAGATGGGCACCCGCCTCATGGTCCACCCCGCGTCGGTCACCAACGTGATCGGCCGGCTGGAGCAGCGCGGCCTCGTCGGCCGCGGTCCCTCCCCCGACGACCGCCGCGTCGTCCTGGCCGCCATCACCCCGGCCGGGCGCGACCTGGCCGAGGAGGCCACCCGGGCCCTCAACGAGTCGGGCTTCGGCATCGCCGACCTGCCCGCCGCCGAGGCCGCGGGGATCACCGCCGCCCTGCGCGCGGTCCGCGTCTCCGCCGGCGAGGTCGACTGACGTCCTGGCCCGTTCCCCGAGGACGGGCGTGCCCGCGGTGAGGGCCGGTGGTGAGGCTCAGTGGTCGCGGAACCGGGTGTTCCAGCCCGGTGCCCGGTTCGGAGGGCGCGGCGGCACCCGTCCGGGGGACGTGCGGAACGATCCCATATGCTGCGGGGACATCCGTTGTGTCTCAAGGAGGCGTGATGGCGGATTCGCCGACAATGACGTACGGCGGCTATCTGAAGCTCGATGATCTCCTGTCCTGTCAGGAGCCGAAGACCCGGGCCCACGACGAGCTGCTCTTCGTGATCATTCATCAGGTCTACGAGCTGTGGTTCAAACAGATCCTGCACGAGGCCGGTTTGCTGCAGAGCAGGCTGGAGGAGGGCAACAGCGCGGGATCGATGCACACCGCCCGCCGGATCGCCAAGATCCTCAAGACCGTGGTCGGGCAGCTGGACGTGCTGGAGACGATGACGCCCCGGCAGTTCGCCGCGTTCCGCGACGTCCTCGGAAGCTCCAGCGGGTTCCAGAGCGAGCAGTTCCGCGAGATCGAGGCCGTCCTCGGGCGGCGCAGGTTCCCGGCCTCGGACCTGCGCGACGACGAGCGGCTCCAGGCGGCGGTGTCCCGCCGGTCGATCTTCGACTCCCTGCTGCGCTACCTGGACGGCAAGGGCTTCTCCGTCCCGCCCGAGGCCCTCGACCGCGACACCTCCCGCGCCTGGGAGCCCGACCCGGGCGTGCAGAAGGCGCTGCTCGCCGTCTACGCCGACGAGTCCGGGCCCGCCGCCGAGGTCTGCGAGGCGCTCGTCGACGTCGACGAGGGCATCCAGGAATGGCGGTACCGGCACCTGAAGATGGTGGAGCGGACGATCGGCGCGAAGATCGGCACGGGCGGCTCGGCCGGCGCGGACTACCTGCGCCGCACGCTGTTCGCCCCCTCCTTCCCCGACCTGTGGGAGGTCCGCTCGCAGACCGAGCCGGCGAGTACGGGACCGGCGAGTACGGGGGAGGCCCCCGCCGATGGTGCGTGACGGCGGCGGCGAGCGGGTCGCGATCGTCGGCGCCGGCCTGGCGGGCTCCCTGCTGGCGGTGCTGCTGGGCCGCAGGGGCATCCCCGTGACCGTGTACGAGCGGCGCCCCGACCCGCGGGTCGCGGGCGCCGAACGCGGACGCTCGATCAACCTGGCGATCTCCGCCCGGGGCCTTGCCGCGCTGGAGCAGGTGGGCCTGCGCGACCAGTCCCTCAAGCGGGCACTGCCGATGCACGGGCGGATGGTGCACCCCCTGTCCGGCGGGCAGAACTTCCAGCCGTACAGCGCGGACGGCGAGCGCGCCATCAACTCCATCGGCCGGGCCGAGCTCAACCGGTCGCTGCTCGACGCCGCCGACGCCACCCCCGGGGTCACGCTGCGGTTCTCCCAGCGCGTCACCGGCGTCGACGCCGAAACCGGAGCGGTGCTCCTTGAGGACGCCGACGCCGAGCCCGCCGACGTCGTCCTGGCGGGGGACGGCGCCTACAGCGCGGTCCGCCGGTCCCTGGAGCTGGACGACGACGCCGACTTCCTTGAGCACGGCTACAAGGAGCTGACCATCCCGCCCAGGGACGGCGAGTTCGCCCTCGACCCGGACGCGCTGCACATCTGGCCCCGCGGCACCTCGATGATGATCGCCCTGCCCAACCTCGACCGGTCGTTCACCTGCACGCTGTTCTGGCCCAAGGCCGACCTCGACGCGCTGGACACGCCGGAGAAGGTCACCGCCTGCTTCGAGCGCCACTATCCCGACGTCACGGACCTCATGCCGGACCTGACGGCCGACTACGGGCGCAACCCCGTCGGGTCACTGGTGACCGTCCGGTGCCGGCCGTGGACCCGGTCCGGGGCCGGCGGCGCGATCACGGCGCTGCTGGGCGACGCCGCGCACGCGATCGTCCCGTTCTTCGGGCAGGGCGCCAACTGCGCGTTCGAGGACTGCATCGAGATCGACCGGTGCCTCACCGAGACCGGCGGCGACTGGGCCCGCGCGCTGTCGCTCTACGAGGAGCGGCGCAAGCCCAACACCGACGCGATCGCCGAGATGGCGCTGGACAACTTCATCGAGATGCGCGACCGCGTGTCGTCCCCGGTGTACCGGACGAAGCAGGCCGCGACGCACGCGCTGGAGCGGCGCCTGGCCGGACGCTACGTGTCCCGTTACGAGCTGGTGTCGTTCTCGACGGTGCCCTACGCGGAGATCCCGGCGCGGATCAGGCGCCAGAACCTGATCCTCGCCGGGGCCGTCCTCGGCACCGCGGGCGCCCTCGCCCTGGCGGCACGCGCCCTCCGCACGTATGCGCCGAGGGCTCGCGGGCGCCGGGAACACGGCTAGCCGCCGCTCCCCGCACGGCGGCCGGCGGCCAGGTCCGCGGCCGCCGCCACCAGCGCCGCCAGGACGAACACCATGACGACGATCAGCCCGTCGCGGAACGCGGCCGCCCAGTCCCCTCCCGTGCCGGAGAGGGTGGCGAAGAACAGGTATCCGGCGGCGGCGATCCCGATCGCGGTGCCGACGCGCTGCCCCGCCTGCAGCACGCCCGCCGCGCTGCCGCCCCCGGTGTGGTGCACCTCCGACAGGGTGATCGTCTGGTTGGGCGCGATGACGAGGCCGGTGCCGAGGCCCGCCGCCAGCAGCGGCGCCGCGGTCGCCCACGCCACACCGCTGCCGGGTCTCAGCTCGACCGCCACCCACGCCCCGCCGAGGCCCACCAGGACCAGGGCCAGCCCGGCGGCGACGAGCGGACGCCCGTACCGCGCCACGATCCGTCCCCCGACGGCGGACCCGATGCCCGACCCCACCGCGAACGGGGTGACCGCGAGGCCCGCGCCGAGCGCGCTGTAGCCGAGGCCGCTCTGCAGGTAGAGGGTGAAGATGAAGAAGATCGCGGTGAACCCGGCGAAGAACAGCAGCGCGATCGCCGAACCCAGCGCGTACGAGCGGAGCCGGAACAGGCCGAGGTCGACCATCGGCGTCCGGGCGCGTCGCTCCCACGCGGCGAACACCGCGATCAGTACCGCGCCCGCGGGGACCAACAGCCACGTGAGGGCGCTCTGCCGCTGTTGTTCCTGGACGAACGGCAGCAGCACGCACACGATGCCCGCGCCCAGCAGCACCACGCCGATCGGGTCGAGGCCCTGGCGCTCCCCGTAGACGGGCGCGGGCAGCAGCCGCCACGCCAGCACGAGCGCCACCACCCCGACCGGGACGTTGACGTAGAACACCCACCGCCAGCCCTGCTCCGGCCCGGCGACGGCGATCAGCGCGCCGCCGAGCAGCGGGCCGACGGCGGTCGCGATCCCGATCACGGCGCCGAGCGCGCCGAACGCCCGGCCCCGCTCGGCGCCGTGGAACAGCTGCTGGATGAGGCCCGCGACCTGCGGGTTGAGGATGCCGCCCGCGACGCCCTGCACGAGCCGGGCCACGATGAGGAACAGGATCGTCGGGGCGATCCCGGCCAGCGCGCTCGCCGCCGTGAACAGCGCGAGCCCGTACAGGAACACGGCGCGGCGGCTGCGGGCGTCACCGAGCCTCCCGGCCGGCACGAGGACGAGGCCGAACGCAAGCGCGTATCCCGACAGGATCCACTGCAGCCCGGCCTCGGACGCGTTCAGCCCATCGCGGATCGAGGGCAGCGCCACGTTGACGATGCTGACGTCCAGCAGCGTCATGAACGCCGCGACCAGGCAGACCGAGAGGGCCTCCCAGCGGCGCCGCCCGTCCCGGCCCTGGTCCGGGGCGCCTGAGCCCTCGGTCCGCACGGCTGGGTCCTATCCGGCGATCACCTGGCGAAACGCGGGGCGGGCACGTTCCGGCGGGCGGGCTGTGCCACAGTGGGCCGATGACCGACTCCGCTCCGGGGACCGGCCCCGGCGAACGGCAGTGCTCCGCCAAGGGGTGCCGCGCCGACGCCGTGTGGGCGCTGCGCTGGAACAACCCGAAGATCCACACGCCGGACC
The DNA here is from genome assembly GCF_043198455.1 of Spirillospora sp. NPDC048824. Classification (NCBI taxonomy): domain Bacteria; kingdom Bacillati; phylum Actinomycetota; class Actinomycetes; order Streptosporangiales; family Thermomonosporaceae; genus Spirillospora; species Spirillospora sp. NPDC048824. The sequence goes on along the minus strand of NZ_JBICUS010000015.1, from coordinate 165,118 downwards.
GGCGGAAGGTCTGGCTCGCCTGCGACGCGCACCGCGAGAGCCTGTCGGCGTTCCTCGACCGCCGCGACTTCCTGAAGGACGTGGTGCCCGTCACCGACCTCGACGCGCCCGCGGCCGGCGGCTAGGCGTCGTCGAGGACGGGTTCGCCCGCCGGCCCGGGAACCTCGGCCGGCCCCGGCACCGCGGCCTCGGTCCCCTCGGCGGCCTCGGCGGTCCTGGCGCTCCAGCCCTCGGCCATCTCGGTCAGCCGGGCGGCGGCGTCCCGCGCGGGCGCGCCCTGGCCGACCGCGAGGCCGAGCAGGTACGCCGTCAGCGGCGCGCCCGGCCGCGCGACCCCGTGAGCGACGTCGCGGGCCAGGTCCAGCACCAGGTCGCGGTCGATGTCGCAACGTTCGAGACCCAGTTCGCCGCAGGCCGCATTGATCCAGTCCTCAAGCACCGACATGGGTCCCCCTTCACGCATGGTTCTGGCGAATCTGCCCACTCTCACACGATCAAAGCAGGCGCTCGGCGGCGGCCAGCTCCTCGGGGGTGTCGCAGTCGTACCAGGCCGGGCGGGCGTCCGCCGGCAACGCGACCGTGACGGGGGCCAGGGGGCCGAGCAGCCCGCGCAGCGACGCGCCCGGGTAGCCGTTCAGCGCCTCCCGCAGCGTTCCGGCGCGCCAGCACCCGGCGAGCCACTGTTCGCGGCCGTCGCCGTCCACGAGCACGGAACCGGCCCGGTCCCCCATCGCGTCCAGCAGCCGGGCGAGGTGGGCGGGACGCAGGAACGGCATGTCGGCGGCCAGCAGCGCCAGCCGCGGTGCGCGCACCTCGGCCAGCCCCGCCCGCAGCGCGGGCACCGGCCCGGCGCCCGGCGGGTCCTCCCGGACGAGCACGGCCCCCGGCAGGACGTCCCGCGGCGGCCCCACCACGATCAGCCGGGACGCACCGGACGCGGCGGCGGCCGCCCACTCGATCAGCGCGCGGCCGCCGACGGGCGCGGCGGGCTTGTCGGCGCCGAACCGGCGGGCGCGCCCGCCGGCGAGCACGACCGCGTCGAACGGCCCGGGGCCGCGGTCCATCAGCCGCCGATCGCCGACATGGGCCGGGCGGGCTGCAGGAACGTCGGATCGTCGATGCCGTGCCCGGCGCGTTTGGCCCACACCGCCTTGCGCCACCGGTCGGCGAGTTCGGTGTCGGTGGCGCCGCCGCGCAGCGCGTCGCGCAGGTTGGACTCCTCGGTGGCGAACAGGCAGTTGCGGATCTGCCCGTCCGCGGTGAGCCGCACCCGGTCGCAGGCGCCGCAGAACGGCCTGGTCACCGAGCCGATCACGCCGACGACGTCCGGGCCGCCGCCGATCGTGAACGCCTCCGCGGGCGCGCTGCCGCGGTCGTGCTGCTCGTCGGGCGCGAGGTCGAACTCCGCCGACAGCCGTTCGAGGATCTCGTCCGCGGTGATCATGTTCTCGCGGGTCCAGCCGTGCTGGGCGTCCAGCGGCATCTGCTCGATGAACCGCAGCCGGTAGCCGTGGTCGAGGCAGTAGCGCAGCAGCGGGACGGCCTCGTGGTCGTTGACGCCGCGCATCAGCACCGCGTTGACCTTGACGGGCCGCAGTCCCGAGGCCTGCGCGGCGGCCAGCCCCTTCAGGACGTCGTCCAGCCGGTCGCGGTGCGCGAGCCGTTTGAAAGTGTCGCGGTCGAGGGTGTCGAGGGACACGTTGACCCGGTCGAGCCCGGCCTCGGCCAGCGGCACGGCCAGCCGGTCGAGCCCGATGCCGTTGGTGGTCAGGGAGATCTGCGGCCGGGGCTCCAGTTCCCCCGTCCGCCGCACGACGTCGGGGAGACCGCGCCGCAGCAGCGGCTCGCCGCCGGTGTAGCGGACCTCGGTGACCCCGAGCTCCCGGACGGCCAGGCCCACGAGGCGCACGACCTCGTCGTCGGTGAGGACCTCGGGCTTGGGCAGCCAGTCCAGGCCCTCGGGCGGCATGCAGTACGAGCATCGGAGGTTGCAGCGGTCGGTGAGGGAGACCCGCAGGTCCGTCGCGGTTCGGCCGAAGGTGTCGACCAGCACGGGCGCCCCTTCCTGCTGTGCGGCGGACGGACTCACTGCCCGCCGAGAATTGCGGTCGGACACTCCACCCTATTCCGGTGGTTGACGTTCCGTCGCATCGCGGGAGACGGTTACGTTCCGTAGACCATCGAGGAGACCCGAGTGACCACCAGGAGGCCGGAGTGACCACGGCGCGGGAATGGGAGTTCGCGGGGACGCGGGGCGCGATCACCGCCCGGATCTGGGCGGACGGCGAGCCGCGCTACGCCGCCGTCCTCGTGCACGGCTACGGCGAGCACCTCGGCCGCTACGACCATGTCGCGGACGTCCTCGTCCGGCACGGCGCCGTCGTGTGCGGCCCCGACCACATGGGGCACGGCCGCTCCGCGGGCGAGCGGGTGCTGGTCGAGGACTACGACGACGTCGTGGCCGACGTGCACACGGTCGTGGAGTCGGCGCGCGGCGACCATCCCGGGCTGCCCGTCGTCATGATCGGCCACTCGATGGGCGGGCTGATCGCGTCCCGGTACGCCCAGCTGCACGGCGGTCTCCTCGCCGCGCTGGTGCTGTCGGGGCCGGTGCTCGGCCGCTGGCACGTCGTCGAGGAGCTGCTCCCCCTGGACGAGATGCCCGACGAGCCGATCGACCCGTCCACGCTGTCGCGCGACCCGGCCGTCGGCAGGGCGTACACCGAGGACCCGCTCATCTGGCACGGCCCGTTCAGGAAGGCCACCGTGAAGGCCCTCGACACCGCGCTGACGCGCGTCAACGAGCACGGGTCCCTCGGCGCCCTGCCCACCCTCTACGTGCACGGGGAGGCCGACCGGCTCGTGCGGCCGGGCGACACCCGGACCGGCATCGAGGCGATCCGCGGCGGCGGCCTCACCGAGCGGATCTACCCCGGCGCGCGGCACGAGGTGTTCAACGAGACCAACCGCGGCGAGGTCCTCGCCGACGTCACCGCCTTCATCGACCGCGTCCTCGCCTGAGCCCTGAGGAGGCGACCTCCGGATCGTCCCGGAAAGTCGGCAAGGCCGGCGAGCGGGTCGCTATGGTCGTCACCGGCGTGGAGGCGCGCCGGATGGAGGATGACATGAGCGAACCGCTGCCGCCGGAGCCGGTCAACGGCGCCCGCGCCACCGAGGCCGACGAGGAGGAGGTCCTCCGGAGCCTGTACGGCGAACCGGACGCCGACGGCGTCCACCGGGGCGACGGCCCCCCGGACCCGGACGGTGCGCGGTGAGCGCGGCGGAAATGCTGCGGGAGAAACGCTGCTCACGTTGTCGCGAGACTCGCCCGCTCGCCGCCTGCTACGCGGACAAGCGGGCGAGCGGCGGCAAGCAGACCGCGTGCTGAGCGCTGCGATGTATCTGATCGCTAGCCACGACATGCTTGGGGAGATCTAATGTCTGCACCCGGCATGCTCCGGCAGATGCGTTCCATCATCGGCCTCGGGGAGCCCAACCACATTCAACGGTGGTACGCCGAGCGCAACGGCAGTGCGTACTCGTACAACTTCCCTTGGTGTGACGCAGCCATCACGTGGGCGGCATGGAAGTCCGGCAACCACGGGGCGGTCTGCCCGAACGGGGACCGCGCCTACACGCCCACGCACGCCAACGACTTCAAGAAACTCGGTCGCTGGCACTCCGGCACCACCGCCAACGTCAACCGGTGCCGCCCCGGCGACATCGTGTTCTACGACTGGTCCGGTACCAACTCGATCTCCCGGGTCGACCACGTCGGCGTCGTCGAACGCGTCCTCGGCGGCGGGCGGATCCAGACCATCGAGGGCAACACCTCGAACCAGTGCCTGCGGCGCGTCCGCTCGGCGGGCGTCATCGCCGGGTACGGGCGCCCCGCCTACTCCGGCGGCTCGGGCGGGTCCGGCGGCTCGGGCTCGTCCGGCTCATCGTGGATGGAGAACCTCATGAGTGACCTTCCCCTGCTCAAGCGCGGCGACCGGGGCGAACACGTCGAGACCGTGCAGGGTCTGCTGCTCGCCCGGTCGCATCCCGAGGTGAAGATCGACGGCGACTTCGGGCCGGTCACCGAGCGTGCGGTCCAGGCCGTCCAGAGCTGGGGCGGCGTCGCCGCCGACGGCGAGGTCGGGCCGAGGACGTGGCCCGTTCTGCTGCGGGTCCACTGACCTCCCGCACCTCCCCGGCCCGGGCGCGGCCCGGGCCGGGGAGGTGCGGCTAGCCCTTGACGCAGATGAGCTGGCGGAGGTGCGCCACGACCTCGACCAGGTCCGACTGCGCCTCGATCACCGTCTCCAGGTCCTTGTAGGCGCCCGGGATCTCGTCGATGACGCCGCTGTCCTTGCGGCACTCGACGCCGCGGGTCTGCTCGACCAGGTCGTCCACGGTGAAGTTCTTGCGGGCCTTGTTGCGGCTCATCCTGCGGCCCGCGCCGTGCGAGGCCGAGTTGTAGGCGGTCTCGTTGCCGAGGCCCCGCACGATGTAGGTGCCGGTCGCCATCGACCCCGGGATGATGCCGAGGTCGCCGGCGCCCGCGCGGATGGCTCCCTTGCGGGTGACGAGCAGCTCCGTACCGCCGTACTCCTCCTCCGCCACGTAGTTGTGGTGGCAGGAGATGATCTGGTTCCAGCGGCAGCGCTTCTCCCCGAACCGCTTCGTCACGACCTCCTGGGCGAGCGCCATCATGACGGCGCGGTTGCGGCGCGCGTACTCCTGCGCCCAGAACAGGTCGTGGCGGTAGGCGTCCATCTTCGCGGTGCCGGCGAGGAAGACGGCGAGGTCGTTGTCCGGCAGGTCCTGGTTGTGCGGCAGCTTGCGGGCGGCCTCGATGTGCTGTTCGGCCAGCTCGTTGCCGATGTTGCGGGACCCCGAGTGCAGGACGAGCCAGATCGCGCCGTCGTCGTCCGCGCACAGCTCCAGGAAGTGGTTGCCGCCGCCGAGCGTGCCCATCTGGACGCGGGCGCGGCCGAGGCGGGACCGCACCGCCGGGTGCAGGTCGTCGAACGCCTTCCAGAAGTCGTACCAGCCGCGCTCCTTCAGGTTCGGGAGCCCGTCCGGGTCGACGGCCTGCCGGTGCGATCCGCGGCCGACGGGGATCGCCCTCTCCAGCCGGCCGCGCAGGCCCGACAGGTCGTCGGGCATGTCCTCGACGGTGAGCGACGACTTCGCGGCGGTCATCCCGCAGCCGATGTCGACGCCGACGGCCGCCGGGGACACCGCGTCCTTCATCGCGATGACCGAGCCGACGGTGGCGCCCTTGCCGTAGTGGACGTCGGGCATCACCGCGAGGCCCTCCACCCACGGCAGGGCGGAGACGTTGCGGAGCTGGTCGAGGGCCGGGTCCTCGACGGTGGCCGGGTCGGTCCACATCCGGATGGGAACGCGGCCGCCCTTGATGGTCTGGTACGGCATGCCTTCTCCTTGATCAGCGGGATCCGAACCGTGATCTATGACGCCAGAAGACAGGGTCGCGGTTCAACCGGTTTTCACCCAAGGGTCAGGAGCGGCGGCGTTCGGTGAGGCCGAGCCCGTCCAGGTGGCGCAGCAGGGCGACGGCGATGCGGCGGCTGGTGGACAGGGCGCTCCCGGCCTGCCCGGGCGTGAACGGCTGCGGCAGGGCGGACAGGATGCGCAGCGCCTCCCGGTCCGCGCCCGGCAGCAGGACGATGTCGGTCCCGTCGCGGTCGCCGTCGGCGCCGCCGCCGATCCGCAGGACGGCGCCCGCGCGTTCGGCGTCGGCGAGGTTCCCGCCCGTGAGGCCCAGTTCCGCGAGACGGCCGGCGGCGGGCGCCGAGAACGGGGCGTCCGCGAGGTCGGCCCGGAGGCGCTCCACGGCGTCCGCCCAGGGCGGCGGCGGCGCGGACGCGATCGCGGTGGAGGCCATCTGCCGCGGGGCCTGCTCCGGGACCCGTGCGGCGGCGGGTGCGGGGCCGTAGACGCGTCCGGCCTCCACGCGCAGCGGCGGGCGGACGAGCGCGGCGACGAGCCGGCGGGCCGGGAGGCCGAGGCGCAGCCGGACGGTCTCCAGCGGGATCCCCGGGGCGTGCGGGCTCTCGGCGGCGTGCCGCGACGTCTCCTCGCTGAGGCGCTCGAACAGCGAGTCCCAGTGCGCGGGGTCGGCGACCCATTCGCCGTTCAGCGTGACCGCGTCCGGCGGCGGCGCGCAGCCCATGACCGACAGCTCGGACCGGCGGAGGACGCCGTGCCGGCGCAGCACGATCGTGCCGTCCGGCCGGTCGGGCCAGGACGCCAGCTCCCGTGCCCGTGCCGCGCCCGCGTCGCGCCGCACCAGGGTCGGCGGCCGGACGTCCAGGACGCTCACCCCGGCGATCGAGCGGCGCGCGGGGTCGCGCAGGATCCCGGTGTCGCCGAGGTGCAGGGCGACCCGCGTGTTCAGGGTCAGGCGGGCGGTGTCGGGGCCGAGGGGCCGCAGCCGGACCGGGACGGCGGCCGACCCGATGTGCAGGGTCATCCGCCGCGCGAGCCGGCCGGACGCCTCGCCGAATCGGGTGCGGACGTCGATGCAGGTGGTGTGGGTCCAGGCGCCGGCGGCGACCAGGGCCATGCCGCCGTCCACGCGTCCCGCGTCGCGCAGGGTCAGCACGATCCGCGACACGCCGCCGACGGACTCGCACGGCTCGCCCGCGCAGCCGATCGTCCGGACGCGGACGCGTTCGCCGGCGGGCATCAGGAGCAGCTCGTCGCCGACGGCGATCGTCCCGGCGGCGAGGGTGCCGGTGACGACGGTCTGGCGGCCGGCGGTGAAGGCGTGGTCGATCCACAGCCGCACCGGGGCGGCGGGGTCGGGGACGGGGAGGCGGCCGGCGAGCCGGTCCAGTGCCGCGGCCAGCTCGCCGGTCCCGGTCCCGGTCCCGGTGCCGGTGCTGACGGCGACCGCCTCCGCACCGCGCAGCGCGGTCCCGGCGAGGCGCTCGCGGACCTGGCGCAGCGCGAGCTTCGGGTCGGCGGCGTCCGCCTTGGTGACGGCGACGACGCCGAACCGGACGCCGAGCGCGCCGAGGGCCTCCAGATGCTCCTGCGTCTGCGGCATCCACCCCTCGTCGGCGGCGACGGCCAGCAGGACGGCGGACGCGGGGGCGGCGCCGGCGAGCATGGCCGGGACGCCCTGCTCGTCCCCGGGCGCGTCGACGAAGGCCACGCGGCGTCCCGAGGGCAGCTCCGTCCACGCGCCCGGCTCCTCGGGCTCCTTGCCGGTGAGGGCGCGCACGAGCGCCGACTTGCCGTGCCCACCGTGGCCGGCGGTGGTGACGACGTGCATCAGCGTCCCTCCCGGAAAGGGATGCGGAAGGAAGCGCGGCGACGGGCCGGGCGGGGGAGACCATTGCGGGGGTTGTGCAGACGACGGTCCACGAAAGGTAACCCTATGGAGGTGGGAGCCCGTCGCAAAACCAGATCTCGCACACACCGCGGCCTGGAAAATCTCTCTAACATCACGTAAACCACAAACGACTCGAAACCGTCATCGGTTCAGCTCCGGCCCGACCCGGCATGGCCGGACGGCGCCGCCATCCGGGGGCCCGCGGCGGGCGCACCGGCATCGGGCGCGCCGGCGTCGGGGGCGCCCGCGTCTGCGGTACTCGCGTCGGGGGTGCCGGAGTGAGCCTCGAAGTCGTCGACCATCCGGTGCACGAGCCCGGCCAGCCGCTCGCGCTCGGCGGGCGACCATTCGGCGAGGGCCCCCGAGATCCAGCGCCGCCCGGACGCGCGGATGGCCTCGACGGCCTCCAGCCCGGCGCCGCTGAGCCCGACCCGCAGGCACCGCCCGTCGTCGGGGTCGGGGACCCGCTCGACGTACCCGGCCCGCTCCAGCCGCTGGACCTGCCGGGTGACGTGCGGCGCCTCGACGGCCAGCCGGACGGCCAGCTCCCCCGGCCGCATGGGGCCCGCGTTCTCGGCGAGGGCGCGCAGCAGCGGCACGGCCGCGCGGTCGACCGGGACGCCGGCCGCGACCACGGTGCGGTCGTGCTGCTTGAACCGGGTCAGCATGTGCGCGACCCGGCTGAGCGCCCGCTCGATCTCCACGATGTCCGGCGGCACCGGTGATGACATGCCACCCAGCCTACCGTTCTACACTTACTTAACTTAAGTAACAAGATCGCCGATCGGCCGGCTCCCCCGGCGACCGGCCGATGGAGGTTCGATGACCGGCGCCCCGACCACGGCGCGCGAGACGGCCCGGCGCCCGCCCCCCGATCCCGGGCGCACCGGCCTCACCCTGGTCGCACTGGCGTTCGCCGGGATGTCCGTGGCGGTGCAGCAGACCCTGGTGCTGCCGATGCTGCCCCAGCTCATGGACCGCTTCGACGCCCCGATCACCGATGTGACATGGGTGTTCACCGCATCGCTGCTGGCCGGTGCGGTCGCCACCCCGCTGCTGACGCGGTTCGGCGACATGTACGGCAAGAAGCGGATGATCCTGCTCGCCCTCGCCCTGCTGCTGGCCGGCTCGGTGATCTGCGCGCTGTCGGGATCGCTCATCGTCCTGATCGCCGGACGCGCGCTGCAGGGCGTCTCGGCGTCGATGATCCCGCTGGCCATCGGCATGATCCGGGACACGTTTCCGCGCGAGCGGATCACCACCGCGATCGGCGTCGTCAGCGCCACCATGGGCGCCGGCGGCAGCGCCGGCATGATCGTGACCGGGCTGATCGCTGCCCGCACCGACAGCCACCGCCCGGTGTTCTGGATCGCCGGCGCGATGGCCGCGGCCGGGCTGGTGCTGGTGGGGACCGCCGCCCGCGACGTCGGCGTCCGCGCGGGCGGGCGGCCCGACTACCCGGGCGTGGCCGTCCTCGCCGCATGGCTGATCTGCCTGCTGCTCGGCATCAGCGAGGGCAACGCGTGGGGCTGGACGTCCGGCGGCGTCCTCGGCCTGTTCACCGCCGCCGCCGTGCTGTGCGCCGCCTGGGTCGTGATCGAGCTGCGGGTCCGCGCCCCGCTGGTGCGGCTGAACCTGCTCGTCGGCGCGCGGTCGCTGTCGGCCAACGTCGCCTCGGCGCTGCTCGGGTTCTCGATGTTCGCCTCGTTCACACTGATCGCGGGCTTCGTGCAGGCGAAGCCGGACGTGGTCGGGTACGGGCTGGACGGCTCGGTCCTGGACGTCGGGCTCTACATGCTGCCGAGTACGGTCACGATGCTGGCCTTCTCCTTCATGGCCGGGCGGATCGCCGCCTGGATCGGTCCCGCGTTCACGCTCGCCATCGGGTCGGCCTTCGCCGGGCTGTGCTACGCGTGGCTGGCGGTGTCGAACTCGCACGTGTACGACATGCTCGCGTTCAGCGCCATCCAGGGGATCGGGTTCGGCATCGCCTACGCGGCGCTCGGCACGCTCGCCATCCAGCACGTCCCGATGGACCAGAGCGGCATCGCCAGCGGCATCAACTCGCTCGTGCGCACCACCGGCGGCGGAATCGCCGGCGCGGTCACCGCGTCCGTCCTCGCCGGGCAGGTCATCGCCGGCACCGACGTCCCCACCCTCGCCGCGTACGAGCTGTGCTTCTGGGTCGTCGCCGCGGGCTCCGTCGTGGCCGCGATCGTCGCCCTCGCGCACGGGTTCCGCCACTCCGACTAGCAGGCCGGACGGCCTGGTTCGCCCCCTTGCTGCGGGGCATGCCGTACGCACGCCGGGCGCCCGTGCGGCGCGGGCCGGGCGGCGCGGGGCCTTGACGAACGGCACCCGCGCCATGCCCTATAGGGATGCGGCCCGATCGCCGAGCGGGCCGGAAGCAGCGGGCCAGGACACCCGACCGGGAGGACGACATGGGCGCCTACGCGGCCGCGTACGAACGCAGCATCGCCGATCCGACCCGATTCTGGGGCCTGGCGGCACGGGACGTGCGCTGGCTCGTCCCGCCCGACCGCGTACTGGACGACGGGGCGCCGCCGTTCTACCGCTGGTTCACCGGCGGTGAGCTCAACACCTGCGACAACGCGCTGGACCGGCACGTCGAGGAGGGACGCGGCGACCAGGCCGCGCTGATCTACGACAGCCCCGTCACCGGGACCGTCCGGACCTACACCTACGGCGAGCTGACCGGCCTCGTCGCCCGGTTCGCCGGGGCGCTGCGGGCGCAGGGGGTCGACCGCGGCGACCGCGTGGTCATCTACCTGCCGATGGTGCCCGAGGCGGTCGTGGCGATGCTGGCGTGCGCGCGGCTCGGCGCGGTGCACTCGGTCGTCTTCGGCGGGTTCGCGGCACGCGAGCTGGCCGTCCGCATCGACGACGCCCGGCCCAAGGCGGTCGTGTCGGCGTCCTGCGGCATCGAGGCGGGCCGGATCGTCCCCTACAAGCCGCTGCTTGACCGGGCGCTGGAGCTGGCGAAGCACAAGGTCGAGCGGTGCGTGATCCGGCAGCGCGAGCAGCTGCACGCCGACCTCGTGCGGCCGCGGGACGTCGAGTGGGACGAGGCCGTCGCGGCCGCCGAGCCCGCCGAGTGCGTGCCCGTCGCCGCCACCGACCCGCTCTACATCCTGTACACGTCGGGGACGACCGGGCGGCCCAAGGGCATCGTCCGCGACAACGGCGGGCACGCGGTGGCGCTGCGCTGGTCGATGGAGAACGTGTTCGGCGTCGGCCCCGGCGACGTGTTCTGGGCCGCGTCCGACGTGGGCTGGGTCGTCGGGCACTCCTACATCGTGTACGCGCCGCTGCTCACCGGCTGCACGACCGTCCTGTACGAGGGCAAGCCGGTGGGGACGCCGGACGCGGGCGCGTTCTGGCGTGTCGCGGCGCAGCACCGGGTGAAGGCGCTGTTCGCCGCGCCGACCGCGATCCGGGCCGTGAAGAAGGAGGACCCGGAGGGCGCGCTGCTCGCCGGGCACGACCTGTCCGCGCTGGACACGCTGTTCCTCGCCGGGGAGCGCCTGGACCCCGACACCTACCGGTGGGCGTCGCGCATCCTCGACCGGCCCGTCATCGACCACTGGTGGCAGACCGAGACGGGATGGCCGATCGTGGCGAACCTGCGCGGGCTGGAGCCGATGCCGGTCAAGCCGGGGTCCCCGTCGGTGCCGGTCCCCGGGTACGACGTGCGGGTCCTCGGCCCGGACGGCTCACCGGTCCCGCCGGGCGCCGACGGCGACATCGCGATCCGGCTGCCGCTGCCGCCCGGCACCCTTCCCACGCTGTGGCAGGACGACGAGCGGTTCGTCGAGTCGTACCTGACCAGGTTCCCCGGGCACTACCTGACCGGCGACGGCGGGCACGTCGACGAAGACGGCTACGTGTGGGTGATGGGCCGCACCGACGACGTGATCAACGTGGCCGGGCACCGGCTGTCCACCGGGACGATGGAGGAGGTCATCGCCTCCCACCCGGCGGTCGCCGAATGCGCGGTCATCGGCGTCCAGGACTCCCTCAAGGGGCAGGTCCCGCGCGGGCTGGTGGTGCTCAAGAGCGGCGTCCTGGCCGAGCCGGAGGAGCTGTGCCCGGAACTCGTCCGGATGGTGCGCGACCAGGTCGGGCCCGTCGCCTCCCTCAAGGAGGTCACGGTCGTCACGGCGCTGCCGAAGACCCGCTCCGGCAAGATCCTGCGGGGGGTGATGCGGGGCATCGCCGACGGGCAGGAGGTCTCCGTCCCGTCCACGATCGAGGACCCGGACGTCCTGGACACCCTGCGTCCCGTCCTGCGGAAGGCCCTGTAGCGCGCACCGTGCGCGCTACGAGTGGGTCCGCTTGGGCCAGAACGCCGCCACCAGGAACACGCCGACCACCGCCAGGAAGACCTGGAGGAGCGTCGCCCAGAAGCTCCAGCCGTCGCCCGCCAGGCCGAACAGCTGGGCCAGGCCCGTCCCGGCGAACGCCGCGACGATGCCGGCGCCGATGGTGAGCCAGACCGGCATGCTCTCCCTGCGCGGCGCGAGCAGCCGTCCCAGCACGCCGATGACCGCGCCCAGAACGACGGCCGCGGCGAGCCCCGCGATGGCCATGTGCGCCCCCTCACCCCGCCCGGCCCCCGGCGGCGAGACCGGTCACCGCACTCCCCTACCCGTGTCGTGATGGCCGACACGGGTACGGGACGATGTGCCGCCGCCGGAGCGCGGTGTCAGCGCACGACGATCGTGTGGCGTCCCCGGGCGACCAGTTCGCCGATGACCGGGGCGCCGGGGATCTCGCCGGCGATCAGCAGGCCGCCCGAGGTCTGCGCGTCGGCCAGCAGCAGCCGCTCCTCCTCGGCGATCCGGCGGAAGTCGGTGTGCGGGGACACCCACGCCAGGTTGCGCCGCGTGCCGCCGGGGACGAATCCGTCCCGCACGGCGGCCCGCGCGCCGTCCAGGTACGGCACCGCGGAGGCGTTCACGACGGCCGTGACGCCGCTCGCCCGCGCCAGCTTGTAGAGGTGGCCGAGGAGCCCGAACCCGGTGACGTCGGTGGCTCCGGTGACGCCGCGTTCCAGGGCCGCGAGCCCGGCCTCCGCGTTGAGCGCCGTCATGGTCTCGACCGCCTGCGGGAACACCACGCCGGTCGTCTTGTGGCGGGCGTTGAGGACCCCGATGCCGAGCGGCTTGGTCAGCGACAGCGGGAGCCCGGGGCGTGCGGCGTCCAGCCGCAGCAGCCGGTCCGGGTCGGCGACGCCGGTCACGGCCAGGCCGTACTTGGGCTCGGGGTCGTCGACGCTGTGGCCTCCGGCGATGGCGCAGCCCGCGAGCGCCGCCACGTCCCGTCCGCCGCGCAGCACCTCGCGGGCCAGTTCGGCGGGAAGCGCGTCGCGGGGCCAGCCCAGCAGGTTGAGGGCCATCAGCGGCACACCGCCGACGGCGTAGACGTCGGACAGCGCGTTGGCGGCCGCGATGCGGCCCCAGTCGTAGGCGTCGTCGACGACGGGCGTGGAGAAGTCGGCGGTGGACACCACGGCCCGGTCGTCCTCGATCCGCAGGACGGCCGCGTCGTCGCCGTCCGGGCCGCCCACCAGGAGGTCGTCGCCGCCGCCGGTGAGACCGGTCACGACCCATTCCAGCTCCGCCGGCGGGATCTTGGACGCGCAGCCACCGCCGTGCGCGTACTGCGTAAGGCGGGCGACGGGTGCGAGGCGGGTCACTGGAAGATTTAACGCACAATCATCGCAAATGATCAAGAAACGGACAGTATGGATCCGGTCACCGAGGGCCGAGCGCGGGGGCCCGGCCGGCCGGGGAAAACACCGAACCCCTTGTCCGAACGACGTTCGGCATGGTGCGATTCAGCCTTAGCAAGTCATCACTTACATCCTAGGGGCGACCATGGGGATCCAGGAACAGCAGGCCGAACTCGACCAGGCCCTTTCGGGACGGACGATCTGCACCGTCCTCGCCGAGACCGCCGGGCGGCACGGCGACCTGCCCGCCTACTCCGAGCGCACCGGCGACGCGTGGAAGACGCTGACATGGGCCGAGACCCGGACCCGGGCGCTGGAGACGGCCGCCGGCTTCGCCGCCCTCGGCCTGGAGCCCGGCGACGTGGTCGCGCTGATGATGCCGAACCGGACCGAGCACGTCCTGGCCGACCTCGGCGCCGTCCACGCCGGCGGCACCCCCGCCACCGTCTACGCGACCCTCGCGCCCGACCAGATCGCGTTCGTCGCCGGTGACTGCTCCGCCAAGTACGCCGTCCTCAACGGCAAGGACCAGCTCGACCGCTGGCAGCCGGTGCTCGACCGCCTCCCCGGCCTCCGCAAGGTCATCGTCGTCGAGGCGGACGACTGCCCGGCCGGCGACCGCTACCTCACCTGGGACGCCCTCACCGAGCTCGGCCGCAGGGAACTCGCCGCCGCCCCCGCCGCCGTCGACCGCCGCTGGCAGGCCGTCAAGCCCGGCGACACCGTCACCCTCCTCTACACCTCCGGCACCACGGGCGACCCCAAGGGCGTCCTGATCACGCACTCGATGGTGCTGCACGAGGCGGCCATGGTGGAGCGCAGCTCGGTGCTGCCCGACCACCCGTCCGGCATCTCCTACCTGCCGTTCGCCCACATCGCCGACCGCGTCCTCAGCTACTACCTGCCGGTGCGGCTCGCGTCCCACGTCCACTTCTGCCCGGACCCGGCCCAGCTCACCGCCATCCTCGGCGCGGTGCGGCCGCACTCCTTCTTCGGCGTCCCCCGCGTCTGGGAGAAGATCATGGCCGGCATCCAGGCCGTCCTGTCCGCCGAGCAGGACGAGGCCAGGAAGCAGGCCGTCGCCGCCGCCCTCGACGCCGGCCGCGCCTACGTGACGGCCCAGGAGTTCGGCAACACCCTCACCCCCGAGATCACCGCCGCGTTCGAGAAGGCGGACCAGGCGGTCCTCACCCCCATGCGCGCCATGCTCGGCCTCGACCGCGTGGTGCAGGCGTCCAGCGCCGCCGCCCCCCTGCCCGTCGAGGTCGCCCGCTTCTTCGCCGGCCTCGGCCTGAAGATCTTCGACGCCTACGGGATGACGGAGACCACCGGCGCCGTCACCGCCAACCTGTCCGACTCCTTCAAGCTCGGCACGGTCGGCCGCCCCTTCGACGGCGTCGAACTGAAGCTCGCCGACGACGGCGAGATCCTCGTCCGCGGCGCCACCTGCACCCCCGGCTACCTGCGCCGCCCCGAGGCGACCGCCGACCTCATCGACTCCGGCGGCTGGGTCCACACCGGCGACGTCGGCCGCCTGGACGCCGACGGCTTCCTCACCGTCGTCGACCGCAAGAAGGAGCTCATCATCACCGCCGGCGGCGAGAACATCGCCCCGTCCATGATCGAGAACCACCTCAAGGAGCACCCGCTCATCGGCCAGGCCCTCGCCTTCGGCGACCGCCGCCCCTACGTCGTCGCCCTCATCACGCTCGACGGCGAGGTCGCCCCCGTCTGGGCCGCCGCCCACGGGATCGACACCACCGACCTCGCCGCCCTCGCCGACAACCCCCTCGTCCTCGACGAGGTCGCCAAGGCCGTCGAGGACGCCAACACCCGCCTCGCCCGCGTCCAGCAGGTCAAGAAGTGGCGGCTGCTGCCCGCCGAGTGGACCGCCGAGAGCGAGGAGCTCACCCCGACCCTCAAACTCAAGCGCCGCGTCGTCCACACCAAGTACTCCACGGCCATCGACGACCTCTACACCGGCTAAGATCACCGGCGGAGGCGTGTGAGCGCCTGGTGGCCTCCCCGGCCTTCAAAGCCGACGGTCCCGAGGATCTCGGGACGGCGGGTTCGATTCCCGTACGCCTCCGCCACTCCCCCTCCGGCCGCCGGTCATCGTCGATGAGACGGCGACCGCCGTCACGGAGCGTGTCCGTGACGGCGGCGGGCGGTGTACCGGCGAGCCGGAGCAGCGGCCGGCGGGAGTGACCGTCAGCCCTTCGGCTGCGGGGGCTCCTTCATGTTGAAGCGGACCTGGTCGCCGTCGACCGAGGTCACGGTGATGATCACCGGGTAGGCGCGGTCGTTGCCGTCCTTGACGGTGCATTCGATCGTGGTGCCGACCTCGCCCTTCAGGTCTTCGCCGCACTCGGCGGTGGCGGGGCCGATGCCGCCGTCGTCGAAGGGCGGGCCGAACTTCGCGACGATCTGCTCCTCCACCTTCTCGGCGGAGACGGTCTTCGTCACCCCCGCGTTCACCTCGCAGGCGGTGGTGGCCAGCACCAGGGCGCCGAACAGGGCGGGAACGAGCAGGAACTTGCGCATCGGTGTCTTGGCTCCTTGCGTTCTGTGGCGCCCCCGTCCCTTGGGGGCGCGCTTTGGCACGTTCCGATCATCGATTCCGGGACGCCCCGCGGACCAGGGTGTCCAGTCCCGAGGAGAAAGGGATTGAAAACAGGACACAGCGGGCCGAACTTTCCGCTACTTGCGGGTATCCGGGGTACCGTCACGCCCATGGGGCGGATCACCGTGCGCAGGCCCGTGCTGCGGCTGGGCACCTCCGGGTCGCGGAGCCGCAGGCCCGACACGCTGGCCGTGGAGGAGCCGCTGGAGATCCGCGTCGCGGGCAAGCCGCTCACCGTCACGATGCGGACGCCCGGGCACGACTTCGATCTCGTCGCGGGTTTCCTGGCGGCCGAGGGCGTGATCGCCGGCGCAGGGGACCTGGCGACGATGCGCTACTGCGCCGACACCGACGAGCAGAACACCCTGGACGTCGCGCTCGCTCCCGGGATACCGGCACCCGACGACTCCATGGCCAGGGCGTTCACGACGACGAGTGCGTGCGGGGTGTGCGGGAAGTCGAGCATCGAGGCGCTGCGCTCCGACCGGCCGTACGAGGTGCGCGATGATCCGGTACGGCTCACGCCGCACGTCCTGGCGGCGCTTCCGGAGCGGCTGCGCGAGGCGCAGCGGGTCTTCGACAGGACGGGCGGGCTTCACGCGGCCGGGTTGTTCGATGCGGGCGGTGACCTGCTCGCCGTGCGGGAGGACGTCGGGCGCCACAACGCGGTGGACAAGGTGATCGGATGGGCGCTGCGCCAGGGGCGGCTGCCGCTGGCGGGGAACGTCCTGATGGTGAGCGGGCGCGCGTCGTTCGAATTGACGCAGAAGGCGATGACGGCGGGCGTGCCGGTGCTGGCGGCCGTGTCGGCGCCGTCGTCACTGGCGGTGGATCTGGCCGAGGACGCCGGGATGACGCTCGTCGGGTTTCTGCGCGGAGAGACGATGAACGTCTACGCGGGAGCGGAACGAATCGCCCTGTGAGGGTCGAGAGTTATCACCCCGGGTCGAAAACCAGGCGGTAACTTGTTGGGCACGCCCCAAGACACGGCGGGCACCACCGGAGTTGACTCGTCCCCCAATGGATACGCGCGCGTGTGCTCACGCGGCGTGACGACGCGTGGAATAGAGGACCCGAATGGCGAGGCCCCTGACAGACGGCGGACCGGCGTCCGGGATCGACGAGCGCCATCCTCCGATCAAGCCTCGGCGCGTGTCCTTCGACTGGTCGCAGACACCGCTGCACTGGGTCCCCGGCGATCCCGTCGCGACCCACATCATCAACTCGTTCCACATCGTCCTGCCCGAGGGCGAGAAGTGGTTCATCCAGTGCGTGAAGGACGCCCGCCCCTACATCAAGGACGAGCGGCTCCAGGAGGAGATCCGGGGCTTCATCGGGCAGGAGATGGTGCACGCCCGCTCCCACCAGGGCGTTCTCGACCAGATCCTGGAGGCCAACGGGATCGACGTCTCCAGGATCACGGGCCCGGCGGCCAAGGGCAACGCCGACCGGCCCGCGCAGATGGCCGCGCTGAAGAAGAAGAACCCGCGGGCGTGGCGGCGGAGGCTGCGGTTCGAGCTGGCCGCGGTCGCCTCGATCGAGCACTACACCGCCGTCCTCGGCCAGTGGATCATGGACAACGACCGGTTCGAGAAGGCCGGGGTCGACCCGACCATGCTGGACCTGCTGCGCTGGCACGGCGCCGAGGAGGTCGAGCACCGGTCGGTGGTGTTCGACGTGTACAAGGCCGTCGGCGGCGGCTACGCCACGCGCGTCGCCGCCTGGGTGGTGTCGCTGTTCTTCCTGTACTGGGCCCTGATCGGCGGTTCCCTGTACCTGCTGAAGCAGGACCCGACCATCAAGAAGCGGGTGACGCCGCTGCGCGTCTACCGGTCGTACCGGCGGTCGGTCCGGCTGGGCCACGTGCCCGGCATCTTCAAGCTGCTGCTCGGCGAGGCGCCCGTCTACCTCAGGCCGAACCACCACCCGTCGAAGGTGTGCTCGACGCCGCGGGCACTGGACTACCTGATGCAGTCCCCCGCCGCGCGGGCCGCGGGCTACGACCCGTACTAGACCGCCGCCCCCCGCCGAGGGCCCGTACCGCCGCGCCGTACGGGCCCTCGGCCTCTGCCGCGGCGGGTCTCACCCCGCCGTCCCCCCTCGGCCGGGAGCGAACACCGCGTGGGGCTGAACACCGCGTCGGCTGAACACCGGCGCCCCGGGTACCCGTAGGGTGATCACTCACCGGGGAGGCGGTACCACATGGCGGACGCCGTGGTCGTCGGCGCGGGACCCAACGGGCTCGTCGCCGCCAACATGCTGGCGGACGCCGGCTGGGACGTGGAGGTCCTCGAAGCGCAGCCGGAGCCGGGCGGGGCCGTCCGCAGCGACCGGGGCGTCCATCCCGGCTACGTCAGCGACCTGTGCAGCGCGTTCTACCCGCTCGGCGTCGCGTCCCCCGCGATGCGCGCCCTGGAGCTCGAACGGCACGGGCTGCGCTGGCGGCACGCGCCCGCCGTCCTCGCGCACCCGCTGCCGGACGGACGCTGCGCCGTCCTCGAACGCGACGCGGACGCGACGGCCGACGGGCTCGACGCGCTCGGCGCGGGCGACGGCGAGGCGTGGCTGCGGCTCTGCGGGCTGTGGGACGAGATGGGGGAGGACGTCCTGCGCGCCCTGTTCACCCCGTTCCCGCCCGTCCGCGCCGCGCTCCCCCTGGCGGTGTCGGCACGGCGCGCGGGCGGGCTCCGCGTCATGCGCGACCTGCTGACGCCCGCGCGCACGTTCGGCGAGCGGGAGTTCACCGGACCCGGCGGCCCGCTGCTGCTCACCGGGTCGGCGCTGCACACCGACATGCTGCCGGAGACCACCGGCGGCTCGGTGTTCGGCTGGCTCCTCGCCATGATCGGGCAGCGGTACGGCTGGCCGGTGCCCGAGGGCGGCGCGGGCGAGCTGACGGCGGCGCTCGTGCGGCGGCTGGAGTCGCGCGGCGGACGCGTCCGGTGCGACACGCCCGTCGCGTCGGTGATCGTTCGCGGGGGCCGGGCGCTGGGCGTCCGCACCGCGTCCGGTGAGCCGGTGCGCGCGGTCAAGGCCGTGCTGGCGGACGTGGCCGCGCCCCTCCTCTACGGCGGCCTGGTCGACTGGTCCGACCTTCCGGGCTCGCTCCGCGCCGACATGCGGCGCTTCGACTGGGACCATGCCACCTTCAAGGTCGACTGGGCGCTGTCGGGCCCCATCCCCTGGGCGTCCCCCGGCGCGGCGCGGGCCGGGACCGTCCACCTGTCCCCCGGCATGGACGCGCTGAGCGACTACAGCGCGCAGCTCGCCACCGGCCGCGTCCCGTCCGAGCCGTTCGCGCTCCTCGGCCAGATGACGACCGCCGACCCCTCCCGCTCCCCCGCCGGAACCGAGTCGGTCTGGGCCTACACCCACGTGCCGTACCGGGTGAAGGCCGACGCGGGCCCCGACGGCATCACCGGAGCCTGGGACGAACGCGAGCGGACCGCCATGGCCGCGCGCATGGAGGACGTCGTGGAACGACTCGCGCCCGGCTTCCGCTCCCGGATCACCGGCCGCCGGGTCACGGGGCCGCCCGCGTTCCAGGAGCACAACGCCAACCTGCTGAACGGCGCCCTGAACGGCGGCACGGCGATGCTCCACCAGCAACTGGTGCTCCGTCCCGTCCCCGGCCTCGGCCGCGCCGAGACGCCGGTCGCCGGCCTGTACCTGGCGTCCGCGTCCGCCCATCCCGGCGGCGGTGTGCACGGCGCCTGCGGCGCCAACGCCGCCCGGGCCGCCCTCGTCCACGCCTCCCCGGCGGGCCGCCTCCTGACTCCCGCCCTCGGCGCATTGAGCCGCCTCCTCGCCCCCTAACCCGTGCAGGGGTTTACCGCCGCGGGGTTTTCCCGGCGGCCGGAACATGCGACCTTGGCAGGACAAGCCCGGCGACCGGCCCCCGCCCCCGGCGGCCGTCGTCCCACGGGCCCCGAACCGGCACCGGAGCGTGAGGCATGCGGATTCGCGACATCCTGCGGAGGAAGGGAGACACGGTGGCCACGGTGCGGCCCGACGCCACCGTGCGGCAGCTGCTCGCCGTCCTGGCGGAGCACAACATCGGGGCGGTGGTGGTCTCGCCGGACGGCGCGTCGATCGCCGGCATCGCCTCCGAACGCGACGTCGTGCGGTCCCTGCACGAGCGCGGCGCGGCGCTGCTCGACCGCCCCGTCTCCGACATCATGACCGTGGAGGTGCGCACCTGCGGCCCCGCCGACAAGGTGGAGGACCTGCGCCACGCCATGACCGAGCACCGTTTCCGGCACGTGCCCGTCACCGAGGACGGACGCCTCGTCGGGATCGTCAGCATCGGCGACGTGGTCAAGAGCGCCATCGACGAACTGGAGAGCGAACGCGAACATCTCGTGGACTACATCCAGCGGGCACCGTAGGGGTTCCGCCGCTCCCGGGTCAGACGTAGGCGGGAAGGAGACGGCCGGCCGGAGCCGACTCGGCCTCGCGGTAGGCCTGGGCCAGGCGTTCCACGGCCAGGCGGAGCGTGTCCGGCGGCAGGACGTACGGCAGCCGGACATAGTCCTCCAGGACGCCGTCCACGCCGAACACCGGGCCGGCCACGACCCGGACGCCGAGCCGCTCGGCCGCCTCCGCGAGCGCGGAGGCGACCGGTGCCCCGAGCCGCGCCCACAGCGACATGCCGCCGGCGGGCAGCCGGAACTCCCAGCCCGGCAGACGCTCGCGCAGTGCCCCGGCGAGCGCGTCACGGCCGCGCAGCAGGCTCTCCGCCCGCTCGGCGCGGACCTCGTCCACCCGCAGCAGCAGCTCCCGGACGATCAGCTGGTCCAGTACCGGGCTGGCCATGTCGGACGATTCGCGGGCCAGCACCAGGCGGCGGGCCATCGGCGCGGTCGTGCGGATCCAGCCGATCCGGAGGCCGCCCCACATCAGCTTCGACGCCGAGCCGATGGTGACGACGCGTCCGCCTGAGTCGAAGGAGGCCAGCGGCGGCTCGCGCGGCGCGTCCGGGTCGTGCCCCAGCTCGGCGAAGGTCTCGTCGACGACCAGGAGCGCGTCGGCGCGTCGGCCGGCGTCGACGAGCGCGGCCCGGTCGGCGGACGCCATCAGCAGCCCGGTCGGGTTGTGGAAGTCGGGGATCGTGTACGCCATCCGGACGGCGGCCTGCCGCATGGCGCCCGCGGCGAGCTCGACGTCCCAGCCCTCGTTGACGCCGACGGGGACGAGCCGGGCGCCGCGGCGGCGCAGCCCCTCCAGCGCGTGCGGGTAGGTGGGGCGCTCGACCATGACGGCGTCACCGGCCTCGATGAGGGCCTGTGACAGCAGCGTGAGCGCGTGCTGGGCGCCGGTGGTGACGATGATCTGGTCGGACCGGGTGGGGACGCCGCGCGCCGTGTACCGGTCCGCGATGACCTGGCGCAGGCTCGCCAGCCCGGCGGGCTCGTAGCCGGGGCCGGAGCTGTAGCGGGGCAGTTCGTCGACGGCGGCGGCGACGGCCTCGCCGAAGACCGCCGGGGCGCCGGGGGTGGCGCAGCCGAGATCGATGAACGCCGGGTCGTCGGGTACCGGGTGCGCCTTGCCGAACCGGCCGCCGGGCGGCGTGCTCCGCGTCTCGGCCGGCGACATCCGAATCGGCGGCAGGACCGTCCAGCTTCCCGCGCCCTGGCGGCTCTCGATGTAGCCCTCGTCGCGGAGCCGGTCGTAGGCGGCGGTCACGGTGGTGCGGCTGACGCCGAGGGCGGCGGCCAGGTCGCGTTCGGCGGGCAGCCTGGTCCGCAGCGCGAGCCGCCCGTCCAGGACGAGGGCGCGCACCGACCGGGCCAGCGCCGCGTAGACGGGGCGTTCGCGCGACACGTCCCCCAGCAGCCGGGCCAGATGCGGTCCGCTCACGTATCGAGTGCTCACCTAAGCCACTTTCGCATATTGGCCCTATAGAAACCAGTCCACTCGGGCCAAGGTATGCAGGAAGATGGCCGGTTTTGAGTGAAGGAGCGAATAATGGCCTTGATGGCACGCCGTCTGGTGCAGCTTTATATCGGATTGGCCCTGTACGGGCTCGGGATCGCCCTGCAGGTGTCGTCGGGCCTCGGGAACGACCCGTGGGACGTCCTCCACCAGGGCCTGTCCCGGCGTTTCGGCCTGTCGATCGGCGCCTGGATCATCATCGCCGGCGCACTGGTGATGCTCGCGTGGATCCCGCTGCGGCAGCGGCCCGGCACCGGGACGATCAGCAACGTCGTCCTCATCGGCGTCTTCGCGGACCTGTTCCTCTGGCTGCTGCCCACCCCGGAGGCGCTCGGCGTGCGCTGGGCGTACCTGGTCACCGCCGTCCTGGTGGGCGGTTTCGCGACCGGCTGCTACATCGGCGCCGGGCTCGGTCCGGGCCCGCGCGACGGCCTGATGACCGGGATCGCGGCGCGGGGTCACTCCCTCCGGGTGGTCCGGACGGGGATCGAGCTGACCGTGCTGGCCACCGGCTGGCTGCTCGGCGGCACCGTCGGCATCGGAACCGTCCTGTACGCCGTCGCGATCGGCCCGCTGACGCACGTCCTGCTGCCCGTGCTGACGATCAAGCCCCGCGTCTCCGAGCCGGCCCCGAGCCCCGAACCCGAAGCCGCCCGCGCTTGATCGTTCAGCGCTCGGCGGCCAAGGTGGCGAGGACGGAGGAGAACTCCTCCGGCAGCACCAGCGAGCCGCCCTCGTAGCGGGTCTCCAGGTAAGACAGCTCCCCGGCGCGCCACCAGTACAGGTGCGGGCTGAGGGAGCCCGGCCCGTCCTCGTAGGCGCGGTGGGCCTGGGCCTGCAACTCGTTGGCCGCCGCCACGGCCGCGCGGTAGCGGGCCCTCGGGCAGCCCTCGTTGATGCGGAGCGGATGCGCGACGATCAGGCTGCGGTTCGGGGCGATGACCAGCGCGCCGTACGGCCCGATCGGCAGGTACTCCTCCAGCCAGGCCAGGTGGGTCACGGCGTAGAACGTCCATCCGTGCAGGACCGAGACGCGGACGCCGCCGAGGTCCTGCTCGTCCACCTGGAGCGGCCCGTCGGCGCGGACGTTGGAGCGGCCGAGCATGAACAGCGCGTCGCCGGAGACCGGCCAGCCGTTCATCTCGTCGGTGCTGACGGTCCGGACGGAGGTGGGCGTGTCGACGACCACGACCTCGATCAGGCCGGGTGCGAACGACCGCGCCGCCAGCACGCCGTTGTCGGCCTCGGCGGGGTAGATGCGGGTGCGCAGCAGATGCTGGGCGAGGTCGAAGTCGCTCAGGTCGAGCGGCTCCTCCATCGCCGTGACGATCGTGGTGACATGGTCGGACACCAGCGCCGGCCAGTCGTCGCGGGGCACCAGACGGGCGAGCTGGCGCAGGTCGCGCATGCTCACCGGCAGCCGCTGGGCGCCCTCCAGCAGCATGATCTCGCCGGGCGCGCGGTGGCAGGAGTAGCCGAGGCTCTCGGCCACCAGCACCAGCAGCGAGTCGAGGGTCCCGTCATCCGCGGGTTCGGGACGGGCGTGGCGGCCTCTCATCGCGCACCTCCCGGCGCTCGAAGGGTGAGCGCGGCCGCGTCCGGGGGGCCCAGTGCGGTCGTGTCGAGCACGGCGAAGGCGCCGAGTTCCAGTGTGCGCTGGTGCGGGCCGTGCCCGGCGGGGACGCCCGCCAGGACCGGGACGCCGAGCGGCCCGAGCCGCGCGGCGAACACCGAGTCGAGTTCGGCGGGGTCGCCGCAGTCCCGCCAGGAGCCGAGCGCGATCCCGGCCGCGCCGTCGAACCATCCGGCCTGGAGCAGCTGGACGAGCATGCGGTCGATCCGGTACGGCGCCTCGGCCACGTCCTCCAGGAAGACGATGCGGCCCGCGGCGGGCGGCGGTGCGTACGGGGTGCCGAGGAGCGCCGCGAGGAGCGACAGGGTGCCGCCGGTGAGCGGACCCTCCGCGCGGCCCGGACGCAGCGCGTGCGTGCCGGGCAGTGCCACCGGGCCGCCGAACAGCGCGGCGCGGAGACCGTCCAGCGTGCCGTCGGGACCGCCGTCCGACAGTGCGGGGCCCAGGTCGGCGATCACGCCGGCGGGCATGGGTCCGAACGACGTCGTGACGGAAAGGCGCGTTCCAAAAGCGGCGTGCAGGGCCGTGACGTCGCTGGAGCCGTGCAGGATCTTCGGGCCGCCGCCGGACGCCGCGGACGCCTCCGCCGCGGCGCTCAGGGCGTCCCAGTCGAGATGGTCGAGGACGCGGGTGGCGCCGTAGCCGCCGCGCGCGCAGATCACCGCGCGGACGCGCGGGTCGCACCAGGCGGCCTGGAGGTCGGCGGCCCGGTCGGCGTCGCCTCCGGCGAGCCGGTGCCAGTCGTCGCGGACGGGGCCCGGCGAGCCGAGGTTGACTCGGTCGAGGGCGTGCTTTCCGACCACCGCGTCAAGGCCCAGGTCACGGAGAACGGCGCAGCCCGCCTCCAGGCGGGCGGGCTCGGCGGGGCCGCTCGGGGCGACGACCGCGATCCTGTCGCCGGGTCGCAACCGCCTATACCTGCGGGTTTGTCGCGTTCGCGGCAGTCCGTCGGGCATGCCGACGGCGGGCGCGTCGGCCGGTCCCTGGACCGCCTTCGCGCGGGCGCCCCCGCTTTTCAACCCGATCCCTCCTCGCACCGCGACGGATAGAGCTTGTCAGGATCCGGACGCCAGCGGAAGAGGCGCACGGTCACGACCCGCCAACAGATCATCGCCCGGTGCCGAGCGCGATGCCGGCGAGCCGCGGCAGGGTCTCGCCGACCGGCCGGCGCAGTACCGCGTCGGCCAGCCCATCGTACGGCGTCTCCTCCGCGTTGATGATCACCAGGCGGGCGCCGTGGTCGACGGCCTCCAGACACAGCCCGGCGGCCGGCTGGACGGTCAGCGACGTGCCCACGGCCAGGAACAGGTCGCAGGAGCGCGCCGCGCTGACCGCCGCGTCCAGGACGTCCCGGTCCAGCGCCTGGCCGAACGAGATCGTCGCGGACTTCTGGATGCCGCCGCACTCCACGCACGGCGGGTCGTCCTCGCCCGCGTCGAGCCGCTTGAGGACCTCCGGCATCGGGGTGCGCAGGTCGCAGGACAGGCAGACGGCGTCCCGCACGGTGCCGTGGAGCTCGATGACCGCCGCGGCGCCCGACCCGGCGCGCTGGTGCAGTCCGTCGATGTTCTGGGTGATCAGGGCGCGGAGCCGTCCGGCCCGCTCCAGTTCGACGAGGGCGGCGTGCGCGGCGTTCGGCTCGGCGTCCCACAGCGGGTTGTCGCGCCGGAACCGCCAGGCGCGGCGCCGCACCTCCGGGTCGGCGAGGTAGGCGCCGATCGTGGACATCGCCTCCGCCGCCGGGTCCTTCGTCCAGACGCCCTGCGGACCGCGGAAGTCCGGGATGCCGCTGTCGGTGGATATCCCGGCGCCGGTGAGGACCGTGATCGCCTCGGCCTTCGGCAGAAACTCGGCGAGCGTCAGGGGAGCGTCCACCCTTCCCATGGTAGATGCCGGGCGGCACCGCACGTTCCGGCCGGGTCCGAACGGGTCGGCCCTGTCTAACAGATGGATATCGGTCGGCCCTTACGGAGGGTCACGGATGGAGCAGACCTCAAAAGGTGACAAACTTGGCCCCGTATGAGGTCGACGCCGCACATCCTGGTGATCAACGGCACCAAGGTCCGCCGCCCGGTGTTCATCCTGGGCGCGCCGCACTCGGGTGCGGGATTGCTGGCGCGCGCGGTCAAGCGCTCCCCCGGCTTCCATCTGACGACGGGCCGTCCCGGTGTACTGCGCGTCACCTACGCGTTCGCCCGGCAGCCGTCGATCGCGACGGAGCGCGGGAAGGGCGCGGCGCGGGTGCTCCGCGACGCCTACGCCGAGGCGTGGCTGGTCTCTGCCCGCGCCTGCGCGGAGTGCCCGGACGAATGCCGTGAGCTGGCCGGACTGCCGCCGCGGCAGCCCGCCGCCGACCGTCCCGGGCAGGGCGGCGACCTCCCGGAGCCGTGCGTCGAGCCGCGCGGGCTGGCCCGGTTCGCCGACGCGTCCCCCGACCTGATCTACAGCACCGACGTGCTGCTGGACGCCTTCCCCGACGCCCAGCTCGTCCAGGTGATCCGGGACGGCCGCGACGTCGTCGCCGACATGCTGGACGACGAGCGCTGCCTGGCCTGGTTCAAGCCGGGCCTGGCCAACCTCGACACGGTGTTCCCCAACCCGTTCCTCGGCGTCGAGGACCATACCGAGCGGAACCGGTGGCCGCGCGCCGCGACCGCCGTCAAGTGCGCGCTGCGCTGGCGGGGCTCGGTGCGGCTGAGCGCGAAACTCCGCCTGCAGGTCCCGGAGGACCAGCTGTTCACCGTCCGTTACGAGGAACTGGTGGCCGGCCCGCGCCGCGTGGGCGCGGAGCTGTCGAGGTACCTGGACGCCCCGCTGTCCAGGACGGCCCTGTCGGGGCTGGTCCGCGTCGGGGCGCCGGACCCCGGCCACGGTGTCGGCGCGTGGCGGGACCGCCTGACCCCGCGGCAGGCCGCCCAGGTCGAGAAGGTCGCCGGGACCGAGCTGCGGCGGCTCGGCTACCAGCTCGGCTCCGGCATCTGAGACCGCCGGGCGGCCGGCCCGGCCGGCGCCGTCACTCCGCGCCGAGCGGCTCGGTCTGGCGCTCCTCGTCGCGCTGGTGCGCGAACTGGGTGCGGTACAGCTCGGCGTACAGGCCGCCCTGGAGCAGCAGTTCCTCGTGCCGCCCGCGCTCGGCGACCCGGCCGTCGTCGATCACCAGGATCAGGTCGGCCTCCCGGATCGTCGACAGCCGGTGCGCGATCACCAGGGACGTCCGCCCGGCCAGCGCCGTGCGCAGCGCCCGCTGCACGGCCGCCTCGGACTCGGAGTCCAGGTGCGCGGTCGCCTCGTCCAGCACCACCACGGACGGCGCCTTCAGCAGCAGCCGGGCGATCGCGAGACGCTGCTTCTCCCCGCCCGACAGGCGGTAGCCGCGGTCGCCGACGACGGTGTCGAGCCCCTCGGGCATCTCGGCGACGAGGTCGCCGATGCGCGCGGCCTCCAGCGCCGCGTGGATCTCCTCGTCGGAGGCGTCCGGGCGGGCGTAGCGCAGGTTCTCGCGGATCGAGTCGTGGAACAGGTGCGCGTCCTGGCTGACCACGCCGATCTCGGCGCGCAGCGAATCGAGCGTGACGTCGCGGACGTCGGCGCCGCCGATCCGCACCGCGCCCTCGCTGACGTCGTACAGCCGCGACACCAGGTGCGTGATCGTCGACTTGCCCGCACCGGACGGCCCGACGAGCGCGACGAGCCGGCCGGGCTCGGCGGTGAAGTCGATGTCGTGCAGGACCTCGCGCCCGGGGGCGGTGTCGGTGCGCGCGATCGACTCCAGCGAGGCCAGCGACACCTCTTCCGCCGACGGATAGGCGAACCGGACGTGGTCGAACTCGACCGACGGCGCGCCCCGGCTCCCCGACTCCCCGGTCGCCTTGGTCGCCTTGGTCAAGCTGGTGGCCTTGGTCAAGTCGGCGGCCTCGGGCTCCTTGGTCAGGCGAGTGCCGTTCCCGTCGGACCCGCGTGCCTCGCCGAGGGTGCGGGCGCCGTCACGGTCGCGGATCAGCGGCTTGAGGTCGAGCACCTCGAACACGCGGTCGAAGCTGACCAGCGCGGTCATGACGTCCACATGGACGTTGGACAGGGCGGTGAGCGGCCCGTACATCCGGGTCAGCAGGGTCGCGAGCGCGACCAGCGTCCCGAGTTCCAGGGCGCCGTTCACGGCGAGCGCGCCGCCGACGCCGTAGACCATGGCCGTGGCCAGGGCCGCGACGAGCGTCAGCGCGGTGAAGAAGACCCGGCCGTACATGGCCGCGATGATGCCGATGTCGCGGACCCGCGCGGCGCGCCCGGAGAAGTTCTCCTCCTCCTCGGCGGGCCGCCCGTACAGCTTGGCCAGCATCGCGCCCGCGACGTTGAACCGCTCGGTCATCAGCGAGCCCATCTCGGCGTCCAGCACCATCTGCTCGCGGCTGACGCGCTGGAGGCGCTTGCCGACCCACTTGGCCGGCAGGATGAAGATCGGGAGCAGCAGCAGCGCGATCAGCGTGACCTGCCACGACAGGATCAGCATGGTGGCCACCACCAGGATCAGGCTGATCACGTTGGAGACCACCGACGACAGCGTGGTGGTGAGGGCGCGCTGCGCGCCGATGACGTCGTTGTTGAGGCGGCTGACGAGCGAGCCGGTCTGCGCCCGCATGAAGAACGCGACGGGCTGCCGCTGGACGTGCGCGAAGACCTGGCTGCGCAGGTCGTAGATGAGGCCCTCGCCGACGCGTGCCGAGTACCAGCGCTGGACCAGGCCGAGGACGGCCTCCACCAGCGCGAGCCCGGCGACGGCGACGGCGAGCCAGACGACCAGGCTCTGCCGCCCCGGCACGATGCCGCGGTCGATGATCGCCTTCAGCAGCAGCGGGTTCGCGACGACGATCAGCGCGGACAGGGAGTTCAGGGCGAGGAACAGCCCCAGTTCCCGGACGTAGGGACGGGCGTACCCCGCGATCCGCCCGACCGTGCCGGGCTTGAGCTTCTGCTGGGTGACGCTGCTGTCCTTGCGGAACGAGGCCATCACCTGCCAGCCGTTGCCCGGCATTCCCGGCATTCCCACAAACGCCTCCGAGGTTCGCCGCGCGGCCCGCGGGAGCCGCGGCCGCGCATGGAACGTAATCAAGTAAGCATCTCAGTATCCGGCCGGGACAACGCGCACCGGGCGGCCCCCCTTCCCGCGTCCGCTCCTGGCGTAACCAGAGCTCGCCCGTTGACCGGTGGTGGGTGGGGGCCGGAGGACGGTGGACTTCGCATCACTCGCGGAGTAAAAGTGATCAACCCCCTATGTCAGGCTCACACCCCCCAGGAGCCCCGATGACACGACGCCTCCCGCGAGGCGGCGCCGGCGTGGCCGCCCTCACCGCCGCGCTGCTCGCCCTCACCGCGCTCCCCGCCGGGGCGGCCGGCCCCACCGGGTCCTCGCCGCCCGGCGCCGCCCCGAAGCTCACCGTGAAGGACGGCGAGACGCAGCCGGTCTTCTCCCGCGCCGACGCCGTCACCCAGACCGTCGACATCGAGACGACGGCCGACAGCGACAGGGACGGCGTCCGGGACCGCGTGCAGATGCGGATCATGCGTCCGAAGGAGACCGACACCGCCGGCCTCAAGGTCCCGACGATCCTGGAGCCGAGCCCGTACTGGGCCGGCGGCAACGACGTCGTCAACCACCCCGTCGACATCGGCGACGCGCGGGCCGGGGCCTTCGCCGCCCCCCGGCGTGACCTCGCGGCCCTGTTCCCCGGGTACTACGACAACTACTTCCTGCCGCGCGGATACGCCGTCGCCGACCTGGACAGCATCGGGACGGGCGGCTCCACCGGCTGCCCGACGTCCGGGGACCGCAGCGAGCAGGCCGGCGCCAAGGCGGCGGTCGACTGGCTGAACGGCCGCGCCCGCGGCTGGGCACCGGACGGGACGCCCGTCACGCCGGACTGGTCGACCGGCGACGTCGGCATGATCGGGCAGTCCTACAACGGGACGCTGCCGAACATGGCCGCCGCGACCGGCGTGACGGGGCTGAAGGCCATCGTCCCGATCGCTGCCATCTCCAGCTGGTACGACTACTACCGCGCGAACGGCGGTGTGCTCGCCCCCGGCGGCTTCCAGGGCGAGGACCTGGACGTCCTGGCCAAGTACGTGCTGACCCGGGAGAACCCCGAGGTCTGCGCGGAGATCATCGACGAGATCGAGGCGGCACAGGACCGCGTGACCGGCGACTACGGCGACGTCTGGGCCGCCCGCGACTACGTCGGCCAGGCGAAGAACGTGCGGGCCGCGGTCATGGTCGTGCACGGCCTGAACGACTGGAACGTGAAGACGAAGAACTCCGTCCAGTGGTGGAACGCCCTGAAGAAGACCGGTGTCCCCCTCAAGCTGTGGCTGCACCAGGGCAGCCACGCGACACCGTTCCGCTGGCGTGTCGAGGAGTGGCTGCGCCAGACGCATCGCTGGTTCGACCGCTACCTGCACGGCATCCGCAACGGCATCGAGCACGAGCCCCGCGTCGACGTCCAGCACGCGGACGGGACGTGGGAGACGGCGCGGGACTGGCCCGTCCCGGGAACCCGCACCGTGCCGCTCGCCCTGAACGCCGGCCCGTCCGGGCAGCCCGGGAGGCTGGCCCTGCGGCCCCGCCGCGGCGCGACGCAGTCGTTCGCCGACGAGGGCAGGACCCGCACCGCCGAGCAGCTGCTCGCCCACGAGGACCGGGCCGACCCGGGACGCCTGGCGTTCCTGACGCCGCCGCTGTCCGCGCCCGTCCGGGTGAACGGCACACCCGGGATCACTCTCCGCGCGTCCCTCGACGGGCGCTCGCCGTACCTGACGGCGCTGCTGGTCGACTACGGCACCGGAACCCGCCCCACGGGCCGCCGCGCCGACACCGGTGAGCGGGTCTGCTACGGCCAGGGCGTGCCGGGCGACGACGGCTGCACCACCCGCCAGGCCCTGGAGACCGAGACGGCCCCCTACAAGATCATCACGCGGGGCTGGCTGGACGCGCGGAACCGCCATGATCCGGGCCGCACGGAGCCGATCAGGCCCGGCCGGACCTACACCTTCAGGTGGGACCTCCAGCCGGCCGACTACACGGTGGAGCCCGGCCACCGGCTCGGCGTGATCGTGCTGTCCACCGACTACGACTACACGCTGCGTTACCCGGCCGGGACCGAGGTCACCGTGGAGCCGGGCGTCAGCCGGATTCTGCTGCCGCTCGCCGGAGGCGGCCACAGGGCCCTGAGATAGCCGGACGCGGCGGGCCGCCCCATGGGACGCCCGTGGGGCGGGCCCGCCGCCACCCGGTGATCAGCGCGTGAACAGCTCGCGCAGCCGGCCGATCTGCTCGTGCCGCTCGGCGGCGCACTGCTCTTCGAGGGTGTTCTCGGCGGCCTGCCACAGCAGCCGCTTGGTGGCGACGGCCGCGCCCGGGTTCACCGCCAGCAGCGCGGTGACCAGGTCGCGGACGGCGTCGTCCAGGCCGTCGCGGGGGACGACCACCTCGGCGAGACCGAGCCGTGACGCCTCCTCGGCGAGCACGGTGCGGGTGGTGAGGCACAGCTCCAGCGCCCGCCCGATGCCCACGATCTCGACGAGCGGCTTGGTGCCGGTCAGGTCGGGGACGAGCCCGAGCGCGGGCTCCTTCATGCAGAACTTGGTGTCGTCGGCGATCACGCGGATGTCGCACGCCAGCGCGAGCTGGAAGCCGCCGCCGATCGCGTGGCCGTGCACCGCCGCGACGGTGACGATCTCGGGGCGCCGCAGCCAGGTGTAGCCCTCCTGCAGCTCCGCGATGAACCGGTCGGTGGCATCGGCGTCGGAGCCGTCGGTGAATCCGTCGCCCTCGCCGGAGAACATGCCGAGGTCGATGCCCGCCGAGAAGCTCGGGCCCTCGCCCCGCAGGACGACGACGCGGACATCGGCGGGCAGGGAGCGGCCGATCGCGGCGAGACCGCGCCACGTCGCGAACGTCATCGCGTTGCGCCGCTCGGGCCGGTTCAGCGTGACGGTCGCGACGGCGCCGTCCACGTCGAACCGCAGCCCGCCCTCATCAAGCACGGACTGGTCGAGCACCGGCTGATCGGGCACCGCCCGATCGAGTACCGCCGGGTCCGTGACCGTTACCGGCCGTCCGTCCGTATTCGCGTCCGCCATTGGCCTCCCTTTCGATGAGCACCACGGGCCCGCCCCGCCGTCCACGGGGCGGGACCCGGCGCCTGTCCGCCGCCGCGACCGAACCTTACTCGGCCGGTCGCGGCGCCGGTTCAGGCGGTGCGCTCATCCGGGGGCCGGTGTCCGTTCAGGACTTCTTGCCCCGGGTCGCGCCGCCGCGACCGCGCAGGTTGACGCCGGACTCGGTCAGAATCCGGTGGATGAAACCGTACGAGCGGCCGGTGGCGGCTGCCAGGGCGCGGATGCTCTCGCCGGAGTCGTACCTCTTTTTCAGGTCCGCCGCCAGCTTGTCGCGCTCGGCACCGGTCACGCGGGTGCCCTTCTTAAGGGTCTCGGCCACGAGTACCTCCCGTAGTGATGTGGTGACCGCTGCGTTATCCCCGCCATGATCAGTCATTCCCGCCGGTTCGGCTACCCACTCGGCCAGAAAAGATCTGCGGAAGTCACCCCGCAGGTCACGCGAGCGCCACCAGATCGGCAAACTCGTCACTCCAGATGTCTTCCACACCATCCGGGAGCAAAATCACTCTTTCCGGTGCGAGCGCGTCGACGGCCCCCTCGTCGTGGGTCACCAGGACGATCGCCCCGGCGAACGTCCGCAGCGCCCCGAGGATCTCCGCGCGGCTGGCGGGATCGAGGTTGTTGGTGGGCTCGTCGAGCAGCAGGACGTTCGCGCTGGACACCACCAGCATCGCCAGCGCCAGCCGGGTCTTCTCGCCGCCGGACAGGACGCCCGCGGGCTTGTCGACGTCGTCGCCGGAGAACAGGAACGAGCCGAGGATCTTGCGGACCTCGACGGGCGCCATGCCGGGCGCGGCCGACTGCATGTTCTCCAAGACGGACCGTTCGACGTCCAGGGTCTCGTGCTCCTGGGCGTAGTAGCCGACCCGCAGGCCGTGACCGGCCACCACCGACCCGGTGTCGGGCTCGTCGACCCCCGCCAGCAGCCGCAGCAGCGTCGTCTTGCCCGCGCCGTTCAGGCCCAGGATGACGACGCGGCTGCCCCGGTCGACGGCCAGGTCCACGTCGGTGAAAATCTCCAAAGATCCGTACGATTTCGACAAACCCTCCGCGGTGAGGGGGGTTTTGCCGCACGGTGCCGGTTCCGGGAAGCGGATCTTGGCGACCTTGTCGGCCCGCCGCTCGCCCTCGACGCCCGCCAGCAGGCTCCTGGCGCGCCGGTCCATCTGCTGGGCCGCCTTGGCCTTGGTGGCCTTGGCGCGCATCTTGTCGGCCTGCGACAGCAGCGCGGACGCCTGCCGCTGCGCGTTGGCCGTCTCGCGCTTGCGGCGCCGCTCGTCGGTCTCGCGCTGCTCCAGGTACTTCTTCCAGCCGACGTTGTAGATGTCGACCACGCTGCGGTTGGCGTCCAGGTGGAACACCCGGTTGACCACGGCGTCCAGCAGCTCCACATCGTGGCTGATCACGACGAGGCCGCCCTGGTGGGACTTCAGGAAGTCGCGGAGCCAGACGATGGAGTCGGCGTCCAGGTGGTTGGTCGGCTCGTCCAGCAGCAGCGAGTCGGCGCCGGAGAACAGGATGCGCGCCAGTTCCACGCGGCGCCGCTGACCGCCCGACAGCGTCCCGAGGGGCTGGGTCATCACCCGGTCCGGCAGGCCGAGGCTGGAGGCGATCGAGGCGGCCTCGGCCTCGGCGGAGTAGCCGCCGAGCACGTGCAGCCGCTCCTCCAGCCGGCCGTACCGGCGGACGGCCTTGTCGCGGTCGGCGCCCGACGCGGTCGCCATCGCGTCCTCGGCGGCGCGCAGCCTGCGGATGACCTCGTCCAGCCCGCGGGCGGACAGGATCCGGTCGCGGGCCAGCTCCGCGAGGTCGACGTCACGGGGGTCCTGCGGCAGGTAGCCGATGGTGCCGGAGGACGTCACGGCGCCCTGCGCGGGCAGCGCCTCCCCGGCCAGCACCTTGGTGAGGGTGGTCTTGCCGGCGCCGTTGCGGCCGACGAAACCCACCCGGTCGCCGGGGTTGACCCGGAACGTGGCGGTCTCGATCAGCAGCCGGGGTCCGGCGCGCAGCTCGATGTCTTTCGCGATGATCACAGTGACAGGCTCCCCTGACGGACGGCTCGGAGGACAGGCACGAAGAAGCGCGCCTCTCGGTCACCGTGGGACCGGGGCGCGCTGGGCGCACTGTCAATTCGGGAGCGGAACCATGCGTCCAGTGTACGGGATGGGCGGCGAGCCCCGCCCCGCCGCCGGTCCATGCGGATCCGAAGTGTGAACCCCGGGCCCGTGGCCAGGATGGAGGTGACGGGCGTGCGGCGGAACGACACGAAGGAGTGTGGGCGGGATGACCCAGGTCACGAGCAACGCGCCGGAGGGGACGCCGAACTGGCTCGACATCGGCGTCCCCGACATCGACCGCGCCAGGACGTTCTACGGGACGCTCCTCGGCTGGGAGTTCCAGGACGCGGGCCCGGAGGCGGGGCACTACAACCAGTGCCTCCTGCGCGGCGAGTCCGTCGCCGGGATGATGCTGAACCCGGAGGACCAGCCGGACGTGTACTGGTGGGCCGTCTACTTCGCCGCCGACGACTGCGACGGCGTCGTCAAGCGCGCCACGGACGCGGGCGCGGAGGTCGTCGTCCCGGCCATGGACGTGATGGACCTCGGCCGCATGGCGGTCCTCAGGGACCCGCAGGGCGGGCAGTTCGGCCTGTGGGAGGGCCGCGCGCACCCCGGTTCCCGGATCGTGAACGAGCCGGGGTCGTTCGTCTGGAACGAGCTCGTCACCCCCGACTCGGGACCCGCCTGCGAGTTCTACAAGGCGTTGTTCGGGTACGAACTGGAGCCGATGCCGGGCGACATGGACTACTTCATCCTGCGCCGCCCCGACGGCCGCTACGTCGGCGGCATCCAGGGCGGGTCCGGAATCGCCCTCGGCGGCGGCGGCCCTCGGGTCCCGTCCTGGACGACGACCTTCGCGGTCGACGACGCCGACGCGGCGGTCCGGACGGTCCGGGACGCCGGCGGCACGGTCGACGCCGAGCCGGTGGACAGCCCGTACGGCCGGTACGCCGCCGTCCGCGACCCGTTCGGAGTCCCGTTCAACGTGGGCAGGCCCGCACCCGAACCCGAGGCGTGACCGGCCGCCCGGTCACGCCTCGCTCAGCCCTGGCGTTCGGCGGCGAGCCGCTGGGTGATCGTCTGCTGGAGCCGCTGGAGCCCGGATGTGCCGACCAGCCCGATCTGGCCTTCGAGGTCGCGCAGCAGGACGTCCTCGCGCATCACGACCTCGGACGACTGCATCAGCACGGTGCCCGCACCGGTGAAGTCGAACTGGTGCTCCTCGCCGGACGAGCCGCCGATGCCGAGGACCATCCGGGCGGCGCCGAACGCGCCGCGCATGTAGGAGTGGTCGTAGTGGTGGCACGGGGACGGGCAGTCGGCCCAGCCGAGCAGCGCCTGCGGGTCGATCCTGATCGGCGGCTCGACGAAGTGGACGGGGCCGTTGGAGGCGGCCACGAACCGTCCCGTGCCGATCAGCGTCAGGAACCCCGGGATGATCGACTGCTTGAGATCGAGGCCCGGCTCGAACGCCAGGAGGTTCCCGGCCCGGACGGTCAGGTTGCCGTCGTCGAGGTCGAAGGAGTTGACATCGAACCCGCGGTCGGCGAGGACGAGCTTGCCCTGGCCCTGCGCGACGATCCAGTCCTGCGCGTAGAGCGGGGAGTTGAAGGAGCGCGCGACGAGGGCGTCCAGCGGCCCCGCCGACAGCGCCTCGAACTTGACCTGCCCGTAGTAGGCGATCATCTTGCCCTTCTGCGCGAACCACTGCCCGTTGAGGTCGACGCTGAAGGCGTAGGGGTTGACGTTGTCGTTGGACGGGAGCGTCCCGGCGTTCCAGGTCTGCGTGCCGAACATGCTCACGGGTCAGATCTTCCTCTCGCTGGCCTGGACGTAGACGACGCCGGTGCCGCTCAGCTGGAGCTGGAAGCCCTCGCCGGAGCCCCGCCCCATCATCTCGCGCAGGCCGACCGCCGTGGTGAGCTTGTTCTCCACCTGGCCGCGGTGCGCGACGTACGCCTGCGGGTCGACGTGGACGGGTCGCTGCGGGCTGATCGGCAGCTCCATCACGCCGCCGTGCGACAGCAGCGCGCACGAGCCGTGCCCCATGAGCGTCGTGGTGAACAGGCCCTGCCCGGTGACCGCGCCGCGGACCATGCCGCGCACGCCGCCCTGCTCGCCCATGAACATGGTGCCGACCTGCAGGGACGCGTCGTGCACGAGCAGCCGGTCGGCCTCGGCGTAGAGCGTCTCGGCGCCGTTCAGGTCGACGACGGTGACCTCCAGCCCGCCGTGGCCGAACAGGACGCTGCCCTGCCCGGTGACGTGCATCATCGCGGAGCGCTCGCCCGCGACGGCGCGTCCGATGGTGCCGCCGATGCCCTGCCCGGCGGTGGTGGACGGGGCGAACGAGACCGGCCCGGTGTAGCCGAGCATCGCGCCGCGCTTGCTGTAGACCTCCTGGCCCGGCCCGATCGGCACCTGGAGCATCTTCGAATTGATCGACTGGTAGCCCGGCATCAGATCTCCAGAATTCCGCCGCGTTCGGAGGGCTGGACGTACACCAGCCCGTGCCCCGAGTACCGGAACTGCACGCTCTCCCCCGATCCCTGGCCGATCACCGTGCGCCAGTTGACGTCGGTGACCACGTCCTGCTGGAGCCGGCCGTGATGGCAGACGTAGGCGTGGGGGTCGACGCACAGCGGCGACTGGGGCGACACCTCCAGCGCGATCGCCGGCCCCTCCGACAGGACGGCGACCGTCCCGTGGCCTTCCACCTTGGTCGTGGCGAGGCCCTGGCCCGTCCCCATGCCCCGCAGCCCGACGAAATGGACGCCGGTCTGCAGATTCCCGTCGAGGGCGAGGAGGCTTTCCGACTCCACGAACAATGTGTCGCCGGTGAGCTGGACGAGCGTGACCTCCGTCGCCTCGTTCGCCAGGTAGACCGTCCCCTGCCCGGTGATCTCCATGAGGGTCATGCCCTCACCGGCGATCTTGCGCTTGAGGGCGCCGCGAAGCCCCTCGCCGCCCGTCATGCCCTGCCGCTTGAACGCCATCTGGCCCTCGTAGGCGACCATGGACCCGTTCAGCGCCCTGATGGTCTCGCCGCCGAGGTCGACGGCGAGCATCTTCGAGCCGTTCATCCGAAATTGCGCCACGGAGCGAGAAGATACAGGCCCCGGCGCGTTGACGGCTCGCCTTCACCCCGGATCGGGAAGGATGAGGACCATGTGGATCGCTCCCGAACGCCGCAGCCTCGGCCGGTGGGCCGTACCCGGGCTCGTCCTGAGCGCCGGTGTGGTGGTCGGGGCCGTGCTCGCCGCCGACGGGCGGTCGGGGACGGCCCTGGTCGCGCTCGCCGCGCTGGCCGGCTACGCGGCGTACCTGGCGTACCGGCGCAACGAACCGGCGCTGCCGGTCAGCGAGGGCTTCGGGTCCGGCACCCGGGCCCGCGCGCACCTGCGGGCCGCCGCGATGACGGGCGACGTGCTGACCGTCGCGGTGGTCGGCGCGCTGATCGTCCAGTCGCTGCGCGGCGCCGACATCACCGCCTACGTGTGGCTCGCCGCGGTCGCGGGGGTGACCTACTTCCTGTCGGCCCTCGCCGGCGGCCGCGGCCTCTGACCCGCGCGAACTGTGGGTTAACTTCTTCCTACAAGTCCGTTTTCAGGGCGTGGCGGGCGGCATGATGCGGCTGTGTCAGCCGTCGAAGTCCCAGACGCCCTTCTCCCGGCCCGGGCGGTGTTCCGGCCCGTCGTCGACCTCGGCACCGGCACCGTCGTCGCCGTCGAGGCGCACGCGGCGCCGCCGGGCCCGGCCGGCCCGATGCGGTTCGATCCGGCCGCGGAGGACGTGCGCCGCGCCGTGGAGGCGGCCCGCGCCGCCGCCGGTCTCGGGACCCCGCTGCCGCTGCAGATCGGCCTGCGCGCCGAGACGCTCTCTGGCGGCGACGACCTCCTCGCCGAGCTGCACCACGGCCTCGGCGACACCGGCCGGCGCCCGCAGGAGGTCATCATCTGCGTGGCGGGCGGCTTCCCGCCCGCGATGCGCCCGCCCGTCACCGCCGCGCTGGCCCGGTTGCGGGGGGCCGGCTACCTCGTCGCGCTGGCCGGTCTCGGCGCCGCCCACGCACCGCTGGACCTTCTCGCGGACGGTGCGTCCTACCTGCTGAAACTCGACCCGGACCTGGCGCGCAGGTCGGTCGCCGAGCCGCGCCGGGCGGCGCTCGTGCGGAGCCTGGTCGAGCTGGCGCACCGCCTGGAGACGCACGTCCTGGCCCCGCAGATGGCGACGCGGGAGCAGGTGCTGCACATGCGCGACGCCGGTGTGCGCCTCGTCCAGGGTCCCGCGCTGGCACCGCCGGGATGGCTGCCGGGGGCGCCGGTCACCATCCCGGTCGCGGCCCGCGAGGAGCCCGCGCGGGCGGACCTGGGGCTCGGGCCCCGGGTCTCGGAGTTCACGCTGCCCGCGGTGACCATGTCCCACACGGCGACCGCCGGCGAGGTGCTCGACGCGCTGAACACCGAGACCGGCATCACCAGCATCGTCCTGGTCGACGAACGGCAGCGGCCCCGGTGCGCCGTGGACCGGACGCGTTTCCTGCTGAGGCTGTCCGGCGCCTACGGGCACGCGCTGCACGCCCGCAGGCCTGCCGCGCGGCTGGCCGACCCGCCCCGCCCGGTGCCGCGGACCGTCCCGGCGGTCGCGGCGCTGCGGGCCGCCGGGAAGGAGGACGAGCGCGTCTACGACGACCTGGTCGTGGTGGACGAGGTGGGCCGCTGCCTGGGAATCGTCCGCGTCGCCGACCTGATCCGCGGCCTGTCGCGCTGAGATCGCGCCTGCCGCGTCAGACCGTCCCGGGTGATCCTTCGCCGGGAGCGGGCCCGGAAAGCCCGGAGGCGGCCGTCTCCTGCGCGAGGATGGCCGCCTGGACGCGGCTGGTCAGCCCGAGTTTCCCGAGTATGCGGCTGACGTGCGTCTTGGTGGTGGTCTCGGCCATGTTCAGGCGTGCCGCGATCTGCCCGTTCGACAGGCCCGCACCGAGGCACGCGAACACCTCCCGCTCCCGCGGCGTCAGCTCCGACAGGCCCGGCGCGGGCGGCCGGGCCGCGGGCCCGGACGCGAACGCGCCGATCAGCCGCCGGGTGACCTTCGGCGCGATGATCCCCTCCCCGGCCGCGACGGTCCGCACCGCCTCCACCAGCCGGTCGGCGTCGACGTCCTTGAGCAGGAACCCGGCGGCGCCCGCCCGCAGCGCCCCGAACACGTACTCGTCCATGTCGAACGTCGTCAGCACCAGCACGTCGGTGAAGCCCGCGATCTCCCGGGTCGCGGCGATGCCGTCCAGGCGGGGCATGCGGACGTCCATCAGCACCACGTCCGGGCGCAGCTCACGGGCCAGCTCCACCGCCGCCGCGCCGTCGGCGGCCTCGCCGACCACCCGGAGGTCCGGGGCCGCGCCGAGGATCAGCACCAGTCCGGCCCGCACCGCCGCCTGGTCGTCGGCGACCAGCACCTCGATCATGACGCCTCCGCGACCTGGTGGCCGACCGGCAGCTCGGCGTGCACGCGCCACCGGCCGCCCTCCGGCCCCGCGTCGAACTCCCCGGCCAGCATCGCGGTGCGCTCGCGCATCCCGACCAGCCCGCTGCCCGTGCCCGGCAGCCGCGACCCGTCCTGCCCGAGCGGGCTCAGCACGTCGATCACCACGCACCGCCGCGTGTACTCGACCCGGACCTCGGCGCGCCCCGGCCCGGCGTGCTTCAGCGCGTTCGTCAGCGACTCCTGGACGATCCGGTACGCGGCCAGCTCGACCGCGGCGGGCAGTTCGGGCGGCTCCCCGGCGATCTCCAGGCCCGCCGACAGGTCCGGCCGCGCGGTGCGCCGGACGAGCGGCTCCAGCTCCGACAACCGCGGCCGGGCCGCCGGATCCGCGGAGTCCCCGTCCCGCAGCAGCCCGATCATCCGGCGCATCTCGGCGAGACCCCGCACGCTGTTCTCACGGATGACCTCCATGGCCCGCTCGATACCGTCTCGGTCGAGGTCGCGGACCTTCAGCACGGCCGAGGAGTGCAGGGCCACGGCGCTCAGATGGTTGGCGACCACGTCGTGCAGCTCGCGGGCCATCCGGGCGCGCTCGGCGTTGACCGCGGCGAGCCGGTCCATCTCGGCCAGCCGCGCCACCTGCTCGGCGCGCTGCCGCTCCGCCTCCGCCCGGAACCGGTGCTCCCGGACGGCCATCGCGGTCAGCACCGGCGCCACCCAGACCAGCCCGGCGACCGCTCCCCCGACGACGCCGGCGGGGAACTCGCGCAACGCGATCATCGTGCCGGCCGCCACCGCCAGCGACGCCAGGACGGTCGTCGCGAGCAGCCACTCGGCCGTCCGCCGCCGCCCGTACACGCTCGCCGCGTACAGAGCGTCGCCGTAGATCATCGCCGTGGCGATGCTCGGCCCGAGGAGCACGTCGGTGAAGTTGAACGGCGTCGCCAGGGCCAGCCCGGCGAGCGGCGCGGTCCGCCTCAGCAGCATCGTCGAGCACAGCCCGAGCAGCGGGACGAGCCGCACCCGGGCCGGGGGATCCCACTCCGGGGACCACGCCGAGTATCCGTGTACCGCGAGCATCAGCAGGCCCCCGGCGAGCGCCGCCGCGGCGATCAGCGCGTCCTGGCGGGTGGTGAGACGTCGGACATTGTGCACGCCTACATCTCAGCATCCCCGCGGCCGAGCCTCGTCCATCCACGCGAGGAGGCCCGCGTACATCCTTCGGACGACACGCGAAACCTCACCCTGGACGACGACCGGCCGTTCGAAGGCTCGCACGATGGAACCAGGCGAGAAGGGATTCCACGTGCTCATCGCGATCATCGTCGGCTGTGAGATCGGCTTCTGGGGCGTGCTCGCGGCCGGCCTCCTCGCCCGCTACCCGCTGCGGATGCGGCGGACCGGCGCGGCGCTCCTGCTCTGCGTCCCGCTGGTCGATCTCGTCCTGCTGGCCGCGACGGTGATCGACCTGCGCGGCGGCGCGACCGCCGGCGCGGGCCACGGCCTGGCCGCCGCGTACCTCGGCTACTCGATCGCGTTCGGCCACAGCATGGTCCGCTGGGCCGACGAGCGCTTCGCGCACCGCTTCGCCGGCGGCCCGCCGCCCCGCGGAAGGCCGAAGTACGGCCGGGCACGCACCCGCTACGAATGGCGCGAGTTCGGCAAGGCCGCCATCGCCACCGCCATCGCCTGCGGCCTCCTCGCCGCGATGATCGTCCTCGTCGGCGACGCCGGCCGGACGGAGGCCCTGCGGGGCTGGCTCGGCCGCCTCGGGCTGGTCCTGGCGATCTGGTCGCTGTGGCCGGTCACCCACACCCTCTGGCCGGCCCGGCCCAAGCCGCCGGACTGAACCCGCCCGGCCGGAGCACGGCATGCGAAGAGGCCGCACCCCGGGGCGGGGTACGGCCTCTGCACGTGGCGCGGATCGGCCGTGCGCGGCGCGGGTCAGATGTTGAAGCCGAGGGCGCGCAGCTGGTCGCGGCCGTCGTCGGTGATCTTGTCGGGACCCCACGGCGGCAGCCAGACCCAGTTGATCTTGACGTCCTTGACCAGGCCCTCCAGCGCGCTGTGCGTCTGGTCCTCGATCACGTCGGTGAGAGGGCAGGCGGCGCTGGTGAGCGTCATGTCCAGGGTGGCGACCTCGTCGGCGAGGCTGACGCCGTACACCAGGCCGAGATCGACGACGTTGATGCCGAGCTCGGGGTCGACGACGTCCTTGAGCGCCTCGAGGATCTCTTCGTCGGGGACGGTGCCGGTGGCGGGCGTATCGGTCATGTTGCCTCTCCGAGTGCGCGGGCGGTCGCGTCCTTCCACGCCATCCAGGCGAGCAGGGCGCATTTGATCCTGGCGGGGTACTTCGACACCCCGGCGAAGGCGATGGCGTCCTCCAGGAGGTCCTCGTCGAGCTCGACGTCCCGGCCGCGCGACTGCATCAGCGCCAGGAACTCCTCCCCGACCGCCATCGCCTCCTTGACGGACTTTCCGATGATCAGATCGGCCATCACCGAGGTGCTGGCCTGGCTGATCGAACAGCCCATGGAGTCGTAGGAGACGTCGGCGACCGTCGCGTCCTGACCGTCGCCGTCCAGGTGGACGCGCAGCGTCACCTCGTCACCGCAGGTCGGGTTGACGTGGTGGGCCTCCCCCTCGAACGGCTCCCGCAGCCCCTTGTGATGCGGGTTGCGGTAATGGTCCAGGATGACCTCCTGGTACATCGCCTCCAGCTGCATGTCGTCCTTTCCAAGCCTTTCTCGCTACAACCGGGCCCAGGGCCGGCGTGTTCCGCTAGGTGGTGCCGAAGAACTTCTGGGCCTGCCGCACCCCGTCGGTGAGGGCGTCCACGTCGGCGAGGGTGTTGTAGACGTAGAACGTCGCGCGTGTGGTCGCCGGGATGCCGAAGCGGCGGCAGATCGGCCACGCGCAGTGGTGGCCGACACGGACCTCCACGCCGAGGTCGTCGAGGACCTGCCCGACGTCGTGCGGGTGGATGTCCTCGACGGTGAACGACACGGCGCCGCCGCGGGCCTCGGTGGTGCCGGGGCCGATGATCCGGACGCCGGGGACCTCGGTGAGCCGCTCCAGCGAGTAGGCGATCAGGGCCTCCTCGTGGGCGTGCACCCTGTCCATGCCGAGTTCGGCGAGGTACTCGCAGGCCGCGCCGAGCCCGATCGCCTGCGCGGTCATCGGCACACCGGCCTCGAACCGCTGCGGCGGCGGCATGAAGGT
Source organism: Spirillospora sp. NPDC048824 (assembly GCF_043198455.1). Lineage (NCBI taxonomy): Bacteria > Bacillati > Actinomycetota > Actinomycetes > Streptosporangiales > Thermomonosporaceae > Spirillospora > Spirillospora sp. NPDC048824. The sequence goes on along the minus strand of NZ_JBICUS010000015.1, from coordinate 122,881 downwards.
GGAGTCCTCCATGTGGACGAGCTCGATCATGGAGCCGCCGGTGATGAAAGGCGGCATGGCCTCCAGCAGCTCGCTCCGGCCCCACAGCACGCCGATGCCGGTCGGGCCGAGCATCTTGTGGCCGGAGAACGCCAGGAAGTCGGCACCCAGCGCGGACACGTCCACCGGCTGGTGCGGAACGGACTGCGCCGCGTCCAGCAGGACGAGCGCGCCGACGGCGTGGGCCCGCTCCACGACCCGCTCGATCGGCGGGACGGTGCCGAGCACGTTCGACTGGTGCGTCAGCGCGACGATCTTCGTGCGCTCGCCGACGAGGTCGTCCAGGTTCTCCAGGTCGAGGCGGCCCTCGTCGGTGATGCCGAACCAGCGCAGCGTCGCGCCCGTCCGCCGGCAGAGCTGCTGCCACGGGACGAGGTTGGCGTGGTGCTCCATCTCCGACACCACGACCTCGTCGCCGGGGCCGACCGCGAACCGCTCCGCGTCCGGGCCCGCGGTGGCGGCGTTGCTCATCGCGTACGCGACCAGGTTGATGGCCTCGGTGGCGTTCTTGGTGAACACGATCTCACCAGGCGTCGCCCCGATGAACCGGGCGATCGACGCGCGGGCGTTCTCGTAGGCCTCCGTCGCCTCCTCGGCCAGCAGGTGCGCGCCCCGGTGCGGCGCCGCGTTGTGCCGCTCGTAGAACTCCCGCTCCGCGTCCAGCACCCGGACGGGCTTCTGCGACGTCGCGCCCGAGTCGAGGTACACCAGAGGGCGCCCGCCGCGCACCGTGCGCTGCAGCAGCGGGAAGTCCTTCTTCAGCTCCTCCGGCAGCAGCCTCATAGGGAAGCGCCCGCCCCTCGCACCGGCTCCGCGTACTTCTCGTAGCCCTCGTCCTCAAGCTCGTCGGCCAGCTCGGGCCCGCCCTGGGCGACGACGCGGCCGGCGGAGAAGACGTGCACGAAGTCGGGCTTCACGTACCGCAGGACGCGGGTGTAGTGCGTGATGAGCAGGACGCCGGTGTCGCCGGAGGAGAAGCGGTTCACGCCCTCCGCGACGACCTTGAGGGCGTCGACGTCGAGGCCGGAGTCGGTCTCGTCCAGGACGGCGACCTTCGGCCTCAGCATCTCCAGCTGCAGGATCTCGTGCCGCTTCTTCTCACCGCCGGAGAAGCCCTCGTTGAGGCTGCGCTGTGCGAACGCGGGGTCGATGGACAGCGCGTCCATCGCCTGCTTCATCTCCTTGGAGAACTCGCGGAGCTTCGGCGCCTCGCCGCGGACGGCGGTGACGGCCGAGCGCAGGAAGTTCGACACCGACACGCCCGGCACCTCGACCGGGTACTGCATCGCGAGGAACAGCCCGGCGCGGGCCCGCTCGTCGACCGACATGGCGAGGACGTCCTCGCCGTCGAGCGTGACGGTCCCGGACGTCACCTGGTACTTGGGGTGCCCGGCGACCGCGTACGCCAGGGTGGACTTGCCGGAGCCGTTCGGCCCCATGATCGCGTGGGTCTCGCCGGCCTTCACGGTCAGGTCGACCCCGCGCAGGATCTCCTTCGCCCCGTCGGAGCCGTCGCCGACGGAGACGTGGAGGTCGCGGATCTCTAGCGTGGCCATAATGCTCGTGGTTCCTTCGTCGTGGGCCTAGTCGTCGGCGGCGAGGGACAGATAGACGTCGCCGTCCTCGACCTTGACCTTGTATGTGGCGACCGGCTGCGTGGCCGGCGGGTTGGTGGGCTTGCCGCTGCGCAGGTCGAAGCAGGACCCGTGCAGCCAGCACTCGATGGTGCCGTCGTAGACCTCGCCCTCGGCGAGGGAGACCTCGGCGTGCGAGCAGATGTCGTTGACGGCGTACACCTCGTCCCCGCTGCGCGCGAGGGCGACGGGAGTGTCGTCGACCTCGACGGCGATGGCCCCGTCGGCGGGGACCTCCGCCAGCGCGCACACCTTCACGTACGTCATCGGGTCTCCGCCCTCACATCCAGTTCCTCCTCGATCGCCTCGGTGACCTTGTCGCGCACCTCGGCGACCTCGATGCGCTGGATCAGCTGCCCGAGGAACCCCCGCACCACCATCCGGCGCGCCTCGTCGAAGGTGATGCCGCGCGCCTGCAGGTAGAACAGGTGCTCGTCGTCCAGCCGCCCGGACGCCGAGGCGTGTCCCGCGCCGGCGACCTCGCCGGTGAGGATCTCCAGGTTCGGGACGGAGTCGACCCGCGTTCCGTCGGTGAGGACGAGGTTGCGGTTCAGCTCGTAGGTGTCGGTGCCCTCGGCCTCCGCGCGGATGATCACGTCGCCGATCCAGACGGCGTGCGCGTCCTCGTCCTGCAGCGCGCCGCGGTAGTCGACGCGGCTGCGGCAGTGCGGGACCGTGTGGTCGACGAGCAGCCGGTGCTCCAGGTGCTGGCCGCCGTCGGCGAAGTACACCCCGTACAGCTCGGCGTCCCCGCCGGGCCCGGCGTAGGAGATCGACGGGGAGATCCGGACGACGTCGCCGCCGAGCGAGATGTTGTGCGAGACGAACCGGGCGTCGCGGCCGAGCCGGGCGTGCTGGTGGGACACGTGGACGCTGTCGTCCGACCAGTCCTGCAGGCTGATCACCGACAGGCGGGCCCCGTCGCCGACGACGAACTCGACGTTGTCGGCGTAGGTCGCCGACCCGCGGTGCGCCAGCACGACGGTGGCCTCGGCGAACGGCTCCACGATGACCGCGGTGTGACCGTAGGCGGCGGCGGAGGCGTCCTCGCCGCGCAGCCGCAGGATGGTCGGCGCCGAGGCGACGGCCTCCTTCGGGACGGTCACGACGGTGGCCTGGGCGAAGGCGTTCCACGCCTGCGCGCTGACCCGGTCGGCCGGCACGTAGGACTTGCCGAGGCGGGCGTCGTCGCGGCCGACGATCTCGACCGTCACCTCCGGTGCCGCCTCCACCTCGACCAGCACCTTGCCGTGGGCTTCGGCGGTGCCGTTGTGCAGGCCGCGCAGGCGGCGCAGCGGTGTGAACCGCCACTCCTCCTCCCGGCCGGTCGGCACCTCGAAGTCGCCGAGGTCGTACGACGCCTTCTCGTGCAGCGTCGAGAGAGGCTTGGTGTCGAGCCCCATCAACCCACGGCTCCTTCCATCTGCAGCTCGATGAGCCGGTTCAGCTCAAGGGCGTACTCCATCGGCAGCTCGCGCGCGATCGGCTCGACGAACCCGCGCACGATCATCGCCATCGCCTCGTCCTCGGTGAGGCCGCGGCTCATCAGGTAGAACAGCTGCTGCTCCGACACCTTGGAGACGGTCGCCTCGTGGCCCATCTCCACGTCGTCCTCGCGGACGTCGACGTAGGGGTAGGTGTCGGACCGGCTGATCTGGTCGACCAGCAGCGCGTCGCACTTGACGGTGGACTTGCTGTGCTCGGCGCCCTCCTGGATCTGCACCAGGCCCCGGTAGGACGTGCGGCCTCCGCCGCGCGCCACCGACTTGGACACGATGCTGCTGGAGGTGTTCGGCGCGGCGTGCACCATCTTGGCGCCGGCGTCCTGGTGCTGGTCCTCGCCGGCGAACGCGATCGACAGGGTCTCGCCCTTGGCATGCTCGCCGAGCAGGTAGACCGCCGGGTACTTCATGGTGACCTTGGAGCCGATGTTGCCGTCGACCCACTCCATGGTGGCGCCCTCGTAGGCGACGGCGCGCTTGGTCACCAGGTTGTAGACGTTGTTGGACCAGTTCTGGATGGTCGTGTAGCGGACGCGGGCGTCCTTCTTGACGATGATCTCCACGACGGCGGAGTGCAGCGAGTCCGACTTGTAGATCGGCGCGGTACAGCCCTCGACGTAGTGGACGTAGGAGCCCTCGTCGGCGATGATCAGCGTCCGCTCGAACTGGCCCATGTTCTCGGTGTTGATCCGGAAGTAGGCCTGGAGCGGGATCTCCACGTGCACGCCCGGCGGGACGTACACGAACGAGCCGCCCGACCACACGGTGGTGTTGAGCGCGGCGAACTTGTTGTCGCCGACGGGGATCACCGAGCCGAAGTACTCCTGGAAGATCTCCGGGTGCTCGCGCAGGCCGGTGTCGGTGTCGACGAAGATGACGCCCTTCTCCTCAAGGTCCTCGCGGATCTTGTGGTAGACGACCTCCGACTCGTACTGCGCGGCGACGCCGGCGATGAGGCGCTGCTTCTCGGCCTCGGGGATGCCGAGCTTGTCGTAGGTGTTCTTGATGTCGTCGGGGAGTTCCTCCCACGACGTGGCCTGCTGCTCGGTGGAGCGCACGAAGTACTTGATGTTGTCGAAGTCGATGCCCGTCAGGTCGGAGCCCCAGGTGGGCATCGGCTTCTTGCTGAACAGCCGCAGCCCCTTCAGGCGCAGGTCGAGCATCCATTCGGGCTCGTTCTTCTTGCCCGAGATGTCGCGGACGACGTCCTCGTTCAGCCCGCGCCGCGCCGAGGCCCCCGCCTCGTCGGAGTCGGCCCAGCCGAACTTGTACCTGTCGAGCCCTTCAAGCTCAGGGTGGGCTGCAGTAGTCATAGGGAGATCCCTCCGGACTCCTCGTCACTGATCTCTGTTCGTTCGGGGGACGCCGCTCCCCGCTCGCCGTCTCCCGCGTCCCCGCCGGCGGCGGCGCCCGCGGCGGGATCAGCGGCCTCGCCCGCCCCGCTCAGCGAGCGGGAGCTGACGTGGGTGGTGCAGATCCCGTCGCCGTGCGCGATCGTGGCCAGCCGCTGGACGGGTGTGCCCAGCAGCCGGCTGAACGCCTCGGTCTCGGCCTCGCACAGCTGCGGGAACTCCGCCGCGACGTGCGCGACCGGGCAGTGGTGCTGGCACAGCTGTTCGCCGCCGCCCGGCTGCGGGGCCTTGGCCGCGGCGGCCGCGTACCCGTCGCCCGACAGCGCCTCGGCGAGCGTGCGGACACGCTGCTGGGGCGGAGCGTCCTGCACGACTGGCCGGTAGCGCCGCTCGAGGTCGGCGATCTGCCGCCGGGCGAACTCGGCGACCGCGTGGTCGCCGGCCGTCTCGGCGAGGAACCGCAGGGCGCCGGTCGCCAGGTCGTCGTAGGCGTGCACGAAGGCGCTGCGCCCGGCGTCGGTGATGGCGAACCACTTGGCGGGACGTCCCCGCCCGCGCCGGGTCTGCGTCGCCCGCGCCTTGCGCACCTCGATCATGCCCTCGGCCAGCAGCGCGTCCAGGTGCCGCCGGATCGCGGCCGGCGTGAGGCCGACGCGCTCCCCCAGCGTGGACGCCGTGACCGGGCCGTGCTCAAGGATCAGCCGGGCCACCCGGGCGCGTGTGTCGCGCTCGGTGTGGGCGGCTCCGGACGGCATGCCGAGAGGCCGCGCGGCGGCGGCCTGGGCATGCGTCTGATCCTCGCTCACGTATTTCACAACATCAGTGTGCCGTAATTCCTTCCCCCGAAACACCGGTTCGCCGATGTCTTAGCTCACGCAGGCAAGCCTTACCTAACCTGGACTTTCTCGTCCTGCCGGGGTGCGGCGCCGCGCGGCAGGACCAGCACCGGGCACGGCGCGGCCCGGACGATCTTGCCCGAGTTCCCCCCGAGGAAGACCTTGCGCAGCGGCCCGTCATGGCCGGACAGGCAGACCAGCACCTCGCCCGCAAGCATATCGACGCTGGCGAGGGCCTTCCCGACGCCCGTCCCGACGGCCGTCAGCCGCTCCACCGGCATCCCGCCGCCGAGCCGGCCGGCTGCTTGGCGGAGGTCCTCGTCGGCCTGGGCCACCTGCCGTTCCAGCACGCCCCCCGCGGTGTGGAACTTCGCCGCGAGCCCGGGCGGCCTCAGCACCAGCGTGAGCAGCCGCATCGGGAGCCCCAGCGACCCTGCGAACTCGGCGGCGGCGGCCAGCGGGCCCTCGACGTCGCGGCGCCGCCAGTACGCGACGGTCATCCGCTCGAGCCGCCTCGGTGACCGGTGGGGCGGGCCCGCGCCGGGATGATGCGGCGACTCGGCGGCGTATCCGCGCGGCGCGAGCATGACCGGTACGTGCGAACCGTGCAGGAGCTGGTCGGCGGTGCTTCCGAGGGTGATCCGCCCGCGCCGTCCGCGCGGCGCCGAGCCGGCCACGATGAGGTCGGCGCCGACCTTCCTGGCGGTCTCGATGAGACCGCGGCCGCTGCTCCGGTGGGCGTGGGAGCGCAGATCCACGTCCGGCCTCGGCACCTGCAGCTCGCCGAGCCGCACGGCGGCCTCGGCGAGGGCCTCGTCGGCCTGCCCCCTGAGGTAGGCGACCCATTCCGCGTCCACGCTGCCGGGGCCGCGGGCGGGCCAGGCGGGCGGGTGGACGTGCGCGACGGTCAGCGGCGCGTTCGCGCTCTTCGCGACCATGGCCGCCAGGACCAGCGCGTCCTCGCCGCGATCGTCGGGCGAGTAGCCGACCAGAACCCGCATGCCGGCCGTCTCCTTCATGGCGCTCGTCTCGCTCGCGCCGGTCGTCTCGCTCATGGCGGCCCCCTTCCCGGGGAGCCGGCCGCCAGGCGTGAACGTCGCCGTCCGTACAGGAAGTACGCGGCCAGCCCGACGAGGATCCACAGCAGGAAGACCGCCCACGTCACGCCGCCGAGGCCGACCATCAGGTACACGCAGAACGCGACGCCCAGCAGCGGCGTCGCCGGGAAGAGCGGAGTCCGGAAGCTGCGCGGCAGGTCGGGCCTGGTGCGGCGCAGCACGATGACGCCGATGCTGACCAGCGCGAACGCGAACAGCGTCCCGATGCTCGTGGCGTCCACCAGCCGGCCGAGCGGGATCACCGCGGCGAGGACCGCGATGAACAGCGCCACGATGGCCGTGTTGGCGACCGGCACCCGGCGCCCAGGGCTCACCTTCTGGAAGACCTGCGGGACGAGCCCGTCCCGCGACATCGCGAACAGGATGCGGGTCTGCCCGTACATGACGGTGAGCACGACGCTGGCGATGGCGATCACCGCCCCGAGCGACAGGACGATCGACGGCCAGGTCTGCCCGGTGGCCTCGTCCAGCACCCGCGCCAGCGACGCCTCCGCGCCGCTCAGGTCGAACTGCTCCCAGTGCATCGCGGCGACCGCGGCCAGCCCGACCAGCACGTAGATGACGGTCACGATGATCAGCGAGAGGATGATGGCGAGCGGCAGGTCGCGGCGCGGGTTCTTGGCCTCCTCGCCGGCGGTGGACGCCGCGTCGAAGCCGATGTAGGAGAAGAAGACCCTGGAGCCGGCCGCGCTGATGCCCGCCCAGCCCATCGGCGCGAACGGGCTGAGGTTCCGCGACCGGAACGCGGTGAAGGCGACCGCGCAGAAGAACAGCAGCACGCCGATCTTGAGGAACACCATGATCGTGTTGGCGGTGGCGCTCTCGGACGCGCCGCGCAGCAGCAGGAGCGTGGCGAGCGCGACCACGATCACGGCCGGGATGTTGACGATCCCCCCTTCGCCGGGCGGGCTGCTGATCGCGGCCGGGATCGTGAACCCGAACGCGGCCTCGAAGAACGCGTTGAGATAGGAGCCCCAGCCGACGGAGACCGCCGACACCGAGACGGCGTACTCCAGCAGCAGGCACCAGCCGCAGACCCACGCGACCAGCTCGCCGAGCGTGGCGTAGGCGTAGGAGTACGACGAGCCGGCCACCGGGATCGTCCCGGCCAGCTCGGCGTAGGACAGCGCAGAGAACAGGGCGGTGACGGCGGCGAGGGCGAACGACAGCACGACCGCCGGGCCCGCCAGCGGCACCGCCTCGCCGAGCACCACGAAGATGCCGGTGCCGAGGGTGGCGCCGACGCTGATGAAGGTGAGCTGCAGGAGACTCAGCGACCGCTTCAGCTCGCCGCCCTCGCCCTCCCCGCCCTCGGCCACGATCCGGTCGACCGGCTTGGTCCGCAGGAGGCTGCGGGCGAAGGACTCCCGCGCGGTACCGGCGGTCACAGCGTGCTCGCCAGCGGCCAGGTCGCGTTGGGGGTGACGATCGTGCCGGCCGTCCCGTCGAGGATCGGCACGCACTGGTCGAGCAGCCCGATCGCGGCCATGTCGCCCGTCCGCTCGACGAAGCTCGCGGCGGCCTCGACCTTGGGGCCCATCGACCCGTCGGGGAAGTCCTCGGCCCTCAGCTCGTGCGGGGTCGTGTGGGTGATCGCCTGCTGGTCCGGGGTTCCGAAGTTCCGCATCACATTGGGGACGTCGGTGAGGATCAGCAGCGCGTCCGCGTCCATGCTCTCGGCCAGGACGGACGCGGTGAGATCCTTGTCGATCACCGCCTCGACGCCCTGCAGCCGCCCGACGTCGTTGCGGAACACCGGGATGCCGCCGCCGCCCGCGCAGACCACGACCGTCCCGAGCCGCACCAGCTCCCTGATCAGCCGGGTCTCGATCACCCGCTGCGGCCGCGGGGACGGCACCACGCGGCGCCACAGGTCCCCGTCCCGCCGGACGGTCCACCCGTACTCGGCGGCGAGCTTGTCCGCCTCGTCCCGGTCGTAGACCTGGCCGACGAACTTGGTCGGGTTCTCGAACGCCGGGTCCACCGCCGACACCAGCGTCTGGTTGATCATCGCCATCACCTGGCGGCCGGGCAGCGCGTTCTGCAGCGCCTGCAGCATCCAGTAGCCGATCATGCCCTGGGTCTCGGCGCCGACGGTGTCCAGCGGATACGGCCGGGTCAGGCCCGGGTCGTTGACGCTCTCCAGCGACAGCACCCCGACCTGCGGCCCGTTCCCGTGCGTGATGATCAGCTCGTGCCGCTCGGCGAGCGGCGCCAGCGACCGCACCGCCCGGTCGACGTTGGCGCGCTGCGGTTCCGCGTCGGGCGTCTCACCCCGCTTGACCAGCGCGTTCCCTCCGAGCGCTACGACCACGCGCATGTCTGCTCCCCCGTCCCTGCTCAGCCGATGGCCGCCGTCACGCGTCCCGCTGGATCGGGCAGGTCATGCAGCGCGGGCCGCCGCGACCCCGGCCCAGCTCGCTGCCGCGGATGGTGATGACGTCGATCCCGTTCGCGCTCAGATGATTGTTGCTGGTCGCGTTGCGCTCATAGGCGACGACCACGCCCGGCGAGACGGCCAGGAGGTTGTTGCCGTCGTCCCACTGCTCGCGTTCGGCGGCGAACACGTCCTGCGCCGGGGTGAGCACCTTGACGCCGTCCAGGCCGAGGGCCGCCGCGATCGCCCGGTACATGTCCTCCGGAGGATGGTCGGTGATCTTCAGTTCCTTCTCGGTGTCGCCCGGCTCGATGGTGTGCGACGGCAGCAGGCCCAGCCCCCCGTAGGTGGTGAACACGCCGTGGTCGACCATCGTCATGACCGTGTCCAGGTGCATGAACGCCCGTTTCCGCGGCATCCGCAGCGCGACGATCCGGGAGCAGGAACCGGCGGCGAACAGCGACTGGGCGAGCATCTCCACCGCCTGCGGCTGCGTCCGCTCGCTCATCCCGACCAGGACGGCCCCGTTCCCGATGACCAGGACGTCGCCGCCCTCCAGCGTCGCCGGCGCCATCGTCATGCCCCGGTTCCACACGTGGTACCCGCCCGTCCCGGGGCGGTCGTAGCCGCCCGCGAACAGCGGGTGCCACCGGTAGATCGCCTCCATGTTCACCGTCTCGCGCATCCGGGCCTTCTTGCGCATGGTGTTGATCGAGACGCCGTCGTAGATCCAGCAGGACGTGTCGCGGGTGAACAGGTGGTTGGGCAGCGGCGGCAGGACGAACCCGTCCGGCCCGATCGAGTGGAACGCGATGGACGCCGGCTCGGGCATCCGCTCCAGCATCTCCCGCTTGGTGATCCCGCCGACGAGGAACGCGACCAGATCCTCCAGGTCCATGGAGTCGAAGCAGTTGCGGATCGCGTCCGTGGCGATCGGGCCGAACCAGTGCGGGTCGACGACGGCGTCGAGGATGTGCTTGCGCGGCTCGGGGTTCTCGATCGTCTCGCGCAGCAGGTCGAGCAGCAGGTACGTCCGGACGCCCTGCGAACGCAGCACGTCCTCGAACTCCTCGTGCTCCTCGACCGCCCGCCTGACCCACAGCACGTCGTCGAACAGCAGGCCGGCGGCGTTGGACGGGGTGAGCCGCTTCAGCGACAGCTCCGGCCGGTGCAGCAGGACCCCCCGCAGCCGGCCGACCTCCGAATCGACGTGGAACGGCATCCCCACCTCCGTCCGGGCCCGGCCACGGCACCGAAGCCCCCGGTCGCCGGGGGCGGCCCGGCGACAGGCGGTCAATTCCCCGGCTCACGGGCGCGAAACTGGGCCGGTTCCGCCCCGCCACCGGATCGGCGTTCACCCCGCGGCTTTACCGGATCTTCACGGGCCGCACCGGCTGGACCCGGCGCGGGGCGGTCGTCCCCCGGTTCTAAACTCGTCACCATGACACCCCCCGGAGACGGCGCCGTCGAGCTGGATTCGCTCGTCAAGCGCTACGGCGCGGCGACCGCCGTGGACGGCCTGTCGCTCAGCGCCGCCCGGGGCGCGGTCACCGCGCTGCTCGGGCCCAACGGCGCCGGCAAGACCACCACGATCGAGATCTGCGAGGGGTTCCGGCGCGCCGACTCCGGCACCGTCCGCGTCCTCGGCCTCGACCCCGTCGCACGCGGGCGCGCGCTGAAGCCGAGGGTGGGCGTGATGCCGCAGTCCGGAGGCGTGCCCGGGACGGCCCGCGCAGGCGAGTTCCTGGGGCTCGTCGCGTCGTTTCACGCGACGCCGCTCGATCCGTCCGCCCTGCTGGAACGGCTCGGCCTGACCGAGCACGCCCGCACCCCGTTCCGGCGGATGTCGGGCGGCCAGCAGCAGCGCCTCTCCCTGGCCGTCGCCGTCGTCGGGCGGCCCGAGCTGGTCTTCCTCGACGAGCCCACCACCGGGCTCGACCCGCAGGCCAGGCACGCCACCTGGCGGCTCATCGAGGAACTGCGGGCCGCGGGTGTCTCGGTGGTCCTCACCACGCACAACATGGAGGAGGCCGAGCGCCTCTCCGACCACGTCGTCATCGTCGACCACGGCAGGGTCGTCGCCGAGGGCGCCCCCGAGGAGCTGACCGGCGCCGAGCGCCAGCTGCGCTTCCGCGCCCGCCCCGGCCTCGGCCTGGAGGAGCTGCTGTCGGCGCTGCCCGCCGGCTGCGCCGCCAAGGAGTCGCCCGCCGGGCACTACCTGATCGAGGCGGACGTGCGGCCCGAGCTGCTGGCCACCGTCACCGCCTGGTGCGCCTCCCACGGCGTCATGGCCGAGGACCTGCGGATCGAGCGCCGCACCCTGGAGGACGTCTTCCTGGAGCTGACCGGACGGGAGCTGCGTTCGTGACCATCCCGCACAAGGCCGCACCCCACGGCCCCGCGCCGCTGGACTTCACCCCGGCGCCGGCCGCCGTCCCCCTGCCGCGGATGATCCTGTCCCAGGCCGGTTACGAGTTCCGCACGACGCTGCGCAACGGCGAGCAGCTGCTGCTGACGCTGATCATCCCGGTGGTGCTGCTGTTCCTGTTCAGCGCCACGTCCCTGCTGGACCTCGGTGACGGCCGCCGCGTCGACTTCCTCACGCCCGGCATCCTCGCGCTCGCGGTGATGTCCACGGCGTTCACCGGCCAGGCGATCGGGACCGGGTTCGAGCGGCGCTACGGCGTCCTCAAGCGGCTCGGCGCCACACCGCTGCCGCGCGGCGGCCTCATCGCCGCCAAGACCCTCACCGTGATCGCCGTCGAGGCGGTGCAGGCGGCCGTGATCTGCGGCATGGCGCTGACGCTCGGCTGGCAGCCGCACGGCGATCCCCTCTCCGTCATCGTCCTGCTGCTGCTCGGCACGGCCGCCTTCAGCGGGTTCGGCCTGCTCATGGCCGGGACGCTGCGCGCCGAGGCCACCCTCGCAGCCGCGAACCTCGTGTACATCCTGCTGCTGGCCGCCGGCGGTGTCGTCTTCCCGTTGGAGGAGTTCCCCGGCCCGGTCCGTGACGTCCTCGGACTGCTGCCCATCTCGGCGCTCGCGGAGGGCCTGCGCGACGTCCTGCGCGACGGCGCGGCCCTGCCCGGCGGTCCCCTGCTCGTGCTCGGGGTGTGGGCCGCCGCGGGGCTCGCCCTCGCCGCTCGATTCTTCAAATGGGAGTAGTGGATGGCGCTCGCTGAGGCCCCCGGCGCGCGCGGCGGCGCGTCCCGGGCCATCGGCCGTGCCCGGTTCCTGTCGCTGGGGTCGGTGCCGCCGCCCGCGCTGATCCTGTTCGGGATCATCTCCGTGCAGACCGGGGCGGGCCTGGCCAAGCACCTGTTCGACCGGATGCCTCCGAGCGTCGTCGTGACGATCCGGCTGCTGACCTCGGCGATCGTGCTGGGGTTCCTCGCGCGCAAGGCGCTGCGGACCATCCTGCGCGACCACTCCCGCTCCAGCCTCGCCATCGCCGCCGGTTTCGGGCTGGCGCTGGCACTGATGAACTTCTCCATCTACCAGTCGTTCTCGCGGATCCCGCTCGGCGTGGCGGTGACCATCGAGTTCCTCGGGCCGCTGACGGTGGCGATCGGCGCGTCCCGGCGTCCCCGGGACGGGCTGTGGGCCCTCCTGGCGGGCGCGGGCGTCCTCCTGCTGGCCAGGGGCGGCACCGGCTCCCTCGACCCCGTCGGCATCGCGTTCGCGCTCCTGGCCGGGGCGTGCTGGGCCGCCTACATCCTGCTCACCGCCGCCACCGGCAAGCGGTTCTCCGGCTCCACCGGCCTCGCGCTGGCCAGCATCGTCGGGACGGCCGCCATGCTGCCGATCGGCGTCGCGTCCGCCGGCCCCGCCGTGCTCGACCCGCAGCTGCTGCTGATCGGCCTCGGCGTCGGGCTGCTGTCGTCGGTGATCCCCTACTCGCTGGAGCTGGAGGCGCTGCGGCGGATGCCGGCCCGCGTCTTCGGCGTCCTGATGAGCCTGGAACCCGCCGTCGCCGCCCTGGTCGGGATGGCGCTGCTCGGCGAGATCCTCACCGGACGGCAGTGGGTCGCGATCTGCTGTGTCATCGTCGCCTGTGCGGGCGCGACCCGCGGACAGAAGGACCCGCCCGAGGCGCCGGAGGCATGAGCGGTGCGTGAGAGTGGCAGGTGCGTGTGGCAGCGTGGAAGGATCGGAGCGCGAGGGTCGCCAGCGAGGGGAGAGGAGCCGCCGTGATCGGCCGGACCGAGGATCAGGGGATACCGCCCGAGTTCTTCGAGGCGGGGTCGGCGTCGTTCGTCGACCTCCTGCGCCTCCACTCCCCCGAGTTGCTGCCCGTCAACCGGGTCCCGCACGCCGGTGACGTTCCGGAGCTTCCGCACGGCACCACCGTCCTGGCGCTGACGTTCCCGGGCGGGGTCATGATGGCCGGCGACCGGCGCGCCACCCAGGGCAACCGCATCGCCTACCGCGAGCTGGACAAGGTGCAGCGCGGCGACGAGTACTCCGCCGTCGCGTTCGCGGGGACGGTCGGGCTGGCGCTGGAGATGGTCCGGCTGTTCCAGGTCGAGCTGGAGCACTACGAGAAGATGGAGACGGTCCCGCTGTCGCTGCCGGGCAAGGCCCGCCGCCTCGGCGCCGTCATCCAGGCCAACCTCGCCCAGGCGCTGCAGGGGCTCGCCGTCGTCCCGCTGCTCACCGGGTACGACCCCGACACCGGCGAGGGGCGGATCTACACCTACGACATCACCGGCTCCCCGCAGGAGGCCCGCGACTACCACGCGGACGGCTCGGGCTCCCCGTACGCGCTGGGCGCCCTGAAGAAGCTGTACCGGCGCGACCTCTCCCTGGAGGACGCCGCCGCGGTCTGCGTCCAGGCCCTCTACGACGCGGCCGACGACGACACCGCCACCGGCGGGCCCGACCCGGCGCGGCGCATCTACCCGACGATCGCGGTCGTCACCGACGACGGGTACCGGCGCCTGCCCGAGGACGAGGTGTCCGCGATCGCCGGCGAGGTCGTCCGGGGACGGATGGACAACCCCGGCGGCCCCCTGGCTCCGCTGCGGTGACCATGCCCGGGATCATGCCTGTGATCACGCCGCTTATCATCGGGAACGTCGTACCCGGCTTCTAGACTCGCCGTATGGCACGGGCAAACGACGAGGCTGCGGCACTCATCCAGGAACTGGCCGATCTGCTGTCCATCACGGGCGGCGACGCGTTCAAGATCAGGGCGTACGAGAAGGCCGCACGGGCGATCGCCGGCCATCCCGACGACATCTCCGGCCTGGATCTCGCCGGGCTGCGCAAGATCCAGGCCGTGGGCGAGGCGATCGCGAAGAAGGTCCTCGACTACAACACCACCGGCACCATCCGGCAGGTTGAGGAGCTGCGCACCCAGATCCCCGCCGGGGTCAGGGCGCTGACCGCCATCCCCACCCTCGGCCCGAAGAAGGCCCTCGCCGTCTACGAGGAGCTGGGCATCTCCTCGGTCGGCGAGCTGGAGACGGCGATCCGCGAAGGCCGGCTGCGCGGCCTCAAGGGATTCGGCACCAAGACCGAGGAGAACATCCTCCACGGCATCGAGCTGATGCGCAGCTCCGGCGAGCGGGTGCTGCTCGACGCCGCCGCCGGCGTCGCCGACGAGATCGTCGAGGTACTGTCCGCGCTCCCCCAGGTGGAACGCTGCGAGCACGCCGGCTCCCTGCGCCGGATGCGGGAGACGATCGGCGACGTGGACGTCCTGGCGGCCTCCCGCGACCCGCACCCGATCATGGAGGCGTTCACCGCGCTGCCGTTCGTCGCCGAGGTCATCGCGAGCGGCGACAAGAAGACGTCCATCCGCACCGCCAAGGGCCTGCAGGTCGATCTGCGCGTCGTCCCGCCCGAGTCCTGGGGTGCGGCCCTGCAGTACTTCACCGGGTCGCAGGCCCACAACATCCGCACCCGCGAGATCGCCGTGAAGGCGGGCCTCAAGCTGTCCGAGTACGGCCTGTTCCACGCCGAGTCGAACGAGCTGATCGTCTCCGAGACGGAGGAGGAGGTCTACGAGCGGCTCGGCCTCCCCTGGGTCCACCCCACCCTCCGCGAGGACACCGGCGAGATCGAAGCGGCCCTCAGGGACGAGCTGCCCCGCCTGGTCACCGTCGCGGACCTGCGGGGCGACCTGCACAGCCACACCGACCTCACCGACGGCATCGCCTCCCTGGACGACATGGTCGCCGCCGCGCACGCCCGCGGCCTGGAGTACTACGCCATCACCGACCACGCTCCCAACCTGTTCATGCAGCGGATGACGGACGAGAAGATGCTCGCCCAGCGCGACCAGGTCGCCGGCCTTCAGCGCGCGTACCCCGGCATGGCCCTCCTCCACGGCACCGAGCTGAACATCGACCCGGACGGCGAAGTCGACTGGGACGCCGCCTTCCTCTCCGGCTTCGACGTCTGCGTCGCCTCGATCCACTCCCACTTCACCCAGGACCAGGACGCCATGACCCGGCGCCTCGTCCGCGCCTGCGAGAATCCCCACGTCCACGTCATCGGTCACCCCACGGCCCGCAGCATCGGCCGCCGCGCGCCCGTCGACGCCGACTGGGACGAGGTGTTCCGCGCCGCCGCCCGCACCGGCACCGCCATGGAGATCGACTCGTTCCCCGACCGCCTCGACCTGCCCGCCGACCTGATCCGCCGCGCCAAGCGGCTCGGTGTGAAGTTCTCCGTCGACACCGACGCCCACTCCGTCGGCCACCACCGCAACATCCGCTACGGCATCGGCACCGCCCAGCGCGGCTGGCTGACGCCCGACGACGTCATCAACACCTGGCCGCTGGACCGCCTGCGCGACTTCCTCCGGAAGCGCTGACACGGTCCCCGGTCACACGGGCTCGGTCACACGGGCTCGGTCACACGGTGCGTCAGGCGGGCTGCGGCGATTCGGCCTTCGGGGCGGCGGCCGGGGACGGCTCCGCGGCGGGGACGGGGCCGCGGTCGCGGAGCGCGAAGAAGAGGCGGAACGCCGCGATCCACATCAGCACCGAGCCGAGCATGTGCAGCAGCACCAGGCCCTCGGGGACGCCCAGGAAGTACTGGAGGTAGCCGACGGCGCCCTGGAGGACGATGAGGACGGCCAGCTCGTGCCCGCGGCGGCGGGCGGCGGCCGGGGCGCCCGTGCGGTACAGCGCGACGAGGACGAGCACCGTCAGCGCCGTGGTCACCCAGGCCAGCACGCTGTGGATGCGGGCGACGTCGGTGATGTCGAAGCCGTACCGGCGGGAATCGGCGTCGCCCGCGTGGGGCCCGGTGCCGGTGACGACGGTGCCCGCGACGAGCACGGCCGCGCAGGCGACCAGCAGCGCGGCGGTGAGGCGGCGCGTCCAGGGGCCGGTGAGCGGCCGGGGCGGGGCGTCGCCCTCCCCCACGCGGATCCAGAGGGCCACGCAGAAGACGAGCAGGGCCGGTGAGACGAGGAAGTGCAGGGAGACGGCGGCCGGGTGCAGTTCGGTGAGGACCACGATCCCGCCGATGACGGCCTGCGCGACGACGCTCATCGGCTGGGCCAGCGCCCACCAGACCAGTTCCTTGCGGCGCGGCCGCAGCCGCAGCGCCGCGATGAAAACCAGCAGGCCGGCGGCCAGCACCACGAAGGTGATCAGCCGGTTGCCGAACTCGATCGACATGTTGAGCACGTGGTGCTCGGGATTGCTGGTGGGGACGAGGCTGTCGCCGGAGCAGCGGGGCCAGTCGGGGCAGCCGAGCCCCGACTTGGTGACCCGGACGGCGCCGCCGCTGACGACGATCACCACGTTGCCGATGACGCCGAGGAGCGCGAGCAGCCGCAGCGACCCGGTGGTCGGACGCCACACGGCGTTCCAGGTCCGGAGCGGGATGTTGGACGACTGTCGCTCTGCCACGGCACCAATCGTATGGCCGGGTCCCGGTGGTCGTGATCCGGCCCCCGGTCACCGTCCGTAGGGGCCCGGGGGGCTGGGCGGGAGGAACCCGGACGGGCCCTGCGCCGCCCACGGCGGGCCGGCACCCCGGTTCGCCCCGGGGCGCGGCGGGGTGCGCAGGAACGCCTGCCTGGCCAGCGACATCAGGTTGAGCAGCGAGTCGCGGCGGGTGACGAACCACCGCTGGTCGGCGACACCGCGGTCGGCGCGTTTGTGCAGCAGCGCCAGCTCCGTCGCCGCGAGCTGGTAGTCCGTCATCGCGCGCCCGGCGGGCGGGCCGCCGACGAGGCGGGCCCAGCGGCGGGCGGCGCGGCGGGCGGGGAGGGAACGCAGCATCCGGATGTCCTGCGGCGTCACCAGGCCCGTCGCGGCGTACGTCGGCAGGTACGTCTCGATGCGGCGGACGGTGCCCCGCCGTTCGACGAAAACGATCACGATCAGGGCGACCAGGATGCAGAAGTCCAGCGCGTAGACGACGCCGAGGCCGCCGAGCCCGTACGACGCCGAGCCGTTCCACAGCCCGTGCAGGACGATCGCGCCGAGCAGCCCGGCGAGCGGCGCGATGAACTGCCCCCGCCGGTGCGTGGCGGCGTAGGCGACGCCGAGGCCGGTCATCGAGGTGAACAGCGGGTGGCTGAGCGGCATGACGAGGCCGCGCAGGATGAACACCGCCCCGAGCTGCTGCGTGCCGCCCTCCTCGAACGCCCGCATGTAGTAGGTGATGTTCTCCATCATGGCGAAGCCGAGGCCGACCATGGCGGCGTAGATGATCCCGTCGGCGAATCCGTCGATCTCGTTGCGGCGGAACCAGAGCATGCCGAACAGGACGGCGCCCTTCAGCGTCTCCTCGATGACGGGGGCGCCGAAGGTGGCGCTGACGAAGTGGCCCTCGGACTCGCCGAAGATGGGGACGGTGACGTACAGCAGGCCGGCGGTGTTGAGCACCAGGGCGCCGAGCACGGCGACGCCCGCGCCCCACATGAACGAGAACGCCAGGGCGCGCGGCGGTTCGGGCTCCATCCGGTCGAGGGTGAGCGCGAGGGCGATCAGCACCGGGATCGGGACGATGGCGAGCAGCGCGCCCACCCAGAAACCCGGCCCCCCGGCCACGGCGATGACGCCGAGCGCGGTCACGGCGCACAGCCCGGACACGCTCATGCCGATGATGAGGCCGACCGGGGGCCTGCCGGGGATCCGCCCTTCGAGCACCGCCTTGGGGTCCACACGCGCCATGACGCGAAGCGTAACGGCAGGTAGCGCGAAGTGCTAAGTCCATATCGTCACGGACGGTCACCATCCGCGGTGAAAGCCGTGGTCAGTGCAGGATCGGGTCGACGGCCACGGCGGTGAACAGCAGCGCCAGGTAGACGTTGGAGAGGTGGAAGAACCGCATCGGCCTCAGGTGGACGCCGGTCACCCCGGCGCGGACCGCCTTCAGCAGCCGGTGCCCCTCGGCGAGGAAGGCCAGGCCGAGCACCACCGCCACGGCGCCGTACACCGGGCCCATCCCGGCCACCGGCCACAGCAGCAGCGAGCAGGCCACGGTGGCGTAGGTGTAGGCGAGGCTCTCGGTGACGACGCGCCGCTCGGTGGCGACGACCGGCAGCATGGGGACCTTGGCGACCGCGTAGTCCTCGCGGTAGCGCATGGCGAGCGTCCACGTGTGCGGCGGCGTCCACAGGAACACGACGCCGAACAGGACGAACGGCGTCCAGGCGAGGTCGCCCGTGACCGCGGCCCAGCCGATGAGGACGGGCATGCACCCGGCGATGCCGCCCCACACGACGTTCTGCGACGTGCGCCGCTTGAGCAGCAGCGAGTACACGAAGACGTAGAAGAGGATGGCGAACAGCGACCCGGCCGCGGCGACAGGGTTGACGGTGAGCAGGAAACCCGCCGTGGACAGCGCCGCGAGCGTGACCCCGAAGATCAGGGCGCGCGCCGGGGTGACCTGGTGGCGGGCCAGCGGGCGGCGGCGGGTGCGGCGCATCTTGGCGTCGATGTCGCGGTCGATGTAGCAGTTGATCGCGTTGGCGGCCCCGGCGGACATCGTCCCGAACGCCAGCGTCAGCAGGACGGTGGGCAGCGGCGGGACGCCCCCGGCCGCCAGGAACATCACCGGGATGGTGGTGATCAGGAGCAGTTCGATCACGCGCGGCTTGGTCAGCGCCACGTAGGCGCGTACGCTCGCGCCGAGCGTCCTGGGGGCGGCCTGCTCGGCGGGCACCGGCACGAGCGGGATCACAGGCGCCCCCGGCCCCTGCTCGTCGAGTTCGATCTCGACCCCGCGCTTGTTACTGAGCACCGTCACAATCGGGTCCACGTCCAACTAGGGATGGGAAATCGCGTACCACCTCGGCGGCGCCCCCGCGATCCGGGCCGGCCTCGGTTGTGTGCAACTTCGGCTTCGGTCTTGCTGCCACGGCCGCTGTCGTTCGGACCGCGTCCTCACTGTAGTGCGCCCCCTCCGGAGGCCGCGCACCGGGTCGCCGGACGCGCCGCGCGCCCCCG
This sequence comes from Spirillospora sp. NPDC048824, assembly GCF_043198455.1. NCBI lineage: Bacteria > Bacillati > Actinomycetota > Actinomycetes > Streptosporangiales > Thermomonosporaceae > Spirillospora > Spirillospora sp. NPDC048824. The sequence continues at coordinate 103,602 of NZ_JBICUS010000015.1, read as the reverse complement.
CAGGTGCCCGGCGGGCACCCGGAAGGATCACTTCCCGGGTGCGCTCTCCGGATCACCCGTGGGATCACCCGTGCGGGGGGTTAGTCCCCGGGGCGTTCGGGCAAGGGTGCTTGAAGCGGCGCGGCCCCCCGAGGACGCGGCGTCCTGTGCCCGCCTGCGGCGGCCCTCCCGCGCGATAGGCTCGCCGGGGGCGCGGCATGATCTTCGCCTGCGGCGGACGCGGCCGGCGCACGGGGCCCGGCGGGAAGACCGATCGCGTCGTGGGCTGCGCCCGGGGCGGGTCGTGCCCGCCGTGGCGGCGCACAATCTACAGAGTCGTACAACATTCGGTTCGAGAGGAGCCTGGCGTTCCGTGAGCAGGGACAACAGCACGTTTGAGTGGTCCGACCAAGACCGGCGGGCGGTGGACCTGGTCCGCATTCTCGCCATGGACGCGGTCGAGGAAGCGGGCTCCGGTCACCCAGGGACGGCGATGAGCCTCGCGCCCGCCGCCCACCTTCTCTTCCAGAGGTTCCTCCGGCACGACCCGACGGATCCGCACTGGCCCGGCCGGGACAGGTTCGTGCTCTCCTGCGGGCACTCCAGCCTGACCCTGTACATCCAGCTCTACCTGTCGGGCTACCCGATGACGCTGGACGATCTGAAGGCGCTGCGCAAATGGGGCAGCCTCACCCCCGGGCACCCGGAGTTCGGGCACACGGCGGGCGTGGAGACGACCACGGGCCCGCTGGGGCAGGGCATCGCGAACGCCGTCGGGATGGCGATGGCGGCGCGCCGCGAGCGCGGCCTCTTCGACCCGGACAGCCCGCAGGGCGAGTCCCCCTTCGACCACACCATCTGGGCGTTCGCGTCCGACGGCGACATCCAGGAGGGCATCAGCCACGAGGCGAGCGCGCTGGCCGCCCACCAGCGGCTCGGCAACCTGGTGCTGCTCTACGACGACAACAAGATCTCGATCGAGGACGACACCGCCATCGCGCTGTCTGAGGACGTCCTGGCCCGCTACGCGGCCTACGGCTGGGACGTCCACCGGGTCGACTGGACCGAGGACGGCGACTACGACGAGAACGTCGCCGGGCTCGCCGAGGCGTTCGCGGCGGCGAAGGCCGAGACGTCCCGCCCGTCGTTCATCGCGCTGCGGACGATCATCGGCTGGCCGGCGCCGAACAAGAAGAACACCGGCAAGATCCACGGCTCGGCGCTCGGCGCCGAGGAGGTCGCCGCGACCAAGCGGATCCTGGGCGTCGACCCGGCCGAGTCGTTCCATGTCCCCGAGGACGTCCTGGCGCACGCCCGCAAGGTCAGCGACCGCGGCCGCGCGGACCACGCCGAGTGGAACAAGTCGTTCGACGCGTGGCGGGAGGCCAACCCCGGGCGGGCGGCCGAGTTCGACCGGATCGCGGCGCGCACCCTGCCGAACGGCTGGGAGGACGCGCTGCCGGAGTTCGAGGCCGGAACCGCCGTCGCGACCCGCAAGGCGTCCGGTCAGATCCTCGCGGCGCTGGCGCCGGTGCTGCCGGAGCTGTGGGGCGGCTCGGCGGACCTGGCCGACAGCAACAACACGACGATGAAGGGCGAGCCGTCGTTCATCCCCGAGGAGTTCCAGACCAAGGAGTTCCCCGGTCACCGCTACGGCCGCACCCTGCACTTCGGTGTCCGCGAGCACGCGATGGGCGCGATCTGCAACGGGATCGCGCTGCACGGCGGGACCCGCCCGTACGGCGGCACGTTCCTGATCTTCAGTGACTACATGCGCCCGGCGGTCCGGCTGGCGGCGCTGATGAAGCTGCCGGTGACGTTCGTGTGGACGCACGACTCGATCGGCCTCGGCGAGGACGGCCCGACGCACCAGCCGGTCGAGCACCTGTGGGCGCTGCGGGCGATCCCGGGCCTGGACGTGGTCCGGCCGGCGGACGCCAACGAGACGGCGGTGGCGTGGCGGACCATCCTCGGGCACGCCGACCGCCCGGCGGGCATCGCGCTGACCCGGCAGAACCTGCCGACGCTCGAACGCGGCGGCGAACTCGCGTCCGCGGAGGGCGTCGCCAAGGGCGGCTACGTGCTGGCGGACGCCGACGGCGGGCGGCCCGATGTGATCATCATCGCCACCGGCAGCGAGGTCCAGCTGGCGCTGGAGGCCCGGACGGCGCTGCAGTCGGAGGGCACCCCGACCCGGGTCGTGTCGATGCCGTGCGTGGAGTGGTTCGACGCGCAGTCCGACGCCTACCGGCAGGAGGTCCTGCCGCCCGGGGTGCACGCCCGCGTGTCGGTGGAGGCCGGGGTCGCGCTCGGCTGGCGCGCCTACGTCGGCGACGCCGGCGAGTCGGTGAGCCTGGAGCACTTCGGCGCATCGGCCGACTACAAGACGCTGTTCCTGCAGTTCGGCATCACCTCCGAGCGGGTCGTCGCGGCGGCGAAGGCCAGCCTGATCAAGGCCGGTGTCAAGCACGCCGGGCGGGGCGAGACCACCGGCAACTAGGACCGTGACGAGGAGTATCGATGAGTGAGATTCTGAAGGAGCTCTCGGACGAGGGCGTGTCGATCTGGCTGGACGACATCAGCCGGGACCGGCTGCGGACGGGCAACCTGGCGGAGCTCGTCAAGGACAAGCACGTCGTCGGCGTCACGTCCAACCCGACGATCTTCGCGAAGGCGCTGAGCAAGGGCACCGCCTACGACGACCAGGTCCGCGACCTGGCGGTGCGGGGCGTGGACGTCGAGGAGGCGTCCCGCGCGATCACCACCTACGACATCCGCTGGGGCTGCGACGTGCTGCGCCCGGTGTACGACCGGACGGACGGGCTGGACGGCCGGGTGTCGATCGAGGTGGACCCGCGGCTGGCCCGCGACACCCGCCGGACGGTCGCCGAGGCGCGGGCGCTGTGGTGGCTGGTGGACCGGCCGAACCTGTTCATCAAGATCCCGGCGACGAAGGAGGGCCTGCCGGCGATCACGGCGGCGCTGTCGGAGGGCATCAGCGTGAACGTGACGCTGATCTTCTCGCTGGAGCGCTACGGCGAGGTCATCGACGCGTTCTTCGCCGGCCTTGAGCAAGCACGTGAGAACGGTCACGACCTGTCGAAGATCGCTTCGGTGGCGTCGTTCTTCGTCAGCCGGGTGGACACCGAGATCGACAAGCGGCTCGACAAGATCGGCTCGGACGAGGCGAAGGCGCTGCGGTCGAAGGCGGGCCTCGCCAACGCCCGGCTCGCGTACGCGCTGTACGAGGAGCGGTTCGGCACCGGCCGGTGGAAGGCGCTGAAGGACGCCGGGGCCCGTCCCCAGCGGCCGCTATGGGCCTCCACCGGCGTGAAGGACCCGGACCTCAACGACACCCTGTACGTGGACGAGCTGGTCGCGCCGGGCACGGTCAACACGATGCCGGAGGCGACGCTGGTGGCGGAGGCCGACCACGGCCAGGTCCGCGGCGACACCGTCCGGGGCACCTATGACGACGCCCGCGCCCACATGGCGGCGCTGAAGGAGGCCGGCGTCGACTACGACGACGTCGTGAAGGTGCTGGAGGACGAGGGCGTCGAGAAGTTCGCGGTGTCGTGGAAGGAACTGCTCGACTCCATCACCGGCGAGCTGGACTCCAAGAGGGCCGGCGCGTGACCTCGGTGGTGACCGCCGGGGGGATCTCGGTCACCATCCGCGGCACCGTCGTCGACGAGAGCGAGACGGTCCTGGGGCGGCTCGTCTCCGACGGCGTGCCGGGCTCGCTGACGTCAGGCAACGCGAAGCTGTGGGGGCCCGACGCGGCCCCGCTGGCCGCCCGCCGGCTGGGCTGGCTGGGCCTGCCGGAGACCTCGCGGTCTCTGGCGGGCCTGCTGGCCGAGCCGGCGGGCGAGGCCCGCGACGCCGGGCTCGACCGGATCGTGCTGGCGGGCGCGGGCGGTTCCGCGGTCGCCGCGGAGACGATGTTCCGGTCCGCGTCCGGTTCCGCCGCGGGGGCGGCGGAACTGATCGTCCTGGACACCACCGATCCGCACGAGGTGTCGGGCGTCCTGGCCGGCGACCTGCACCGGACGGTCGTGGTCGTGGTCGGCGAGAGCATCGAGGCGGAGTCGCTGCGGCGCGTCTTCGGGCGCGCGTTCTCCGAGGCGGGGCTGGGCGGCTCGGAGCTGGCCCGCCGGTTCGTCGTCGTGGCGGACGAGGGGTCCGCGCTCGAACGCGCCGCCCGGGAGGTCGGCCATCACCTCATCCACACCGAACCCGACGTCGACGGGCGTTTCGGCGCGCTCGGCGCACGGGCGCTGGTTGCGGCGGGGCTCGCCGGCGTCGACGTGGACGCGCTGCTGGACGAGGCGTCCCGGCTGACGCCGACGCTCCGGCAGCCCTACGACAACCCGGCCCTGGCGCTGGGCGCGGCGCTGGGCTCCTCGGCGCTCGGCGCCCGCGACAAGCTCGTCATCGCCGACCACGGCTCCGGCCTGGACGGCTTCGGCGGGTGGGCGGAGCAGCTGGTCGGCGGCGCGCTGGGCAAGGACGGCAAGGGCCTGCTGCCGGTCGTGGTGGAGGGCGCCGACGCGCCCGGCTTCGAACTGGCCGGCGACCTGCGGCGCGTCATCCTGGGCCGCCGGCGGGACGAGCCCGGTCCCGGCCGCGAGGCGGGGGTGAGCGTCGCGGGCCCCCTCGGCGCGCAGTTCCTGCTGTGGGAGTACGCGGCGGCGGTGGCGTCCCGGGTGCTGGGCGTCGACCCGTTCGACGAGCCGGACGTCGCCGAGTCGGTGGACAGCACGGCGGCGCTGCTCCGGTCGGAGGAGGGCACCGCCCCCACGGTCGTGCGGAGGCCGCCGGAGCTGGTCTCGGGGGCCGTGGAGGTCCACGCCGCCGAGGGCGCGCTGCGGGGCGCGCAGACGCTGATCGAGGCGCTGGAGGTCATCCTGGAGGACGTCCCGGACGGCGGGTACCTCGCCGTCCTAGCGTACCTGGACCGCCGCGGCGACGCGGCGGCGGCCGGGTTGCGGCCGCTGCTGGCGGCGCGGTGCGCCAGGGTCCGCAGGAACCCGGCGCCCGTCACGTTCGGGTGGGGGCCCCGCTACCTGCACACGGCCGGCCAGTACCACAAGGGCGGGCCGCGGAACGGGGCGTTCCTGCAGGTCACCGGTGCCGTCGCGGAGGACGTCGCGGTGCCGGGGCGGCCGTACAGCCTCGGCGAGCTGCAGCTCGCACAGGCGTTCGGCGATCTGCGGGTGGTCCGGTCGCTCGGCCGTCCCGCCTTCCGCCTGCATCTGCGTGACCGCGCGGAGGGCGTCGCGCAGCTGGCCGAGGCGCTAGCCTGACGCGGGCTCTCCCTTCGCGGTGTTCGCGTGACGCGAGCCCGGGTGACGCGGGTGCCCGTGTGACGCGGTGCTCACCCGGAGCGCTGAAGAAGATCTAGGGAGAGGTCGCCAATGTCCATTCTCTCCTGAAACGATGGGGGGTCAGGAGGGAACGGTGTCCGGATTCGACGTATTGACGCGCGGCGACGTGCTGGACTCGGCGCTGCAGGCGAGGGACTACCTCGTCAGCTGCGGTGTGCCCGGCGCGCTCGCCGCCAAAGACCCGCGGCTGTGGGGGCGGCGCGCGGTCGACCACAGCAGGCTGGGCTGGCTCGACCTGCCCTTCGCCTCCCGTGGTCTGCTGACCCAGGTGGACGGCCTGGTCGCGGAGGCGCGCTACTCGGGCCTCGACCACATCGTGCTGATCGGTGTCGGGGCCGAGAGCCTCGCCGCCCAGGCGATCATGGAGGCGCACGCTCCGGCGGTCGCCGCCGGCGCCGTGGGGCAGGGCACGGGCGGGCAGGACGCGGGAGGCCGGGGCACGGGCGAGCTGACCGTGCTGGACGGCAGCGACACCGCCGCGCTCACGTTCGCGATGGAGCGGCTCGACCGCACGCTGGTCGTGCTGGCCAGCAAGGCGGGCGTGTCGCTGGAGGGCGACGCCTACCGGCGGATCTTCACCGCCGCGTTCCGTGAGCGGGGCCTGTCGGAACGGGAGATCGCCGGCCGGTTCCTGGTGATCACCGATCACGGGAGCCCGCTGCACGACTTCGCCCGGCAGTGCGGCTACCGGATCGGGCTGACCGACCCGTATCTTCCCGGGCATTTCGGGGCGCTGTCGGCGTACGGGCTCGTCCCGGCCGTCCTGGCGGGCGCCGACGCGGAACGGCTGCTGGAGGAGGCGGCGTCGCTGGTGCCGTCGCTGGGCAAGGACGAGGACAACCCGGGCCTGCTGCTCGGCGCGGTCCTCGGCGGCTGCGCCCAGCAGGGGCCGGGCGGCCTGGCCCGCGACAAGGTGCTGCTGCGCGAGCCGGGCGGGCCGGGGGCGCTGAGCAGCTGGATCTCCCAGCTCCTCGCGGTCGGCACCGGCAAGCGGGGCCGCGGGGTGCTGGCGTTCGAGCCGCCGGGCGGGCGGGGCGACTTCCCGGACGTGCACGGCGTGTCGATCAACCCGCGGTCGGCGGCGCAGGACGAGGCCGACACCTCGGTGTGGGCGCCGCTCGGCGCGCAGTTCCTGCTGTGGGAGTACGCGACGGCGGTCGCCGGGTGGCTGCTCGGCGTGAACCCGTTCGAGGCGGGCAGCACCGTCGTCCAGGAGTCCGAGGACGACGCGGCGACGATGCTGCGCACGGCGGGCGGCGGCCCGCTGACCGAGGAGCAGCCGGTGTACGCCGAGGACGGCATCGAGGTGTACGCCGACTTCCCGTGGCCGCCCGGAGCGGAACTGCGGACCGTTCTCGGCGGGCTGGTCGCCTCGGTGCCCAACGACGGATACCTGTCGGTCATGACGTACCTGTCGGGCGACTTCTCGGGCCGCTACCTCGCGCCGTCCATGGCGCGCGGGTCGGGGCGTCCCGTCGCCTACGGGCCGGGCCCGGCGTACCCGCACGCGACGGGGCCGGTGCACAAGGACGGGCCGGGCAACGGCGCGTTCCTCATCATCACCGGCGACCCCGCGCCGGGTGACGCGCTGGCCACGCAACCCGTCCCCGGCCGCCCCTACAGCCTGGCGAAGCTGCAGCTCGCGCGGGCGCTGGCGGAGCTGCGGGCGCTGCGCGACCGCAGGCTGCCGGTGATCCGGCTGCATCTGCGCGACCCGGTGGAGGGCGCGGGCAAGCTCACCGAGGCGATGCGGTCGGTGGCGGGGGCTCGCCGGCCGTGACCTTCACCGCCGTCGTCTCGGGGGAGACGGCCATCACCGCCCGCGGTCCGCTGAGGGAGGCCGCCGAGCGGGTCCTGGGCCGGCTGTGGATCGACCAGGTGCCGGTCCGGCTGGCGTCGGAGGACGCGTCCCTGTGGCCGTCGACCGCGACCGCCGGGCTGGAGGGCCGTCCGCTGTGCTGGCCGGGGCAGCCCGGGCCGGGCCGCGCGGTTCTGGAACGTGCCGAGGAGCTGCGCGCGCGGGCCCGCGCGGACGGGCTGACCGAAGTGGCGCTGCTGGGGCGCGGCGCGCCGGCCCGCGCCGCCGAGCTGATCGTCGCGGCGCACCGGCTCACCGCTCCGGCCGCGGCGACGCCCCGGGAGAACGGGGACGACGACAGAAGCGGGCACGACGCCCCGCCCGGCGCCGGTGTGTCACCGCTCACCGTGCTCGACGGGCCGGAGCCGGGCCCGCTGCTGCGCATCCGCGACGACCCGGAGCGGCTGAACCGCACGATGATCGTCGTCACCGGCGACGATCCGGGCACCGACACGCTCCGCCAGGTGTTCACCCGGATGTTCCAGGACCTCGACCTGTCCCCCGGCGAGATCGCGCGGCGGTTCGTCACCGTCGCCGAGCCCGGCGCGGCGGCGGCCAAGCGCGCGACGGAGGCGGGGCATCCGCTGATCGAGGCGCCCGCCCCGACCGCGTTCGGCGCCCTGTCCCCCTACGCGCTGGTGCCCGCCGCGCTCGCCGGCGCCGAGGTGGGGCCGCTGCTCGACGCGGCCACCGCCGTCCTGCCCTCGCTCACCCGGCCGGAGAACAATCCGGGCCTGGTCCTCGGCGCCGTCCTCGGCGGGGCGGTCCGCACCGGCCGGCGGACGGCCGTGCTCGGCGGCTACCCCGCGGCGCTGCCGGGCATCGCGGGATGGGTCGCGCTGCTGCTGGAGGAGACGGCCCGCGGCCGGCTCACGCCCGTCGTCCAGGGCGGCGGCCTCCCGCTGACCCCCGCCGACGACCTGTTCCTCGTGACGTTCGACGGCCGCCCGCACCAGGACGACTCCACCGTCACCGGCCCGCTCGCCGCGCAGCTCGTCGTGTGGGAGTACGCCGCGGCCGTCGCCGCCTACCTGCTGGAGCTGGACCCCCTCACGCCGCGCGACCGCGCGGCCCCGATGACGCTCGACGACGGTTCGGGCGACCCGCTGTTCGCCGACGGCGACCCGGGCCGCGCCGTGGAGGTGCACACGACCGTCCCGGCGCTGGCGGCGGCGCCCGACCTGCCGCGGCTGCTGGACACGCTGACCGAGCGGATCGGCGCGGACGAGCACCTGGCGATCGTCGCCTACCTGGACCCGGACGAGACACGCGGGCAGGGCACGCAGATCCGCAGGCTCGCCGCGCTGCTCGCCGCCCGCTGCGGACGCCCGGTCACGGTCGGCTGGGGCGGTGGGTGGCTGCCGAGCGGGAATGATCAGCCGGACGGAGGCGTATTCCTGTTGGTGACCGGGAACGTGGTTCGCGACGTGCCGGTCCCGGACCGGCACCACAGGCTCGGCATGCTGCAGCTCGCCCGGGCGCTCGGGGACGCCCGCGACACGCGCGCGGCGGGCCGCCCGGTGGTGCGGCTGCACCTGCAGAACCGCTGGGCCGGGCTCGCCCGGTTGCTCGACTCCGCCAGAGGAGATTCCGCAAGAGGAGGGGAATGAGCGCGCGACTAGGCACAGTGCCGTCCAACGCGGCGCCGTCGAAGGCAGTGCCACCGGAGGGGGCAACGTGACCGAGCCAGCCAATCCGCTCCGCGACCCGCGGGACAAGCGCCTGCCGCGGGTCGCCGGGCCGTGCGTCCTCGTGCTGTTCGGGGTCACCGGGGACCTGTCCCGCAAGAAGCTGCTGCCGGCCATCTACGACCTGGCGAACCGGGGGCTGCTGCCGCCGGGCTTCTCCCTGGTCGGCTTCGCCCGCCGCGAGTGGGACCACCAGGACTTCCGGGAGATCGCCCACGAGTCGGTCAAGAAGCATGCGCGGACCCCGTTCCGCGAGGACGTGTGGACGCACCTGTCGGAGGGGATGCACTTCGTCCCCGGCACGTTCGACGACCCGGGCGCGTTCGACGCGCTGTCGATGGCCGTCAAGGAGCTGGACGAGACACGCGGCACGGGCGGGAACTACGCGTTCTACCTGTCGATCCCGCCGAAGTTCTTCCCGCAGGTCGTGGAGCAGCTGCAGCGCTGCGGGCTGGCCGAGCCCAAGGAGGAGGCCTGGCGCCGGGTCGTCATCGAGAAGCCGTTCGGCCACGACCTGAAGAGCGCGGTGGAGCTGAACGACACCGTGCACCGCGTCTTCCCCGAGGAGTCGATCTTCCGGATCGACCACTACCTCGGCAAGGAGACGGTGCAGAACATCCTGGCGCTGCGGTTCGCCAACGCGATGTTCGAGCCGATCTGGAACCGCTCCTACGTCGACCACGTGCAGATCACGATGGCCGAGGACATCGGCATCGGCGGCCGCGCCGGGTACTACGACGGGATCGGCGCCGCCCGCGACGTCATCCAGAACCACCTGCTGCAGCTGCTGGCGCTGACGGCCATGGAGGAGCCCACGTCGTTCAGCGCCGAGGCCGTCCGCGCCGAGAAGGCCAAGATCCTCTCCTCGGTGCGGGTACCCGGTGATCTCGCGGAGTCCACCGCGCGCGGGCAGTACGCGGCCGGCTGGCAGGGCGGTGTGAACGTCCGCGGCTACCTGGAGGAGGACGGCATCCCCGCCGACTCCCGGACCGAGACCTACGCCGCGATCAAGCTGGAGATCGAGAACCGGCGCTGGGCGGGCGTCCCGTTCTACCTGCGCACCGGCAAGCGCCTCAGCCGCCGGGTGACGGAGGTGGCGATGGTGTTCCAGAAGGCGCCGCACCTGCCGTTCTCGCACACCGACACCGAGGAGCTCGGGCAGAACGCCCTGGTCATGCGGGTGCAGCCGGATGAGGGCATCACGGTCCGGTTCGGCTCGAAGGTCCCCGGCACCTCGATGGAGATCCGCGACGTCAACATGGACTTCGCCTACGGCGAGTCGTTCACCGAGACGTCGCCGGAGGCGTACGAGCGGCTGCTGCTGGACGTGCTGATCGGCGACCCGCCGCTGTTCCCGCGCCAGGAGGAGGTCGAGCTCTCCTGGAAGATCCTCGACCCGATCGAGGAGTTCTGGGCGAGCCGCGGGGGTCTCGACCAGTACAAGTCCGGCGGCTACGGGCCGGACAGCACCGATGAGCTGATGTCGCGCGACGGGCGCGTCTGGCGGCGGCTCTAGTTGAACGGGGGCTCTGCATGAACATCGACCTCACCGGTACCACCACCCGCAAGATCCAGGACGCGCTGACGCAGTCCCGGCATCTGATGGGCGGCCCCGCCGTCGGCATGGTGCTCACGCTGATCATCGTGACCGACGAGTCGGCGCAGTACGACGCGGTGCGCGCCGCGACGGAGGCGGCCCGCGAGCATCCCTGCCGGGTGCTGACCGTCATCTCCCGCGACCCGCGCGGCGGCTCGTCCCGGCTGGACGCCGAGATCCGGATGGGCGAGACGGGCCCGGGCGAGACGGTGCTGCTGCGCATGTACGGGCCGCTCGCCGAGCACGCCGACTCGGTGGTCGTCCCGCTGCTGATGCCCGACACGCCGGTGGTGACGTGGTGGCCGGGCGGCAAGGTGCCGAAGGTGCCGGCCAAGGACCCGCTCGGGGTGCTGGCGCAGCGCCGGGTCACCGACTCCTACGCGGCCCGCGACCGGCTCGGCACCCTCGCGCAGCTCGCCGAGGGGTACCGCCCGGGCGACACCGACTTCACGTGGACGCGGCTGACCTCGTGGCGGTCGCTGCTGGCCGCCGCGCTCGACCAGGACCACGACGAGATCACGGGCGGCGAGGTGACGGCCGAGCCGGACAGCCCGAGCGCGGAGCTGCTGGCGGCGTGGCTGTCGGTGCGGCTGGGCGTCCCGATCGGCCGGGCGGTCTCCGAGGGGCCCGGAATCACGGGCGCACGGCTGGCGACGACCGGCGGCGACATCCAGATCCACCGGCCGGACGGGCGGGTGGCGACGCTGTCCCGGCCCCGGCAGCCCGATCGGCAGGTGTCGCTGATGCGGCGCCCGATGGCCGAGCTGCTGGCCGAGGAGCTGCGCCGGCTCGATCCCGACGAGGTGTACCGCGACGCCGCAGCCCGGTTCGCCAAGGACCTCGCGGGCGGGTCGACGCAGGAGGGCGTGGCGAAGGAGCCGCTGTCGGCGACGGCGGAGGCGGCGCGGACCGAGCCGGCCGGGGAGGCCGCCGAGGGGGACGCGGACGCGTCCGGCGGGCGGGGTGAGGCGTGAACGCCCCGTCGGTCCTGGTCCACCGCGACCAGGGCGTGCTCGCCGAGGCGGCCGCGGCGCGGCTGGTGACGCGGATCGCGGACGCCCAGGCGGCGCGGGGTTCGGCGTCGGTGGTGCTGACCGGCGGCGGCGTCGGCACGGCGGTGCTGGCCGCGCTGGCCGGCACCGGTGCGCGCGATGCGGTCGACTGGGGGCGCCTGGACGTGTGGTGGGGGGATGAGCGGTTCCTGCCCGCCGGTGATCCGGAGCGCAACGAGACCGGCGCCAGGGAGGCGCTGCTCGACCACGTCCCGGTCGATCCGGCGCGGGTGCGTCCGATGCCGGCGGCGGACGGGCCGGACGGCGACGATCCGGAGGCCGCGGCGGAGCGGTACGCCGCCGAGCTGCGGTCCGCCGCGCGCTCCGGCGGCGGGGGCCCGGTGCCCTCGTTCGATGTGCTGATGCTGGGCGTGGGCCCGGACGCGCACGTGGCGTCGCTGTTCCCGGGCATGCCGGCGCCGCGCGATGAGCGTCCGGTGGTGGCGGTGCGGGGCGCCCCGAAGCCGCCGCCGACGCGGATCTCGCTGACGTTCCCGTCGCTGCGCGCCGCCCGCGAGGTGTGGCTGCTGGCGTCGGGCGGCTCCAAGGCCGAGGCGGTCGGGCTGGGCCTGTCGGAGACGGACCCCGTGAAGGCCCCGGCCGCGGGCGCGCGGGGCCTTGAGCGGACCCTGTTCCTGCTGGACAGGGCGGCCGCCGCTCAGCTTCCGCCGGGGCACGGCACCGCATCCTGAAGCCGCCGGCGAGCATGGGCGGGGCTTGACCCGCCTGAGAGAAAACCGAAGAGTACGGCTCCTTCCGCATGCCTTCCGCAAAACCGCGCATAACCTGACGAAGAGGTAACCCGCGTCGAGCGTGAGGAGTCTCAAGGTGCTCAAGGGCCGGACCTGGACGGCGAGTGCGGCGATCATCGGGGCGGCGGTCATCGCGGTCGCCGGCTGCTCGTCCGGTGGCGGCGGCGGCGAGGGCGGGGACGGCGGCAAGGCCGCGGACACGGTGAAGCTGTCCATCACCCCACCGACCGGTACGAAGCAGGTCGCACCCGACAAGCCCGTCGTCGTCCGGGCGGAGAACGGCAAGCTGACGAACGTCACCCTCACCTACGGCGAGAAGGACACGAAGGCCGAGGGCACGCTCGCGGCGGACGGCACGTCGTGGCGGTCGTCGTGGACGCTGAAGCCCTCCACCACGTACACGCTCACCGCGAAGGGCACCGGCCAGGGCGGGAAGCAGGTCGACGCGACCTCCACGTTCACGACGCTGAAGCCCGCCGGGAAGCTGGAGAGCGGCATGTCGCCGCTGGACGGCGAGACGGTCGGCGTCGGCATGCCGGTTCAGCTGCTGCTGTCACGGCCGGTGAGCACGAAGGCCGGCAAGGTCGCGGTGGAGAAGGCCCTGGAGATCCAGATGTCCAAGCCCGTCCAGGGCGCCTGGTACTGGGTCAGCGACAAGGAGGTCGACTTCCGTCCCCGCGAGTACTGGCCGACCGGCCAGAAGGTGAAGGTCACCGCTCACCTGGCGGGCGTGAAGGTCGCCGACGGCGTCTACGGCGTCGAGGACCGCGCGGCGAGCTTCACCGTCGGTGAGCGGCACATCACCACCGTCGACGCCGACAAGCACAGCGCGACCGTCACCGAGAACGGCGAGACGGTGAAGACCATGGATGTCAGCCTCGGCAAGCCCGGTCACGAGAGCTACAGCGGGACGATGATCGCGCAGGAGAAGGCGAAGAAGATCATCATGGATTCGGCGACCACCGGGAACCCGGGCGAGTACCGGATCCCCACGAAGTGGAACGTGCGCCTCACCTACAGCGGGGTGTTCGTGCACTCGGCGCCGTGGTCGACCGTCGCGCAGGGCAGCGACAACGTCAGCCACGGATGCGTGAACATGTCCGCCGAGAACGCCAAGTGGTTCTTCGACTTCACCAACCGGGGCGACATCGTCAAGGTGGAGAACACCGGCCGGAAACTGAAGTTCGGCAACGGCCCGACGCCGTGGGCGAAGTCCTGGGAAGGCTGGCTGGAGGGCAGCGCGATCGGCAAGCCGGTCACGGGCACCCCTCTCAAATGACCCCCGCCCCGCAAGCCGCCGGTGAGATCACTGGCACACTTGGTTCCATGCAGAAGCTCTCGTTGGACGCACTGGTACGGGACCATCTCAAGCGCGCCGCCGCGGCCTCCACCGGACGCAGCGCCGACACCGTCTACGGCGGTCACGAGCACGTCCTTCGCCAGACGCTCATCGCGCTGACCTCCGGCACCACGCTGTCGGAGCACGAGAACCCCGGGGAGGCGACGATCACGGTCCTGCACGGGCGGGTACGGTTGCTGAGCGGCGATGACTCCTGGGACGGGATCTCCGGCGACCTGCTGATCATCCCGGCGGCGCGGCACAGCCTGGAGGCGCTGGAGGACTGCGCGATCCTGCTCACCGTCGCCAAGACCCCCTGAGCGACGCCGCCTGACCGGGGCCTGCCGCCCCGGCCCGCCGGGCGGGGCCCGCCCGAGGTCAGCCGCGCCGCAGGTGCGCGAGGCAGGCGCCGGGTTCGGCGAAGGGCTCCAGCCGGTCGGCCTCGACCGGCGCGTCCAGTTCCGTCAGGGCCCCCTGCATGAGGCCGAGGTGGACGTCGCAGACGAGCGGCCCGTACTCCTCGGCGAGTTCCAGGAACGGGCAGTGCCGCAGCCGGATGACGTCCCCGTCGGGTTTCGGGGCGAAGTCGAGGTCGTCGAGGAGGTTGGTGAGCCGGCCGGCGGCCTCCTCCTCGGTCATCCGCTTGAACGGCGGCGGGCGGTCGACGAGGAACCGGCCCCATTCCCGCCCGGCCTGCGCGGCGTTCTCCCTCGCCTGCGGGCCGTCCGCCGCCAGCCGGCTGAGGAGGATCTGGGCGAGCAGCCGGTAGCCGCGGGCGCCGCCGCGGTCCATCCCGGCGCGGGGGGTGTAGACGGTGCGGGGCCGTCCGGGGCCGGAGGGCTGTTCGACGGTCCTCTCCACGGCTCCCTCGGTGGCCAGGGCGTCCAGGTGGAACCGCGCGGTGTTGGCGTGGACTCCGAGCCGCTCGGCGATGTCGGTGACGCCGAGGGGCCCGCCGGCGTCGCGGAGGGCGTCCAGGATCTCGCGGCGGCGCGGACCTTCCGATGTCATGGCGCTCGGCCTCCCTTCCCGATGTTCTTACGAATATACCTGTAATAATCGTGGCAATCGACGTGCGCCGTGGCGCGAATACCAAAGTCGATGGTTGCGCCGACCTGCGGCCGCTGCCCCCGACGACCCGCCGTGGCTAACGTTGAGCCCGTGGATCTCGGGCGATCGTGGCGCGACTGGCTCGGCGACCTGGCGGTCACCGCCGGGGCGGCGCTGCTCGGCACCCTGATGCTCCTGGCATCCCTGAGCGACTTCCCCGAGGGTTCCAAGACCGCGATCCCCCGGGACATCGCCACCGGGGCGGTCTCCTGCGTCATCCTGCTGCTGTGGCGGCGCCGGTACCCGGTCGCCGTCGCGCTCGTGATGCTCGCGCTCCAGCTGACGGCGGCGACCGTGCTCGGCACCGCCGCCGCGGCGGTGTTCTCCGTCGCGATGCTCCGGCCATGGCGGACGAGCGTCCCGGTCGCGGTCACGGCGGTGCTGGCGTTCCTGGGGCTGTTCTGGCTCGCGCCGCTGTCGGAGCGCGAGTTCCAGGAGGGGAGCGTCTCCTTCGGCCTGCTGTACGCGGTCCTGGTGTCGTCGGGGATGCTGGTGCGGTCCCGGCGGCAGCTCATCGCGTCGCTGGAGGAACGGGCCCGCGCCGCCGAGACCGAGCAGCGGCTGCGCGTCGAGGAGGCCCGGCTGCTGGAACGCGAGCGGATCGCCCGCGAGATGCACGACGTCCTCGCGCACCGCATCTCGCTGCTCGCCGTGCACGCGGGGGCGCTGGAGTTCCGCCCGGACGCGCCCGCCGACCAGCGCGAGGCGGCGGGCGTCATCCGCCGGAGCGCGTACGAGGCGATGGAGGACCTCCGCGAGGTGATCGGTGTGCTGCGGGACGACACGCCCGGCACCGACCCGGAACGGCCGCAGCCGACGCTGGCCGACGTGGCCGGGCTCGTCCGGGAGTCGCGGCGCGCGGGAGGCCGGATCACCCTGGACGAGGACGTCCCCGACCCGGGTCGCGTCCCGCCGCGCATCGGGCGGCACGCCTACCGGATCGTCCAGGAGGGGCTGACGAACGCCCGCAAGCACGCGCCCGGCGCCGACGTCCGGGTGCGGCTCGACACCCGCGCGGGCCTGGACATCGAGATCGTCAACGCGCTGCCGCCCGGCCCGGCGCCCGCGCTCGCGATGCCCGTTTCGGGTGCGGGCCTGGTCGGCCTCGCCGAGCGGGTCGCCCTGGTCGGCGGCACGCTGGAGCACGGCCGCACCGGCGACGGCCGCTTCCGGCTGCGCGCCCGCCTCCCGCTGTAGCCCGCGCCCACCTCGCATTGCCGCACCGAACGGTGGGAAGGTGGGAGGCATGGCATCGAACTCCGCACCCCGGCCCGTCCTGGAGGAACTCGACCGCGCCGCCTGCATGCGGCTCATCGGCGACGGCGGCATCGGCCGCATCGCCTTCGACGACGGCGAGGGGCCCACGGTCATCCCGGTGAACTACGCCGTCGACGGGGACGCGGTGATCTTCCGGACGTCGGTCTCGGGCCGGCTCAACCGCAGCCTGCTGACGGCCGTGGTGGGCGGCGAGGTCAGGGCGGCCTTCGAGGTCGACCGGTTCGACGAGCCGTCCCGCGAGGGCTGGAGCGTCCTGGTGCGCGGCGGCGCCCACCCGCTGAGCGACGAGGAGAAGGCGACCGCCGCCCAGGTCCAGCCGTGGCCCGGCGGCGAGCGCGAGGCGTGGTTCCGGCTTTCGGCGCTGGAGGTCAGCGGGCGGCGCGTGCACCGGCCCTGATGCCCGGCAGGCCGTAGGGTGACGCCATGGACTCCCCGCCCATCCGCGTGCTGATCGTCGACGACGACGCGCTCGTCCGCGCCGGCCTGTCGATGATGCTGTCGAACGCCGAGGACCTCGAGGTCGTGGCGGACGTCGCCGATGGCGCCGAGGTGGTGTCCGCCGTGAACCGGCACCGGCCCGGCGTGGTCCTCATGGACATCAGGATGCCCCGGCTGGACGGGCTCGCGGCGACCGAACTGCTGCGCGCCCGCCGCGACCCGCCCGAGATCATCATCCTGACGACGTTCGACACCGACGACCACATCGTGCGGGCGATGCGGGCGGGTGCGAGCGGCTTCCTGCTGAAGCACACCCCGCCACCGGAGATCGTCCGGGCGATCCGGGAGGTCGCGGCCGGTGAGCCGATGATGTCGCCGGCGGTGCTGCGCAAGATGATGTCCTATGTCGCCGACTCCGGCGCGGACCCGCGCCAGGCCCGCGCCCGGGATCTGCTGGGCCGGCTGAGCGACGGCGAGCGCGCCGTCGCCGCGCTCGTCGGACGCGGCCGCACCAACAGCGAGATCGGCAGGGAGCTGTCCCTCAGCGTCGCCACCGTGAAGGCGTACGTGTCGCGGCTTCTGACGAAGCTGGATCTGAACAACCGCGTCCAGATAGCCCTCCTCGTCCACGACGCCGCCCTCGACGACTAGGTCTTCGCCCCGCGCGGCTTCAGCGGGACGTTGCGGAGGAGCAGTGCCGCGACGAGGCCCGCCGCCAGGACGGGCAGGGCGGTGAGGAACAGGTCGGAGAAGGCGGCCGCGAACGCCTCCGCGACACCGTCCTGCACGGGCCCGGGGAGCGTGGACAGGACCTCGGGCCGGACGGCGTCGCCGAACGCGGGTACCTGGCCGTCGGGGACGCGCCGTCCGATCTCCTCGGCGAACCGGCTCGAGATGATGGCGCCGAAGACGGCCATGCCCGCGGCGGTGCCGAGCATCCGCGTCGCGAAGACCCCTGAGCCGGCGGCGCCCAGGTCGCGGCTCGGGGCGGCGTTCTGCGCGATGAGCATGACGACCTGCTGCGACAGTCCCGCGCCGAACCCGAGCAGCGCCATGTAGCACCCGGCGGTGAACAGGCCGGTGTGGACGTCCATCGTCGCCAGCAGCGCGACGCCGGCCGCGCTGAGCGCCATGCTCGCGGCGGGCAGCCGGTGGTAGCGGCCGGTCCGGTGGATGTAGGTGCCGGCGCCCATCGCGGCGGCGACGAGGCCGAGCATCATCGGCAGGAGCAGCAGGCCCGAGTCGGTCGCGCCCACTCCCCCGACGACCTGGAAGAACATCGGCAGGTAGGTGGCGAGCCCGAACCCGGTCGCGCCGCCCACGGCCGCGACGGCGCAGGCCACGGCGAAGGACCGGTCGCGGAACAGCCGCGGCGGGATGACCGGCTCGGCGGCCGTCCGCTCGGCGGCGACCCACACGGCGAACAGCACCACCGCCGCGGCGGCGAGCCCGAGGACGACCGGCGAGGTCCACGCGTACCGCGTCCCGGCCCAGCTGGTGAACAGGGTGAAGCAGGTGACCGCCGCGCCGAGCAGGACGATGCCGGGGTAGTCGATCCGCGGCCTGCGTTCCGGCCGGGGCAGCCGCAGGAACAGCACGGTCGTCGCGGTGGCGGCGAGGCCGAGCGGCAGGTTGACGTAGAACACCCACCGCCACGAGGCGTGGTCGGTGAGGAAGCCGCCGATCAGCGGGCCCGCGATGCTGGACACCGCGAAGATCAGCGCGGAGTAGCCCTGATACTTCGCGCGCTCGCGCGGCTCGAACAGGTCGCCGGTCAGCGCGAACATCGAGCTCAGCAGGCAGCCGGCGGCGGCGCCCTGGACGACGCGGAACACGATCAGCCAGTTCATCGACGGCGCCGCCCCGCACGCCGCCGACCCCGCCATGAACCCGAGGAGCCCGATCAGCAGGATCGGCCGGCGCCCGAACAGGTCCCCCAGCCGTCCCGACAGGGGGACGGTGACGCTGGTGGCCAGCACGTACGCGGTCGACACCCACGCGAGCCGGTCGAGCCCGCCGAGGTCCCCGACGAGCGTGGGCAGCGCGCTGCCGAGCACCGTCGCGTCCAGCGAGGACATGAGCCCGGCGAGCATCAGCCCGCCGAACACCAGCAGCCGGTGCCGGCGGCTCATCGGCGCGGTCGTGTCCGGGCCGGGTCGTTCCGTGGCAGTCATGTGCACCTCACATTTATGTGCTTTGAGCAATTGAATGCTAGACGCACACAGATGTGGGATGCAACCTAGCTAAGATGCTCACCATGAGCGAGGAGTCGTCGCACAGCGGAGCGGGGCAGGACAGCGGAGCGGGGCACGACGGGGCGATGGACGCCGTCGAGCGGAGCATGGTCAAGCTGCGGCGCGGCATGTCGCGGCAGCGGCTCGGCAAGGCGGCGATCCGGGAGCACAACCTCCCCGTGGACGTCCAGATCCTGCACGTCGTGGACATCATCGACGAGGGCCCCGACCACGCCGGCCAGGAGATGAGCGTCGGCCTGGTCGCCACCCGCCTCGGCGTCGACGCCTCCCGGGGCAGCCGCATCGTCGCCGAGGCCGTCAAGGCGGGCTACGTCCGCCGCGTCGCGTCCCAGGAGGACGGCCGCCGCATCCACCTGGAACTCACCGGCGCCGGGCAGGCCGTCGTGGACGCCACCCGCCGCACCCGCCACGAGCACTTCGCCAAGGCCATGAGCGACTGGACGGACGAGGAGCGCACCGAGTTCGCCCGCCTCCTGTCCCGCTTCGTCCACACCTACGACGACTGAGCGACCCCACCCCAGGCGAAAAGGGCACGACAGGCGTCCGCGCAACGGCGCAGAATGGCGCTCTCGGCGGCGTGCGAGGCGCCGTCCGCCCGACGGGAGCGGTCCCATGATCGACGCCGACACGGTCACGCGGTACGGCCTGCCGGGCCATCTCAGGTCGGTGCCCGACGAGATCGACGCACGCGACCTGCCCGTCACCGGGACACTGCCGCCCGAGCTGAACGGACGCTACATCCGCAACGGCCCCAACGCCCTTCCCGGCGCGGCCACCGGGCACGCGCAGGTGGGGCCCGGCATGCTGCACGGCGTCCGGCTCCGGCAGGGCCGCGCCGAGTGGTACCGCAACCGGTGGGTGCGGACGGGCGCCTTCGCAGGACGGCCGTTCGCCGGTCCCGACGGGAGGCTCGACCTCACCGCGACGTCGGCGAACACCCATGTGATCCGCCACGCCGACCGCGTCCTCGCGCTCGTCGAGGTCGGCCTCCCCCACGAGGTCACCCCGGACCTCGACACGGTCGGGCCCTGCGACTTCGGCGGACGCCTGACCACGGCGATGACCGCCCATCCCAAGCTCGACCCGGTCACCGGCGAGCTGCACTTCTTCGGCTACGGGATGCGGCCGCCGTTCCTGACCTATCACCGGCTCGACGCCGCCGGGCGGCTCGTCCACAGCCGGGAGGTCACGGTCCCGGCGGGCACGATGATGCACGACTTCGCCATCACCGAGCACCATGTCGTCTGGCTCGACCTGCCGGTCACGTTCCAGCGGCACCTCGTCGGCCGGGCCATGCCCTACATGTGGGACGACGCCTACGGCGCCCGCCTCGGCGTCATGCGCCACGACCGCCCCGGCGCCCCTGTGCACTGGTTCGAGATCGACCCCTGCTTCGTGTTCCACGTCGGCAACGCGCACGAGGACGAGGGGCGGATCGTCCTGGACGCCGTCCGGTACACCAAGGCCGAGTTCACGTCGCTGTGGGACCTGCTGTCACAGATGAAGGTCCCTCCGGGAGGGGCCACCGCCGGACGCGCCCGCCTCCACCGCTGGACCCTGGACCCCGGCACCGGCACCGCCGCCGGACAGGCGCTGGACGACCGCGTCGTCGAGTTCCCGACCCTGGACGACGAGCGCGTGGGACGTCCCGCCCGCTACCTGTACACGGTCACCGGGACCGAACCGCTCAGCCGCGACGAGTGCGCGATCGTCAAGTACGACACCGCCACCGGAGCCGCCACCGCCCACGACCTGGGCTCCGACACGATGATCGGCGAGGCGGTCTTCGTCCCCGCAGGCGGCCGCCGGGGCGAGGACGACGGCTGGCTCGTCGCCATCGCCACCACCCGCGACGGCACCGCCTCGCGGCTGCTCGTCCTGGACGCCACCGACGTCCGCCCGGTCGCCGCGGTGGAACTGCCGAGGGGCGTGCCGTCCGGTTTCCACGGCTCCTGGATCCCGGACGACTAGGCTCGCCCGAGTGGACGAGGCCGAACTTCTGACGCAGGCCCGCGCCGGGGACCCGGCGGCGTTCGACAGGCTCGCCGCCCCGTACCGGAGTGAGCTGAAGGCGCACTGCTACCGCATGCTCGGCTCCCTGCACGACGCGGAGGACGCCCTGCAGGAGACGATGCTCGCCGCCTGGCGCGGCCTGGGCGGTTTCGAGGGACGCAGTTCGCTGCGAACCTGGCTGCACCGGATCAGCACCAACGCGTGCTTGAGGTTGAGCTCGAAACGCCCGCGGCGCGTCCTGTCCCCCGACCACGGTCCGCCGCGCAGCGGCACCGACGACCTCGGCGAGCCGGTCACCGGCCCGGTGTGGCTGGAACCGTGGCCGGACGTCCCCGCCGACGATCCCGGCCCGGCCGGCGCGTTCGCCCGCCGCGAGGGCGTGGAACTGGCCTTCGTCGCCGCGTTGCAGCACCTGCCGGCCACCCAGCGGGCGGTGCTCATCCTCCGGGAGTGCTGGAGTTCTCCGCCGCCGAGGTCGCCGGGTTCCTCGACCTCACACCGGCCGCCGTCAACAGCGCCCTGCAACGCGCCCGCAAGGCCGTCCAGGAACGGGTACCGCCCACCACGCAGCGGACCGAACTGTCGGCGCTCGGCGCGGACGGGCAACGCGAGCTGATCGACGCCTTCGTCACCGCGTGGGAGCGCGCCGACGTCGACACACTCGTCACCCTCCTCGCCGAGGACGCCCGCTTCACCATGCCGCCGCTGCCCGCCTGGTTCGACGGCCGCGACAGCGTCGTCCGCTTCCTCACCGAACGGGTCTTCGCCACGCCCTGGCGCCTCGTGCCGATCCGGGCCAACGGGCAGCCCGCGTTCGCCTGCTACCAGGGAGAGCCCCGGCAAGGAGATCCTCATGTTCGGCAGTCACACGCTGTGGAACGACCTCCTCGCCGCCGGCCTGGTCGACGAACTGCACCTCATGATCGGCCCTGCCTTCCTGGGCAGCGGCACGCAGGTGTTCAAGGGCCCCGCCCCGGTCCGGCTGCGACTCCTGGAGTCCCGCGCCCTCCCGAACTCCAGCCTCGTCCTCACCCGCCACGCCCCCGCCGAATAGCGCGTCCACCCCGGCGGCCTCCGCGCCGCCGGGGTGGCCACGCAAACCGGGCCGCACTACCTTGAGTGCGGTGGACTTCGTCAAAGCGGCCGCCCTGATCGCCCTCGGCTCGGGCCTGCTGTGGGGCGGCTGGGTGGAGGTACTCGCCTGGTCCCGTCGGCATCGGCGCGGAGTACGCACGGTCGCGATCGTCGTCGGGCACCGCTCACCGGTCACCGCGAGTCCCGGAACCATGCAGCGGTCGGGAGTCTTCGAGTTCAGGACCGAGGACGGCCAGGTGGTTCAGGCGACCAGTTCGCTGTCCAGCCCGCGCGGCCCGAAGGTCGGAACCCGGATCCCCATCGTGTACGACCCGGCAGACCCCGCGGGCAGCGCGGACCGCCCCGGCGTCCTCACCTTCAAGATCGTCGCAGTGGTCCCCGTCATGCTCGCCATCGGCACGGCCCTCATCATCTACGGCGCCACGTTCCTGACCTGACGGACCTCAGGAGAGGCGCTTGCGGAGCAGGCAGAACTCGTTGCCCTCCGGGTCGGCGAGGACGACCCAGCTCTCCTCCCCCGTCTGCCCGACGTCGGCGTGCCGCGCCCCGGCGGCCAGCAGCCGCTCAAGTTCGGCGTCCTGGTCGCGATCCGTGGGGTTGACGTCGATGTGCAGCGGCAGCTTGCCCGGCCTGGCGTCCTCGCTGGGACTGAGAACGAGCGTCGGCTGGAGCCCTCCGCCCCCTTCCGGGGGACCGATCTCGATCCCGTCGTCCTCCCGGTCCAGCACGACGAACCCCAGCACCTCGCACCAGAACTCCGCGAGCCTCTCCGCATCACGGCAGTCGAGCACGAGCTCACTGATCCGACACGCCACAGCCTTCACCCTCTCCCTTCACGCGAGGTCGAACGCACCGCTCTTCACCTCGTCCAAGAACACACGCCACTCCCCCTGCGAGAACCCCAGCACCGGCCCCGCCGGATCCTTGGAGTCACGTGCGGCGACCGCCCTCCGCAACTGCGCCACCTCGACACACTGGGTGCCTTGCCCAGAGCTGTAGCTACTCGTGCGCCATACAAAGCTTGAAAGACCCTGTTCACTCATAGATCGGACAATATCCGTTCGATGAGCATCCGAGAATCCGTTTCGGACAGTGCGATCTTTCGAAGCTGGTCGAACGCTTCGTTGTAGTGGTCGACGTCCGACGGCTCGTCCACGTACCAGCTGCGGGTTAGGCTGTCGATCGCCACGACCTCGAACAGCTCGTCTGGCCCGATCCCCAGGATCGTGAAGGCACCCTCGCCGCCAGGATGGGCCCCTGCCGAGAACGGAAGGATCTGAAGCGCGATGTGCGCTAAATCTGCCATCGTCAGCAGCTTGGTCAGCTGTTGCCGCATGACCGCGGAGCCGCCCATCATTTGGCGCAGCGCGGTTTCCCCGATTATGGCCGATATGTTCGGTGGGTCTTGTTCGTGGAGCCGTTGGCGACGCAGCCGAAAGCTGACTTCGGTCTCGATATCACGCGGGCTGCGGAGCTCACTTCCCGAACCTGCGATCACGGCTCGCGCATACTCCTCCGATTGCAGGAGACCGTGCACCAGCAGCGGCTCGTAGATCCGAGCGCGCGAAGCGTCGGCCTCAAGAGCGGCGAAGTCGACGACGCCGGGTTCCAGGCGCTCGTTGAAGTCGTGCCACCAGCCGTTCTGGCGCCCCTGCTTGGCCAGGGAGAGCAGGCGCTTGCGGACGAGTTCGTCCGTGATGTCGTACATATCCAGGATGTACTTGAGGTCGCGGGGGCGGATGGCGCGATGGCCGTTCTCGTAGGCGCTGAGCGACGCCTGTGAGCGGTCGAGGAGGCGGCCGGCGGCGCCCTGGGTGAGCCCGAGATCCTCACGGAACTTCTTCAGGGCGTCGCCGATCTTTCGGCGGCGATACGTCTGCCGGTCTTCG
This sequence comes from Spirillospora sp. NPDC048824, assembly GCF_043198455.1. NCBI lineage: Bacteria > Bacillati > Actinomycetota > Actinomycetes > Streptosporangiales > Thermomonosporaceae > Spirillospora > Spirillospora sp. NPDC048824. The sequence goes on along the minus strand of NZ_JBICUS010000015.1, from coordinate 79,872 downwards.
TATCTCATACCGCGAGAATGTCACGCTGTGTACGTGATCGGTTCGATCCCGTGAAAGTTAGAGATATTCGTTCTTACGCCTATCACGGGGTCGATGGAGTGATCATCGAATACTTCTCACCTCCTCCAATGGTGTTGATGCGGTGACGGAGGGCGATCAGCCTTGGCGGGTGACATTCGGAGGAGGAATCACGATGACATCCGCCAAGGTGGGAGAGCTGGAGCTTCTCGCCGTGCTCACGCTTCCCGGCGTGGAGCGTTCCGTCCGGCATGCCCGGCTGTTCCTGCGGGACACGCTCGTCCCGGGACTCGTGCCGCCGGACGACGAACTGCTCGACGACATGGCGCTCGTTGTGGCCGAGTTCGCGGGGAACGGGATCAGGCACACCGCGTCCGGGCGGGGCGGGGAGATCCACATCGCGTTGTGGGCGGGTGACGGTGTTCTGCGGGCCGAGGTCAGTGACGACGGGGCGGGTGGGGAGCGGCCGGTTCTGCGGGACGCGCAGGACGGGGAGAGCGGGCGCGGCCTGCAGATCGTCGACGCGCTCGCGTCCCGCTGGGGACACCGGCCCGACGGCCCGCGCACGACCGTGTGGGCCGAGTTCCCCGCACGGGTGCAGCGCTGATCCGCCTACACCCGTGGTTGCGGCTCGGGCGCGTCGCGGTACCCCAGAAGTTGCGGGGAGGGTCCGCACGGCCGGGCCGTGAGGGGGAATGCCCCGGCCGGGCCGACGTCTAGGCTGGTCGCATGGGTGGTTGGTCCGGATTGCGCGGCCGGGCGGCGGACGGGATCCTGGCCGGTGGCGTCCTGCTGCTGGTGGCCGCCGGCAGCCTGCGGTCGCTGATCGGCACCCGCGAAGAGCCCTGGTCGGTCACCGCCCTGTCCTGGGTTCTGATCATCGCCGCCTGCGGTGCCCTGTACTTCGGCCGCCGTCGTCCGGTGGCGGTCGCGGCGGTCGCGGTGGCGGCCACGAGCGCCCACTACGTCATCAGCGCGTACGACGGGCCGCTGATGATCGCGCCCATCGTCGCGCTCTACATGATCGCGGCCCAGGGACGGATCCAGGCGGCCGTCGCCGTCGCCGCCCTGATCGTCATCGCGACGGGGGCGGGGACGCTCGCGGGCGCCGAGGACGTCAACGGGGTCGCGGTGTTCATGCTGACCGGGTGGGTCGTGGCGATGGTGGCGCTGGGCTGGGTCCGGCACAGCCGCCAGATCTACCTGCGCGAGGCCGAGCAGCGCGCCGCCGGTGAGGAGCGGCTGCGCATCGCCCGCGACCTGCACGATGTGGCGGGGCACCACATCTCGCTCATCAACGTCCAGGCCGGGACGGCGCTGCACCGGTTCCAGCGGGACCCGGCGCAGGCGGAGGCCGCCCTCGCCGCGATCAAAGAGTCGAGCCGGGACGCGCTGCGCGATCTGCGCGCGACGCTCGGCGTCCTGCGACAGGCCGATGAGGAGGCGCCGACGGCGCCCGCTGCGGGTCTCGACAGGCTCGGTGAGCTGGTCGAGTCGGCGCGGGCGGCGGGACTCACGGTCCATGTCCGCTCCACGGGCGGGGACGCGCCGCTGTCGGCGGGTGTGGACCTGGCCGCGTACCGCATCGTGCAGGAATCGCTGACCAACGTGGTCCGGCACGCCTCCGCCTCGGTGGCCACCGTGCGCATCGAGCGCGGGCCGCGGGCGGTTCTCATCGATGTCGCCGACGACGGCCGGGGCGGGGCCGCGGACGCCATGGGCGGCGGCGTCCGCGGGATGCGGGAACGCGCCCGCGCGCTGGGCGGCGAGCTGACCGCGGGCCCCGGGCCGGACGGCGGTTTCCTCGTCCGGGCCTGCCTGCCCCATGGGAACGGAGCCTCATGATCAAGGTTCTGCTGGCCGACGACCAGCGGCTGGTGCGCGCCGGATTCGGCTCCATCCTCGACGACGAGGACGACATCACCGTGGCCGGGGAGGCCGCGAACGGCGAGGAGGCCCTCGCCGCCTGCCGCGCGCTGCGTCCGGACGTGGCGCTGATGGACATCCGGATGCCCGGCATGGACGGGCTGGAGGCCGCCCGGCGCATCACCTCCGACCGTCGTCTCGACGGCGTCAAGGTCGTCATCCTGACCACCTTCGACCTCGACGAGTACGTGTACGGTGCGCTGCGGGCCGGCGCCGCCGGCTTCCTCCTCAAGGACACCGACCCGGAGGAGCTGATCCGCGCCGTGCGGGTCGCGGCGCGCGGGGACGCGCTGATCACCCCGTCGGTCACGCGCCGCCTCATCGCCGAGTTCGCCGGGCGGGTCAAGGCGCCCGTCCCCGGCCCCCGGCTGAAGGCCCTCACCGACCGGGAACGCGAGGTCATGCTGCTCGTGGCCGCCGGGCTCAGCAACGACGAGATCGCCGCCCGCCTCGTCCTCAGCCCCGCCACGGCCAAGACCCACGTCAGCCGCATCATGTCGAAGCTGGACGTGCGGGACCGCTCGCAACTGGTCGTCCTGGCCTACGAGTCCGGGATGGTCAACCCGGGCTGGATGACCGGCGGGCCGCAACCGCCGGGGTAGGCGGGCCGCCGCCCCGCAACTCGCGGGGTAGGACGAGTGCCAGCCGGAGGCCGATGCCGCGCGGCATGCCGTGCCCGGAGGCTGGCCTGTATGAGCGCACCATCCAATAGGGCCACCGGCGCTTTCGTCGGCCTCCTCGCCGGCGGGGCCGCGGGGTTCTTCCTCACCGAGTCGGTCGCCGCCTTCTTCCATTTCGCTCTCGACCGCACGCTCGACGTGGACGGCACCGGCGCTCTGCTGGCCGTCTTCATCGGCGTCCCGATCCTGTGCGCCGTGCTCGGCGCCGCCATCGGCGTCCGCCTCGGCGGACGTCAGGGAGGTTGACCGCCATGTCCTCGACCACAGAGTCCCCGAACGCGGGGTCCCCGAACGCGCGGACGGGCACGTTCGGCCGCCTGGCCGCCTGGTCGCAGCGCCACCGATGGACCGCGCTCCTGCTGTGGGTGCTGGCCGTCGCGGCGATCACGGTCGGCTCGCAGGCCGCCGGCGCGACCTACCACAACGACTTCTCGCTGCCCGGCACCGATTCCCAGGCCGCCGCCGACCTGCTGGAGGAGCACGGCTCGCTCCAGGCGGGCGCCACCGTCCAGATCGTCTTCAAGGACGCCCGGGGATTGAGCGGCGACCGCACCGCCATCGACGGGATGCTGAACGAGGTGCGCGGGCTGCCGAGCGTCGCCGACGTCCAGCCTCCGGGCACCGGCTCGATCTCCGAGGACGGCACGATCGGGTACGCCGCCGTCACCCTCGGCGGCTCGGCCGAGGACGTGCCGTCCGCGCACGTCACCGAGATCATCGAGACCGCGAAGTCCGCCGGCGGGGACGGCCTCCAGGTCGAACTGGGCGGGGACGCCGTCCGGGGAGCGCAGGAGGAAGGCGGCGGAGGCGCCGAGGGCGCGGGGATGCTGGCCGCGCTGGTCATCCTGATCCTGCTGTTCGGCTCCATCGTGGCCGCCGCGGTCCCGCTGGTCACCGCCCTGTTCGCGGTCGGCGGCGCGGTCGGGCTCATCGCGCTGGCCTCGCACGTCTTCACCGTCGCCGACTTCACCCCGCCGATCATGATGCTGATCGGGCTGGGCGTCGGCGTGGACTACGCCCTGCTGATCTTCTACCGCTACCGGCACGAACTCCGCGGCGGCGCGGACCCGGCGGCGGCCGCCCGCACGGCGCTGGACGCGGCCGGCCGGACGGTCTTCTTCGCCGGCTGCACCGTCATCATCGCGCTGCTGGGGCTGATCGTCCTCGGCCTGGGCTCGCTCCAGGGCGTCGCGCTGGCCGTGGCGCTGACCGTGCTGGTGACCATGGCGGCGTCGCTGACGCTGCTGCCCGCGCTCCTCGCCGTGTTCGGCGGCCGCATCCAGCGGCAGGTCCGCAAGCGCGCGGGCCGCTCCCGGGACGACGGCTGGCGGCGGCTGGCCACGGCCGTGCAGCGCCGTCCCGTCCCCGCGCTGCTCGTCGCCGTCGCGGCCCTGCTCGCCCTGTCGGCGCCCGCCCTCGACATGCGGCTCGGCTTCGCGGACGCGGGCAACGACGCTCCGTCCACCACCACCCGGCAGGCGTACGACCTGCTGGCGGAGGGGTTCGGCCCCGGCTTCAACGGCCCGCTGGTCATCGTCGCCGAAGGCCCGGCCGCGCAGCTGCGGCCGACGCTGGAGCAGACCGAGGGGATCGCCGCGACGACCCCGCCGCTGCCGTCGAAGGACGGTGCGGTGTCCACCGTCATCGCGTTCCCGGACACCGCGCCGCAGGACGAGGCCACCGCCGGACTCGTCCACACGCTCCGCGACGACGTCCTCCCGGCCCTCTCCCAGAGGACCGGCACGGACTACCTGGTCGGCGGCCCCACGGCCGCCACGCAGGACTTCGCCGACTCGGTGTCGGAACGGATGCCGCTGTTCGTCGCCGTGGTCGTCGGACTGTCCGCCGTCCTGCTCATGGTGGTGTTCCGGTCGGTGCTGATCCCGGTCAAGGCCGCGCTGCTCAACCTGCTGTCCATCGCCGCCGCGCTGGGCGCCATCACCCTGGTGTTCCAGGACGGCCGGTTCGGCGCGCAGCCCGGCCCGATCGAGGCGTTCATCCCCGTGATGATCTTCGCGATCGTGTTCGGGCTCTCCATGGACTACGAGGTGTTCCTCGTCTCCCGCATCCACGAGGAGTGGGAACGCACCGGGGACCCCGCGCACGCCGTCCGCGAGGGCCTGGCCGCCACCGGCAAGGTCATCACCGCGGCCGCCGCCATCATGATCGTGGTGTTCGCGGCGTTCATCCTCAGTCCCGGCCGGATGCTGCAGCAGTTCGGCCTGGGCCTCGCGGTCGCCGTCCTCCTGGACGCCGTGGTGATCCGCTGCCTGATCGTCCCGGCGGTCATGCAGCTGCTCGGCAGATACGCCTGGTGGCTTCCCGGTCCCGTGGCGAAGCGCTTCCCGAGGGTCGCCCTGGAACGCCCGAGCTGAACGTGACGGTCAAGCCAGGGCGGTGCAGAGGGCGTCCAGCGCGGCAGGGTAGGCGGAGCCCTGCGGGGTGCTGTAGCCGGCGATGAGGCCCTGCGGGCGTCCGGCGGGGTTCTGCCAGTGGTCGCGGAGCGGCATGAGGGCGAGGCCGAGAGCTTCCGCGCGGTGCACGATCTCGTCCTCCCCCGGGCCGTCGTCCGGGAGGAGGACGAGGGCGTGCAGGCCGGCCGCGACTCCCCGCACGCGGACGTGCGGCACCCGCTCGCGGAGCGTCTCGACCAGGAGGTCCCGGCGGCGGCGGTAGCGGAGCCGCGACGCCCGGACGTGCCGGTCGTAGGCGTGGCCGCCGATCAGGTCGGCGAGGACGAACTGCCCCAGCCGTAGGCGGCGCTCACGGTCCCGCGGGAGAAGCCCAGTTCGAGGGCGAGCGCGCGGGTCGACGGCAGCGTGGCACCGGGAGGTTCTCCTTGACGAGCCCCCTGAAGACGGGCCGGTCAACAGGGTCCACATGGTGGCGGGCGGGATGTTCGTGATGTGCGACTCCACGGTCCCCGGCGAGGATCACGGGTTCCTCGACGACGCGACCATCGACTGGCTCGACCGGGCCCTCGCCGCGGAGCCCGGCACCCCCGCGTTCGTTTGCTTCCACCACCCGCCGGTGACGCTGGGCATCCCGTACGTGGACGCGATACGGCAGTTCGGCGAAGGACGGCTGGCCGAGGTCGTCGAACGGCACCCGCACGTCGTCGCCGTCCTGTGCGGGCACGCGCACACGGCGGCGGCCACGACCTTCGCGGGGCGGCCGCTGCTCGTCGCACCCGGGGTCGTCTCCACGCTCAACCTGCCGGGGCAAGGGGGCGACATCGCCGACTACGGCGCTCCCCCGGGGCTGGCGTTCCACGTCCTGGACGACGAGGGCCGCCTGATGACGCATTTCCGCACCGTCTAGCGGCGGGTCGTCCAGGTGCGGGTGATCTCCTCGGCGGCGTCGCGGACGAGGGTCCGGTAGCGGTCGACGGCCTCGGGGGTGAAGCGGTGGCGGGGTCCGCAGACGCTGATGGAGCCGTGGACCTCGCCGTCCGGGCCGAACAGGGGCGCGGCGACCGAGCCGGCGTCGGCCTGCCGTTCGCCGAACGAGACGGCGACGCCGTCGCGGGCCGTCTCGGTGAGGCGGGCGCGGAGGGCGGCGGCGTCGCCGGGCGTCCGGTCGGTGAGGGCGGCGAGCGGGCGGGACAGGAGGGCTTCGCGGCGGTCCTCGGGGAGGAACGCGAGGATCACGCGGCCGGACGAGCCCGCGTGCAGGGGGAACCGGCGGCCGACCTCGACCGTCATCTTGACCTCGCGGGGGCTCTCGAACTGGTCGAGGTAGACCCGCTCGTCCCCGACGAGGCCGGACAGCGTGGTCGTCTCGGCCGTCGCGTCCCGCAGCCCGCGCAGGACGGGCGCGGCGGCGTCGCGGACGTTGAACCCGCGCAGCGCGCTGACACCGAGCGCGACGGCGGCGGGGCCGAGCCGGTAGCCCGCCGCGCCGGCCTCCAGCACCTCGCGGGACACCAGCGACTGCAGGATCCGGTACACGACGGCCTTGGAGATGCCGAGTTCGCGGCTGATGGCGCTGACGCCGAGGTGCTCGGGCCCGCCGGCGAACAGCAGCAGCACGTCCGCGACCCGCCCGGCGACCTCGGTCCCCCCGGGGGCGGCCGCTCCCGGCGGTGCGGTGGCGGTCTGGTCGGTCACGGGCACGATCCTAGGGTTCAGCGGCCGCGGCGCAGGTAGCGGCCGACCGGGTCGCCGGCGATCTCTCCGCCGGCGCAGACGCGGTGGCCGCGGACGAAGGTGTCGGTCACCCTGGCCGTCATGGCGAAGCCCTCGAACGGCGTGTACTCCTGCGTGGATTCGGAGTCGGCGGCGCGGACCGTCCAGGAGACGTCGGGGTCGACCAGGGCGATGTCGGCGTCGTAGCCCTCGGCGATGGCGCCCTTGTTGAGGAGCCCGTAGCGCCGGGCCGGGTTCCAGGACGTCAACCGCGCGACGCGCTGGAGCGGCAGGCCGCGTTTGAGGCCCTCGCCGACGAGTCCGGGCAGCAGGTATTCGGCGCCGCCGAAGCCGGACTTGGCGAGGAAGACGTCGTCGCGGTCGGCGCCGAACTTCATCTCGTCGCGGCAGCAGGCATGGTCGCTGACGACCCAGTCGACGTCCCCGGCGAGGACGTGCCGCCAGAGCGCCTCGACGTCGGCGCGGTCGCGCAGCGGCGGGTTGACCTTGCCGCCGAGGCCGTGGGCGGTGTCGACGTCGGCGAGGAGGTGCCCGATGGTGACCTCGCGGCGGAAGTCGATGTGGGGGAACGCGCCCGCCATGGTGAGCGCGGCCGACAGCGCCTTCTCCGACGACAGGTGCAGCAGGTTGATGTTGGGCAGGCCGGTCTCGTGCGCGAGGTAGGACGCGATGGTGACGGCGAGGCCCTCCGAGTGCGGCGGGCGGGACGCGCTGTAGGCGCGCAGGCCGGTGAGCGACGGGTCCTGCTCGGCCATCCTGGTGTAGGCGGTCATGATCTCGGCGGTCTCGCAGTGCAGCGACAGCGAGATGTACGGCGCGTGGTCGGAGAGGCGCTCACGGGTCCGCTGGACGCCGCGCATGACGAACTCGAAGTGCGCGAGGTCGTAGCGTTCGCCGGGCGGCGTCATGAGGAAGTCGCTCTGGCTGGACGAGCGTCCGTGCAGGCCGTGGCTCCCGTAGAACATGAAGACCTTGAACGAGGTGACGCCGTGCTCCTCGACCAGGTACGGGATCTCGTCGATGTGCCCGGCCGCCATCGGCGCGAGGTGGAACGCGTAGTCGACGTAGGCGTTGCCCTGCGCGGCGCTCAGGACCTCGGGGAAGAACTCGCGGTAGGGGCCGCCCTTGTTCAGGTAGTACTGGCCGGTCCGCATGTAGGTCAGGGACGTGGTGACGCCGCCCTGCGCGCAGGCACGGCTCTCGGTGCGGGTGTCGGCGGCGAGGTCGTTGTAGATGCCCCAGTGCTGGTGGGCGTCGACGACGCCGGGGAACGCGAGCCGTCCGCCGCCGTCGATCACGGTGGCGGCGTCGTCCTCGGGGAGGCCGGGGGCGACGCGGGTGATGGTGCCGCCGGCGACGGCGATGTCGAGGGACTGCGGCCCGGTGCCGTCGGGTGCGTCGGGACGGACCACCCGCACGTTCTTCAGCAGCAGCTCGGTCGTCGCCATCGTGTCTCCTTCTCGGGTGGTCAGGCACGGTACCGGGTGGTCGGGCGCCCACCTGCCACAGCTCCCCGATGCATGTTCCGCTGGCAGGAACAACGGATCACCGTTGCGTCAGGGTGGCATTCCGACCGGTGACCGGTCAATATCGAGGCCGGACTTGACGCAACATGGCCACAGGCACCGATCCGATAGCGCTGGGGCGCTTCCGCAGATCGGATTCCATGACCCATACTGTTTCTCTAAGCGGAACGACGATGCGGAAGGCGGTACCGCCCCATGACCGACGCCCTGTCCGGAGTCCGCGTCCTCGACGCGGCCACCCTGTTCGCCGGGCCGCTCGCCGCGACGCTGCTCGCCGACTTCGGGGCCGAGGTCATCAAGATCGAGCATCCGAAGGGCGACCCGGTGCGCGGCCACGGCGCGCAGCGCGACGGCGCCGGGCTCTGGTGGAAGATGCTCGGACGCGGCAAGAAGGCCGTCACCCTGTACCTCGGCTCCCCCGAGGGGCAGGAGCTGTTCCGCCGGCTCGCCGCCGACGCCGACGTGGTGATCGAGAACTTCCGTCCGGGCACGCTGGAGCGCTGGGGGCTCGGACCGGACGAGCTGCAGAAGGCCAACCCGGGGCTGGTCGTGGCGCGCGTCACCGGGTTCGGGCAGACCGGCCCCTACGCCGGGCGTCCCGGCTTCGGGACGCTCGCCGAGGCGATGAGCGGGTTCGCCGCGATCACCGGCGAGCCCGACGGCCCGCCGACCCTGCCGCCGTTCGGGCTCGCCGACGGGATCGCCGCGCTGACCACCGCGTTCGCGATCATGACGGCGCTGCGGGCACGGGAGGCCACCGGCGAGGGCCAGGTGATCGACCTCGCCATCATCGAGCCGATCCTCACCGTGCTCGGACCGCAGATCATCACCTACGACCAGCTCGGCGAGCTGCAGGCCCGCACCGGCAACCGGTCGCACAACAACGCGCCCCGCAACACCTACCGGACCCGCGACGGCGGCTGGGTCGCGGTCTCCACCAGCGCCCAGTCGATCGCCGAGCGGGTGATGCGGCTGGTCGGGCGGCCCGAGCTGATCGACGAGCCGTGGTTCGCGACCGGCGCCGACCGCGCCCGGCACGCCGACGTGCTGGACGAGGCCGTCGGCTCCTGGATCGCCGCACGCGACCGCGACGACGTCGTCGCGGCGTTCGAGGACGCGCAGGCCGCCGTCGCTCCGATCTACGACGCCGCCGACGTCATGGCCGACCCGCAGTTCGAGGCGCTCGGCACCATCGCGACCGTCCCGGACGGCGAACTCGGCCCGGTGAAGATGCAGAACGTCCTGTTCCGGCTGTCGCGGACGCCGGGGCGGATCGAGTCGGCCGGGCCGCCGCTCGGCGCGCACACCGCCGAGATCCTCGCCCGGTACGGGGTAGGCGAGGAAAAGCTGGACGAACTGCGCGCCAAAGGGGTGATCGGGTGACGCCGCGAGACCCGCTCCCCCGGACCTGGCTCTACGTCCCCGGAGACCGTCCGGACCGCATCGGCAAGGCCCTCGCATCGGACGCGGACACGGTGGTCCTCGACCTGGAGGACGCCGTCGCCCCGGCCCGCAAGCCGGCCGCCCGGCGGGCCGTCCTGGACGCCCTGGCCGCGGGGCACGCCGCGCACGTCCGGATCAACGCGCCCGCCACCCCCGACGGCGCCGCCGACCTCGCCGGCCTCGCCGCCGCGCCGGGCGCCCTCGCCGGTGTCCGCGTCCCCAAGAGCGAGGACCCCGGCGAGCTGTGCCGCGTCGCCGGAACGCTCGGCGTCCCGGTGTTCCCGGTGCTGGAGTCGGCGCTCGGCGTGGAGAACGCCCTGGCCCTCGCCACCGCGCACCCGCTCGTCGCCGGGATCTCCCTCGGCGAGGCCGACCTGGCCGCCGACCTGCGCGTCGGCGGCGGAGAGGCGCTGGCGTGGCCGCGGTCCCGGGTGGTCGTCGCCGCCCGCGCCGCCGGGCTGCCGTCGCCGCCGCAGAGCGTGTGGACGGCCGTCCGCGACCTGGACGGGCTGCGCGCCGACACCCTCGCGGGGCGGCGGGCCGGGTTCTTCGGCCGGTCGGTGATCCATCCCGCGCAGATCCCCGTCGTCCACGAGGCGTGCGCCCCGGACCCGGGGGACGTCGCGTGGGCCCGCGACCTGATGAGCCAGGTGACCGAACGCGGCGGCGCGGCGGGGAACGGCGCCGCGTGGATCGACTCCGCCGGCCGGTTCGTGGACAAGGCGGTCGTCGAGCGCGCCACCTGGCTGCTCGCCGCCGCCGACGCCGTCCGGCCCGTCAAGGAAGGCCACACATGAACGCCCACGACCCGCTGCTCGCGGCCGTCGCCGGCGGGGTCCGGCTGATCGAGCTGGGGCAGCCGTTCTTCACCGGCATGCCCTGCTCCCCCAACCACCCCGGGTTCCGGATGACGCTGATCCGGCGGCACGGCGACATGGAGCGCCCCGACGGCGGCTCCGCCGCCAACGAGATCATCGTGACCGGCGGGCACGTCGGCACGCACATCGACGCGCTCTCCCACGTCAGCCACGACGGCGAACTCCACGGCGGGGTCTCCGCCGCCGACGCGCAGCGCGGAGGGGCCTTCACCGCGCACGGCGCCGAGAACCTGCCCGGCCTGCTGTGCCGCGGCGTCCTGCTGGACGTGGCGGCGGTCCACGGCGTGGGGACGCTGCCGCCCGGCCACGGCGTTACCGCCGGAGACCTCGACCTCGCGGCGAAGCGCGCGGGCACCGAACCCGGCCGGGGCGATGTCGCGCTGATCCGCACCGGCTGGTCCCGCAACTTCGGCGACACCGCCGCCTACCTCGGCAAGGAGACCGGCGTCCCCGGCGCCACCCCGGACGCGGCGCGCTGGCTCGCCGACCGGGGAATCGCCGCGACCGGCGCCGACACGACCGCCTACGAGCAGATCCCGGCGGGCGCGGGACACGCCGTGCTGCCCGTCCACCGGATCCTGCTGGTCGAGTCGGGCATCTACATCCTGGAGCACCTCGACCTGGAGGCGCTCGCCGGCGCGGGCCTGCACGAGTTCGTGTTCGTGCTGGCCCCGCTGCGGATCAAGGGCGGCACCGGCTCCCCCGTCCGTCCCCTCGCGGCGGTGTCGGCGTGACCGGCGACGGCGCGACCCCCGTCCGGCGTCTCGCCGCGCTGGCGTCCGGCACCGTGCGGCGCGGGCTGCCCGCCGACCTGCGCGCCGACGCCGCCCGCCGGGTCCTGGACGTCCTGGGCAACAGCCTGGCCGCCACGGCGGAGCCGCCGGCGCGCGCCGTGGGAGACCTCGTCACCGAATGGGGCGGCGCGGGCCGCGCCACCGCGATCGGCACCGGCGTCCGGCTCCCCGAGCCGAGCGCCGCCCTGCTGAACGGCACCCTCGCGCACTCCCTCGACTTCGACGACACGCACCTGCCGTCCGTCCTGCACCCGTCGGCCTCGGTGGTGCCCGCCGCCCTCGCGGTGGCCGAGGCCCGCGGCGCCGGCGGCGCCCCGCTCCTGGACGCGGTCGGGGTCGGCATCGAGATCACCGTCCGGCTCGGCATGGCGGGCTACGACCGCGCCCTCGGCAACTCGGTGTTCTTCGAACGCGGGCAGCACGCCACCGCCATCTGCGGTGCGGTCGGCGCCGCCGCGTCCGCCGCCATGCTGTCCGGCCTGGACGCCGCCGGCATCGCGGACGCGATGGGCATCGCCGCCAGCATGGGCTCGGGCATCCTGGAGGCGAACCGCACCGGCGGCACCGTCAAGCGGATCCACTGCGGCTGGGCCGCGCACGCCGCCGTCACCGCCGCCGGCCTCGCCCGGACCGGCATCACCGGCCCGCCCACCGTCCTCGAAGGCCGCTTCGGCCTCCTCCAGGCGTTCTGCGGCGACCGGGTCGACCTGGACGCCCTCACCGCCGGGCTGGGCGAGCACTGGGAACTGCCCGGCGTCTTCTTCAAGCCGTACCCGTGCAACCACTTCACCCACGCCGGGATCGACGCCGCCCTACGGTTGCGCGCCCGCGGGCTGGACCCCGCCGACATCGAGTCGATCGAACTGGGCGCGCCGACGCCCGTCCTGCGCACGATCGGCGAACCCCGCGAGGACAAGATCCGTCCCAGGTCGGGGTACCACGCGGCGTTCTCCGGACCCTACACGGTCGCCGCGGCGCTCCTCGGGGGCGGCGGCCTCGGCGTGTTCCACGAGGACTTCACCGACGCGGCCGCCGCCGACGCCGGCCGGCTGGCCCTGGCGGCGAAGGTGCGCTGCGTCCCGGACGCCCGCTGCGACGAGATCTTCCCGCACCAGTTCCCGGCCGTCCTGCGCGTCCTCACCCGCGGCGGCACGCTGCTGGAGGAACGGGTGGACGCCAACCGGGGCGGGCCGGGCAACCCGCTGTCGTCCGGCGAACTGGCGGCGAAGTTCTGCCTGAACGCCGTCCGCCGCGTTCCCGAAACCCAGGCCGACCGGATCGCCGACCTCACCCGCGACCTGGCCGCGATGAAGGACCTGGCCCCCCTGACGTCCCTGCTCGCCTAGACGTGCTCCAGCGGGGTGTCCGGCGGGGATGACCGCGGGGCGTGGCAGGCTGGTCGAGCGCTCAGAACGGGCTGCGCGCACTATCGAACAGGAGCGGAACGTGGAGCATCTCGGCATCCTGGCCCACAGCGCGGAAGGCGCGGCACTGTGCTTCCGGACCTTCTGCCAGGAGGGTTTCCGGGAGCTGGGCCCCGACGACCATCCCGACGTGACGCTCGACCTCATCGCGCTGGCGCGGAGCATGCCCGCCTGGGACGCCGGAGACCACGACTCGATCCGGGCGACGCTGGCCGAGAGCGTCCGGCGGCTCGCGGCGGCGGGCGCCGGCTTCTTCGTCTGCCCGGACAACACCGCGCACCTGGCCCTCGAACGGCCCGGCGACGACCTGGCGGTGCCCGGCCTGCACATCGCGCAGGTCGTCGCCGACCAGGCGGCCCGCGACGGCAGGACGCGCGTCGGCGTCCTCGGCACCCGCTACACCATGGACGGCCACGTCTACCCCCGCGAACTGGAGGCGCGCGGCATCGCCGCCGAGGTTCCGGACGCCGGCGACCGGGAGACCGTCAACGGCATCATCTTCGAGGAACTGGTCAACGGGGTCTTCACCGACGACTCGCGCCGGCGGTACGTCCGGATCATCGAGCGGCTTGCCGAACGCGGCTGCGACGCCGTCGCGCTCGTGTGCACCGAGATCCCGCTGCTGGTGACGCCCGCCGACTCGCCGCTGCCGACGCTCGACTCGACACGGCTGCTCGCCCGCGCCGCCTTCGACGTGGCGGTGGGCCGCCGCCCCCTCCCCGCATGGCGCGGCGGACACTTCGACCGGCGGTGAAACGAACCGTCCCTAGATTCGGGGACGTGGAGAACACAGACCTGGTCGTCACCGGCCACGCCGACGTCATCGTCGTGTTGAGCGACGCCCGCTTCACCGTCCCGCCCGCCGTGGGCGACGCCCGGCCGCACTCGCTGGCGTGGCTCCGCCAGACGGTGTGCCGGTTCAGCGAGGGCGCCGACCATGAACGGCGCCGCTCCATCGTCGTGGACGAACTGGACGCCATCGACCCTGATCGCCTGCGGCTCCGCGCCCGCGACCGCGTCCTGGCCGGCGACGACCCCGAGCTGGTACCGGTCCTCGTGCTCGGCGAGGCGCTCGGCGTCACCGACCTCGGCACCCTGGGGCACGCCGTTCCCCTCGCGGCGTCCGGGTACCTCACCGGCGAGGGGCGCGACGGTGCGGACGCGGCCGTCGCGACACTCGTCCGGCTCCTCGGCCCCGGGCCGGACGAGCGGATCGCGGGCCGCATTGCCGTCCTCGTGCAGGCGTGCGAGGCGACCGCCGCGCTCGTCCGCGCGGCACTGCCGTACGCCCGGCGCCCGGAGTCGCGCGGCCGGCCCGCCAGCCGGGTCGTCGCCGAGACGCTGCGGTTCGACCCGCCCGTCCCGGTCATGCGCCGCGTCGCCGCCGAAGGCGCACGGCTGAACGGCCGCGCGATCCCCCGGGGCACCGCCGTGACGCTGGATGTGCGGGCCGCCAACCGCGACCCCGGCGTGTTCGAGAGGCCCGGCCGTTTCGATGCCGACCGGCGGGAACCTCCCCATCTGACGTTCGGCGCGGGCCGGCGGCCGTGCCCCGGCCGCGGCCACGCGCTCCGACTGGCCGCCGGCGTGGTCGAGGCGGTCCCGCACGCGACGGAGGGCGGCCGGTGAGCTTCCGCGAACTGCACCACGGTGACCGTCCGCTGGTCCTGCCGAACGCGTGGGACTTCGCGAGCGGCGCGGCCCTGGTCGAGGCCGGGTTCCCCGCGATCGGGACGACCAGCCTCGGCGTCGCCGCGGCGGCCGGGAAGACCGACGCGGCGGGCGACACCCGGGAGGAGACCCTCGCGCTCGCCCGCGTCCTGTCCCGCCTGCCCGTGCCGGTGACGGTCGACATCGAGGGCGGCTTCTCCACCCGGGCCGCGGACGTCGCCGGGCTCGTCACCGAGCTGGCCTCGTCCGGGATCGCCGGGATCAACCTGGAGGACGGGCGGTCCGACGGCACCCTCACGCCGCTCGACCACCAGGCCACCGTCATCGCCGCGGTGAAACGGGCCGCGCCGCACGTGTTCCTGAACGCCCGCACCGACACGTTCTGGCTGGGCGACCCGGACCGCGACGAGACCCTGCGGCGGGCCCGCGCCTTCGCGGAGGCGGGCGCGGACGGGATCTTCGTCCCGGGAATCGTCGACGACGCCGACATCAAGGCCGTTCTCGACGTCACCGACATCCCGCTGAACGTCCTGTTCATGCCGGGCAAGACCGAGTACTCGCGGATGGCCCGCCTCGGCGTGCACCGCCTGAGCACCGGCTCGCTGCTGTTCCGGAAGGCGCTCCAGGCGACCGTCACCGCGGCCCTCGGCGTCACGGGCGAGGACGGCGGGCCGCCCGCACCCTCGTACGGGGACGTCCAGCGACTCGTCCAGCCCTGATGCCGGCGGCGCAGGGCGGGCGCCCTCAGGGGACGGCGTCGACGATGCGGCGGGATCCGATCCAGCGGGAGCGCTCCGCCGCATAGTAGGCCGCGCCGTCGGGGCCGCCCGGACCGTCCGGCCGGCGGCGCATCCCGAGCTGCAGGGCGATGTCCGCCGACGCCGGGTTCGCCGTGTCGATCTCGGCGGTGACCCGGTGCACGCCGACCACCCCGAACGCGTAGTCGAGCACCGCGCGGGACGCCTCGGCCGCCAGGCCCTGGCCCCACCGGTCCGGCTCCAGGCTGTAGAGGATCTCCACGTCCAGGCCATGCCCGAGCGGCCCGTCGTGGTGGCTGAGCCCCGCCACACCGATCAGCGGCTCACCCGCCGCGGCCCCGTCGATCCCGGCAGTGTCGATCCCGGCCGTGTCGATCCCGGTGGGCCAGCGGGCCGGGCGCATCACCCACAGGCCGTAGCCCTCGGTGGCGAAGTCCCGTTCGCTGGCGTCGATGATCTCCGCCACCTGGACGGCGGAGATCATCCGGTCGTCGAACAGGTGGCGGCGGACGATCGGGCCCGTCCAGTGCGTCAGCAACGCGCCGTGGTCGCTCATCGCCACCGGGTGCAGGACGAGCCGGACCGTGCGCAGGACCTCAGACATCCCCGTCCTCCGCGGCGGCGTCCCCCTCGGCGGGCCACCCGGGCGGGGTCTCCCCGTCGGGGACGCCCACCCGGAACACGCGCAGCTGAAGCGCCAGCGCCTTGTAGTACCCGACGAGGGTGACCAGCTCCACGACGGCGGTGCGCCCCAGCGTGGCCACCGCCTCGGTGAACACGGCGTCGCCTAGGTCGTTCTCGGCGGCGAGCTGCCGCGTCGCCTCGTAGACGACGCGTTCGCGGACGTCGGCGAGCATGGGGGCGCGGCCCTCGCGCAGCGCGTCCATCTCGTCGTCGCCGAGCCCGGCCCGGCGCCCGATCCGCTCGTGCGCGTACCACTCGTAGTCGGACCGGACGTGCGCGGCCACGACCAGCGTCGCGATCTCCCGCTCGCGCTTGGTGAACGCGGTGCGGAAGCGCAGGGCGACCCCGAGGTCCTGCAGCGGCAGGCCCACGGACGGGCTGTAGAGCATCGCGTTGAACGGGCCGTGGAGGCGGCCCGAGTCGTCGGCCATGCCGAACGGCGGCGTGCGGCCGGTGGCGCGCGGGCCGCCGGTCAGCGCCTCGTAGACGGTTCGCTGCTCGTCGCTGAGCGAGCCGGGGAGCAGCAGGGGGAGCCGGGTCGTGGACGGACCGCGCGGAGGTCGGTCGTTGACAGGCTCACCGGTCACGGGGTCGATCACTCACCGCACGGTAGGCGGTCCGCCCTGGCCGCTCAAGTCCCCGTCCGGTATGTGAAACCCCTGGCACACCGTGACGTAGCGGTCGCGTAACACCGGTCGGCGAACCTGGTCGCCGACCGCACCGGAGACGAACGGGCACCCGGCCCCGTGAAGGGAACGTTCCAATGCCGCTGTTGCGCATCCGCACCGCGATCGAGGACAGGCCCGGACGCCTCGCCCTGCTCACCGCCGCACTCGGCCGGCGAGGCGCGAACATCCTCGGCCTGTCCGTCCAGATGGACACCGAAGGCGTTGTGGACGAGTTCATCGTGGACGTCCCGCACGGCGGCGCCGACGCGCGCGACCTCGCCGAGACGCTGGGCGCGGCCGGCGGGATCCGCACCGCCGTGCTGCCCGCCCGCCCCCACGAACTGGTCGACGAACCGACCCGCGTCCTCGTCCTGGCGTCCCGGCTGCGCACCGAGCCGCACGCCGTGCCCGCGGTCCTCGGTGAACTGCTCCGCGCCAACGAATCGTCATGGACCACCCCCGGACGGGACGAAACCAGCCAGAGGAAGACCAGGCGGGGAGAAACCGGCCGGGGCGAAACAAGGCGGGACGAAACAGACGCGTGCGTCCTCACCGTCCCGGTGGGACGGGGGCGCGCCGTCCGGCTCCGCAGGTTCGGCCTGCCGTTCACCGCGACCGAGGCGGCCCGGGCGGACGCGCTGGTCCGCGCCGCGCTGCCCGCCGGACCGCGGCGTCCCGCGTCCCACCGCGTCGTGCTGCGCGACGGCACGCGCGTCGTCGTCCGGCCGATCCGGCGGCGCGACGCGGACGCCGTCCGCGCCCTGCACGAGCGCTCCTCCCTCGACAGCCGCCGGATGCGGTACTTCAGCCCGAAGCCGTTCCCGCCGCAGCGTGCGATCGAGCGGTTCTGCGACCCCGCGTACGGCCTCACGCTGGTCGCCGAGGGGCCGGACGGGTCGCTGCTCGCCCTCGCGCACCTCATCCACGTCCTCGACCCGGGCGCCGCCGAAGTCGCGTTCCTGGTCGAGGACGGCTGGCAGGGCCGGGGCCTCGGCCGCGCCCTCGCGGGCCTGCTCATCGCCCTGGGCCGGGACCGCGGCGTGGTGGAACTGCGGGCGACGGCGCTGAGCGAGAACGCGCGGATGAGGCGCCTGCTGACCTCGCTCGGCGGCCGGACCCGGCGCACCGCCGACCCCGCCGTCGTGGAGATCCGGCTGCGGCTGGACGGCCGCCCGGCCGGCCCCGGCACGCTGGCAGGATGGCCGGGTGACCGGCATCTATGACGATCCCTGGGCGTACGAGCTGGCGTGCTCGTTCCGCGACGTGTCCGCCGAGGTGGACGTGCTGCTCGCCTGGTACGCCGAACACCGGGGGCCCGGCCGGGACACGGCGCCCGCGACGGTGCTGGAGCTGGCCGCCGGGCCCGCCGAGCACGCCCGCGAGTTCGCCCGCCGCGGCCCGGCCGCGACCGCCCTCGACCTGAACCCGCGGATGTGCGCCTACGCCGCCGGCGAGGCCACCCGCGCGGACGTGAAGGTGGAGGTCGTCCAGGACGACATGACCCGGTTCGATCTGGGCCGCCGGTTCGACCTCATCGCGACCATGCTCGACTCCACGTCCCACCTGATGACCCTGGACGCGTTCGTCGCGCACCTGCGCTGCGTCGCCGCGCACCTGTCCCCCGGCGGCCTGTACATCGTGGAGATGTCACATCCCCGGGACCGGCTGGGCGACGAACCGACCGTCAGCACCGGCTGGACGGTCGAACGCGGCGGCGTCCACGCCAGCGTGCGCTGGGGCGAGCCGGGCGACCGGCTCGACCCGGTGACGCAGATCGCCGACGACCACGTCACGATGACGATCACCGGCGACGACGAAGCAATCGCGGACGGACGCCCCCGATCCCCCGGCAACGGCGGCGTCACTGCGGGGGGTGTGCGCGTCCTGCGCGACGTCGTCCCCTACCGCTTCTGGACCGCCACCGAACTCGACGCCGCGATCCGCCTGGCCGGCGGCCTGGAGGTGGTGGCGCAGTACGGCGACTTCGGGACCGGAGCGGACACCGTGGCCCTCACCGGCCCCGAAGCCTGGCGCATGATCACGATCCTGCGCGGCGCCTAGGGCGCGGACGTCCAGCCGGGCATCGGGTAGGACGCGAGAAGCTCGCGGACCTGGCCGGCGACCCGCAGGGCGACCGTCTCGTCGTCCTTGGCGGCGGCCTGCACGACCTCGTCGATCCAGGCCGCGACCTGCGGCATCTGCGCCTCCCGCAGCCCGCGGGTGGTGATCGCGGCGGTGCCGATCCGCAGCCCGGACGGGTCGAACGGCTTGCGCGGGTCGAACGGGACCGCGTTGTAGTTCAGCTCGATCCCGGCGCGGTCGAGGGCCTGCGCGGCGGGCTTGCCCGCGACGCCCTTGCTCGTCAGGTCGATCAGGATCAGGTGGTTGTCGGTGCCGCCGGAGATCAGGTCGTAGCCGCGTTCCAGCAGCGCCGCGGCGAGGGCCTTGGCGTTCGCGACGATCTGCCGCGCGTAGCCGGGGAAGTCCCGCTGCGCGGCCTCCCGCAGCGCGACGGCGATCGCGGCGGTGGTGTGGTTGTGCGGGCCGCCCTGCAGGCCGGGGAACACGGCCTTGTCGATCGCCTTCGCGTGCTCGGCCGTCGACATGATCATCGCGCCGCGCGGCCCGCGCAGCGTCTTGTGCGTGGTCGTGGTGATCACGTCGGCGTGGCCGACCGGGGACGGGTGCGCGCCGCCGGCGATCAGGCCCGCGATGTGCGCGATGTCGGCGGCCAGCACCGCGCCGGCCTCACGGGCGATCTCGGCGAACGCCGGGAAGTCGATCGTCCGCGGGATCGCGGTGCCGCCGCACCAGATGAGCTTCGGCCGCTCCTTGAGCGCCAGGTCGCGGACCTGGTCCATGTCGACGCGCCCGGTGTCGGCGCGCACGTCGTACCGGACCGGGGCGAACCATTTGCCGGTGGCCGATACCGACCAGCCGTGCGTGAGGTGGCCGCCCATCGGCAGCGACAGGCCCATCACGGGGTCGCCGGGCTCCAGGAACGCCATGTAGACGGCGAGGTTCGCGGGCGACCCCGAGTACGGCTGGACGTTGGCGTGCTCGACGCCGAACAGCTCCTTCGCCCGGCCGATGGCCAGCAGCTCGATCGGGTCGACGTTCTGCTGCCCCTCGTAGTACCGCTTGCCCGCGTAGCCCTCGGAGTACTTGTTGGTCAGGACGCTGCCGGTGGCCTCCAGGACGGCCGGCGACACGTAGTTCTCCGAGGCGATCAGCCGGATCTTCTCGTACTGGCGGCGGGCCTCGGCCTCCACCAGCCCGGCGATCTCGGGGTCCTGGGCCTGCAGACGGGTTACGGCCGGTTCGTGCATCGTGAGCCTCCGCGCTGTTCGCGCCGGGACTTCGGGCGCCCCGGCGAAGGGGACCCGTACACCCAGGCGCGCGGTGTGCGGACTACTTTCGCTCCCCGGTGGTCGTCTCCACCTTGACTGCGCCAGTCGCGTGGGCGCCATCATACCGAGCGGCGGCCCGCCCGCGCGGTGGCCGCGCCGGAACGAGACGACGAACAACCCGCCCAGCAGGAGCAGCGACCCGGCCGCGACCGGCGCCGACATCCGCTCTCCGAGGACGACGATGGCCAGGCCCGTCGACACGGGCGCCAGCCCGACCACTGCAACGAACACCACCGTGCCAGCGGCACCAGCCACTACCTCAACCCGCAACGACCCAGACCATCGCGATCGTGTCCGAAGGCAGGTTTCGAGCGTGCGAGAAACCTGATCGCGCAGCGAGCCGCAAGGCGAGCCGAAGCGATGCAGCGATCGCACCGCAGTTCCCGCCGAAGGGAGGGCCCCCAGGGCCCGACCGCCAAGGGAAATGCAAAACAAGCAGGCGATTTCGCCGATGCGGTCGGGGCCGGGATGCCCCGACAATTGGCGGCTCACAGTTTCTGGCGCGGGTGTCCGCCGGGCGGGGAGTCGAGGTCGACCTTGAGTGGATCACATAGCGGGAAGGGTCCGCGCACGCGGGGGCGGGCGAGGCGGGTCGCCGCGGTCACGGGGGTGGCGCTGGCGGCGGTGCTCGGCAGTTCGGTGTACGCGTTGTCGGAGGTCCGGGGGTGTTCCGGCCCCGTGCTCAGGCTGGACGTCGCGGTCGCACCGGAGATCGCCGGTGCGGTGTCGGCGGTGGGCGCGGACTTCAACCGGCGGGAGCACAGCGCCGGTGGGAAGTGCGTGCGGGTCGCCGTGCGGGCCTCGGGACCTGCCGGGGTGCAGGCGCTGCTGGCGGGGCGGATTCCGCGTGACGCGGGCGTCCGGCTGCCGGACGTGTGGGTCCCGGACTCGTCGCTCTGGCTGCGGATGCTCGAGCGGCCGCCCGTCGTCGTGGGCGGCGCTCTCGCGCGTTCGCCGCTGGTGGCGGCGCTCCCCCGGAAGGAGGCGGGCCGGGTGAACGGGTCGTGGGGGGATCTGCTGAGCGCGTCGGTGCCGGGGTCGGAGGGCTCCCGGTCCTTCCGGCTGACGCCGGCGGACCCGGCCCGCACGGGTGCGGGGATGATGTCGCTGCTGATCGTCCACGATCTTTACCGGAAGTCGGAGGGGTCCTTCGCGGCGTTCGCGCGTTCGGTGCGGGAGAGCACCGCGCCGGATGTGCGGGGGCAGTTCGCCGCGTTCGAGAGAGGCGGTGACGGGCGGGTCCCGATTCTGCTGACGCCCGAGCAGGCGGTGTGGGCTCACAATCACGGTGCGCCGCCGGTCCCGGCGGAGGCCGTCTATCCCCGTGACGGCACCCTGTCCCTGGACTTCCCGCTCGCCTTGGTCGACGACGGGCCGGCGGTTCGGCTGTTCGCGCGGGCGCTGCGCACCGACCGGGCCCGGGAGGTCTTCCGCGCGCACGGGTTCCGGGACCCGGACGGCGAGCCGCCGGCGGCGTTCGCCGCGGCCGACGGGGTGAAGGCGTGGCAGCCGCCGGGCCTGCCGGCTCCGGGCGCGGCGGAGGTCCGGCGCGTCGCGCAGGCGTGGGCGCGGCTGGCGCTGAGCTCGCGGATGCTGTCGGTGATCGACCTGTCCGGGTCGATGGCCCTGCCCGTCCCCGGTACCCGCCTCACCAGGCTTCAGGCGATCGCCCAGGCGTCGCAGCGGGGACTGGCGCTGCAACCGGACGACACCGAACTCGGCCAGTGGGTGTTCTCCACGCGGATGGACGGCGACCGGGACTGGCGGGAGACCGTGCCGATGGGGCCGCTCGGCCGGCGGATCGGCTCGACGACCCGCCGCCAGCGGATCCTCAGCACCCTCTCGTCGCTGCGCCCGAAGCCGGACGGCGACACCGGCCTCTACGACACGCTGCTGGCCGCGGTCCGGTACATGCGCGAGACCCACCGGCCCGAAATGATCAACACGGTGCTGGTGTTCACCGACGGCCGCAACGAGGACCCGGACGGGCCGTCGCTCGCCGCGACGCTGACGGCGCTGCGCAAGGGGCGCGACCCGGCCCGCCCCGTCCAGATCATCGTGATCGGGTTCGGCCCGGACGTCGACACCGCCGAACTCGGCAAGATCGCCGAGGCGACCGGCGGCAGCGTCTACACCGCACAGCGACCGCAGGACATCCTGCGGATCTTCGGCCAGGCCACGGCGCGCCGCCTCTGCGCCCCCGACTGCTGATCCCGCTCACGCCGGCGGTCGGCCCGTTCACGGGCCCCCGCACGTGCACGGGCTCCCGTGACCGCACGTGCGGTCACGGGAGCCCGGTCCTTCACGGTTCAGGGAGGCAGGGGCGTCAGGGGCGCCCCGCGGACTCCAGGGCCCGCTTGACGGCGGCGCGCTTCTCGCGGAGCTTGGCGAGCGCCTCCTCGAGGATGGCCTCGCCGTCCTCGTCGCTGCGCCGCTCCTTCACGTACGCCAGGTGCGTCTTGTACGGCTCGGTCTTCGGCGGGGCCGGAGGGTTCTCCGAGTCCTGGCCGGCCGGGAACCCGCAGCGCGGGCAGTCCCATGTCTCCGGGACCGCGACGTCGGTCGCGAAACTGGGACGGGTCTCGTGCCGGTTGGCGCAGTAGAACGTCACCCAGACGCGGGGGGCGGCGTCGCCGCGCTCCGCCTCTCCCATCGGACCGGCCCCGACGCGGCTGCCCCGAATCGCGTTACCACTACCCACGGAGTTACTCCTCGCTCGGTGTTTCCGCCGCCGCCCGTGCCCTCCAGGACGGCGCGGCGCTCGCATATGCCTGACGGGTCGTTCAGCCGGCGCCGTTGCTCTTGAACAGCAGCCCGAGGACGACGATGGAGGCGAACCAGATCACGCCGACGCCGACGGTCAGCCGGTCGAGGTTGCGCTCCACCACCGACGACCCGCCCAGGGACGTCGAGATGCCGCCGCCGAACATGTCGGACAGTCCGCCGCCCTTGCCCTTGTGCATCAGGACGAGGACCACCATCAGCAGGCTCGACAGGACGAGCACGATGGACGATGCGATGATCACGTTTCTTCAGCGCCTTGTCTTCGTAGTTCCGGACGGTGGATCGGGCCGGGCGGTTTACCCGTCAGGTACGAAGGGTACGACGAACCACCCGCTGGTTCGGCAAGAACCCCCAGTTCACACAGAATTGATCAGTTTTGATCAGACGGGGAGATCCCGGTACCGGCAGATTTTGACGAACTCTCCCGGGTCCAGGCTGGCACCACCGACCAAGGCGCCGTCCACGTCGTCCTGCTTCATGAGCTTGGCGACATTGCCGCCCTTGACCGAACCGCCATACAGGATACGCACCTGGTCGGCCAGTCCACCGTCGTAAAGCTCGGCGAGCCGCGTCCTGATGGCCGCGCAGACCTCCTGCGCGTCCTGCGGGGTGGCGACCTCGCCGGTGCCGATCGCCCAGACGGGCTCGTAGGCGATGACGGTGCGCCGCACCTGGTCGGCGGGGATCTTCTCCAGCCCGCCGTCCACCTGCGCCAGGACGTGCGCCACGTGCTCGCCGGCCTTGCGGACCTCCAGGCCCTCGCCGACGCACAGGATCGGGGTGAGGTCGGCGGCGAGCGCGGCCTTGGCCTTGGCGTTGACGACCGCGTCGTCCTCGGCGTGGTACTGGCGGCGCTCGGAGTGCCCGACGACGGCGTAGGCGCAGCCCAGCTTGGCCAGCATCGCGGCGGAGATCTCGCCGGTGTAGGCGCCGGAGGCGTGCTGGGAGACGTCCTGCGCGCCGTACTGGATCCCGAGCTTGTCGGCGTCGACCAGCGTCTGCACCGACCTGATCGCCGTGAACGGCGGGATCACGGCGATGTCGACGGCGTCGTGGTCGGCCTCCTTGAGCGCGAACGCCATCTTCTGGACGAGCGAGATCGCCTCGAGGTGGTTGTTGTTCATCTTCCAGTTGCCCGCCATGAGCGGCTTGCGGCCGCTCTGCGCGCCGGAAGGGGTCGTGGGCGCCATCGGTCAGTCCTCCAGGGCCTGCAGGCCGGGCAGCGTCTTGCCTTCGAGATATTCGAGGCTGGCGCCGCCGCCGGTCGAGATGTGGGAGAAGGCGGCCTCGTCGAAGCCGAGTCGCCGCACGGCCGCGGCGGAGTCGCCGCCGCCGACGACGGTGAACGCGCCGGAGTCGATGAGGCCCTGGGCGACGGCGCGTGTGCCGTGCGAGTAGGGCTCCATCTCGAACACGCCCATCGGGCCGTTCCAGAACACGGTGCGGGCGTCGGCGAGACGCGAGGCGAACAGCTTGCCGGACTCGGGGCCGATGTCCAGGCCGAGCCGGTCGGACGGAATCGCGTCGGCGGCGACCACGTCGTGGGCGGCGTCGGCGGCGAACGCGGTGGCGGCGACGATGTCGACCGGGAGCACGAACTCCACCCCGGTGTCCTCGGCCCGCCGCAGGTATTCGCGGACGGTGCCGAGCTGGTCCTCTTCCAGGAGGCTCTTTCCGACCTCGTGCCCCTGGGCCTTGAGGAAGGTGAACACCATGCCGCCGCCGATCAGGATGCGGTCGGCCTTGCCGAGCAGGTTGTCGATCACGCCGAGCTTGTCGGACACCTTGGAGCCGCCGAGCGCGACGGCGTAGGGGCGTTCGACGTCTTCGGTGAGCCGCTTCAGGACCTCGACCTCGGCGGCGATCAGACCGCCGGCGGCGTGCGGGAGCCGCTCCGGCACGTCGTACACCGACGCGTGCCTGCGGTGCACGGCACCGAACCCGTCCCCGACGTAGATCTCGGCGAGGGCGGCGAGCCGGTCGGCGAACGCGCCGCGCTCGGCATCGTCCTTGCTGGTCTCGCCCGGCTCGAAGCGCAGGTTCTCCAGCAGCGCGACGCCGCCGTCCGCGAGGCCGTCCACGGCGGCGCGGGCGGAGTCGCCGACGACGTCTCCGGCGGCGGTCACCTCCGCGCCGAGCAGCTCACCGAGCCGTGCCGCGACCGGAGCCAGGGAGAACTCGGGCTTGACTTCGCCCTTGGGGCGGCCGAGGTGGGCGCAGACGATGACCTTGGCACCGCGGATCCGCAGCGCCTCGATCGTCGGCAGGCTCGCCCGGATCCGCCCGTCGTCGGTGATGGCGCCGTCCTGCAGCGGGACGTTCAGGTCCGCGCGGACGAGCACGCGCCTGCCGGCGACGTCGAGATCGTCAATGGTGCGCATCGGGATGCGGTGTCCTTCCGTACACGGCCGCGCCGTGGCCGCACGCCCCGGTCGAGGCACGGTGCGCGGCCACGGCGCCGGATTCCTTCGGTCAGGGCGGGCCGGCGGTCAGAGCTGCGAGCCGACGAGCTTGACGAGGTCCACGAGGCGGTTGGAGTAGCCCCACTCGTTGTCGTACCAGCCGATGACCTTGACCTGCTTGCCGAGGGCCAGGGTCAGCCCGGAGTCGAAGATGCAGGACGCCGGGTCGGTGACGATGTCGCTGGAGACGATCGGGTCCTCGGTGTAGCTGAGGTAGCCCTTCAGCGGGCCGCTCTCCGCGGCGGCCCTGAACGCCTCGTTGACCTCCTCGGCCGTGACCTCGCGGGACAGCGTGGCGGTGAGGTCGGTGGCCGAGCCGGTCGGCACCGGCACGCGCAGCGCGTAACCGGTCAGCTTGCCGTTCAGCTCCGGCAGCACCAGGCCGATGGCCTTGGCGGCGCCGGAGGACGCCGGCACGACGTTCACCGCGGCGGCGCGGGCGCGGCGCAGGTCCTTGTGCGGGGCGTCCTGCAGGTTCTGATCCTGCGTGTAGGCGTGGATCGTCGTCATCAGGCCGTTCTCAATGCCGAAGGAGTCGTTCAGAACCTTCGCCAGCGGGGCCAGGCAGTTGGTGGTGCAGGACGCGTTGGAGATCACCGTGTGCGCGGCCGGGTCGTACTTGTCCTCGTTGACGCCGAGGACGACGGTGAGGTCCTCGTTCTTGGCCGGCGCGGAGATGATCACCTTCTTGGCGCCGTTGTCGGCGTGCACCTTGGCCTTGGCGGCGTCGGTGAAGAAACCGGTCGACTCGACGACGATGTCGACACCGACGTCGCTCCACTTGAGGTTGGCGGGGTCGCGCTCTTCGAACGCCTTGATGGCCTTGCCGCCGACGACGATCTCGTCCGCGGTGGCGCGCACGTCCTCGGGGAAGCGGCCGAGGATGCTGTCGTACTTGAGCAACTGGGCCAGCGTGGCGTTGTCGGTCAGGTCGTTGACCGCCACGATCTCGATGTCGGCCCCGGATGCCTTCACTGCGCGGTAGAAGTTACGGCCGATCCGGCCGAAACCGTTGATGCCTACTCGGATGGTCACGGAACGGCTCTCCTCGCACGTCGATAGCGCCCGGTGTCAGCCGGACTGTTAACTACGGTCGATCTAGGGGGATCTCCCCCTGCTCCCGACCCTATCCAATGACCGGCGGGTAGCCTGACACCGCCGGTGTGGGAAATCCGGGGGTGAGGCCGCCTCCCCCGGGCGGGGGATCATTTCCGTCGCGTCCCCGGTCACGGCGCTCCGGCGGCCGTCACTAGACTCCCCGTTCATGCGCCGCGGGTGGTTCGTCCTAGTCCTGACCGGAATGCTCGCGTGCCTGTTCACGGGCCCGGCCACCGCGCTGGAACGTGCCGAACCGGTGAGCCGCGCCGATCACCTCGCCGCGGAGTTGCGCCGCCACCCCGTCTACGTCACCGACCACACCCCGCGGGTGCTGCCACCGGACGCCGCCGCGCAGATCGAGGCGTCCGTCGCCCGGCTCGGCGTCCCGGCGTACGTCGCGGTGACGCCCACCACCGGCCTCGGGCCGCAGAACCCCGCCGACTCCCTCATCGCGCTGCTGCGGGACCGGCTGGGCGAGGACGGGATCTACCTCGTGGTGCCCCCGTCGACGCCCGGCGGCGAGGTCCGCCAATTCGGCGGCGCCCGGCGCCTGCCGGTCGAGGACGCCTGGCGTGCCGCGAGCCAGGAACTCCCCTACGACGCCACGGCCCCCGAGAAGGTCGCGCGGTTCGTCGACATCGCGTTGTCGGGCCAGGCGCGGGAACGCGCCGACAACCCGCGTCCGAGGCCCAAGTCGGAGGTCCGCAAGGCACTGGACGCCGACGAGGCCGCGGACCGGCGGGCCGCGATCGTGGAGTGGGGGACGTTCGGCGGGGGCGCGGCGCTCAGCGGCCTGCCGATCCTCGCCCTGCTGATCTACCGCACTCGCGGGAAGAAGCCCCGACCGGCCCCGCAAAATCAGAAGCAGGCCGAGAAGAAGCAGGCGAAGGGGCGCCGATGAGACCGGCCCGCGTCCTCGCGCTCCTCGCCGCAGTCGTCCTCACCGCATGGCCCGCCGGGGCCGCGGCCGCCGACGATCCTCCGCACGCCGACGACCGCCTGGTCCGGGTCGCGGCCGCCCTCGCCGAGGACCCCCTCTTCGTGGACCCCGATATCGGCATCGCCCTCGGCGAAGCCGAACGCGGCCGGGTCCGCCGGGCCGCCGGAGAGGCCGCGGAACGGCTCGGCGTGCCCGCCTACGTCGTCGTCCTCCCGAACGGGACCGACTCGGAGTCCCAGGGCCGCAACGAAGCGTTCCTGTTCGCGCTGCATGAGCGGTCGCGGCGCGACGGGCTCTACGTGATGGTCGATTCGCACGGCCACATGGACTCCGAGGCGTTCCGGGTGCCGCGCCGCTACCGGTACTCCCCACTCGACGAGGACGAGCCGGGCAGTTCGAGCCCCGCCGACCACGACCGTCCGTTCGCCGGGCTCGCGGACCGGATCGTCCAGCGGCTGAACGGCTACGCCACGGCGCCCTCGGCGTCCCCCTCCATGCCGACGCTGTACTCGACCCCGGAACCGTTCGGGGAGGAGCACGAGCTCACACCGGACGACCCCGAGATCCAGGCACCTCTCCTCACCGGTCTCATCCTTGCCGGGCCGGTCGGTGCGGTGCTGCTGTACTGGATCGGCCTCGGCGTCCTCGCCCTCCTCGGCCGGCGCGGGGGCCCGTCCACGCGGGGCAAGGCGAGCAGCTACTGGAGCGCGACGGAACCCAGCATGCGCCAGCTGCGCCATCACGGCGCCAAGGAACTGGAACGGCTCCAGAGCCTGCTCACCACGACCGGGGCCGAACGCGGGCGCCCCTACGCCGTCTCCGCCTACGATGCCGCCCAGATCCTTTACGACGACGCCAAGGACGACGCCGACCGCGCCGTCGACCTGGTCGGCGCGATCGTCCTCGCGCGCCAGGGACGACTCGTCCTCAGCCGGGACATCGCCGAACCACCCGCCCCCTGTGTTGTGAACCCGCTGCACGGCGAGTCCACCGCGCGCAGGCGCCTGGCGAAGCTCACCCACAAGGTCCTGCCGAAGCCGTGCCCTCTGTGCGAGGCATGCAATGAGCACGACCAGCGGCAGGGGCTCACCGACCGGCACCTTCTCAAGGTCCCGGGGCCCGAACGCCACCGCCCCCACACCGCGATCCCCGGTGTGTGGCGGGACGCGTCGTGGGGCGCCACCGGCAAGAACTTCCTACCCCGTGTGATGAGGTACCTCGGTGTTGACTGAACCGTCCCCCGGCGAACGGCTGGCCGCCGCCCTCCGCCGCTCCCCGATCCACGTCGACCCGTCGCTGGCGTCCGCACTCCCCGAGGCGGAACGGCGCAGGCTCCTCGCCAAGTTGGCGAAGGCGCCGGCGCCCGTCTTCGTCGTCCTGGTCCCCCTCGTCAAGGGCGGCACCTGGACCGAGGCCGAGCAGCTCGCGACCGTCGTCCACGACCGGCTGGGGCGCGACGGCATCTTCATCACCTTCGACGACGACACCGACGACCTGAGCGCGCGCGAGTGGGGCGGCGACCACCAGGCCCGCGACGCCGCCTGGGCGGTCACGCTCGACCGCGCCATGAACGACGCGCCGCTCGCGGCCAAGCTGTCGCGCATCATCGATCTGATCGTCTCGGGCACCGGGACCCGGGAATACGATCGCGTCTCCGCCGAGATCAGCAAACGCGCCAAGGAACGGGAGAAGAACGGCGGCGGCGCGCCCGGCGACGAGTCGGATGACGGGGGTCTCGCGCTGCCCCTGGGCGCGGCCGGGGTGGCGGTGGCCGGAGCAGCGGGCCTCCTGCTGTGGCGCCGCCGCCGCATGGCGTCCGTCCGCCGCGAGAGCAGCGGCCTCCTGATGCCGCGCACGGTGTTCGCCACCGCGAGCCGCGCCAACGAGGACCAGCTCCGCGAGCAGGCGTCCCACGAGGTCATCGCG
Source organism: Spirillospora sp. NPDC048824 (assembly GCF_043198455.1). Lineage (NCBI taxonomy): Bacteria > Bacillati > Actinomycetota > Actinomycetes > Streptosporangiales > Thermomonosporaceae > Spirillospora > Spirillospora sp. NPDC048824. Next base: position 50,634 of record NZ_JBICUS010000015.1, on the reverse strand, counting down.
TTCGGCGAACTCCTGGACGAGAGCGGCGTCCCCACCGCGGACGAACGGCCCCGCACCCTCATGACCATGGCCCTGGACGCCTACCAGGCGGCGGGCAAGACCCTCGACGCGGCGCGCGGCATCCCCGACCTCGCGGGCGTCCTCGTCCTGGTGGACCAGGGCCGGGACGCCCTCGCGTCCGCCAAGGCCGCCGCGGAGGGCAAGGCGGAGATCCCCGCGATGCCGCTCTGCTTCTTCAACCCCCTGCACGGGGACGCCACGACCGGGGTCGACTGGCGGCCCATCGGGTCCCGCAAGCGCCTCCGCGTCACGACGTGCCGCGCCTGCGCCCGCGCGACCCGCGGCAAGCAGACCCCGGACGTCCTGATGGACCACCGCGACGGCCGCGACGTCCCCTACTACGAGGCCGATCCGTCCCAGAGCGTCTGGGCCGAGACCGGCTACGGCCAACTCCGCGACGACCTGATCCACCGAATCCTCAGAGGCGACCTGGACAAGACGAACTGACCGCCGGCCGCCCCCCACTTGGACCAAGCCTCAGCGGGGGTCGCCCCCTGGGAGTTACGGCGCGAGCATGTCCGCGGTGAGGTTGGCGTCGGTGCCGGGGATGCCCTGGTCGCCGGCGCGTTTGTCGGCCATGGCGAGGAGGCGGCGGATGCGGCCGGCGATGGCGTCCTTGGTGAGCGGCGGGTCGGCGAGCTGGCCGAGTTCCTCCAGGGACGCCTGCTTGTGTTCGAGGCGGAGGCGGCCGGCGTTGACGAGGTGCTCGGGGGCGTCGTCGCCGAGGATCTCCAGGGCGCGGGCGACGCGGGCGCCGGCGGCGACGGCGGCGCGGGCGGAGCGGCGCAGGTTGGCGTCGTCGAAGTTGGCGAGGCGGTTGGCGGTGGCGCGGACCTCGCGGCGCATGCGGCGTTCCTCCCAGGCGAGGACGCTGTCGTGGGCGCCGAGGCGGGTGAGCAGGGCGCTGATGGCGTCGCCGTCGCGGACGACGACGCGGTCGACGCCGCGGACCTCGCGGGCCTTGGCGTGGATCTTGAGGCGGCGGGCGGCGCCGACGAGGGCGAGCGCCGCCTCGGGGCCCGGGCAGGTCACTTCGAGGGACATGGACCGGCCGGGTTCGGTGAGGGAGCCGTGCGCGAGGAACGCGCCGCGCCAGGCGGATTCGGCGTCGCAGGCGGCGCCCGCGACGACGTGCCGCGGCAGCCCGCGGACGGGCCGGCCGTTGTTGTCGACGAGCCCGGTCTGCCGGGCGAGCGACTCGCCCTCGCGGAAGACGCGGACGACGTAGCGGCTGCCCTTGCGCAGGCCGCTGGGCGCGAGGACGACGACTTCGGACGTGTGACCGAACACCTCGGCGATGTCCCTGATCAGGCGCCGTGCCGCGACGCCGGTGTCGATCTCCGCCTCGATCACGATCCGCCCGCTGACCAGGTGCAGGCCTCCCGCGAAGCGCAGCAGCGTCGAGACCTCGGCCTTGCGGCAGCACGGCTTCATGACCGTGAGCCTGCTCAGCTCGTCCTTGACCACACCGGTCATCGCCATCTGATGAACCCTCCCCCTATCGGACTCCCAGCAGTGTGGCCGATTCCGGCCCCACGGGACGTCAGTCGGTGAATATCTTGTCGAAGGCTTGGGCCAGACGGGCGGGTTCATGACGCGGAGAGCCGTCGTCGGCGGCGACGTCGGCGAGGACGAGACGTCCGCCGATCTCCTTGACGGCCTTGTCGAGGGCCTCCGGGTCGTCGACCACCCCGCGGTCGGCGATGACGACGTCGACGCTAAGGTCGGGCGCGTGGGCCCGCAGGACCTCCAGATGGGTCTGCGGGGAGAAGTCGTCGGTCTCGCCGGGCTGCGGCGCGAGGTTCAGCGCGACGGCGCGGCGGGCGCGGGCGGAGGTGAGGGCGCGGGCCAGCGCGGGCACCTTGAGGTGCGGCAGGACGCTGGTGAACCAGGAACCGGGCCCGAACACGATCCAGTCGGCGTCCTCGACGGCCGCGAGGGCCTCGGGGCACGCGGGCGGGTCGGCGGGGACGAGGGACACCCCGAGGACGCTACCGGGCGTCTTGGCGCACGCCGCCTGCCCTTTGACGTGGGTGATCTCGTCGGGGCGGGACGGGTCGGCGCCGCGGACCTCGGCGACGATGTCCATCGGGACGGCGGCCATCGGCAGGACCCGGCCCTGCGCGCCGAGGAGCCGTCCGACCCAGTCGAGGCCGGCGACGGTGGAGCCCGGCCCGCCGCCGGGCCCGGGCTCGACTTCGCTGAGCAGTTCCCACAGCGCGACGATGAGGAGGTTCCCGACGGCGTGGTCGCGCAGGTCGCCCTGGCTGCGGAAGCGGTGCTGCACCACGTCCCGCCACGTCTGCCCCCACTCGTCGTCGCCGCACAGCGCGGCGAGCGCCATCCGCAGGTCTCCGGGCGGCAGGACGCCGAGCTCGCGGCGGAGCCGTCCGCTGGAGCCGCCGTCGTCGGCGACGGTGACGATCGCGGTCAGCCGGTCGGTGACGCGGCGCAGCGCCGACAGCGAGGCGTAGAGGCCGTGGCCGCCGCCAAGTGCGACGACCTTCGGGCCGTTGGGCTTCACCGTGCCGTTATCCTGCTCTCCTCGTCCGGGACCCGCGCCGCACCCCGGGGGGCCTCACTCTCGGCCGAGGTCACGATGGGCGACCTGCACCTCGATGCCCTCGTCCCGCAGCCGGGCGGCGATCTGTTCCGCCATGGCCACACTACGGTGTTTGCCGCCGGTACATCCCACGGCGAGGGTCACGTAGTGCTTGCCCTCGCGCTCGTAGCCGTCGGCGAGCAGGCGCAGGACCTCGGCGTAGGCGTCGAGGAACTCCTTGGCGCCGCGCTGGCCGAGGACGTAGTCGCGGACGGCGGTGTCGCGGCCCGTCTTCGGCCGCAGCTCCGGCACCCAGTGCGGGTTCGGCAGGAACCGGCAGTCGACGACGAGGTCGGCGTCGACGGGCAGCCCGTACTTGTAGCCGAACGACACGACGGTCGCGCGCAGGCTGGATTCGCCGGTGTCGGTGCCGAAGAATCCGATGATCTTGTTGCGCAGCTCGTGCACGTTGAGGCCGCTGGTGTCGATGACCAGGTCGGCCTCGGCACGGACCTCGCGGACCAGTTCCCGTTCCCGCGCGATGCCGTCGACGAGGCGCCCGTCGTCCTGCAGCGGGTGGGGGCGGCGGACGCTCTCGAAGCGGCGCACCAGGTCGGCGTCGTTCGCCTCCAGGAACACCACCCGCGGGTGGACGCCGCGCGCCTCCAGCTCGGCGATGGAGGAGTGCAGGTCTTCGGTGAAGGCGCGGCTGCGCACATCGACGACGACGGCGATGCGGGGCACCGCGTTCTTCACGCGGCCGCCGAGGTCGGCCATGGTGGCCAGCAGCCCCGGCGGCAGGTTGTCGACCACGAACCAGTCGAGGTCCTCCAGGGATTTGGCCGCGGTGCTGCGGCCCGCACCGGACATGCCGGTGACTATCACGATGTCCGGGATCTTCGTCTCTCTGGTCATGGCCGTCTCCCCCTGTGCTCCCCGTCTCCGCCCGCGCGGCCACCGTCTCCGCCGGGGCCCCCGGAGGGGACGGCGGCGCCGTGCAGTGCCGCGACGATGCCCTCGGCGCTGCGCCGCCCGATTCCGGGGACCTCGGCGACCTGCTCGGGTGTCGCGTCCTTCAGCCGCTTCAGCGAACCGAAGTGTTTCAGCAGCGCCGCGCGGCGCGCCGGGCCCAGACCCGGAACGTTATCGAGTTCGCTCACCGTCATGGACTTGGATCGCCGCTGCCGATGGAAGGTGATGGCGAACCGGTGCGCCTCGTCGCGGACCCGCTGGACGAGGAACATGCCTTCGCTGTTGCGCGGCAGGATGACCGGGTCGCTCTCGGCGGGCAGCCACAGCTCCTCCAGCCGCTTGGCGATGCCGCAGACCGCGATGTCGTCGATGCCGAGCTCGTCCAGCGCCCGCTGCGCGGCCGCGACCTGCGGCGGGCCGCCGTCGACGAGCACCAGGTTGGGCGGGTAGGCGAACTTGCGCGGCCTGCCCGTCTCCGGGTCGATCGGCTGGTGCGCGCCTTCCTCCGGCTGATCCCGGGGGGACGGCCCCTCAGGCCCTCCGGCGACCGCGTCGGGAGGATCCCCCAGGTGGTCGAGCTCGCCCATCTTCTCGCTCTCGGCGAGGTAGCGCCTGAACCTGCGGGTGATGACCTCGTGGATGGAGCGGACGTCGTCCTGCCCCTCGACGGCCTTGACGGTGAAGCGGCGGTACTCGCTCTTGCGGGCCAGGCCGTCCTCGAACACGATCATGGAGGCGACCACGTTCGTGCCCTGCAGGTTGGAGACGTCGTAGCACTCGATGCGCAGCGGCGCCTCGTCCAGCTCCAGCGCGTCCTGGATCTCCTGGAGCGCGCGGCTGCGGGTGGTGAGGTCGGACGCGCGGCGGGTCTTGTGCTGCTTGAGCGCCTCGTGGGCGTTGCGCGCGACCGTCTCCAGCAGGGTCTTCTTGTCGCCGCGCTGCGGGACGCGCAGCCGGACGGGCCCGCCGCGCTGCTCGGACAGCAGTTCGGTCATGGCGTCCGCCTCGGGCGGCATGGCCGGGACGAGCACCTCCCGGGGCACCGAATCGCTCTCGCTGTAGATCTGGATGAGGAAGTGCTCGACCAGGTCGGCCGTGGTGACGTCCTCGACCTTGTCGACCACCCAGCCGCGCCGGCCGCGGATCCGGCCGCCGCGCACGTAGAAGACCTGGACGGCCGCCTCCAGTTGGTCCTCGGCGAAGGCGATCATGTCGCAGTCGGTGGTGTCGGCGAGGACGACCGTCTGCTTCTCCAGCGCGCGCTCCAGGGCGCGGATGTCGTCGCGGAGCCGGGCGGCGCGCTCGTACTCCTGGGACGCGGCCGCCTCGCGCATGTCGCGTTCGAGGCGTTTGATGAACCGGGCGGTGTGGCCCGCCATGAAGTCGCAGAAGTCCTCGGCGAGGAGGCGGTGCTCGTCCGGGGAGACGCGGCCGACGCACGGCGCCGAGCATTTGCCGATGTAGCCGAGCAGGCAGGGCCGGCCGAGCTGGTGCTGCCGTTTGAACACGCCGGCGCTGCACGTCCGGACGGGGAACACGCGCAGCAGCTGGTCGACCGTCTCCCGGATCGCCCACGCGTGGGAGTACGGCCCGAAGTAGCGCACGCCCTTGCGCTTGGCGCCCCGCATCACCATCACCCTCGGGAAGTCCTCGTTCAGGGTGACGGCCAGGAACGGATAGGACTTGTCGTCGCGGTAACGGACGTTGAACCGCGGGTCGAACTCCTTGATCCAGGAGTATTCGAGCTGGAGGGCCTCGACCTCGGTGGCGACGACGGTCCAGTCGACGCGGGCGGCGGTCTGGACCATCGTCTGCGTGCGGGGGTGCAGGGCGGAGAAGTCGGCGAAGTAGGAGCTCAGGCGCTGGCGCAGGCTCTTGGCCTTGCCCACGTAGATGACCCGGCCGTGCTCGTCGCGGAATCGGTAGACGCCGGGGGATTCCGGAATGGAGCCCGGTGCGGGTCGGTAGGTCGCCGGATCTGCCACGCTCAGAAGCCTAGTGGGCGGTACCGACACGCCGTACGCCCGCGCGTCCCGTCCCAGGGTGACGGAGATCTCGCCTTTTCGTCTGGATGATCCCAAAGCGAGTGGAAAGGGAGGGTCGAACGAAGTTTACCGGCGAGGTTTCTCCACGCAGGCTGAGGGGGTCGTTGCGCAGGTGTCGGAACTGTGGGCCTGGGTCGTCCTGGCGGCGGTCGTCGCCACGTCCGCGATCATCGTGGAGTGCGGCCGGCGGCTGCTGGCCGGCCGGCTGTCGGTGCGCTGGCCGGGGGCGGGACGCGCCGCCCGGCGCTGCACCGCGCCGGCGTTCGCGTTCGCGGCCGTGGTCAGCACCAACGCCGCGATGCCGTACCACCTCCTCGCCGGCCAGGCGGAGGGCGGCGTCCGGCACGTGCTGCGGATCGCCGCGATCGGCGCCACCACCTGGCTGGTGCTGCGGATCGGCTACGCGCTGAGCGATCCGCCGCTGGAACGGCTGATGCGCATCGAGGGCGAGCGCAACCGGCGGGCCAGGCGGGCCCGCACCCAGATGCTGCTGCTGCGCCGCATCGCGGCCGTGCTGATCGTGGTCCTGGCGGTGGGCGCCGCGCTGTTCACCTTCCCGGGCGTGCGGGCCGTCGGCGCCGGGGTGCTGGCCTCGGCGGGCGTCGCCGGGCTGGTCGTCGGCATCGCGGCGAGGCCGACGCTGGGCAACCTGCTCGCCGGGCTGCAGCTGGCGTTCAGCGACGCGCTGCGGCTGGACGACGTCGTCGTCACACAGGGCAACTGGGGGCGGGTCGAGGAGCTGACCCTGTCGTACGTGGTGCTGCGCCTCTGGGACGACCGCCGGATGATCTTCCCGGTCTCGCATTTCACCGAGCAGCCGTTCGAGAACTGGACGCGGCACTCCAACCGGCTGCTCGGCTCGGTCGAACTGCACGTCGACTGGTCGGTCCCGATCGCGGAACTGCGCACCGAACTGCACTCGGCGCTCAAGGAGAACCCGCTGTGGGACCGGCGGGAATGGATCCTGCAGGTGGTCGATGTGCAGCCGAACGGGCTGGTCACGCTCCGGGCCCTGATGAGCGCCGCCGACTCCGCGAGCACCTGGGACCTGCGCTGCGACATGCGCGAACACCTCGTCTCCCACATCCGCGACCACTACCCCGACGCGCTCCCCCGCTTCCGCGTCGGCCACGAGGAGATCACCGGCGGCGGCGTCGCGGACGGCGCGGACGGCAGCGGCACGGACGGCGCGGGCGTGGACGGCCGGGAGCCCGCGGACGGGGAGATCGTCGGCGGCGAGACGGCCCGCGGACGGCCGGACGGCGATCGCGCCGCCGGCGGGCGGGCCGCCCCTCGACGGGACGGCCCGGCGCGCACGAAGACGCTCAGGCGAGCATGATCTTGTCGCCCTGAACGGTGATCCGCCGCTCCTCCAGCGGCTCGTCCGCCGGCGGGCTCGCCACCCAACCATCGGTGATCTTGAACTTGCTGCCGTGACAGGGGCAGTTGATCATGCCGCCGGACACCGAGCCGACGCTGCAGCCCCGGTGGGTACAGGTCGCGGAGAACGCCTTGACCTCACCCTCGGTTCCCGTGTGTCACCGGGGAGAACGAATCCGCGAACGAGATGGTTCAAACCGGAACCAATTTCCCGGATTCGGGCGGCCGGCCGGTTCAGGTGACGACGATGCCGCCGTTGCGCACCTGCACCGGGTACTCGGCCAGCGGCTGATCCGCCGGCCCCTTCTGCACCGAACCGTCCGCGATCTTGAACTCGCTGCCGTGGCAGGCGCACCTGATCAGCCCGTTCTGCACCTTGTCCACCGTGCAGCCCTGGTGCGTGCAGACCGCCGTGAACGCCTTGAACGTGCCCTGGGCCGGCTGGGTGACCACGACCTTCTCCGCGCCGTAGACCTTCCCGCCGCCGACCGGGATGTCGGCGGCCTTCGCGATCTCCTGGCCCTTGAGCTCCTCGGCGGTCTCCTCCCCGCCGCTCGCGCACCCGGCGAGCACGGCGGCGCCGGCGACCCCCGCACCGCACAGCACCGTACGGCGCCCGATCCCCCCGTTCCCGGCGCACCCCGCACGCTGCGAGGCTCCGGGCGTCACTTCGTCAGTCATGTCTCCATGATCCTGGACGGCGCCCCCCGCGCCGCACCGACCCGCCCGTAACCGGCGGCGGCCACGCCACGACGGCCCTTCGCCGAGAGCCACGGCGAACGGCGCCGCCCACGGCGCGCGGCGGCGCGGACGGCGCGCGGCGGCGCGGACGCGGGGTTCAGCGAACCCGGGACGGCCTCACTTGAGGATCTTGGCGAGGAACTGGCCGGTGTGGCTGGCGTCGACCTCGGCGACGTCCTCGGGGGTGCCGGTGGCGACGATGGTGCCGCCGCGGGAGCCGCCCTCGGGGCCCATGTCGATGATCCAGTCGGCGGTCTTGATGACGTCCAGGTTGTGCTCGATGATGATCACCGTGTTGCCCTTGTCGACCAGGCCGTTCAGGACGCCGAGGAGTTTGCGGATGTCCTCGAAGTGCAGGCCGGTGGTCGGCTCGTCCAGCACGTAGACGGTACGCCCGGTGGAGCGCTTCTGCAGCTCGGACGCCAGCTTGACGCGCTGCGCCTCCCCGCCGGACAGGGTGGGGGCCGGCTGGCCGAGCCGGACGTAGCCGAGGCCGACGTCGTTGAGCGTCTTCAGATGCCGGTGGATCGCCTTGATCGGCTCGAAGAACCCGGTGGCCTGCTCGATCGGCATGTCGAGCACCTCGGAGATCGTCTTGCCCTTGTAGTGGACCTCCAGGGTCTCCCGGTTGTAGCGGGCGCCGTGGCAGACCTCGCACGGGACGTAGACGTCCGGCAGGAAGTTCATCTCGATCTTGATCGTGCCGTCGCCGGAGCAGTTCTCGCAGCGGCCGCCCTTGACGTTGAAGGAGAACCGGCCCGGCTGGTAGCCGCGGACCTTCGCCTCCGTCGTCTGCGCGAACAGCTTGCGGATGTGGTCGAACACACCCGTGTAGGTCGCCGGGTTGGAGCGCGGCGTGCGCCCGATCGGCGACTGGTCGACGTGCACGACCTTGTCGAGCTGGTCGACGCCGTTGACGCGCTTGTGCTTGCCCGGGACGAGCTTGGCCCCGTTCAGCTTCTTGGCCAGCGAGCTGTACAGGATGTCGTTGACCAGCGTCGACTTGCCCGACCCGGACACCCCGGTCACGGCGGTGAGGACGCCGAGCGGGAACGCCGCGTCCACGTCGCGGAGGTTGTTCTGCTGCGCGCCCTTCACGGTGATCTCGCGGCCCCGCGTGCGGGGGCGGCGGATCTCCGGGACGGCGATCTCGCGGCGCCCGTCCAGGTAGGCGCCGGTCAGGGAGCGGTCGGACTTCTTCAAGTCCTCGATGGTGCCGGACACGACGATCTCGCCGCCGTGCTCACCGGCGCGGGGGCCGATGTCGACGATCCAGTCGGCGGCGGCGATGGTGTCCTCGTCGTGCTCGACGACGATCAGGGTGTTGCCCATGTCGCGCAGCCGGAGCAGCGTCTCCAGCAGCCGGTGGTTGTCGCGCTGGTGCAGGCCGATCGACGGCTCGTCCAGCACGTACAGGACGCCGACCAGCCCGGAGCCGATCTGCGTCGCCAGCCGGATGCGCTGCGCCTCCCCGCCGGCGAGGGTCGCCGACCCCCGGTCGAGGGTCAGGTAGTCGAGGCCGACGTCCAGCAGGAATCCGAGCCGGGCGTTGATCTCCTTGAGGACGCGTTCGGCGATGTGCGTCTCGCGGTCGCTCAGCTCCATCGCCAGCAGGAACTTCGCGGCCTCGCCGATCGGCATCGCGGCGACCTCGGCGATCGACATCCCGCCCATGGTGACGGCGAGCACGACCGGCTTGAGCCGCGCGCCGTCGCACGTCGGGCACGGGATCTCCCGCATGTAGCCCTCGAACTTCTCCCTGCTGGTATCGCTCTCGGACTCGGCGTGCCGCCGCTGGATGTAGGGGATCACGCCTTCGTAGGCGGTGTAGTACGACCTCGTCCGGCCGTAACGGTTCTTGTAGCGCACGTGAACCTGGGTCTCGTGCCCGTTCAGGATCGCCTTGCGCGCTTTGGCGGGCAGCTTCTCCCACGGCGTGTTGAGGTCGAAGCCCATCGCGTCGCCGAGCGCGGACAGCAGGCGCAGGAAGTAGTCGCTCACGTGCCCGTTCGACCACGGCTGGATCGCGCCCTCGCCGAGCGTCAGCTCCTCGTCGGGGACGATGAGCTCCGGGTCGACCTCCATGCGCGTCCCGAGACCGGTGCAGTCGGGGCACGCGCCGTAGGGCGAGTTGAACGAGAACGACCGCGGCTCCAGCTCCTCGAACGACAGGTCGTCGTAGGGGCAGTACAGATGCTCGGAGTACATCCGCGTGCGGTTCTCGTCGCCTTCCGGCATGTCGACGAAGTCGAGGACGATCGTGCCGCCCGCGAGGCCCAGCGCCGTCTCCACCGAGTCGGCGAGCCGCTGGCGCGCGGTGTCCTTCACCGAGAGCCGGTCGACCACGATCGCGATGTCGTGCTTCTCCTGCTTCTTCAGCTTGGGCGGCTCGTCCAGCCGGATCGTCCGCCCGTCCACGATCGCCCGCGAGTACCCCTTGGACTGCAGCTCGCGGAAGAGCTCCAGATACTCGCCCTTGCGGCCGCGGATCACCGGTGCGAGCACCTGGAACCGGGTGCCCGGCTCCAGCTCCAGCACCCGGTCGACGATCTGCTGCGGCGCCTGCCGGCTGATCGGCCGGCCGCACTCGGGGCAGTGCGGATGCCCGATCCGCGCGTACAGCAGCCGCAGGTAGTCGTACACCTCGGTGATCGTCCCGACCGTCGACCGAGGGTTCTTGCTGGTCGACTTCTGGTCGATCGACACCGCCGGGGACAGGCCCTCGATGAAGTCGACGTCGGGCTTGTCCATCTGCCCGAGGAACTGGCGCGCGTAGGCCGACAGCGACTCGACGTACCGGCGCTGCCCCTCCGCGAAGATCGTGTCGAACGCCAGGCTGGACTTCCCGGAACCCGACAGACCGGTGAACACGATCATGGAGTCCCGAGGGAGGTCGAGCGAGACGTCCTTCAGGTTGTGCTCGCGTGCTCCACGCACGATGAGTCGGTCATGCACGGTGTTCTTCCGGTTCCTCTTCTGGGCGCGACCGCCGGGAGAGACAGGTCGGTCTCAAGGCTAGCCAGGGGGTGCGACAGAATCCCCCGAGTCCATCAACGGCGGCGGCCGCCGCCGCATTTCATGACCCTCCCCGGAGGGCCCGGACGGCACTACCGCACCGTACACGTGTTCGAACGCCCCCCGCCACCAGAACACCCCTCGGCGGCGCCGATCGGGAATGGGGCGCCGGCCCGGGTCACTCGTCGTCCAGGGCGTGGGAGAGGTAGCGGTCGGCGGAGCGGCGGACGGCGTTCTTGCCGTCGGTGTAGACGATCTTCTTCCACCATGCGCCGTAGACGCGGTCGAACTCGTAGGGCTCCAGCAGGCGCAGGGCGCGGCGGACCGTGCGGGGGCGTTCCGGGATGAAGTTCGGATAGCTGTACATGAAGCTGACCCAGTCGCGGTCGTTGACGACCTGCAGGATGTCGCCGGAGAACACGGCGCGGGCGTCCCGCCAGTGCAGGACCTGGCCGCCGTCGAAGTGCACGCCCGCGTTGACGAGCGTGAGGCCGTCGGCCAGTTCGTGGGTGTCGCCGGACCAGAAGACCACCGCGTCGTCCGGGCGGGCCACCCAGCGGCGGTCGGCCTCGTGGATGAGGACGGGGGCGCCGAACGCGTGCGCCCACTCGATCATGGTGCCGTAGTAGTGCGGGTGGCTGATCGCGATCGCGGAGATGCCGCCCAGGTCGTCCACCTGGCGGACCAGGTCGTCGTCGATGTGGGTGATCATGTCCCAGAGGACGTTGCCGGACGGGGCGCGCAGCAGCAGGGCGCGCTGGCCGATGGCGATGGCCGGCTCGGTGCCGATGCCGATGACGCCGGGGCCCTCCTCGGCGATCCGGCACCGGTGATCGGTGCGCAGTTCCTCCAGGGTCGTCCATCTCTGACCGTCCCAGCCGACGTACTGGCGCTCGTCCTCGCAGATCGGGCAGTCGGGGCGGGGCCCGGCGTACTGGACGCCGCAGGTCACGCAGATCGGAAGTTCCATGATCGCCATTGTGTGGCATGGGGAGGGGCCGTGCGAAAGGATGGAGGCACTTTTGGTCTAGGAGGCGCGCAATGGACTGGCGAGAAGTGATCGATGAGCTTGATTCCGGCGTGGAGAGCATCGTCCGGACATTGTCGAAACTCGGCGACGAGGATCTGCGCGCGGCGTCGGCGCTGCCCGGGTGGAGTCGCGGGCATGTGGCCACCCATATTGCCCGTAATGCCGACTCCCTGTGGAATCTGCTCGAATGGGCGCGGACGGGCGTGGAAATCCCGCAGTACCCCAGCCTGGACGCCCGCAACGCCGCGCTGGAAGAGGGCGCCGGACGCAGCCGGGACGAGCTGGTCGAGGACGTCCGCGCGACGGGCGCGCGGTTCGCCGAGCAGGCGAGGACGCTGCCCGAAGAGGCCTGGAACGCTCCCGTGAAGGCGATGGGGGGCTGGTCCCACCCGGCCTGGTACACCGTTCACCGCCGCTGGAACGAGGTGGAGGCGCATCACGTCGACCTCGCGGCCGGGTACGGGCCCGCCGACTGGCCCGAGCCCTATGTCCGGTGGTCGCTGGGCGCCACGCTGGCGGACATGGCCGCGCTCCCGGAGAGGCTCCGCGGTGAACTCGGCGGGCTCCGGATCACCGCGACGGACTCCGGCGAGTCCGCCGGCCTCGGGTGGACGCCGGGCGGCCCGGAGGCGTCCGGGTCCGGGCGGGCGCTGCTCGGCTGGCTGAGCGGCCGCACGGACGGCGCCGGCGTGAGCATCCGCCCGGACGGCCGGCTGCCGGTGCCGCCGCCCTGGCCGCACCGGCCCGCCGGCTTCTGACGCATCTCCGAGGGACGCCCCCGGGCCCGCCGTCGAGGGCGCGGTCAGTCGGAGTCGTGGCCCGCCAGGCGGTGCAGGGCGTCGACGGAGCGGACGACGATGGTGTTGCGGGCGACGGTGAGGCCGCCGCGGACGGGGTCGGTGGCGAGGATCTGCGCGACCTTGCGGCGGCCCATGCCGGCCCAGCGTCCGAGGTCCTGCTGGGTGACGGGGATCTGCACCTGGACGCCGCCGTCCTCGGCCACCTCGTCCGGTCCCGCGGTGACGCCGTCCGGGCGCTCCTGTTTGACGGGCGATCCGAAGCGCGACACCAGGCGCAGCAGCCGGGTCGCGAGGCGGCGTTCGGGGTCGTCGGGGAAGTGGGCGACGCGCAGCTCGTTGGCGTCGCGCAGCCGCTCGGCGAGGACGGCGGCGACGGCCCAGGCCGAGCCGGGGTGGTCGTCGAGGACGGCGCGGAACCGCGCGGCGGGCAGCACGAAAGCCTCCACGCGGGTGAGCGCCTCGACGTTGGCGTGCCGGACGCCGCCGTCCACCGCCTCCAGCTCGCCGACGAGGTCGCCGCGGCCGAGGACGTCGAGGATGGCGACCTCGCCGTCCCGGTCGACCCAGACCTTCACCGCCCCGGCGCGCAGGACGAAGACCTGGGACGCGCGGGTGTGCTCGCGCGTCAGGTAGGCGCCCGGCCGGATCACCACCGGGGCGCCCGCCTCCCGCAGCGCCTCGCGGGCGCGTTCGGGCAGCGCGTCCCAGAACGGTGCGGTCTCCATCTCGCCTCCTCCGCCGAACCCGGGCCGGGGCACGGTGCCTCATGATCATTTATTTCATGATCCGTTGCCTCGCAGTCCAGTGAACGCGGCGCTGCGCCGATGGACCATGCCCTTTGTCACACGCCGGGCATCCTGTGTCGCACCTCGGCGTCTTCTGTCACATGTCGAGCGACCCGTCTGATTCGAGCCAGCTGTCCAGGGCGCGGACGCGGCGGACGCAGTCGGCCGCCGCAGCCTGGTCGCCCAGGGCGAGGTGGGAGTCGCGCAGCAGCTCCAGCGCGCGCCGCAGGCCCCGCTGGTCGTCCATGTCGCGGCGGATGCCGATCTCGGCGCTGACGTGCTCCACCGCGCGGGCGTGCTTGCCGAGCAGCTGGGAGGCGCGGGCCATGGAGTGCAGCGCCGACGACTGCGCGCGGGTGTCGCCGAGTTCGGCGGCCAGGTCGTGGGCGCGCCGCCCGGTGTCCAGGGCCTCGTCGGCGCGGCCGAGGTCGAGGTGGATGGCGGCGAGGTGGACCAGGGCGGTGCCCTCGCTGTGGCGGTCGCCGACCTCGCCGAGAACCCGCAGCGCCTCCAGTTCGCGTTCCAGCGCCTCCTCGGGACGGCCGGCGCGGCGCAGCACGGCGGCGAGGGTGTCCATCCCGACGCCGAGGCCGTACCAGTCGCCGCCGGACCTGCGGATCTCCAGGGCCTGGCGTGCGGCGCGTTCGGCGTCCTCGGGCAGGCCGAGCCGCGAGTACGTGCGGGCCAGGCTGCCGAGCGTGCCCGCCATCCCGCCCTGCGCGCCGAGCTGGTGCCACAGGTCGAGGGCCTCCAGGCCGAGCACGAACGCCTCCTGGTGGCGGCCGAGGCGGCGCATGACGACCGTGAGGTTCTCCAGGTCGTGGGCCTCTCCGTGCTGGTCACCGATCTCGCGGCGGATCTCCAGGGCCCGCAGGAGATGTTCGCGCGCCTCCCGGTACCGGCCGAGCCGCGCATGGACGATCCCGATCTGCGCGAGCGTCTCGGCCTCGCCGTGCCGGTCGCTGGTGTCGCGGTGCAGGCGCAATGCCTGCCCGCAGAAGGTGAACGCCTCGGCGAACCTGGTGGCGTCGCACATCAGCCTGCCCAGCGTGGTGAGCGCGCGCGCCTCCCCGTGGCGTGCGCCCAGGGCACGGTACGTCTGGAGGGCCTGTTCGGCGTCCTGCTGTGCCATGTCGCGCAGGCCGAGCGTGGCGTTCATGCGCGCCAGCTCTGTCAGCGCCTGGGCGGCCCCGTACATGTCGGCCAGTTCCTGCCGGATGTAGAGGGCCTCCAGTGCGTGTGACACCGCTTCGTGGAAGTTCCCCTGGCGCCGGTGCACCTGCGCGATGGTGAGCAGCGTCTCCGCAACGCCGGGCTGGTCGCCTGTCCGGCGCCGTATGCCCAGCGCATGGGCGGCGTGCTCCAGCGCCTGCTCGTATTCGGCGAGGCCCAGAAGCGCGCGGGCGAGGGTGTCGTTCCCCTTGGCGACTCCCCCGTCGGCGCCCTCGTCCCGCAGTTCACCGTGGATCTCCAGGGAACGGCGCGCATGCTCGATCGCCGTCAGGTAGCGGCCCAGCGCCACGTGCACGTCGGCGAGGGTGGCGAGCGTCACGGCCTCCCCGTACCGGTCGGGCGGGTCGACCGCCCGGAACCCGCGCCGCGCGTCCTCCCCGTATCCGATGGCCTGGACGGAGTCGCCCACTTCGAAGTGGGCCATCGCCAGGTTGTGCAGCATGACGGCCGCCGCCGCCCAGTCCTCCTCGGTGCGGGCCGCGTGCAGGGCCACCTGGTGGACGGCGATGTTGTCCTCGCTGTAGCGCCGGAACTCCTGGAAGTCGAAGAGCGCGTCGGCGAGTTCCCAGCACGTCCGGTGCAGGCCGAGCCGGGCCGCCTGGTGGACGGCGGCGACGAGGTTGCGCCGCTCGGACTCCAGCCAGCCGAGCCCCGCCGCGCGTTCGGCGGTCGTCGCCGGGCGGCTCGGCGTCTCGGCGGGATGCACGTTGGGGCGGGGCCGTCCCGTCAGCACCGCCCCCGCCCTGCGCGCCTCGGCGAGGTACCCGGCCAGCAGCCGCCGCTGCGCCGCCAGCTGCTCCCCGTCGGAGTCCTCCCTCAGCCCCCGCTCCCGGGCGAAGTCGCGCAGCAGGTCGTGCATCCGGTAGCGGCCCGGCCCGACGTCCTGCACCAGGTACGCCTGCCGCAGGCCCTCCAGGCACTCGCGCGCCTCGTCCACCGTCCGGTCCTGCAGCGCGGCGAGGGCGGCCGGGGTGAAGTCGTGGCCGGCGACGAGGCCGAGCCTGCGGAACGCCTCCCGCTGGTCGTGGCGCAGGCTGCGGTAGGCGACATCGAACGTCGGGCTCATGACGGCCTGCAGCCCCGGCCCGGACGCGCCGTGCGCCGCGCCGTCGCCCAGCCCCGCGCCCGCCAGTCCCGGCCCGTACGGCGGCGCCGCCTCGGCGTCCCGCGCGGTGAGTTCCCGGACGGTCGCGGCGACGGACTCGCCGGGGTTCTCCGCCAGCCGCCCGGCCATGACGCCGAGCGCCAGCGGCAGATGCCCGCACTCGCGGGCCAGCCGCACGACCGCCTTGCGCTCGTCTCGGACGCGGGCGTCCCCCGGCCCGAGGACGTTCGAGATGAGATCCACCGCCTCCTGCGAGGCCATCTCGCGCAGTTCCAGCGTCCGGACGTCGGCGCCTTCGAGCAGCGCGGGCAGCCGCCGCCGGCTCGTCACGAGCACCAGCCCGGACGTCGCCGCCGCCAGCAGCGGCCTGATCTGCTCGGGCCGGGACGCGTTGTCGAGGATCAGCAGCATCCGCCGGTCGGCCAGCATCGACCGGCACTGCGCGGCCAGTTCCCCCTCGGTCCGCGGAAGCTGGTCGCCGGGCACGCCCGCCGCGCGCAGCACCTGCCCCATCGCCTCCGCCGGCGTGACGGGGCTGCGCCGCGTGCCGCGCAGGTCGGCGAACAGGACGCCGTCGGGGAACCGGTCGACGACCCGGTGCGCCCAGTGCAGCGCCAGCGTCGTCTTGCCGACGCCCGCCATCCCCTGGACGAGCACGGCGCGCGGCCATTCGGACTGGCCGACCAGCAGGTCCAGCTTGCCGAGGCTGACCGTCCGGCCGGCGAAGAACGGGTTGTCGGCGGGCAGCCGGACCTGGGGCGCCCCGCCACCCTCCAGGCGCACCGGCTCACGCGCCGCGATCACGGCGTCCGCGTCGGGTTCGGGGCGCGGCGGAGCCTCCCGCTCCGGGTCCGGCCACTCGTCCCCCCACGGGCTGGCGGCCCGGCGCAGGCGCTCGGTGTCCAGGACGGTCAGCGGGCGCGGCCTGCTGTCGAGGATCCCCTTGGCCCGCCACAGCCGGAACCACCGCACCAGCGTCTCGCGCGAGATGCCCGCCCAGTTCGCCAGCTCCGCCTGGCTGAGCTTCAGCGGGATCCGCGTCCCCTGCCCGGCGACGGGCTCGCCGAACCGGTGGGCGAGTTCCAGCAGGTGGTAGGCGAGCCGCTGCGGATGGTCGGCCGCCCGCACCGCGTGCCGGCGGCCGCCGAACGTGACGGTCTGGGAGATCGCGTGCATCATCGCCTCGGCGACCTGGGGGCTGGCCGCCAGGAGGCTGCGGAACTTGCGGCGGTCCACCCGCAGCGCCGCGACGTGGTCGAGCGCGGCGACGGTGCCGCGCTGCGGATGCCCCCACGGGCCGAGGACGCCGACCAGGTCGCCCGCCCCGAACAGGTCGATGATCGACTCGTCGCCCTCGCTGGAGTCCACGAACTCCTTGGCCACCGCGTTGCTCGCCGCGCGGGGGGACGCCTTGAACACCACGTACACGGCCGGTGCGACCGACCCCTGGTGGCACAGCATCCCGCCGGGCGGGATGTCGGTGCGCCGGCCCATGGCGCGCAGGGCCTGCCGGTCGGAGGGGGCCAGCCGCTCCCAGAAGCTGCCCGGCCGGACGTCCAGGGGGTGCCGGGGGGTGCGGGGGGCCGCCTGCCCACCGGGGACATCGTCGATCAAAGGGGTCAGCCTCCAGCCATCGCCGCCGCCAGCGTCCAGAACAGGAACAGCACCGAGGTCGTCGCGGCCCATGCGACGGCCTGCCAGGACAGTTCGCCGCAGCGGTGCGCCGCCGACAGCAGCCGCCGCAGCTCCACGTCGCGGATGCGGTCGTCCAGCGCGACCGCCGACCCGAACGGCGTCCACGGCACCCCGGGGTCGATGGGCGAGCCGGTCCGGCCGCGCACCTCCGCGAGCACCGACACCAGCGTCCGGCGCGACCGGACCGCGTAGGCGGCCGAGATCGCGAACGATCCGGCCAGCACGGGCAGCAGCGCCAGCGCGGCGAGGCCGGGCATGCCGGCCGCCAGCCGGGACACGATCCCGACCAGCACGAGGGCGAGGAACACCGCGGCGACGGCGGAGTCCCGGCCGCACAGCCGGACCAGTGTGCAGGCGTGCCCGAGAAGGTCCTCGGGCTTCTCCCTGTCGGGTCCGGGACGGAATGCGGTTACCAAGGTTCACCGTCCTCCCGCTTCGATCCTGATCTTCCATTGACCATGATGCGCTGGCAAGACGGATATTTCCGTCCGCCCGCGCACGGTTCGGCTGCGTCTGGTGACTCATTTCCATCAGGTGGCCGGGACGGCGCGGAACCCGGGCGCCGATGGTGGAGGATGGGGCTTCGCACCACCGACGGGAGGACGCATGACCTACACGGGAAACGTCGAGACCGGCGGCCGTCCCGACGTCCGGGAGCTGCCGGGGCTGACGGTCACGAAAGTGGCGGTCGGCCCGTACGACAACAACGCCTACATCCTGCGCTGCACCGCCACCGGCGAGCGGCTGCTCATCGACGCGGCCAACGAGGCGCCCCGGCTGCTGGAGCTGATCGGGGACGCGCCCCTGGCCCGCATCGTCACCACGCACCGCCACCAGGACCACTGGATGGCGCTGAGCGAGGTGGTCCGCGCCACCGGCGCCCCGGTCGTCGCGCACTCCCGCGACGCCGAGCCGCTGCCCGAGCCGGTCGCCGAGCCCGTCGAGCACGGCGACACCGTCCGGGTGGGGCGGGCGTCCCTCGACGTCATCCACCTACGCGGCCACACGCCCGGCTCGATCGCGCTACTGTACGACGCAGGCGGCGAACTGACGGACCGCCCTCACCTGTTCACCGGCGACAGCCTGTTCCCCGGCGGCGTCGGCAACACCTGGGGCGACCCGACCCGCTTCAAGCAGCTGCTCTCCGACGTCGAGGAACGCGTTTTCGACCGGCTCCCGGACGCCACCTGGTTCTATCCGGGCCACGGCAAGGACTCGACACTGGGCCGCGAGCGTCCCGGGCTCCCCGAATGGCGGGCCCGCGGCTGGTGATCCCGGTCCCCCCGGCCGGAACAAGCGGTGGTGGGCGTTCGTTGCTTCAACCACACTTCGGGCCGATACCAGGAGACAGACAATCCACGAACTCCACCAGGTGGACCCGGGGCCCGCGCTGCGTTTCCCGGCGGGCTCCCTCGTGCTCGTCGCCGGCCTTCCGGGGGCCGGCAAGAGCACGCTGCTGAACCGCCTGTACGGGCTCGACGGTGACGAGACGGCGCCGGTGCCCGCCGGCGACGTCCTCATCATCGACTCAGGCCAGTCCCGCAACTGGTGGGCGCGGTCCCTGCGCCCCCTGCCGGTCCGGCTGCGCACCCCGCTCGTCCACGCCACCCACGTGTGGCGGATCGGCCGGGCCATCCTCGCCGGGCACGGCGTCGTCGCGCACACCCGGGGCACCTGGCCGCACATCCTGCGCTGCTTCGCCTGGATGGCGCACCAGCGCGGCAACGACCTGCACCTGATCCTCATCGACGTCGACCCCGAGACGGCCCGCGCGGGGCAGTTCGCCCGCGGCCGCGTCGTCACGTCCGTCACGTTCGCCCGCCACTGCCGCCGCTGGCGCCCCCTCATCGCCCGCGCCCGCGGCGGCGACCCCCTCCCGCCCGCCGCCGGCGTCACGATCCTCGACCGCGACGCCGCCGACAAACTCCAGGCCATCCACTTCACCTGAGCGCCGGCGGCGCCCCGCCCCGTTTCCGTGCCCGCGCGGGTTCCGGACGGCGGAAGCGATGGGGGATGCCGGCCGGGGAGGGATATATAGGGTCGGAGGAAGATCCAGATCAGGAGAGGCGGCAGCATGGCGCAGCAGGTACGCGGGGTCATCGCACCGGGCAAGGGGCAGCCGGTGCGGATCGAGACGATCACCGTTCCCGATCCCGGGCCCGGGGAGGCGGTCGTCGACGTCCAGGCGTGCGGGGTGTGCCACACCGACCTGCACTACCGCGAGGGCGGGATCAACGACGAGTTCCCGTTCCTGCTCGGGCACGAGGCCGCCGGGGTGGTCGAGTCGGTGGGCGACGGGGTGACGGAGGTCGCGCCGGGCGACTTCGTGATCCTGAACTGGCGGGCGGTGTGCGGGCAGTGCCGGGCGTGCCTGCGCGGGCGCCCCTGGTACTGCTTCGACACGCACAACGCCGCGCAGAAGATGACCCTTGAGGACGGCACGGAACTGTCGCCCGCGCTGGGCATCGGTGCGTTCGCCGACAAGACGCTGGTGGCGGCGGGGCAGTGCACCAAGGTCGACCCGGCGGCCAAGCCGGAGGTGGCGGGGCTGCTGGGGTGCGGCGTCATGGCGGGGCTCGGCGCGGCGATCAACACCGGCGGGGCCGGGCGGGGCGACTTTGTCGCGGTCATCGGGTGCGGCGGCGTCGGCGCCGCGGCGGTGCTCGGGGCTCGGCTGGCGGGCGCCTCGAAGATCATCGCGGTGGACCTGGACGAGCGGAAGCTGACCACGGCGTCCGCGCTCGGCGCGACGCACACCGTGAACGGCAAAGACAGGGACGTCGTCGAGACGGTGCGGGAGCTGACCGGCGGGAACGGCGCGGACCTCGTCATCGACGCGGTCGGCCGCCCGGAGACCTACGAGCAGGCGTTCTACGCCCGCGACCTCGCCGGGACGGTCGTGCTGGTGGGGGTCCCGACACCCGAGATGAAGCTGGAGCTGCCGCTGCTGGACATGTTCGGGCGCGGCGGCTCGCTGAAGTCGTCCTGGTACGGCGACTGCCTGCCCTCCCGGGACTTCCCGATGCTCATCGACCTGTACCTGCAGGGCCGCCTGGACCTGGACGCGTTCGTGTCCGAGACGATCGAGCTGGACGGCGTGGAGGCCGCGTTCGAGAAGATGCACCACGGCGACGTGCTGCGCTCGGTGGTGATCCTCTGATGGCGGCGCGGATCGACCACATCGTGACGTCGGGGACGTTCTCGCTGGACGGCGGGACGTGGGACGTCGACAACAACGTCTGGATCGTCGGCGACGACAGCGAGGCGATCGTCATCGACGCCGCACACGACGCTGACGCGATCGCCGGCGCGCTCGGCGGGCGGCGGCTCGTGGCGATCGTGTCCACGCACGGCCACGACGATCACATCGACGCGGCGCCGGCGCTGAAGGCCCGCACCGGCGCGCCCGTCCTGCTGCACCCGGACGACCTGATGCTGTGGAAGCAGAGGCACCCGGGCGCGAGTCCTGACGGCGACCTGTCCGACGGGCAGGTCATCACCGTCGCGGGCACCGATCTGACCGTCCTGCACACGCCCGGCCACAGCCCCGGGGCGGTGTGCCTGCACGCGCCCGGCCTGGGCACGGTGTTCTCCGGCGACACGCTGTTCAGCGGCGGGCCGGGCGCGACGGGGCGGTCGTTCTCCGACTTCCCGACGATCATCACCTCGATCCGCGAGCGGCTGCTGACGCTGCCCGCCGAGACCGAGGTCCGGACGGGGCACGGCGACTCCACCACGATCGGCGCGGAGGCCCCGAATCTGGACGAGTGGATCGCCCGCGGCCACTGACCTCAGGTCGAGGCGCGTCCGGCCGGGCGGGGTGAGGCGAGCCGGGTGGGGCGGGTGCGGCCGCGGAGGGTGACCTCGTCTCCGAGGGTCCAGTGCGCCGCCTCGTCCGGCCCGGCGCGGGCGACGAGGGAGCCGGCGGCCAGCACCCGCTCGTCGTAGGTCTTGGCGAGGTCGGTGAGGCGGGCGGCCTCGTTCACGGGGTCGCCGATGACGGTGTACTCGAAGCGTTCCTCGGCGCCGATGTGCCCGGCCACGGCCTCGCCGGCGGAGACGCCGACGGCCGCCCGCAGGCCGGGGACGTCGTCGCGCAGCCGGCGGGCCAGCTCGCGGGCGGCGGCGAGGGCGCGGCCGTGGGCGCCGTCCAGGTCGAGGGGCGCGCCGAAGATCGCCAGTGCGGCGTCGCCCTCGAACTTGTTGATCCAGCCGCCGTGCGCGCCGACCACCTCGACGACCACGGCGAAGAAGTCGTTCAGCAGCCCGACGACCTCGGCGGGCGGGCGGTCGGCGGCCAGCCGGGTGGAGCCGATGAGGTCCACGAAGATCACCGCGACCTCGCGGAGCTCGCCGCCGAGGTCGATGCCGCGTTCGACGGCGACGCGGGCGACGTCCTCGCCGACCTGGCGGCCGAACAGGTCCTGGAGCCGCTCGTGCTCGCGCAGCCCGGCGGCCATGTGGTTGAAGCCGGCCTGCAGGAGGCCGACCTCGCTGCCGTCGTAGACGGGCACCTCGACGTCCAGGTCGCCGCGTTCCACCCGGGCGAGGCCGAGCCGCACCGACTCGACCGGGTCGGCGATGGCGCGGGCGGCGCCGTAGGTGACTCCGAGCCCGACGACGAGGGCGATGCCGCCGAGGGCGAGGACGGCCAGCGCGAAGTCCCGGACGGTGATCCTGGCGATGAGGAACGAGCCGACGGCCAGGGTGATCAGGCCGAGGATCGGGACGGCGGTGCCGAGCCCCCAGGCGAGGACCGACCGCGCGACGACGCCCGGCAGGCCGGTCCGGCGCGGCAGCTCGCTGTGCAGCGCCGTGGTGACCGCGCGCCGGAGCAGCCGCTCGGTCAGCAGGTAGACGACGGTGCAGGTGGTGAGTCCGCCGAGCAGGCTGGTCAGGCCGAGCTTGACGGCGAGCAGCGCGGAGAACGGGGCGTTGATGATCACCCAGCCGACCGTCCCGATGCCCCACAGGGTCAGGTGCAGGGCCATCAGCCGCAGCGGCCCGTACAGCAGCAGGGAGCGTTCGTGCCGGCCGGGTTCCTCGTGCCGTTCGACAAGGCGGCGGACGCGGCGGAAGAACCGTTCGCCGAGGACGAGGCCGAGGGGGACGGCGGCGGCGACGTAGGCGGTGAAGACGATCAGGTTGATCAGCTGCAGGCGTTCGGAGACGTCGCCGACCGGGTCGGGGACGACGACGGCGAAGGCGAGCACGACGAGCGCGCCGACCAGGTTCGCGAGGCCGGTGGCGATCGTCACCAGGACGCGGGCGCGGCGCGCGATCTGCGCGCGCGTGTCGTCCGGGCCGCCGTCGATGAGCCGCCACAGGGGGCCGAGCAGGATCCGCCTGGACCGCGGGGCGGGCGTCGCCTTTTCGGTCTCCATGAGCGTGCAGATTATCCGGTCATATCCACCTATCTCGCCGCGCGCGTACGGGTGCTACCGTCGTCGGCCTGAGTTCATTCAAGAAACCCACCAGTTGAACCCCCTGGAGACTGCATGACGACCGTGGCGGCCTCCGGTACCGCGCGCCGCGCGCCCGGTTCCGCGGCCGCGCTGGCGGTCCCCGCCGCCGCGACCCTGCTGGCCCTGATGAACTACACGGCGCCGATGGCGGCGCTGACCGACACGGCGCGCGGTCTGCACGCGGATCCGACGGCCCAGATCTGGCTCATGAGTTCGATCAGCCTCGGTCTGGCGGCGGCGCTGCTGGCCGTCGGCAGCCTCGCCGACGACCACGGGCGGCGGCGCGTGTTCCTGATCGGCGCCGGGACGCTCGCCGCGTCCAGCGTCGCCTGTGCCGTGGCGCCCAACGCGGCGGTCTTCGTCGCCGGACGGATCGTGCAGGGTGCCGCGAGCGCGGCACTGCTGGTGACCGGGCTCGGCATCATCGCCGCCTCGTTCGGTCCGGGGCCCCGCCGGGCGCACGCCACCGGGGTCTGGGGCGCGATGCTCGGACTCGGCGTCGCGGTCGGCCCGATCGCCTCCGCCGGGTTCGCCGAGGCCGGAGACTGGCGGCTCTGGTACTGGGCGGCGGCGCTGGGGTCGGTGCTGCTCGGCGTGGCGGCGCTCCGGCTGCGGGAGTCCCGGGCCGAACGGCCGCGCGGACTGGACCTGCCCGGCCTGCTCACCATGTGCCTGGGGGTGGGGGCCCTGGTCACGGCGATCACGTGGGGACGGCTGGGCTGGACGCGTCCGGTGGTCGCGGTGCTGTTCGCCGCGGCGGCCGTGCTGCTCGCCGCGTTCGCCGTGATCGAGACGCGGCGGCGGGAGCCGATGCTCGACCTCGCGCTGCTGCGGCGGCCCGCGTTCCTGCTGTCGATCTCGGGGGCGATGGTCACCGGGCTCGGAGTCATCGGGATCATGAGCTACCTGCCGACCATGATGACTCTGGTCATGGACATATCCCCGCTCGTGGCGGCCCTCGTCCTGGTGTTCTGGTCGGGGCTGTCGTTCCTCGCCTCGCTGCAGGCCCGCCGCCTGCCCGCCCGCCTGTCCGCCGGGCGGCTGCTCGGCGCCGGGCTCGCGCTCTGCGCCGCCGGGCAGTTCGCGATGCTGGGGATGGCCCCGCAGGACCACTGGGGGCGGCTCGTCCCCGGGCTGATCGTCGCCGGGCTGGGCGGCGGCCTCTCCAACGCGATGCTCGCCAGGCTGGCCGTCGACAGCGTCCCCGCCGACCGGGCGAGCATGGGGACGGGCGCCAACAACACCGCCCGCTATGTCGGCGCGTCGGTGGGCGTCGCGATCGTGGGCGCCATCGCCACCGGCGCCGGCACCGGCGTGTCCGACCTCGCCCACGGCACCAACGTGGCGATGTTCGTGTCCGCCGTCATCGCGCTGGCCGGCGCCGTCCTCGCCGTCGCGGTCCGCGTCAGGTGAGTTCCTCGATGAAGGCCGCCAACTGGGTCAGGTTGCGGCATTCGTACATGGGGACGAGCTCGCCGTAGCGGGACGCGGCGGAGTCGCCGGTGTCCCACTGGCCGCGCGGCTCCGGGTTGAGCCAGTAGGCGTGCCGGGTGCGGTCCACCAGGGAACGCAGCACCGGCAGGGACAGCTCACCGTAGTTGGAGCGGGCGTCGCCGAGGATCAGCAGGGACGTTTTGGGCGTGATGGCGTCGCGGTACCGGTCGTCGAACACCTTGATGGCGTGGCCGTAGTTGGAGCGGCCGGTGATCCAGACGAGGTCGGCCTCCGCGGCCAGCCGGGTCATCGCCTCCGCGACGTCCGCGCCCGGCGCGAAGAACCGGGTGATCTCGTCGGTGGTGTCGATGAACGCGAACGCGCGGACCTTGCTGAACTGCTCCCGCAGCGCGAACGTCAGCAGCAGCGTGAAGTGCGCGAACGACGACACCGAGTCGCTGGCGTCGCAGAGCACGACCAGCTCCGGCTTGTGCGGCCGGCGCGGCCGGTGGTGGGTGGTGAGCGGCACTCCCCCGCTGGCCAGGGACGCGCGGACCGTCCGGCGGAAGTCGAGCCGGCCGCGCCGGCCGCGCCGCTGCTTCTGCACGAGCCGGGACGCGAGCTTGCGCGCCAGCGGGTACACCTCGCGGCGCAGCGCCGCCAGATCGGCGCGGTTCGCGGCGGAGAAGTCGAGCCGTTCCAGCGGCGGGCGGACGGCGATGCGGGCGGTGCGTTCGACGCCGGTGTCCTCGGCGATGCGGCGCCGCACCTCGCCCGCGACGAGGTCCTCGAACCGGGCGATGCGGTCGCGGAACGTCCGGCGGGCGACCCGCTCGGCCATGCCGCCGCGTTCCCGCCCGGTCAGGACGGCGTTGAGCAGCCTGCTCATGAGCGTCTCGGGCGACATGGCGCGCATGACGCCGAAGGAGAACCACGACTCCTGTCCCGGCGTCTGGCCGTACTCGGCGACGGCCATGCGGGCGAACTGCCGCAGCGCGGCGTCGTCGCCGGACAGGAGGAGCTCCGCCAGCTCGCCGCGGCGGGCCTGCACCTCCGGGTCCAGGGCGGGCGGGACGGGGCGTCCGTCGTCGTCCAGCGTCCGGGCGGGGCGGTCCGGGTCCGGGTGCGCCCCCGCGCCGTCCCCGACCGCTCCGGGGAACCACAGGTCGAAGAGGGTGTCGAACGTCGGGCGGTGCTGGGGCCGCTTGACGAGTGTCGCCGCGTAGGCGGCGCGCAGCGATTCGCGGTCGAGCAGGTCGATGGCCTGCATGGCGCGGACCGCGTCCAGGCCCTCGGCGACCGACACCGGCATCCCGGCCCGCCGCAGCTCCGCGACGAACCCCGTGTGCCGGTCGATGAGTGAGGCCATGTCTGAAATCCCGGGGTCAGCCCCGCAGCCCCAGTTCCTTGACCGCGCGCTCCTGGTCGGTGACGTGCTTGAGGACGACGCCGAGGGTGCGGGCGACGGCGGCCTCGTCCAGCTCGTCCAGGCCGAGGGCGAGCAGGGTGCGCGCCCAGTCGACGGTCTCGGCGATCGACGGGGCCTTCTTGATCTCCAGGTCGCGCAGCGTGCCGACCGTGCGGACGAGCTGCTCGGCCAGCTCCGCCTCGATCCCCGGCACCTGCGCGAGGACGATGTCGCGTTCCCGTTCCGGCGCCGGATAGTCCAGGTGGAGGTAGAGGCAGCGGCGCTTGAGCGCCTCCGACAGCTCCCGCGCCGCGTTCGAGGTGATCACCACGAACGGGCGGCGGACGGCGTCGACCGTCCCCAGCTCGGGGATCGTGACCTGGAAGTCCGACAGGACCTCCAGCAGCATGCCCTCCACCTCGACGTCGGCCTTGTCGGCCTCGTCGATCAGCAGGACGGTCGGGCCGGTGCGGCGGATCGCCGCCAGCAGCGGCCGCTCCAGCAGGAACTCCTCGGAGAAGATGTCGTCGTGGGTCTCCTGCCAGGCCCGGTCGGACGGGGCGGCCTGGATCGCCAGGAGCTGCTTCTTGTAGTTGAACTCGTACAGCGCGCGGGCCTCGTCCAGCCCTTCGTAGCACTGCAGCCGGATCAGCTCGGCGTCCGTCGCGGCGGCGACGGCCTTGGCCAGCTCGGTCTTGCCGACCCCCGCGGGGCCCTCGACGAGCAGCGGCTTGCCGAGCGCCTGCGCGAGATACACCGTCGTGGCGATCGACTCGTCGGCGAGGTAGCGGACCCGCGCCAGCCTGCGGTCCACGTCGGCGGGGGACGCGAACGCCCCGTCCACGATGTCGGTCATCCCCTGCCCCTCTGTGCGCCGCGCTTCTGCGCGGCCGCCTTCTTGTACGTCTGGTTGGTGCCGGCGAACACGATCGATCTCTGGTCCTCGCTCAGGGCGACGCCCCAGTAGGACGCGGTCTTCGGGTCGCCGCCCTTCCAGGAGAAGCGGTACTTGCCGCCGCCCTCGGGGATGGCCGTCCCGCTCCAGAGCTTCTGCTTCTGCTTCACCCACACGCCCCTGCCGTCCGCCGCGAACTGGAAGTAGTCCCCGGCGGTGCCGACCCAGCGCCCGACGAGCGGTTTCATGTCGGAGGGCTTCACCACCGGGATCGGCGCGAGCGTGGTGGGCGGGGCGGACGAGGCCGTGCCTGCGGCCTCCCCCTCGCCGCCGCAGCCGGTGAGGGCGAGCGCGGCGGCGGCCGTGCAGGCGGCGAGGGCGGCGACTCTCACGAGGACCTCCGGGGCGATCTGGGGCGAAGCGGCAGTTTACCGGCGGTTCCGTTCTCGTCCCCGCCCAGACCTGCGGTGAGACCTGCGGGGTAGGCCGCGGTTGGCGCCGGTGGGTGAGGCGGCCGCGGCGCGCCGTTGCCTATAACCGAACCATGACGACCCCACGACTTCCCCGCGACGACCTCACGGCGGCGATGGCGGCCCGGCGCGAGCTGGGGCCCGACTACGACGAAGCCTTCATCGAGACGGTCGTCGACCGCATCCAGGAGGCCCTCGACGCCCGCACCACCGCGTCGCCCCGGCCCCGGTTCGGCCCGGTACCGGAGCCGGGGCGCGGCGGCCGCGATCACAGCCTCGCCATGGCGGTGCTGTCGCTGCTGGCCGCGATCCCGCTGAGCGCGATCGCGGTCGTCCACGCGGGCCTCCCGGGCCTGGTCACGGCCCTCGCCGCGATCGTCCTAGTGAACGTCACCTACACCCGCCGTCCTCGTTAGCCCAGGGGGCGACCCCTGGGACCCGCGGAGCGAGGTTCATGGCGTTCTCTGGTCACTTGCCCGGTTCGGGGTCGCGGGGGAGGCCGAGGAGGCGCTCGCCGATGATGTTGAGCTGCACCTCGGTGGTGCCGCCGTAGATCGTCATCGCGCGGCTGAACAGCATGGCGCGCGCCACGATGCCGCTCTCGGTCAGCGGCACCTCGGTGACGGCGGCCGTGCCCTGCGCGGACCAGCAGTAGTCGGCGACGTCCTGGTTGAACTGGACGCCGAGGAGCTTGCGGACGCTGGCCTCCGCGCCGGGCTCCACACCGTTCAGCTGCTTGAGCGTGGTGCGCAGGCCGAGCAGGTCGATGGACTGGCCCTGGGCGACGAGCTTGCCGACCTCGGCGGCGGCGACCGGGTCCAGCGTCCGCCGCTTGAAGAACTTCAGCAGCTCGGGGACGCCCATGCCGAGGCCGCCGCCGGTCGACAGCGACACCCGCTCGTTGGACAGCGTGTTCCGCGCGACCTGCCAGCCCTTGTTCACCTCGCCGACCACGCGGTCGTCGGGGACGAACACGCCGTCGAGGAACACCTCGTTGAAGATGGCCTCGCCGGTCAGCTCCTTGAGGGGCCGGACGTCGACGCCCTCGGACTTCATGTCGACCAGGAAGTAGGTGATGCCGTCGTGCTTGGCCGCGTCCGGGTCGGTGCGGGCGATGCAGAAGCCCCACTGGGCGTAGTGCGCGAGCGACGTCCAGATCTTCTGGCCGGTGAGCCTCCAGCCGCCCTCGACCCGCTCGGCCTTCATCGACAGCGACGCCAGGTCGGAGCCGGCGCCGGGCTCGGAGAACAGCTGGCACCACACGATCTGCCCGCGCAGCGTCGGGCGGAGGAACTTCTCCTTCTGCTCGTCG
The DNA here is from genome assembly GCF_043198455.1 of Spirillospora sp. NPDC048824. Classification (NCBI taxonomy): domain Bacteria; kingdom Bacillati; phylum Actinomycetota; class Actinomycetes; order Streptosporangiales; family Thermomonosporaceae; genus Spirillospora; species Spirillospora sp. NPDC048824. The sequence goes on along the minus strand of NZ_JBICUS010000015.1, from coordinate 22,247 downwards.
GTGCCGTACCGGACGAGGGACGGCACCAGCCAGGCGCCGATCCCCAGGTTCGGGGCCTTGACCTGGGCGGCCTTCAGCTCCTGCTGGATGAGGATCTGCTCGACCGGCCCGGCCTCGCGTCCCCACGGCTTCGGGAAGTGCGGGACGCTCCAGCCCTCGTCGCCCAGCTTGGCGTGCAGCGCCTCCTTGTCCTCGATGGCGGCCAGCCCGGCGACCTCGGCGCGGATGCGCTCGCGGAGCGGCTGGGCATCCTCGTCGAGTTCCAGGACGACCTCGCGGCGGCCGCCGTCCAGCGCGAGCGCCGCGACCTTGGCGGCCCAGTCCTTGGACGGGCCGAGCAGCGACCGCAGCGTCAGGGCGCGGCGCAGGTAGACGTGCGCGTCGTGCTCCCAGGTGAAGCCGATGCCGCCGAGGATCTGGATGGCGTCGCGGGCGGTCTGCACGCCCGCGTCGAGCGCGATGACGGCCGAGACCGCGGTGGCGAACCCGGCTTCCTCGGTGCCCTCGTCCAAGGCGCGGGCGGCGTCCCAGGCGGCGGCGCGGGCCTGCTCCAGCGCGATGAGGCTGCGCGCGGCCTTGTGCTTGACGCCCTGGAACTGCCCGATCGGGCGGCCGAACTGCTCGCGGACCTTGGCGTACTCGGCCGCGGTCGTCACGAGCCAGCCGGCGAGGCCCGCCGACTCGGCGCCGAACAGCGCCGCGGCGAGGTCCCGGACGCGGCCGGTGGTGAGGCCGTCCAGCACCCGGTCGGCGGCGACGGCGACGCCGGACACCTCGACGGACGCGACGCGGCGGACCTTGTCGAGGCTCACGACCGGCGTGACGGTGACATCGGCGGCGTCGACCGCGATCCACTGCTCGCCGTCGCCGTCCGCGACCGGCAGGACGATCACGTCGGCGAGCGCGCCGCCGAGGACCGTCGCGGACGTCCCCGACACCACGAACGAGTCGCCGTCGCGGCTGCCGGTCAGCTCCCCGTCGAGGGCGACGGCGGCCGTCCTGGACCCGTCGGCGAGGGCGGGCAGCAGCTCCGCGCGCACCTTGGCGTTGCTGGACGCGTTGACGACGGCGCTGGCGAGCACGGTCGGCAGGAACGGGCCGGGCGCGGCGGCGCGGCCCAGCTCCTCCAGCACGACCGACAGTTCCAGGAGGCCGTAGCCCTGGCCGCCGTGCTCCTCGTCCAGATGCAGGCCGAGCAGGCCCTGCTCGGCCAGGGCCGGCCAGAACCCGGGCCTGGTCTCCTCGTCCGCCTCCAGCGCGGCCCGGACGGCCGTCACCGGAATGTTGCGCTCGGCGAAGCCGCGCACCGAATCGGCGAGCGCCTCGTGCTCCTCGGTCAGCCCGATGGCCATGCGTGAACCCTCTCTCAGCCGCTTTTGACAACGATTCTAGAACAGGATTCGGTGCTGTGGTCCAGTGCTCGCGGACTCAACCTTTGCGCGTCTGCGCGGCGTCCGCGTCAGACACCTGCCCGTCCGCGGGCATCTCGCGGGACGCCGCCCTGCCGACGGCCCTGCGGCCGGCGGCCAGGCTGGCGACGGTGGTCGCGAACAGCGTCCCCGCGATCACCGCCAGGGACAGCCAGATCGGGATCTCGGGCGCCCACGCGACACCGTACTCGTGCATCGCGTGGAAGATCAGCTTGGCCCCGATGAAGCCGAGGATGAACGCCAGCCCGTGCGCGAGGTAGACGAGCCGGTCGGTGAGCCCGCCGAGCAGGAAGAACAGCTGGACCAGGCCCATCAGCGCGAACGCGTTGGCGGTGAACACCAGGTACGGCTCGGTCGTCAGCCCGAAGATCGCGGGAATGGAGTCCAGCGCGAACAGCACGTCGGTGGACCCGATGGCGATCATGACGATGGCCAGCGGGGTGACCAGGCGCCGGCCGTGCCGCCGGACGACGAACCGGTTCCCTTCGTACGCGTCGGACGTCGGAATGACCCGCTTGGCCCACCGCAGCAGGACGTTCTCCTTGAACTCCTCCTCCTCGTCGCCGCCGCGGACCAGCCCGATCGCCGTCCAGATGAGGAACGCGCCGAAGATGAAGAAGACCCACGTGAACGTCGAGATGGCGGCGGCGCCGACCGCGATGAAGATGCCGCGCAGCACCAGCGCGATGACGATGCCCGCCATCAGCACCGTGTGCTGGGCCTGCCTCGGCACGGCGAACCGGGTCAGGATCACCATGAACACGAAGAGGTTGTCGACGCTGAGGCTCTTCTCGGTGACGAAGCCGCCGAAGTACTCGCCCGCGTACCGCGCGCCGGAGAAGATCCACACGCCGATGCCGAACAGCACGGCGAGGCCGATGTAGACCGACGACCAGAACGCGGCCCTGCGGGTGGTGAACTCCCGCGTGTCGTTCCTGTGGATCAGGAACAGGTCGGCGGCGATGACGGCGAGGATCCCTGCGATGGTCAGGGCCCACACCAAGGGTGAGACGGACAACGTGAACACCTCCAGCGGACACGAACGAGCGCTGGAGGTCTCTCCCGCCCCGGACGAGCGAGGGCCGCGGAACCCGGGCAGGTATGGACCGGCCGTATTGACGGGAACCGTGCGCGGGGATACTCCCCTCCACTGCCTCCTTCAACGCGGGCCCCATCAGGGCGGTTCCCTCCGCGCGAACTTTTTCCAGCCCTTTCTCGAACCTGACCGCCGGAAACCGCGTCCAAGGCGCCGTCACCCGCGCCTTCCGGCTCAGCGGCGGGTGCCCGCCAGTTCGCGGTACAGGCCGGCGAGCTGGTCGACGGCGTCGTCCTCGTCCGGCAGCAGGGCCGATCGCTGCGCGGCGGCCGACCCGAGCCGCGCGGCCAGGGCCGGATCGTCGAGGACGCGGCTCACCGCGCGTTCCAGGGCGCCCGCGTCGCCCGGGGGCACCAGCAGCGCGGCCTCGCTCTCGGGGCCGTGCAGCAGCGGGCCCGCCGCGCCGCCGTCCGCCGGCCGTTCCTCCGCGCCGACCATGCCGGGGATGCCTCCGACGCGGGTGGCGATGAGCGGCCGGCCCGCCCGCAGGATCTCCTGCACGATCAGCGGCTGCCCCTCCCACACGCTCGGCACGACCGCCACGTCGCAGGCGGCCAGCAGCCCGGCGACGTCCGAGCGGCGTCCCAGCAGCCGGACGGGCAGTTCCTCGGCCTCGACGCGGGCGCGCAGCCCGTCCTCGAGCGGGCCGTCACCGACGATCGCGACGAGGGGCGGCGGCGTCCGGCCGGCCCAGTCCCGCGCCGCGTCCAGCAGTGTCGGCAGGCCCTTCTGCTCGGCGAGCCGCCCCACCGTGATGATCAGCGGCCGCTCCCCTGCGCCCAGCTCGGCGCGCAGGTCGGCGCGGACGGCCGGGCCCGGCAGGGCCTGCGGCGCGGGCGCCGGGACGATCGCGTGCCCCACCGACCGGGCGCCGAGGGCCCGCATCCGCTCCTCCAGGTCGGGTGAGACGCCGAGGACGCGGGCGGCGCCGCGCGCCACGACGCGTTCCAGCGTCCCGTAGACGGCGGCCGTCCGCCCGCCGGCGATGACGGCGTTGTGCAGGGTGACGACCAGCGGCGGCCCGCCCCGCGAGAACCGCAGCGGCCCCGGCGCGACCCGCGCGCACGCCGCGACGGCGAGGGCACCGGCGCGCAGCCCGTGGGCGTGGACGACGTCGGCGCCGCGCAGCAGCGAGCGGAGCCGGGCGACGGCCTTGGCGTCGCTCACCGGGCGGGGCCGGTCGGCGAGATCGACCTCGGCGAAACGCACGCCGCCGCCGGTGAACCCGAACAGCTCCTCGGTGGACGCGGGCCCGCACACCAGCACCTGGGCGCCGCGTCCGGCCAGGCCGGCGGCGACCGACCCGACATGCCGCCCGACGCCGCCTGCGCTGGTGCCGAGGACCAGCGCGACGCGCAGCCCGTCGAGAACAAGCGCGGAGCGTTCGGGGGGGCTGGGAGCCCGCCCCCAGACGGAGCGGGGATCCTTCCTCTCCGGCATTGCCGGGTTCTCAGACATTGCGGGTGACCTTCCGGCTGAGGACGGCCCGCAGATCCCGGCCGTCGATCACGAATGCGATGAACAGGAAAACCGCGCCGGCGACCAGCGCCGCGAGCACTCCGGCGCCGACGCTGCGCAGTTCCCCGCCCGTTCCGAGCAGCGCGGCCGTCGCGTACCCGGCGGCGGCGCCCGCGGCGGCGCCCGCCAGCCCGGCGGCCAGGGCGCGCGGTATCCCGGCCACGGACGCGGCGCCCCTGGCGCGGACGAGCGTCCCCAGCAGCAGCGCGCCGGCGACGGTCATCCCGGTCGCGTTGCCGACGCCGAGCGCCGCGACCACCCACGCCGGGTCGACCGTCAGCACCAGCGCGACGTCGGCGGCCATCACGACCAGCCAGCCCGCCACGACCGCCGCGGCGCCCATCCGGCCCCGGTGGCAGGCGAACAGGACGCGCCCGAGATGCGCGACGAGCCCGTATCCGATCAGCCCGGGCGCGAACGCGAGCACCGCGCGGGACAGCACGTCCTGCTGGTCGGGAAGCCCCGGGTTGAACATCGCCGCGACGGGCGCGGCGACCGCGGCCAGCACGGCGGCCCCCGCGCACGACACCAGCACGACCGCGCGGGTGGTGGACGCGGTGACCTGGTCGAACCGCTCCTGCTCCCCCGCGCTGATCCGCGCCGACAGCGCCGGGAACGCGCTGGTCGCGATCGGCACCACCAGGATCGCCCACGGCAGCAGGTAGATCGCCCACGCGTACTGGTAGTTGGCGAGCGCGCCGCCCGTGCCCTCGTAGCTGAGCCGCACCACCAGCAGCGCCGACAGCTGCTGCGCGGCGACCGTGGCGAGCCCGGCGAGCGCGAGCCGCCGCACCCGCCGCGCCACCCCGTCCGGGAAACGCAGCGTCGGCCGCAGCCGGAGCCTCAGCCGCCACGCCGCGATCCCGGCGGTCGCCGCCATCGCGACACCGCCGAGCGTCGTCCCCACCGACAGCGTCAGCTCCGCGTCCAGCGGCAGGCCCGCCAGGTCGTTCTCGTGGCCGCGGCCGAGCGGCGCGTACGCGATGTAGGCGCCGATCACCACCAGGCTGGACATCAGCGGGGCCAGCGCCGGCGCGACGAACCGGCGGTGCGACTGCAGCAGCCCGTACAGGACGACCGCCACCCCGTACATCACCATCTGCGCCGACATCACGGTGAGCATCGAGGAACCGACGTCCACGATCCCGTCGCGGGTGCAGCCCTTCAGGTCGCCGCCGACCAGCAGCTCCATGACCGGGCGGGAGCCCAGCGCCATCAGCGCCGACAGCGGCACCATCAGGACCACGATCCAGGTCAGCAGCGCCGACCCGATCCGGCGGACCTCCTCGCGGTCACCGCGCTCGGCGGCCCCGGCCAGCACCGGCACGACCATGGCGGTCAGGGCGCCGCCCGCGACGATCTCGTAGACGATGAACGGGAACTGCGTCGATGTGAAGTACGCCTGGCTGAGACACGACGTCGTGACCGTCTGGGAGAAGGCGTAGGTGCGCCCGAACCCGGCCAGCCGCGCCAGGACGGTGATGACCGCGATGACGACGGCGGCGCCGGCGAGGCCGCCGGTGAGGCGGCGAAGATGTGACGGTGGCACGCTCGTGTGGTTCTGCGGGGGGTGTCCGGCCGGCCTACGCGGGACCGGCGGTGACGCCGTCGCCCGCCGACCCCGGCTGCGGCGGGACGGACGGGCGGAACGCGTCCCGCACGTCGGGCTTCTCCGCCGCGCCGGGGGACGCGGGTGCGGGCACGGTCGCGGCCACCGGGCGGCGGCCGAGCATGTCGAGCCGGTTCAGCACCGGGTTGCCCGCGATGACCTTGGTGAAGCTGACGAACTCGCTGGCGGCGTTCAGCCCGGCCAGCCCGGCCAGCACGGCCAGGCGCGGGCGGCGGCCGAGCCGGGTGGCGGCCAGGCCGAGCAGCGCGCCGAGCGCGTTGGAGCCGGTGTCGCCGAGCATCGCGCGTTCGGCGAGGTCCTCGGGCAGCAGCGCGGCGGCGGCGCCGAGCGGCGCGGCCACGACGGCGGACGACGGCCGCGCCAGCGCCAGCGGCGCACCGGTGATCACGCCGACCTTGATGGCGCGGCCCGGACGCAGGTCGAACAGGTTCATCAGGTTCGCGGACCCGGCGATGATCGCGCCGTTGACGAGGGCGTCGAACGCGCGGCCCGTCCGGGACGGGGCGGGCGACCCGGCGACGGCGGCGGCGGCCAGCCCGGTCGCGCCGATGCCGAGGATCTTCACGGCGCCGCTGGTGACCTCGCCGCGGGCCAGCGCGGTCAGGTGGCCCTTGAAACCGCGGGACGAGGCGGAGCCCGCCAGGTCGTCGTAGCCGCCCAGCAGCCCGGACCCGGCGCCCGCGAGTAGCGCGGCTGCGCGCATCCGGCCTTCCACGCCGGGCGCCAGCAGCCCGGCCGCGGCGGCGCCCGCGACGACCGCGGGCCCCTCCAGCAGCGTCACCGGCTCGCCGCGGTGGTTGGTGCGGCCCCACACCTCCTCGCCCGGCAGCCCGTTGAGGCCGGGGGGGTTGCGCGTCATCGCCGTGTAGGCGGCGCGTGCGGCGGCGGCGCCCAGGCCCGCACCGGCCAGCAGCCGTGCGGTCCGCGCCGAGCCGGAGGCGAAGCGTCGCTTCATCAGGTCACCCGTTCTTCCCCGCCGTGGGCGCGGGCGAGGGCAGGTAGCCGCTCACACCGGCACCCGTCCCGTACTGCCCGGACTTGCCGCCCATCTCGTTCTGCAGCGCCAGGATCGTCACGACCTGCCCCGAGGCGGTGTCCACCACGTCGACGGTGGAGACCGACTCCTCGGCGTCGGAGTCGCGCAGCGCCGCGATCAGCCCGCCCTCCTGCGCGGAGGTGGAGGGGCCACCGACGACCGTACCGCGCCCGGCGGCGTCGAGTGCGGTGGCCAGCGAGATCAGCGCCTTGTTGTCGTCACCGCCGCCGTCGTAGGCGTACGGGGTGGCGGGCCCGATCATCACGGCGAGCGTCGCGTGCTGCCCCGGCTTGCCGCTCGCGGTGATGTACCCGGCCTCCTTGAAGCCGTTCAGGACGGCGCCGCTGGCGGCGTCCTCACGGCCGGACTGGGTGGGGTCCTGGGTGACCAGGGCGTCCGCGAGGACCGCGCCCGCCTTCTCGTAGGCGCCCGCGTTCTCGGGGAACGTGACGTCGTCGGCCTTCAGTTGCGTGGCGAGTTCGTCGACGGTGATCCGCTGGTCGTCGTCCAGGAGCTTCTTCTGGATCGTGACGCGGCCGGTGACGGCGGCGCCCGCGTTCTTGGCCAGCTCGCTGACCTGCTCAATGCTGTCGTTGCCCGCGCCCGGCGTCTCGATCATCACGACGGACTGGTCCTTCAGCCGGTTCACGACGATCTGCGGCGCCAGCACGTTGGCGAACTGCTCCTGCCCGTTCACCTGCTGCTGCAGCTGCCGCTGCTGGTTGCGGGCCTGCTGGGCGGTCTTGGCGGCCTGGTTCGCCTGCTGCCGCAGGGTGTCGCTCACCGAGTCCGACAGCGTCGTGGAGCCCAGCACGATGCCGAGCGCCAGCGCCAGGAAGATCGCGACGATGGAGACGAGGTGGTATCGGAAATCGATCACGTGAAGAGTCCGGTCAGCCAGAAGACGAAGGCGTGCCAGCGGTCGGCGAGCAGGGGACTGATGACGTCCCCCGCCGGGGACATGGCGACGGCGGTGACGATGGCGATGAACGCGCCGAGGACGAGGAACAGCAGCGACCAGGTGGAGATCCGGCTGCGGTAGAGCCGGCTGACGCCCTTGGCGTCCACGAGCTTGCTGCCCACCCGGAGCCGCGTGAGGAACGTGGAGGCCATGCCGGCGCGGCCCTTGTCGAGGAACTCCACCATGTTGGCGTGCGTGCCGACCGCGACGATGAGCGTGGCGCCCTTCTCGTCGGCGAGCAGCATCGCGATGTCCTCGCTGGTGGCGGTGGCGGGGAACGTCACCGCCTCCTGGCCGAGGTCGTGCACCCGCTGCAGGCCGGGCGCGCGGCCGTCCCGGTAGGCGTGCACGACGATCTCGGCGCCGCACGTCAGCGCGTCGTCGGACACCGAGTCCATGTCCCCGACGATCATGTCGGGGCGGTAGCCGGCCTCCAGCAGCGCGTCGGCGCCGCCGTCCACCCCGATCAGGACGGGACGGTACTCGCGGATGTAGGGCCGCAGCGTCGCGATGTCCTCGCGGTAGTGGTAGCCGCGGACGACGATCAGCGCGTGCCGCCCATTGAGCTTCGTGGTGACCTCGGGGACGCCGACGCCGTCGATGAGCAGGTCGCGCTCGCGCTTGACGTACTCCATCGTGTTGGCGACGAACGCCTCCAGCTGGCTCGCGAGGCCCGCCTTCGCCTCGGTGAGCGCCGTCTCCACGGACTCGGCGGTCTGCTCGGTGCCCTTGGCGACGACGTCGTCGCCGCGGTGCACGGCGGGGCCCTCGACGCGGACCTGGTCGCCCTCCTGCAGCTTGGCGAAGATCTCCGGCCCGATGTCGTCGACCAGCGGGATGCCGGCCTGCAGCAGGATCTGCGGGCCGAGGTTCGGGTACCGGCCCGAGATGCTGGGCGCGACGTTGACGACGGCGCCGACCTGGCACGCCACCAGCGCCTCGGCGCTGACGCGGTCGAGATCGACATGGTCGATCACCGCGACCTCGCCGGGTTGCAGGCGCTTGGTCAGGTCCTTGGTGCGGCGGTCGAGCCGGACCGTGGCGCTGACCCCGGGCCGGCCGTCGTCGCGGCCGCGGCCGAGCGCGAGCACGCGCAGCGGCAGTTTCTGTGCCAGCCGGACGCGCCGCTCGGTGGTGGGTGACGGGTCGTTCATCACCGACCATCCTGCCAGAGCGCGGAGGCGATCGCCGGAAAGGACGACTGTCCAGGCGTGTCCGTTCGTGTACCCTCTGTAGCTTTTCGCGCGGTGGCGGGCTGTCACCGTTCTTCGGACGCCATGGCGAGGAGTTCTTCGGCGTGGGCGCGGCCGAGCTCGGAGTCCTCCAGGCCGGCGAGCATCCGCGACAGCTCCCGTACCCGCCCCTCCCTGTCCAGTGCGGTGACGCCGCTGCTGGTGACGGTGCCGTCGTCGGACTTCTCCACCAGGAGATGCTGGTCGGCGAACGCCGCGACCTGCGGCAGGTGCGTGACGACGATCACCTGGGCGTTGCGGGCCAGCCGCGCGAGCCGCCGCCCGATCTCCACCGCCGCCTTGCCTCCGACGCCCGCGTCGACCTCGTCGAACACGAACGTCGGCACCGGGTCGGCACCGGCGAACACGACCTCGATCGCCAGCATCACCCGGGACAGCTCACCGCCCGAGGCGCCCTTGTGCAGCGGCAGCGGGTTGGCGCCCGGATGCGGCGCGAGCCGCACCTCCACCTCGTCGAGGCCGTGGGGGCCGTAGTCCCCGGTCGGCGCGACGGTGACGATGACGCGGGCGTGCGGCATCGCCAGCGCGGTCAGCTCCTCGGTGACGGCGCCGGAGAACCGCTCGGCGGCGCGGGTGCGGACCTCGGTCAGCTCCCCCGCCTCCGCGGCGAGCCGCTCGGTCAGCTCCGCGTGCTCGGCCCGCAGCCCCTCGATGCGGTCGTCGTCGCCCTCCAGTTCCGTCAGCCGCGCCGCGGACCGCCGCGCCCACTCCAGGACCTCCGCGACCGTCGCGTCCGGGCCGCCGTACTTGCGGATCAGCCCGGTCAGCTCGGCCCGCCGCTCCTGGACGACCGCGAGCCGCGCCGGGTCGGCGTCCACCGACTCGGCGTAGGACGCGAGGTCGGTGCCGACGTCGGCGACCAGGTAGCCGGCCTCGGCGAGCCGGTCGGCGAGCGCCGCCAGCTCCGGGTCGTGCTCGCGGACGGCGTCCAGCGCGTTGCGTGCCTGGCCGAGCAGGTTCGTCACGTTCGCGGCCTCGAACGCGGCCGCCGCGTCGCCGAGCAGCGCCTCGTGGGCGGTGTCGGCGGCGCCGCGCAGCGCGTCGGCGTGCCCGAGCCGCTCCTCCTCGGCGGCGAGGTCGGTGTCCTCGCCGTCCTTCGGGTCGACCTTCTCGATCTCCTCCAGGCCGAAGCGGAGCACGTCCGCCTCCTGGGACCGCTCGCGCGCCCGCGTCGTCAGCTCCTCCAGCAGCGCGGTGACCTGCCGGTGCCGCTGGTACGCCTTGGTGTAGGCGCGCATCGGCTTGGTCAGCGCGCCGCCCGCGTAGCGGTCGAGGGCGCCGCGCTGGCGCGCCGACTGCAGCAGCCGCTGCTGGTCGGACTGCCCGTGCACGGCGACGAGATCGTCCGCGAGGTTGATCAGCACGTTCACCGGGACGGACCGCCCGCCGAGGAACGCGCGGGAGCGGCCCTCCGCCGACACCGACCGGGTGACGATCAGCGCGCCGTCGTCCAGTTCGCCTCCGGACTCCTCGACGCGTTCCACGACGCGGCCGCCCGGATCGACGACGATGCGCCCCTCCACGGTGGCGCGGTCGGCGCCGGGCCGGACCCGCTGCGGGTCGGCGCGGCCGCCGAACAGCAGCCCGAGGCTCGTGACCACCATCGTCTTGCCCGCCCCGGTCTCACCGGTCACGACGTTGAACCCCGGGGACAGATCGAGCACGGCCTCGTCGATCACTCCGAGGCCCTGAATCCGCACCTCATCGACCATCGGGCGCACCAGCGTCACAACCCTCCGCAAACAGATCCCGGATCAGCGCCTGTGGAGATTATCCCCTCTCCTCGCCGGGCGCTTCCCCGTCCGGCGCCGCGGGACCGCCGCGGCGGAGCACGCCCGGCCCCGGATGGCCGACGATGCCGCCCGCCGCCGGGGCGTCCCCGACCTGCGAATCCTGCAGCGGAGGGGACGGGCGCGCGGGCTGGCGGACCCGGCCCCGCCAGCCCGTCACGGGAAGCCCGAACTTCGTGACCAGCCGGTCGGTGAACGGGGTGAGGTGCAGCCGCGCCAGCCTCACCGGCTCGGCGCCGCGCCTGACCTCCACCCGCGCGCCCGGGGGCAGGTCGAGGGTGCGGCGGCCGTCGCACCACAGGACGGCGCGGGGCGTGCCGGGCAGCACCTCCACCGCCACCGACGAGCGCGGCGACACCACCAGCGGCCGCGCGAACAGCGAATGCGCGCTGATCGGCACGACCAGCATCGCCTCGACCTCCGGCCACACCACCGGCCCGCCGGCCGAGAACGCGTACGCGGTGGATCCGGTCGGTGTGGCGCACACCACGCCGTCGCAGCCCCAGTTCGACAGCGGCCGGCCGTCGATCTCGGCGACGACCTCCAGCATCCGCTCCCGCTCGCCCTTCTCGATGCTCGCCTCGTTCAGCGCCCACGTCGTGCCCATGACCGTGCCGTTGCGGCGCGCGGTGACGTCGATCGTCATGCGCTCCTCGACGTCGTAGCGGCGGGTCACGACGCGGTCGACGGTGGCGGCGAGGTCCTCCCGCTCGGCCTCGGCGAGGAACCCGACATGGCCGAGGTTCACGCCGAGCAGCGCCGTGCCGGACGTGCGGGTCAGGTCGGCGGCGCGCAGCAGCGTCCCGTCCCCGCCGAGGACCATGACGACCTCGGCGCCGTCGGCCGCCGCCGCCGTGCTGGGCATGACGTCGACGCCCGAGGCGCCGATCGCCGCGGCCTCGTCGTCCAGGACCCGCACGCAGATCCCGGCCTCGCTGAGCCGCTCGATGACCAGCTGGGCGCTGCGGACCGCCTCGGGACGCCCCGTGTGCGCCACGACCAGCACCGACCTTTTGCTCATGCTCTCGCCCCACTCCCCGACGCGCTACCGCGTACAGACGTCTGGACGAACATCCCCGTGGGGGACGTTCCCGGTTCGGACGCCTTCTGTACGGGCCCGTGAAGCGGCGCCGATCACTGCGGGCCCTCCGATATGGCCGTGGCCAGGTCGGCCTCGTCCAACGGCGGGGCACCTGCACGCAGCCACAAGAAATATTCCACGTTCCCCGACGGGCCCGGCAGCGGGCTGGCCGCCACGCCCCGGACGCCGAGGCCCAGCGTCGCCGCGTGCCCGGCCACGCCCCGGACCGCCTCGGCGCGCAGCTCGGGGTCGCGCACCACACCGCCCGCGCCGACCCTGTCCTTTCCGACCTCGAACTGCGGCTTCACCATGACCGCGTAGTCGGCGCCCGGTGCCGCGCACGCCTGCACCGGCGCGAGGACGAGCTTGAGGGAGATGAACGACAGATCGCCGACGACCAGGCCGGGAGGCGTGCCGCCGAGCATCCCGGGCTCCAGTTCGCGGATGTTCACCCGCTCCATGACGGTGACCCGTTCGTCCGTCCGCAATGACCACGCGATCTGCCCGTACCCGACGTCCACCGCGTACACGTGCGCGGCGCCCGCCCGCAGCAGCACGTCGGTGAACCCGCCGGTCGAGGCGCCCGCGTCCAGGCACACGCGGCCCTCGACCTCCAGGCCGCCGAACGCCTCCAGGGCGCCGGCGAGCTTGTGGCCGCCGCGCGAGACGTACTCGGGGCCGCGGGCGGCCTCCGCCACGACGATCGCGGCACCGGTCTCCACCTGCGTCGCCGGCTTCGCCGCGGTCTGCCCGCCGACCCGCACCCGCTGGTCGCCGATGAGCTGCCCGGCGTGCTCGCGCGACCGGGCCAGCCCCCGCCGCACGAGCTCCGCGTCCAGACGCCGCCTGGTGCTCACGGGCGGGGGCGGAGGGCGTCGGGAAAGGCGGGGCGGGGCTGCCCGGGCCGCTCGTCCTGGCCGTCCTGGCCGTTCTGGCCTTCCTGGCCGTCCTGGTCGGCGGAGGCGAGGAGCTCCTGGAGCCGCTGGTGGACGTCCTCGTAGATCTCCACGTGCTCGGAGACGGGCCGCGCGCCCAGCTCGGCCAGGCGGGCCACGGCGGCGTCCACGCGCGGGTCGCCGGTGGGGTCGGGTGGCGGGACGGCGGGGATCTCCGGCTCGTCCGGGGCCGGAACCACCTGCGCGGCCGGGGACTCCGGCACCTGCGCGGCCTCGTCGGACATCACGTTTACCTCCCAGTAGGCCCTGAGCGCCCGCGACGAGTCGCCTCCGGCTCATCCTGAACGCTACCGTCCCTGAACGACATCGTTGTCGCAGGAACGGGGAACGGCCTGACCATGGCGAACGAGGAGGACTGCCGGGCGGCGCTCGGCCGTGTCGCGGCGCGCCTGGAGGACGTGGACGGCGACCGGTTCGCCGAGCACGTGGTCGAGCGGACGATCAGCTGCCTGATCCCGGATCTCGGGGTGGCCTACCGCACCCGTCTCCACGGGGGCGGCCTCGACCCGTTCGAGCCGGACGACGACCCGGGCGCGGCCCAGGTCCGGCTCACCATGGACAGCGACGACCTCGTCGCGATGGCCCACGATGAGCTGAACCCGGCCAAGGCGTGGGCCGCGGGCCGCCTCAAGATCGAGGCGAGCATCTTCGACCTGCTCCGCCTGCGCAGGCTTCTCTGATCAGCGCTCCCGGTAGGCCCTGGGCAGCCTGAGGCCGCGCTCGGCCATGACGGCCCGGAGCCGGTCGGGGCGGTCGGTGATGATTCCGTCCACGCCGTCGTCGATGAGCTTGTTCATGGTCGGCTCGTCGTCCACCGTCCAGGGGACGACCTTCAGGCCGAGCCGGTGCGCCCGGTCCACCATCGCCTTCGTCACGTACGGGCGGTAACCGGGATCGGTGACCTTGCCGTTCTGCGGGAACCCGTGCACCGGGGAGAACGCCGACGCGCCGAACGACTTGACGGCCGTGAGCGGGTCACCGCCGAAGTCGTCGATGTCGATGCCGCCCAGCCAGGGCGACCTGCCCGGCTGCCCCGTCTGCAGGAAGTCGTAGTTGGTCAGCGCGACGAGGGGAAGCCGGCGCTCGACCTGCCGCATGCGCATCAGCGCGCCCCAGTCGAAGCTCTGGATCGTCACCTGCCGCAGCATCCGCGCCCGCCGGATCTCACGGACCGTGACCTGGACGAACTGCTCGCGCGGCGCGGTCTCCCTGGGTGCCCCGGCCTCGACCTTGGTCTCGATGTTCATCGTCACCCCGAACGCCCGGTACTTGCGGACGAGGCCGAAGACCTCGCTCAGCAGCGGCATCCGCTCGCCGGGCGCGGCCTTCTGCCCGGGGTGGGCGGGGAGGGTCAGGGAACCGCAGTCCAGGGTCCGCACCTGCTCAAGGGTGAGCGTGTTGACGTACTTCCCGACGTACGGGTACTCCGGGTCGTCCGGGCGGACGGGGCCGGTGTCCCGGCACTTGGCCTGGCTGACCCTGCGGTCGTGCGTGACGACCGCCTGCCCGTCCTCGGTGATCTGCACGTCCAGCTCCAGCGTGCTCACCCCGACCCGGAGGGCGTTGGCGAACGCGGGCAACGTGCTCTCCACCACCAGCCCGAGGCCGCCGCGGTGCGCCTGCAGGTCGAACGCGTGCTTGCCTCCCCGCCGGTCGGGGCCGTGCCGGTGCTCACCGGCCAGTGCGGGCCCAGCCGTCCCCACGAGGACCCCGATGAGGCCCGTCACCACTGCCGTACGGCGCCAGCCGCTCATGGCTCACTTCCTTCCGTGTCCAGCGGAACCGCCGATGCGGTCCGGGGGACACGTTCGGGCAGCGGCGCGACGTCCCGGCGTTCGCACGATGATCGTCGGGCGAACTGCCGATGTCCCTCCGGGGGGGTCAGAGGGAGAGGGACTCCACGGCGCCCGTCAGGGATTCCGCGGGCGGCGGCGTGCCGGTCTCCCAGGCGGCGGACGCGAGGGCGCGCAGGCCGTCGTAGGGGTCTCCGGATCCGGTGAGCGTGAACGCGCCGCCGTCGCGGCGGGCCGTCCATCCGCCGCAGCGGTGGCCGCCGTCCGCGCGGACGGGCTCCGGGTGCGGGACGAGCAGGCCGGTCAAGTCGGGCGCCAGGTAGGTGGGACGCCGGCCGGGCGGGGCGGTGAGGGCCTCCAGGGGGCCGGTGACGCCGGTGAACACGAGGAGGCTGTCGGCGTCCCCGTTGTTGGCGCCCTCGATGTCGGTGTCGAGGCGGTCGCCGACCACGAGGGGGCGGCGGGCGCCGGTGCGCCGGACCGACTCCTGGTGCAGCGGCCGCTCGGGCTTGCCGGTGACGATCGGCTCGACGCCGGTGGCGGAGCTGATCACGCGGAGCAGGGACCCGTTGCCCGGGTGCGGGGGCCCGTCGCCGCCGGGGATGGTGAGGTCCCCGTTGGAGCCGACGAACAGGGCACCCATGCTGACGGCCTGCGCGCCCTCGGACAGCAGCCCGTATCCGATCTCCGGGTAGTAGCCCTGCGCGACGGCGGCGGGCCGTCCGGCCGCGGTGGACACCGGGCGGAGCCCGTGCGCGTACAGGGCGTGCCGCAGGCCCATGCCGCCCACGACGAGGACCTCCGACCCGGCGGGGAGCCGTTCGGCGAGCAGCCGCGCCGCGGCCTGCGCCGAGGTGACCACGTCCTCCTCGTCCGCCGGGACGCCCACGTCGGTGAGCAGCGCCGCGACCGCCGACGGTGTCCGGGAGGCGTTGTTGGTCACGAACGCCAGCCGCTGCCCCGCCGCGCGGGCCTTGGCGAGCGACTCCGCCGCCGCGGGGACGGGTCTGCTGCCGACGTAGACGACCCCGTCGAGATCCAGCAGGGCGACGTCGTACGCCTCGCTCAGGGGACGGTCGCTGCCTTTCATCGGGCTCCTCATGACCATGATCGTACGGGGATTGTTACCGGCCGGTAAAACGTGGTGCGGGGCGGCGCGGGTCAGCCGCGGGACGCGAGCGTGGCCCTGGCGTGCCGCAGCGCCTTCGCGTAGTCCTCGTTCTCGGGGCGCATGGCGGCGGCGAGCGCCAGATGCCGGGCCGCGCCCTCGAAGTCGCCCATCCGGCTCAGGCACAGCCCGAGACCGAACCGCGCGTAGTCCTCGGCGGGCTCCTCCTCGATGATCGACTGGAAGCTCTCGGCCGCGGCACCGAACCGCCGCGCCCCGAAAAGCGCGCGGGCGAGCGCCTCACGGATGCTGTGCGACCCCGGCTCGGCCTCGGCGGCCCTGGCCAGCAGCTGCACCGCGGCGGCGGAGCTGCCCGCCCGGAGCAGCTCCAGGCCCCGCGTGTACCACTCGTAGACCCCGCCCTCCGGCGAGGCGGCCTGATCTCCCGGGGAATCCTCCGGCCGCCCAGGTCCTTGATGACTCATGTGGACCTCCCTCGCAATCCGACCGTACCCGCGTCGACCGGACGATCCGCGGCACCAGGACGGCCCGCCCCGACCAGGTACGCCCGCCAGGTGATTAGCATGCCCAGGGTGGACGACGACCTCCCCTCCGACCTCCCCTCCGGCCTCACCCCGGAGGAGTTCAGCGCCGGGATCTTCGGGACGGCGGAGCCGCGGACGGGCCGCGGCCTGGAGCTGACCCCCTTCCGCGGCGTCCGGTTCGTCCCCGAGGTCGCCGGCGACCTCGCCTCCGTCACCATGCCCCCGTACGACCTGATCGACGAGGCGGCGGCCCTGCGGCTGCTGGCGGGCGGCGGGCACAACATCGTCCGGCTCAACCTGCCGCGCGCGGCCGGGGAGGGCTACGACGCCGCGGGTGACCGGCTGCGCCGCTGGCTGGACGAGGGCGCCCTCACGACCGACCCCGATCCCGCCCTGTACGTCTACGAGGCGTCCCGGGACGGGACGGTCCTGCAACGCGGCCTGATCGGTGCCGTGGGGCTGCGCGCGGAGTCCGACGGGGTCGTGCTGCCGCACGAGAACGTCTTCCCCGGGCCGGTCCGCGACCGGCTCGCGCTGATGACGGCCGCGAACGCCAACCTGGAGCCGATCTTCCTCGTCTACGAGGGCGGCGGGGACGGCGAACGCGCCGGCGACCCGGGCGGCGGCGACGCGGCGCGGATCGTCGACGACACGGCCGCAGGGAGGCCCCTGATGGAGTTCCGTGCGGACGACGGGCTCACCCACCGGCTGTGGCGCATCACCGACCCGGCGCTGCACGCTCGCGTGTCCGCCGACATCCATGGCAAGCAGGCGCTCATCGCGGACGGCCACCACCGCTACGCCACCTACCGCGCCCTTCAGGCACGCCACCACGCCGCCGGCGACGGCCCCGGGCCATGGGACGCCGGGCTGGCGCTGCTGGTGGACTCCACGCGCTATCCGCCCCATCTGGGCGCGATTCACCGTGTCCTGCCGGGCCTCCGTCCGGACGACGCCGTCGAACAGGCCCGTAAGGTCTTCCGCGTCACCGACTTCCGGGACGAGGCGGACGCGGTCGAAGCGCTCGCCGAAGTGCCCGGCCCCGCGTTCCTCCTCGGTGGGGACGAGTCGCTGCACCTCCTCACCGACCCCGATTCCGGTGCGCTGGCCCGCTCCATGCCGTCCGAGCATTCGCCGCGCTGGCAGGGGCTCGACACCGCCGTCCTCGACCATCTCCTCATCGGGAGCGTGTGGAACGTCCCCGAGAACGAGGACGCCATCGAGGTCGTGCACGACGACCCGTCCGCCGCCATCGCCCGCGCCCGGCGCACCGGCGGCACCGCCGTCATCCTGAACCCCCTCAAGGCCGAGGACGTCCTGGCCGTCGCGGGCGAGGGCGAGCGGGTTCCCCGCAAGTCGACCTCGTTCGGCCCCAAACCCCGCACCGGCCTCGTCCTGCGCGTCCTCGACCACGGCCGATGACGGGACGGGTGGCCCCCGGGGGCCGCCGGGGACGATGATCGGGGCATGGACACCACGACCACGATCACGCCGCTCGGCGGGGACGTCTACGAGATCGACACGCGGATGGCCGGATACAGCGGCATCACCGCCGGCTACCTGATCATGTCCGACCGGCCCTGCCTGGTGGAGCCGGGCACGTCCGGCTCCGCACCCGTCGTGCAGGGGGCCCTGCGGGAACTGGGCATCGGGCCCGGCGACCTGGCGAGCGTGGTCGTCACGCACATCCACCTGGACCACGCGGGCGGCGTCGGCGACATCGCCCGGATGTACCCGCAGGCGGAGGTCGTCGTCCATGAGAAGGGCGCACGGCACCTGGCGGACCCGTCGCGGCTCATGCGCAGCGCCCGCATGGTGTACGGCGACAGCCTCGACACCTTGTTCGGCGAACTGAAACCGACGGACGCGGCACGGATCCGGGCCGTCGAGGACACCGGCATCATCGACCTGGGCGGCGGGCGGCGGCTGGAGTCGCACTACTCCCCCGGCCACGCCAAACACCATGTCGGGCTGATGGACTCCCAGACCGGCGACCTCTACGTCGGCGACGCCGCCGGGATCTACATCCCCGAGACCGCCGACGTGAAGCCCGCGACGCCGCCGCCGGACTTCGACCTCGACACCGCGCTGGCCTCGCTCGGCAGGTTCCGGTCGCTCGGCCCGCAGCGGCTGCTGTTCGCGCACTACGGCCCCGTGACCGAGGTCGACGACACGCTGGAGCGGTCGGCCGAGGAACTGCGGATCTGGGTGGACGCCGTCCGCGACGCCAAGGACCAGGGCCTCGACCTCGACCACGCCGTGGCGGCGGTCGTCGACCGCACCAAGGACCGCTACGCCATCACGGGCGACGACGTCGACCCCGATCTGGCCGCCAAGTACGAGGTCCTCAACAGCGCCGAGAGCAACGTCGCCGGGATCATGCACTCCCTGGGCAGGCACGCCTGACCGGTTCCGGGCCGCCTGCGGGTCTCAGTGGCGGAAGGGGCCGGTCACCTCGAACGTGCAGCCGTCCGTCCCGGCGATGAACCCGCTCTTGCCGCGCTGGGACGAGAAGTACAGGCGCGACCCGTCCGGGCTGAACGCCGGGCCGGTGATCTCCGACTCGTCGTGCCCGACGACGCGCAGGAACGGAGTCACGATCCCGTCGGGGGTGATGAGGTTGATCTCCATGTTGTCGCCGTCCTCGGCGACGTACAGGTCACCGGACGACGTACCGGTCAGGTTGTCGACGTTGTGCAGGGGCGCCTCGCCGTTCGTGACGAGGTCGTCGTCGTAGGCGATGTCCAGCCGCTCGGCGGCCGCGTCGTACGCCCACACACGGCCGTCGCCCTTGGTGGTGAAGTAGCAGACGCCGTTCGTGTAGTAGCAGCCTTCGCCACCGTCGAAATGCATGGCCTCCGCCACCTGCTCACGCGTCGCGGTGAGCCAGTACTCGGGGTTGGGCACCTTCGCCCACCGGACGGGGCCCGTTCCGGAGCCGACCAGCACTTCGAGCGTCCCGGACGACAGGTCGCCCCACGTCCGCGGCAGGAACCGGTAGAAGCACCCGTCGGACTGGTCCTCGGTGAGGTAGACGACCTTCCGTTCGGGGTCGGACGCCGCGGCCTCGTGCTTGAACCGCCCCATCGCGGGACGGGCCACCGCCGAGTCCTCGCCGCGCGGGTCCGTCTCCCACACGAGCCCGAAGTCGTGCTCCTCGCACGACAGCCACGTGTTCCACGGCGTCGCACCGCCGGCGCAGTTGAGCGAGGTGCCGTTCAGGGTCCGGTAGGCGGACGTGACCTTGCCGGACGCGTCGAACCGCACGGCGGACACCCCACCGACGATCGGGACCTCCGAGTTGCTGACGTAGATCCAGCCGTCCCCGTCGGTGAAGCACGCGCCGCCGTCGGGCGCCGGATGCCAGGTGTGCCTCGTCCCCTCCACACGCTGAAGGGACCGCGCCACGATCCGGCTCGAGAATCCCTCCGGGAGCTGGAGCCCGTTGCCGTCCACGGCCTGAAGCGGACCGTACGGGCTGGGGCCGGGCTGCGCCGGCCCCGAGGCGAAGGCCTGCTGCCACAGGGCACCCGAGAAGGCGGTCGTACCACCCGCGACGGCGGCGGCACGCAGGAACATACGTCGGTTCAGGGGCATGATCACTCCAGGAGTCGATCACCACCGGACATCTCCGGCGGCCCCCCGAACGGCACGGTCCCGTGAATATCTGGCGAAACCTACCCGCCAGTCAAGTAGGACACGTCATTCCGAGGACGGCGGCTGCTCCTCCTCGGCCCGCTCCGGCTCCAGGAACACCACGGAAACGTCCGGCGCCCCGTCCCCGGGCGCCTCCGGCTCCTCGGGCCCGGCGGCCTTGAACTCGATGTCGGTCGCCGACACCTCCTCGGCGCCGGCCACGCCCCCTGCGGACCCGCCGTCCTCGGCGTCGACGCCCTCAGCCCCCGCATCCACCCGAACGGCGTCATCGGATTCGGCACCCTCAGGAACGGCGCTCTCCGCAACGCCCCCCTCGGACTCGCCCCCATCGGCAGTGGCGACCTCAGGCGCGGCCTCCTGGGAAACGAGGTCCTCCGGAGCCGTGACCTCGGAAGCCACACCTTCGGCGACGACGCCTTCGGTTTCGTCGCCCTCGGTTTCGTGGTCCTCGGTGTCGACGATGTGCAGGCCTTCGAGCTCGGCGTACCGTTCGGCGGCGTCGGTGTCGCCGTCCCGGTCGGCCGCCGCGGCACGCGCGAACCAGTCGGACGCCTCGTCCTCCCGCCCGGCCTCCACCAACGCATCCGCGTAGGCGTAGAACAGCCTCGTCGACCACGGCCTGAGCCGCCTGTCGCGAAGCTCGGGGATCTGCAAGGTCACAACTGCCGCGTCAAGCTGCCCAAGGTCGCGGCGTACACCGGACTCGACGATGCGCAGCTCGACTCGGCCCATCGGGTCGAGGCTCTTCGCCTCAGGCGACTTGATCAGGTCCAGTGCGCGTTCGGGACGTCCGAGACCACGTTCGCAGTCGGCCATCACCGGCAGGTAGGACTCGTCGCCGGCGCTGAGCCGACGCGCGGCCCGCAGCTCCGCGAGCGCCTCCGACCATTCGCCCGCGTGGTAGGCCGCGATCCCGGCCGCCTCCCGCACGACTCCGACCCGCGACGCGAGCCGACGCGCGGCGCGCGCGTGCTTGTAGGCCCGCTCGGGCTCCTCCTCGGCCAGCCGACCCGCCATCACAAGATGCCGGGCGACCTTCGCGGCCAACTCCTTCGGCAGCGTGCGCAGTTCGGCCCGTGCCTCCTCGTCCAGCTCCTCGCCGGTGACGTCGTCCGGCAGGATCGGGTCGTCGTACACCGGCGCGGGACGCTCGCGCTCGTCCGAGTGTGTTCGCCGGTCCGGGCGGTCGCGGCGCGGCCCGGTAGGGCGTCCACTACCGTCCTGCGGGCGCCTCGGCCCGCCGCGTCCCTTGAAGGCCCGGTCACGATCTCCTGGGCGCCCTTCACGCTTGCCTTCGAACGGGCGTCCACCGGGCCGTCGCTCATCCCGTTTGCCGCGGTCGTCCCGTCTGCCACGGTCGTCGCGGTCCTGGAAACGGCGCTCCCCCTGGCCGCTACCGGTCTGGCGGCCGTTCGGTCGCCCCTCACGACGCGGGCCACCTCCCTCGCCGGGGCGAGAACCACGTGCTCCCGGGTAACGCCCCTCACGGCGCTCGCCACCCTGACCGCCACGAGGCGCACCGAAACGACCCTGCGGCCGCTCACCACGCGGCCCACCGGAACGACCCTCCGGCCGTCCCTCCCGGCGCTCACCGCCCTGACCACCACGAGGCGCACCGAAACGACCCTGCGGCCGCTCACCACGCGAACCACCCGGACCGCTTTCCCGACGACCCTCCGGCCGCCCCTCCCGGCGCTCGCCGCTCTGACCACCACGGGGCGCATTGAAGCGACCTTGCGGCCGCTCACCACGCGGCCCACCGGAACGACCTTCCGACCGTCCCTCCCGGCGCTCGCCGCTCTGACCGCCGCGAGGCGCATTGAAGCGACCTTCCCGGCGCTCTCCACGCGGCCCGCTGGGACGACCTTCCCGACGATCGTCAGAACGTCCCTCACGGGAGTCTGTTCGCCGGTCATCGGAGCGCTTGAACGGACGGCCGGGTTTCCGGTCATCGCGCTTACCACGCGCGTCCCGGTCCTTGTCCTTCCCGCCACCGGGACGGCCACGGCCACCCTGCTGCCCGCCGGCGCGAGGCGCTCCTCCACGAGGACCACCGCCTTGACGGCCACCGGAGCCACCCGGGCCGCCACGAGCGCCGCCCCCACGACGGGGAGGCGTGGTCCGCCTTCCGTCATCGCCCCGCCGCTCACGGTTGTCGCCGCTACGGCCGTCCTCTTCCGCGCTCATCACGTGTCCGTCACTGTTCTTGAAGGGTGGTTCCGTGGACTCTTGCAGCCTACTTTGCGGCCCCACGACATGCGTCGAGGGCCGCCCCAAAAATCGGGGCGACCCTCGACCAATATGAGTCCGGCGGTGTCCTACTCTCCCACACAGTCTCCCATGCAGTACCATCGGCGCTGAAGGGCTTAACTTCCGGGTTCGGGATGGGACCG
>NZ_JBICUS010000014.1:0-249606 GCF_043198455.1 Spirillospora sp. NPDC048824 | reverse complement strand
GCGTTCACCTCGCCATACGCCCACGTCACACCATCGAACGTCACCGCCGGCGCATCCGGACGAGCCGCCGCCTGCGCCTCGAACAACGCCGGGATCGTGGCCCGCTCCACCGGAGCGGCCCCTGCCCCGGCCCATTCGCCGAGGATCGTGGCGCGCTCCTCCGGGGAGAGGGCGTCGGCTGCGGAGATGGACGCGTCGGGTTCGGCGAGCAGCGCGGACAGGTACCGCTCGAAGCGCTCGATGAGGCGCCGGGCCGTGGACGGGTCGTAGAGGTCGAGCGCGTACTCCAGCTCGCCGTCGAGCCCGTCCTCCCGCTCGGTGAGGATCATCAGCAGGTCGAAGCGGGCGACGCCGGCGGTCAGCGGCTCCACCTCGGCGGTGAACCCGGGCATCTCCAGCCGCGCCTCGGGGTTGTTCTGGAACGTCAGCCCGACCTGGAACAGCGGATGCCGGGCCAGGTGCCGCGGCGGGTTCAGCACCTCGACGAGCCGCTCGAACGGGACGTCCTGGTGCGCGTAGGCGGCAAGGTCGGTCTCCCGCACCCGTCCGACCAGCTCGCGGAACGACGGGTCCCCGGACGTGTCGGTGCGGAAGACGAGCATGTTGACGAACATGCCGACGAGGTCGTCGAGCGCCTCGTCGGTGCGGCCCGCGATCGGCGACCCGATCGGCACGTCCGTCCCGGCGCCGAGCTTGGTGAGCAGCGCGGCGAACGCGGCCTGAGCGACCATGAACGGGCTCGCGCCGGTGTCGCGTGCCAGGCCCAGCAGCGCCTTGTGGACGTCCGCGCCGAGACGGAAGCGGGCCGTCGCGCCCCGGTAGGACGCCTCCGCCGGACGCGGCCGGTCCGCCGGAAGCGGCAGTTCCTCCGGCAGCCCCGCCAGGGCGTCCCGCCAGTAGGCGATCTGCTTGGAGATCAGGCTGCCGGGGTCGTCCTCGGAGCCGAACAGCTCGCGCTGCCAGAGCGAGTAGTCGGCGTACTGGACCGGCAGCGGCGCCCACTGCGGCGCCTTCCCGACGGCGCGGGCCGCGTAGGCGGTGATGAGGTCGCGCGCGAGCGGCGCCAGCGACCAGCCGTCGCCGCCGATGTGGTGCATGAGCAGCAGCACGACGTGCTCCTGCGGCTCGACCCGGAACAGGTGGGTGCGCAGCGGCGGCTCGGCGGAGATGTCGAAGGCGTACCCGGCGGCCATGGCGAGCCGGGTCGGCAGCTCCGCCTCCGTCGTGCCGACGACCTCCAGCTCGGGGCGGGCCGCGGCCGGGTCCAGGATGAGCTGGCGCGGCACTCCCCCGCTGTCGGGCAGGACCGTGCGGAGCGTCTCGTGCCGTTCGACGACGTCGCCGACGGCGGCGCGGAGGGCGTCCACGTCGAGGGGACCGCGGACGCGCATCGCCAGCGGCATGTTGTAGGTGGCGGACGGTCCCTCGAACCGGTTGAGGAACCAGAGCCGCTGCTGCGCATGCGACGGCGGGATCACGCCGGGACGCTCGCGCGGCTCCAGTGCGGGACGGCCCGGCTCCCCGCCGGCGCCGCCGAGGAAAGCGGCAAGGCTCGCGGCGGTCGGGGCCTCGAACAGCGCCCGGACGGGCAGCTCGGTGTCCAGGACGCGGCGGATGCGGCTGACGACCCGCATCGCGATGAGCGAGTTGCCGCCGAGAGCGAAGAAGTCGTCGTCGGCGCCGACCCGGGCGGCGCCGAGCAGGTCGGCGAACACGGCGGCGACGGCCTCCTCCGTCTCCCCGGACGGGGCGCGGTAGGCGGTCGCCGGCGTGACCGCCGGCTCCGGTTTCGGCAGCGCCTTGACGTCGACCTTGCCGTTCGGGGTGAGGGGCATCTCGTCCAGGACGACGACGGCGGCGGGCACCATCGACTCGGGCAGGCTCTCCCGGATGTGGGCGCGCAGTTCCTCGGCGTCGAGCGTCTGCCCGGGCGCGGCGACCACATAGGCGACGAGCCGCTTCTCCACCGGCCCTTCGATCGCCTCGGCGACCGGCTCGGCGGCGGCGAGACCGGGCAGGTCGAGGCCCTCGACCGTGACGGCGGCCTTCGTGGCGACGACGCCTTCGAGGGTCCGCCGGTACCAGCGGGTGAGCTGCTCGGCGGTCTCCCGGTCGAACAGGTCGAGGGCGTATTCGAGGGTTCCGGTGAGGCCGCCCCGGCCGTCGCGGGCGTCCTCCAGCAGGAACTCCAGGTCGAACTTGGCGACCCCGGCGTCCACCGGCTCGACGGCGACGTTCAGGCCGGGCAGCTCGACGGACGCCTCGGGGTTGTTCTGCAGGGTCAGCATGACCTGGAACAGCGGGTGCCGGGCCAGGGACCGCGCCGGGTTCAGCACCTCGACGAGCCGCTCGAACGGGACGTCCTGGTGCGCGTACGCGGCGAGGTCGGTCTCGCGGACGCGGGCGAGCAGCTCGGCGAACGACGGGTCGCCGGACGTGTCGGTGCGCAGCACGAGCGTGTTGACGAAGACGCCGACGAGATCGTCCAGTGCCGCGTCGGTGCGGCCCGCGATGGGCGAGCCGATCGGCACGTCGGTCCCGCCGCCGAGGCGGGTGAGCAGGGCCGCGAGCGCGGCCTGCAGGACCATGAACACGCTGACCTGGTGGTCGCGGGCGAGCGCCGCGAGGCCGTCCGCGAGCTCCGCCGGGACCTCGAAGGAGACCTGCCCGCCCCGGTAGGACGCGCGGTCGGGGCGGCGCCGGTCGTGCGGCAGCCGGATCTGGTCGGGCAGCCCGGCGAGGGCGTCCTTCCAGTAGGCGATCTGGCGTGCGGCGAGGCTGCCCGGGTCGCTCTCGGAGCCCAGCAGCTCCCGCTGCCAGAGCGCGTAGTCGGCGTACTGGACGGCCAGTGGCGCCCAGTCGGGGGCGCGGTCGTCGCGGCGCGCCAGGTAGGCGGTGATGAGGTCGCGGGCGAGCGGCGCCAGCGACCAGCCGTCCCCGGCGATGTGGTGCAGGACGACCAGGAGAAGGTGCTCGTCCTCCGCCAGCTTGTACAGGTGGGCCCGGATCGGCAGCTCGTTCGCGAGGTCGAAGCCGCGCGTGGCGTCCATGAACAGGGCGCCGTGCACGTCGGCGGTCTCGCCGACCGTCAGATGCGGTTCGGCCTCCCCGGGGCCGAGGATCACCTGGTGCGGTTCGCCGTCGCCGTCGCCGAACAGCGTCCGCAGCGACTCGTGCCGGGCGACGACGTCGCGCAGCGCGTCGCGCATCGCGTCGTGGTCGATCGCGCCGGTCAGCCGCAGCGGGATCGGCACGTTGTAGGTCGCGGTGAGCCCTTCGAGCCGGTTCAGGAACCAGAGGCGTTCCTGCGCGTACGACACGGGCAGCGGGGCGGGACGTCCGGCGGGGCGCAGCGCCGGGCGTTCGGCGGCGGACGCGGAGGCGATGTGCCCGGCGAGGCCCGCCACGGTGGGGGCCTCGAACAGCGCGCGGACCGGCAGCTCCACGTTCAGTGCGGCGCGGGCGCGGGCCACGACGCGGGTCGCCTTCAGCGAGTCGCCGCCGTGGTCGAAGAACCCGTCGTCGATGCCGACCCGGTCCAGGCCGAGGACGTCGGCGAAGATCCCGCAGAGGATCTCCTCGCGGGCGTCGCGGGGGCCGCGGGCGGTGACGGACGCGGCGAAGTCCGGCTCCGGCAGCGCGGACCGGTCCAGTTTGCCGTTCGGGGTGAGCGGCATGGCGTCCAGCACGACGATCGCGGACGGCACCATGTAGGCGGGCAGCGTCCGGGCGACGAACGCGCGCAGTTCGCCCGGGTCGACGGCGCCGACGACGTAGCCGGCGAGGACGCTGTCGCCGACGGCGTCGCGGCGGGCGACGACGACGCTCTGCGCCACGGCCGGGTGCCCGGACAGCGCCGCCTCGATCTCGCCCAGTTCGATCCGGAACCCGCGGACCTTCACCTGGTGGTCGAGGCGGCCGAGGTACTCGATCTCCCCGGCGTGGTTCCAGCGGACCAGGTCGCCCGTCCGGTACATCCGCTCGCCCGGCCCGCCGAACGGGCACGCCACGAACCGGTCGGCGGTCAGGGCGGCGCGGCGCAGATACCCGCGCGCCAGCCCGTTCCCCGCCAGGTACAGCTCGCCCGGGACGCCGGCGGGGACGGGGTTGAGCCGTCCGTCCAGCACGTACAGGCGGGTGTTGGCCATCGGGCGGCCGATCGGGGCGATCCCTCCGGGGTTGCCGTCGTCGTACCAGCCGGTGACGAAGATCGTCGCCTCGGTGGGGCCGTAGATGTTGGAGATCCGCGCGTCCGGCAGCAGCGCGCGGGCGTCCCTGACCAGCTGGGGCGGCAGCGCCTCACCGCCGAACGCGATGTCGCCGACGTCGAGCCGCAGCCCGCCGCGCGCCAGCAGCACCGCCAGCGCGGAGGGCACGCCGCTGATCAGCGTCCCGGACCAGCCGCCGCGCTCGGCGATCTCCAGGAGGTCGCGCACGACCTCGATCTCGCCGCCGATCGTGAGCGGCACCAGCCACTCGAACAGCGACACGTCGAAGTTCAGCGACGTGGAGAACAGGACGCGGCGCATCCGGTCGGGGCCGTAGCCGGCCATCGACTCGGCGCAGAAGTCCATGACGTTCGCGTGGGAGATGACGACGCCCTTGGGGCGGCCCGTCGAACCCGACGTGTAGATGATGTACGCCGGGTTGGCGGGGTGCAGCGGCCGGACGCGCTCGGCGTCGGTGACGTCCGCACCGGAGCGGCCGTCGAGGGAGAGGGCGTCGAGTTCGACGCGGGGCGTCCCGCCGGGCAGGTCCGCGTCCCGGGTCGTGATCACGCAGGCGGGGGCGGCGTCCGCCAGCATGTAGGCGATGCGGTCGGGCGGGTACGCCAGGTCGATCGGCTGGTATCCGGCGCCCGTCTTCAGGACGGCCATCGCCGCGACGACGAGGTCGGCGTCGCGGGGCAGGGACAGGGCGACGAAGTCCTCCGGGCCGATGCCGCGCTCGATCAGGTACCGGGCGAGGCGGTTCGCGCGGTCGTTCAGCTCCGCGTAGGTGAGGCGGGTCCCGCCCGCGACGACCGCCGTCCGGTCCGGCGTCCTCGCGGCCTGGGCCTCGAACAGGTCCGGGACGACGCCGGGCGCGACGGGCAGGGCCGTGTCGTTCCACTCCTCCAGCACGCGGACCCGCTCGGCGTCGCCCAGCAGGTCCACTTCGTGGAGCGGCGTGGACGGGTCGGCGTCGCCCAGGGCGCGCAGGAACCGGACGTAGCGATCGAGGTGCGTGGAGACCTGGTCCTCCGTGTAGAGGTCGGGGTGCGCCTCGAAGTCGACGCGCATGCCGGCGCCGTCGGAGTTGTCGTAGATGTTGATCGACAGGTCGTCGATCGGACCGGTGGTGAGGGCGTGCGTCCTCGCCGGCAGGCCCGCGAAGTCCAGCCGGTAGTCGAACGCCATGATGTTGATGACCGGCCCGTACAGCCGGTGGCGCTCGCCGAGGAGCTTCAGGTCGCGCAGCAGGTCGTCGCGCCGGTACCGCTGGT
This sequence comes from Spirillospora sp. NPDC048824, assembly GCF_043198455.1. Taxonomy (NCBI): domain Bacteria; kingdom Bacillati; phylum Actinomycetota; class Actinomycetes; order Streptosporangiales; family Thermomonosporaceae; genus Spirillospora; species Spirillospora sp. NPDC048824. The sequence goes on along the minus strand of NZ_JBICUS010000014.1, from coordinate 244,121 downwards.
GGCGCAGCGCCCGCGCGCTCGCCCGGGTCGCCGACCGGACCAGTTCCTCCACGGTCATGTCCGGCGCGACGTGCACGCGCAGCGGCAGGACCGTCGACATCATCGCGGGGGTCTCGCGTGCGGTCTCCGTGGTGCGGCAGGCCGCCGCGAGCCCGAGGACGACGTCCTCGGTGCCGGTCATCCGCGCCACGTACGCGGCGGTCGCGGCGATCGCCAGCCCCGGCGCGGCGGTGCGCAGCCGGCGGGCGCCGGCCCCGAGCGCGGCGGCCTCGTCGGCCGGGATGACCGTGATGCGGCTCAGGTAGTCGGCGGTCGGCTCGGCCATCTCGTCGGCCAGCGACACGGCGACGGGCTTGTCGGCGAACCGCTCCGTCCAGTACGCGCGGTCCCGCTCGAACTTCTCCGACGCGCGGTAGTCCTCCTCCTCCGCGAGGAGGCCCCGGAAGTCGCCCAGCTCGCCCGGCTCGTACTCGCCACCGTTCGCCAGCAGGGTGTAGACCTCGGCGGCACGGCGGCTGACCAGCAGGCCGGCGTAGCCGTCCAGGGTCACGTGGTGGGCGTGCACGAACCACCGGTGCAGGTCGGGGGCCAGCCGCAGCAGCGCGGTACGGAACAGCCGCTCGCCGTCCAGCGGCAGCGGCTCGGCCATCCGCTCGTTCATCCACGCCCGCGCGGCGGCGTCCGGGTCGGGCTCGCCGGACAGGTCGACGAGGGGGATCGACACGGTCGCGTCCGGGTCGAGAATCTGGTGCGGAACGCCGTCCACTTCGACCAGCCGCGCGTTCTGGGCGAGGGCCTCGTGCGCGGCGATACGCGCCACCCGGTCGAACAGCTCGTGGTCGACCGGTCCCTCGATCTCGATGTACTGCGCGATGTGGATCGGCGTTTCGGGTGCCAACTGCTGCGCGTACCAGACGCTCCGCTGAGCGGCAGAAAGAGGAACGTACTCGGTGGACATCAAGCGGCACTTTCCCGGTCGAAGGGGGTTTGCTTTACGCCCGGCATCGGGACCGGCTCGGCGCCGGCGGGCAGAAAATCAAAGAGAATGACCACAGAAATCGGGCTGTTTCCCCGTCCCCTTTCACCCCGAGTCCCTTCCGGAACCGCGATCGGCCGCATGAATGCGGGACCCAACGCCCTGTGGTCCGGCCAATACAGAGCGCCGCCACGTTCCGTCCTCGCCCGGGACCGCCCTGGACCATGCACTACTCAGGAGTAGCGGAGCCACAGTCAACCAGCCTGTCACATGCCTCGCAATCCCCTCAAAAGTAGAACTTGACCCGTCCTATTGCTAACAGGAGTGACAAAACCGCCGATGAGGCACCACCACCCGGCGTGGTGCGACGCTCACCGCGTGACAAAAGTTCACAACACATTCGACCTGATGCGGCTACACAGCGTGACAAATTACCCGGACGGGTAATCGTGCACGACGACCGCGGCGGCCCCCACCGACGGATGCCGCTGCAGCACCGCCTCGATCTCGCCCAGCTCCATCCGCACCCCGGCGATCTTGACCTGCCGGTCGACCCGTCCCAGGTACTGCAGGGTGGGGCGGTCCTCGCCGCCCGCGCCCGCCGGCAGCAGCCGCACCGCGTCGCCCGTCCGGTAGAGGCGGCCCGTCGGGGAGTCGCCGAACGGGTCGCGGTAGAACGCCTCGCGGGTCCGCTCCTCGTCTCCCAGATAGCCGCGCCCGACGACCGCGCCCCCGACGAACAGCTCGCCGGTCTCGCCGGCGTCGCACGCCGCCCACGTCCCGTCGTCCTCTTCCCGCAGCACGTACAGCCGCGCGTTCACGACCGGCGTTCCGATCGGCAGCCGGAGAAGCCGCAGGTCACCGGCGGTCACGTTGTGGTGGGTGACGTCGTCGGAGCATTCGGTCGGGCCGTAGGCGTTCAGCAGGCGCGCATGCGGCATCGCCTCCAGCCAGCGCCGCGACAGCTCGGCGGGCAGCTCCTCACCGGTCGCGATCATCCAGCGCAGCCCCTGCAGAGGCCGCTGCCGGGAGGTCTGCGGGGTCGTCCCCCCGGGATGACGGGGCTCCGGGGTCAGGTCGTCCAGGAGGTGCCTGACCATGGTCGGGACGAGTTCGACGATCGTGATGCCCCGCTCGTCCACGGCCTGCGCGAACGCGACCGGATCGTGCCCGGTCTCGTCGCCGACGACGTCCACCCGGCCGCCGAGCAGCAGCGGGCACAGCATCTGCCAGACGGAGATGTCGAAGCCGAGGGGGGCCGTGAACGCCACGACGTCCGCGCCGGTCAGCCCCATGTCGGCGATCTTGGCCCAGAGGTGGTTGACCATGCCCCGGTGCTCGACGACCGCGCCCTTGGGCCGGCCCGTCGAACCCGAGGTGAACAGCACGTACCGGGGCTGGTCGAGAGTGTTCAGTCGCGGTTCACCGGTCCAGGGCGCGAGGCCGTCCGCCGCGGCGGCCCGCAGCACCCGGCAGCCGGCGGCCGCCGCCCCCTCCGCCAGCGCGCCGGCGTCATCCGCCATGACCAGCACGGACGCGCCCGCCTGGACGAGGACGTCGCGGACGCGCCCGGCGGGCCACGACTCGTCGGCCGGCACGTAGAGAGCGCCGACCAGCTCGATCGCGAGGAACGCGGCGATGACGCCTGCCGAGCGCGGCCCCCCGACGCCGACGACCGTGCCGGGCTCGACGCCCTCGTCCTCCAGCAGTGCCGCCAGCCTGCGGGCCTCGGCGGCCAGTTCGGCGTAGGACACCGTACGCGTCCCGTCGGTGACGGCGGGACGGTCCCGTTCGGCGGCGAACCGCTCCACCCGCGTGATCACGGGGTCGGCGACGTCGACGTCCTCCTCGCGGAGCATCCCGTGCCGGACGGCCAGCTCCCTGGCCCGCCGGACCTGTGCCTCGGGCACGTCCAGGGCGGGCAGCCCGGCCAGGGGGAGCAGCCGGTCCGCGGCGGGTCCGCGAGCATTCATCATTACTCTCCGTGATGTAGAACTTCTCCACCGTCATCAGCAAAACAAGCGGAGGGCATAGCATATCCGTGGTACGACAGAAGCATCTCGCATTCGTCGCTACCCGTCGGTAAGTAGGGGGTTGCGTGAAGAAGATGCAGGCCGGTACGGTGATGCCTCGCCAAGGCCGGGCGCGGGCACGCGGTGGACATCGGGGAAGATGAGGGAATTGCTTCTTCATTTGAGGGTGACAGTGTGCCGATAATCACCTCGCCGCAGGATTTCAATGTCGACGACCTTTACGTCGATCTGCGGCACGTCATTGACCGTCCGCTCTACCTCAAATGTGAGGGCTTCAATTTCGCGGGTTCGGTCAAACTGAAGGCCGCCGCCGCGATGGTGGAGGCGGCCGAGGCGGAGGGCGCGCTCACCGAGAACTCGATCATCGTCGAGTCGTCGTCCGGCAACCTCGGCATCGCGCTCAGCCTCATCGCGGCGAGCCGCGGGCTGAAGTTCGTGTGCGTCACCGACCCGCGCTGCAACCCCGCGTCCATGCGGGTCATGCGGGCGCTCGGCGCCGAGGTCCGGGTCGTGTCCGGCAGGGACGCCAACGGCGGCTATCTCGGCGGCCGCATCGCCTACGTCCGGGAGCTGTGCGAGTCCGGCCGCGAGTACGTGTGGCTCAACCAGTACGCCAACCGCAACAACTGGCTCGCCCACTACCGCGGGACCGCTCCATCCATCGACCGGGAGTTCCCCGACCTGGAGGTTCTCTTCGTCGGCGCGGGCACGACCGGCACCCTGATGGGCTGCGCCCGCTACTTCCGCGAGCGGAACCGCCCCGTCACGATCGTCGCGGTCGACGCGGTCGGCTCCGTCACGTTCGGCGGCATCCCCGAACGCCGCATGGTGCCCGGCCTCGGCACCAGCAGCAGGCCCGCCCTCGTGGACGAGTCGTTCATCGACGACGTCGTGCACGTCGCCGAGCCCGACACGATCCGCACCGTGCACGCCCTGTCGTCGCGCGGGTTCCTGTTCGGCGGCTCCACCGGCACCGTCGTGTCCGGCGCGTCCCGCTGGCTGGAGGCCAAGTACCCCGGCGAGGACCCTGTCGCGGTGGCCATCGCACCCGACCTCGGCGAGCGCTACCTGGACTCCATCTACGAGGAGAGCTGGCTGCGCGAAAACTTCGGCGACGAGCTGCCCGATATCCTCGACGCCTGATCACTCGGATAGGACACGGAGCACTTTTCATGACGCAGGCCCCCTCATTCGCCGTGATCTCCGGCGCCCAGGTCCACGACGCGGTCGCCGGGCGCGAGAAGCAGGTCACCGGGATGGTCGAGGCCGCCTACCGGCTGCACGGCGAGGGCCGGACCGTCAACCCCGACTCCTACTTCCTCCGGTTCCCCGACCGCCCGTCCGACCGGATCATCGCCCTGCCGGCCTCCGTCCAGGGCGACGTCGGCGTGCACGGCATCAAGTGGATCTCCAGCTTCCCCGGCAACGTCGCGAACGGCATCCCCCGCGCGTCCGCCGTGCTGATCCTCAACGACGCCGAGACCGGGTATCCGTTCGCGTGCCTGGAGAGCTCCATCATCAGCGCCGCCCGCACCGCCGCGTCCGCCGCCCTCGCCGCCGCCGCCCTCGCCGACGCGCGCGGCGACCGGCCCCGCCGCGTCGGCTTCATCGGCGTCGGCCTCATCGCCCGCTACATCCACACGTACCTGGCGGGCAACGGCTTCACGTTCGACGCACTCGGCATCCACGACCTGTCGGCGGAGCACGCCGACGGCTTCAAGGGCTACCTGGAACGCACCGAGAAGGGCGACATCACGATCCACGACACGGCCGAGTCGCTGATCCGCTCCTCGGACCTGGTCGTCTTCGCCACCGTCGCCGGCGAACCCCACGTCACCGACCCGGCCTGGTTCGCGCACAACCCGCTCGTCCTGCACATCTCCCTGCGCGACCTCTCCCCCGAGATCATCCTGTCGTCCTGCAACATCGTGGACGACGTCGAGCACTGCATGAAGGCCGACACGTCGCCGCACCTGGCCGAGCAGCAGGTCGGCAACCGCGACTTCGTCGACGGCACCCTCTACGACGTCCTCACCGGAAAGACGACCCCGCCCGCCGGCAAGCCGGTCGTCTTCTCACCCTTCGGCCTGGGCGTCCTGGACCTGGCCGTGGCGAGCTACGTCTACAACCGCCTCGACGAATCCGGCGCCCTGCACACCGTCCCCGGCTTCTTCCACGACCTCAGCCGCTACGGCTGACGGCGGCCGGACCGCCCGAGCGGCGATCCGGGCCCGGACCTCTGCGGAGCCCGGGCCCGGGATCGTTTCCTGTCAGTAGTGCGGGTTGTTGGTGTGCGGGATCTCGATGCTGATCGGCAGGTCCCCGCCGGACAGGACGAGCAGGGCCGCCAGGCGGAGGATCTCGTCGAAGGCCCAATAGGCCTTCTGCAGGGCGCCCGGCGCGTCCTCGAGCGAGAGCAGGCCTTCGCGGACGGCGATGAAGGGCTCCCAGGCGACCGCGAAGACCTCGTCCCAGAACGGTTCCCGGGGGATCTTCAGCCATTCGGCGATCTCGTCACCGAGGACGTAGCGGGTGAGTGCGCCGAGGATGGGCTTGGTGACGTACTTGAGGGGGCCGCCCGGGACGATCGTGGCCAGGTTGAGCAGCATGTCGGCCAGCTTGACGCCCTCGGGCGTCGGCGCCAGGATCGGCGTCAGGACCTGCGCGGCCTGCGAGTCGGCTTCGGCCCAGGAGTTGGGGATGTACTCGTCCTTGATGCCGAGCATGTGCGCGCACAGCTGCCACGAGTGCAGGAACGCCTCGGACTCGCCGGCCGGGATCGGCACCTTCCACTTCCGCAGGTTCTGCATGACGGTCGTGGGCAGGCTGTGCCAGGTGACCATCATGTCCGCCTGGCTGATCGGGATCTTCTCGTCGGCGACCTTCGACCAGTACGGGGACTGCGGAAGCAGGTGACGCACCCCCGCGTGCGCCAGCCGGGTCTTGACGCACGTGACGATCATCTCGCCGCGGTCCTTGTAGGCGTTCGACGTGCCGATGTCGTACCCGAGCTTGGCGGTCTTGGTGATGCGGTCCCGCATGTCCGCGCCGCCCTTGGAGTAGTAGACCGCGCGCGCCTCCTTCGGGATGACCGTGCTCATCATGCCGCTGGCGAAGCCGTAGGTGACGCCGAGGTAGAGCCCGCGCTTCTCGTTGAAGTCCACCGCGGTCTCGAGTTTGTCCTCGTCGGCCCATGACGGCATCTCGCGGGCCTTCTCGATGAACGTCCGCAGTTCGCGGGGCAGCAGGAGCGGCAGGAACTGGCCGTTCTTGGTCCATTGGCGCAGCTGCATGTTGACGAAGTCCACGTGGCCGCTGTCGATCAGGTCGGCGACGAGTTCGTCGGCCTCCGGATCCCACACCCCGCGGGGGTCGGCGCCTGGCCCCGCGCCCGCGATCGAGCCCTGGGGCGACCACGTCCAGAGTGCGGACGCCTGCGCGGGCGTGGCGGCGCCCAGCGCGCCCGCCACGCCCAGCGTCCCGCCTGTGACCAGCACGTTCCGCCTGCTGGGTCTCTCCATACCTTCGCTCCTTCTCGGGCCGAGCGCGCCAGACTGATATGGTGATACGCAACTTGCATCTGCGTATCATTGACATGCCAGTAATGACAGCACACCGTGTCGGCCATCACAAGGCCTAGAGTGTTGGTGATTTGAGGCGGAATCAGCCTCCTCGGGAGGAGAACGTGGAACCTGCACCGTCCGCACTCATGGCGACATCGAGCCAGGAGTCGTTGCTCGAACGCGCTTACACCGACGCCGTCGACCATGTCGGCGACGCCGACGAGTCCCGTGTGCGCATACTCGATGCGGCCCATGAGCAGTTCTGCCGGATGGGCATCCAGCGCTCCACCATGGAGGACGTGGCCCGGCGCGCCGGGGTTTCGCGCATCACGGTCTACCGGCGGTTCGCCACCAAGGACGCACTGGTGGAGCAGGTCGTGCTGCGGGAGTACCGCCGGTACTTCGACCGGTTCCTCATCGACATCCAGCGGGCCGAGACCGTCGCCGACCGGGTCGTGCTGGGCTTCGTGAGCTCGTTGCGCGCCATCCAGCGCAACCCGCTGATCGGCGGCATGATCGCGGCGGAACCGGACCTGCTCGTCTCCTCCATGATCAACGACGGCGGCCGGACCGTGGCCACCGTGCGGCAGTTCGTCGCAGGCCAGCTCCGCCGCGAGCAACGCGCCGGCAACGTGCCGGACGACCTGGACATCGACATGGTGGCCGAGATGATGGTCCGCGTCTCCGCCTCGTTCCTGGCGATCCCCAGCCGGCTCATCGACCTGGACGACGACGAGCAGTTGGCCGGTGTGGCCCGGCGGTTCCTCGTACCTCTGCTGGCATCACCCCGGGACGACGGGCGATAGCCGTTCGCCCGGTCAGGACCCCTCGTTCTCGTCCTTCAGGCGCTCGGGGAACCGACCCGCAGGATGGGCCGGTCACCACCGGCCCGCTGTCAGGCGAACTCGGAGGTGTCCAGGTCGATTTCGAACGGCTTCGGCAGTGGAAGCGTCTTCCCGAACGGCACCTGATCCGTGTGCCCGTAGTCCTTGCCATCCGGCCCGCTGAACAGCACCGTCCTGCCCTCCTCCCGGTCCACCAGCAGGTAGAAGGGGATTCCCGCTCTCGCGTACCCGGTGCGCTTGGCCTGGCGATCCCGCGTCGGCCGGGAGGACGTCACCTCGACGACCATGATGATGCCGTCATCCTCGACGGGCATCCATGTGGGCGCACCGTGGAACGGGTCCGCCTCGATGGCGACGAATGTGATATCCGGAATCACCCGATTGTCTGGATGTCCATCCAAGCCCGGCACCTTGAGGCCCTTGTTGCAGGCGCATTCGAACTCGGTGGCGCTGTACCGGATGACCTGGCGGATGATCTTGCCGATGCACCGCTCATGGTCGCCTAGCGGGGGTGGGGTCACGACGATCTCTCCGTCGATCAGTTCGGCTCGGAAGCCCTCGGGGGTCTCAAGGGCGAGGAAACCGTCCAGGAGAACGTCGTCTCCCTGCGTCAGAGGCTCATCAACCATCACAGTCATGCCCTGCTCCTTCCCTCGCGAGCGAGCGTACAAGCAGAGCGCCACCCTTCGCATACAGATCGTAATCACAGGGCCTTGCGAACTCAGCCTACGAGCTGAAGCCCCGTGTCGGACAGATAGAAGGTCCGGGGAACGGGCACGTGTCGTCTATGGACGAGCGAGAGTTCAGGCGCGGGGACGTTCAGGAGCTGACGGACTTCGAGCTGACCGTGTACGAGACCGTGGCGACGATCGACAAGGGCGGCGGGGCGGCGGACTTCGACACGATCGAGGAGCTCGTCGGCGCACCGGAGGAGGACCTCTGGGCGGCGCTCGGGCACCTGGTGTCGATCAACCATCTGCACTCCACCAGCCGGGGGTACGCGCTCGGCCCGCACGACTGGGCACCCTGACCCGTCCCGGTGGATGGGAACGCCGGGCGGCCCGGCGGCGCGCGTGCGGCACGATGACCGGGCAAGCGTGAGCACGTGTGGGAGGCCGCCGGAATGCAGCTCGTCGTCACCGAGGAACAGCGGGAGCTGAGGGACGCGCTGCGGCGCTTCTTCGCCGACCGGTCGCCTTCCGCCGAGGTGCGGCGGCTGATGGAGACGGACGAAGGCCACGACCCCGGGGTGTGGGCGCAGATGGCCGGGCAGCTCGGGTTGCAGGGTCTCGCGATCGGTGAGGAGTACGGCGGCGCCGGGTTCGGGGTGAGGGAGCTGGCCGTCGTGTTCGAGGAGATGGGGCGGGCCGTGGTCTGCGCTCCGTTCCTCGCCACGATCACGGCCGCGGCCGCCCTGGAGGCCGGGGAGGGCGGTCATGATCTCCTGGCCGGGATCGCGGACGGGTCGACGATCGCGACGCTGGCGGTGGCCGAAGAGGACGGGCGCTGGGAACTCGGGGCGGTCGGGGCGACGTTCGAGGACGGGGTGCTGCGCGGCACCAAGGACTTCGTCCTGGACGGGCATGTCGCCGATCTGGTTCTCGTCGCGGCCAAGGGCGCGGACGGTGTGGGGTTGTACGCCGTGGAGGACGTCGCGGGGCTCGTCCGGACGGTGCTGCCCACGCTCGACCAGACGCGGAAGCTGGCGCGGATCGAGTTCGACGGCGTCCCGGCCCGGAGGGTGGGCGGGGAGGGCGCCATCCTGCGAGCCCTTGACGTGGCGGCGGTGGCGCTGGCCGCGGAGCAGCTCGGCGGGGCGCAGAAGACCCTCGACATGACGGTCGAGTACGCGAAGGTGCGGCACCAGTTCGGGCGGCCGATCGGGTCGTTCCAGGCGATCAAGCACCGGTGCGCGGACATGTTCGTGCTGGTGGAGTCGGCGCGGTCGGCGGTGCTGAACGCGGCGGCCGCGGCGGACGAGAGCCCGGAGGAACTGCCGGCCGCGGCGGCGCTGGCCAAGGCGTACTGCTCGGATGCCTTCTTCCACACGGCGGGCGAGGCGATCCAGTTGCACGGCGGTATCGGGTTCACGTGGGAGCACGACGCGCACCTGTACTTCAAGCGGGCGCAGGGGTCCCGGCAGTTGTTCGGGGCGCCGGAGCGTCATCGTGAGCGGCTCGCCGTGCTGGCCGGCCTCACGGATGCAGCCGAAGCCCCTTGAAGACCTTGTCCACGCCGTTCTTCGGGCCGTGGACGGAGAACCCGACGAGCGGCATCTCGTCGGCGGTGACGGCGCGGACGGTCTCGCGGTTCGCCTCGTCGTGGCCGGTTTTGAACATGTCCTCGATGTAGACCGCGATGTCCATCTCGCGTGCGAGGGCGCGTTCGTGGGCTTTGCGGATCGTCTCGGCGTCGGCCTCGTAGATCAGGACGGGCTGCCGGAACATCGCCAGGTAGGTGTTGCCGGACGCGTCCTCGTACGGTTCGCCGATGACGCCGGGGAAGGCGCCGGCGACGGCGCTCGCGAGGAACGCGGTGACGTTGAGCCGCTGCCATGCGGCCAGGTCGTCCCGGACCACGACCCCGATCTTGGTGTCGAAACGCATGTCGTCCAGGGTGCCTCGGCTGCGGGGACACTGTCTTGAACGCTCGTGCGCCAGACTGGGACGCGTGGAGTGGAGCAGGTACTGGCGGTCGCCCGACCGTCCCCTGGAGGCGATGCACGCCCATTTCGAGCGGCACGTGTATCACCGGCACAGCCACGAGACGTTCTCGTTCGGCGTGACCGAGGACGGGTATCAGGCGTTCCGCTGCCGGGGCGGCGCCCACACGAGCGCGGCCGGGATGGTCATCGCGTTCAATCCGGATGATCCGCACGATGGGCACGCCGCCGACGAGCTGGGGTTCACCTACCGGATCGTGCATATCGGGCCGGAGCTGGTGTCCGGGGTGCTGGCCGACATCACCGACCGTCCCGCCGCGCTGCCCTTGTTCGGGTCGCCGGTCGTGGCCGATCCCGTTCTGGCGCGGAATCTGCGCGGCCTGCACGCGGCGCTGCTCGGCGGCGCCCCGGCGCTGCGGCGGGACGAGCTGCTCACCGCGACGGTCGGGGCGATGGTCGACCGGGCGGCGACGCGGCGGTTGCGCGTCTCGTCCGCGAACGGCGCCGTCGAGCGGGCGCGGCGGCGGCTCGAGGAGTCGTTCCTGGACGACGTGGGCGCCGACGAGCTGGCGGAGGCGGCGGGATGCAGCCGCTTCGCGCTGTACCGGGCGTTCCGGCGGATCCACGGGATGGCGCCGAGCGACTACCAGCGTCAGCTGCGGCTGCGCGCGGCTCGCCGGCTGCTGGCGCGCGGGGACGCGATCGGGGAGGTCGCGGCGGCGGCGGGGTTCGCCGACCAGAGCCATCTGACGCGCTGGTTCGTCCGCTGCTACGGGATGACGCCCGGTCGTTTCCGCGGCGCTTCTACCGATTGAGGAAGAATGCCGCCCATGAGACGGGCGAGCGGAGCGATGTTCGGGTCGGCGTACGGGGACTCCCTGGGCGCGCCGACCGAGTTCCTCACGATGCAGCAGATCCACCGGCGTTTCGGCGAGCACGGGCCGACGCAGCTCAACGGTGATCCGGCGCTGGTCACCGACGACACGCAGATGGCGATCGCGGTCGGCCTCGCCCTCCTGGACGCACTGGAGAACCCGCCGTTCACCCCCGATCTGATCACGCCGATGTGGCGGCGGCGGTTCGTCGACTGGCTCGACAGCCCCGACAACGACCGGGCCCCCGGCCATACGTGCCTGCGGGCGTGCCGGGGCCTGGCCGCCGGGAAGCCGTGGGTGGAGGCCACCGTGGCGGGTTCCAAGGGCTGCGGCGCCAACATGCGCGTCGCGCCGGTCGGTCTCGCGCCCGGGCTCTCCGATGAGACCAGGGCGGGCGCATCGCAGCTTCAGGCCGCGCTCACGCACGGGCATCCGACGGGTCTGGCGGCCAGTGAGCTGACCGCGTTCGCCGTCCGGTGGCTGGCCGGCGGGATGAACCCGTCCGACCTGCCCGCCGCGCTCCGCGCCCGCTGCCACGACCAGCGCACCGCCTACCACGAGCGCTGGCTCGGCACCCTCTGGCAGCAGCCGGGCATGGACTCCCCGGAGGCGTTCATCGCCCGCGGGTGGGACGAGTGCCTGGCCGTCCTCGACCGGCTGGACGAGGCCCTCGCGCGCGGCGACCGCGCGTCCGACCCCTGCGAGATCACCGGGGAGGGCTGGATCGCCGAAGAGGCCCTGGCGACCGGGCTGCTGTGCTTCCTGCTCTTCCCCGAGGAGCCGGTCGGGGCGATCTGGCGCGGTGCGGCGAGCTCCGGCGACTCCGACTCGATCGCCTGCCTGGCGGGGGCGTTCGCGGGCGCGCACCTCGGCATGGACGCCTGGCCGGACGAGTGGTCCGCGCGCATCGAGTACGCGGGTGACCTCGCGCGGATCGGTGGGGCCTGGGACCGGCCTTAGGACGCCGACCAGCCGGTCCACGCGTCGATCGTGATGGCGATGACGGGGCCCTCGGGCGGGCGGTCGCGGTACTGGGCGTAGCGGCCGGCGAGGAGCCGGACGGGCTCGGCCATCCCCTCCGGCTCCCCGACGATGCTCGCGTGGCCGTCCACGCGGACCCACCAGAGCCGGTCCCAGTCGTCCTCGTAGTGGTCGGCCAGCAGCGCGACGTGGGGGTTGGCGCGGATGTCGGCCAGCCGCCGCAGGTCGCGGGTGCTCTTCGGCTTGTGGTCGACGGCCGTGTAGACGGCTCCCCGGTGGACGGCGAACGTCACCGGGACGAGATGCGGCCGCCCGTCCTCGCCGACGGTCGCCAGGCGCACGACGGGAACTGTCGTCAGCAGCCGGCGCGCGTCGTCCGGGGAAAGCTTCGGCACCCCTTCAGCCTGTCATGCCGCCGCCCGCGCGTCAGTCCTCGAAGTCCGGGGGGCGGTTCTGCTTGCGGGCCTTGATGGCCTCTTCGAAGTTGTGGGTGGTGAGGCGGACGTAGAGCTGCGCCAGTCCCTCCTGGCCCATGTGGGCGTCGAGGCTCGCGGCGTCCAGGCTCGACCACAGCATCCGCTTCGTCAGCTCGGTGCCGGGGCGGCTGAACCCCGCGATCCGCTCGGCCAGCTCATAGCAGGAGTCGAGCAGCTTGTCGGACGGGACGACGCGGGAGAGCAGGCCGACGCGTTCGGCCTCGGTGGCGTCCACGTCGCGTCCGGACAGCATCATCTCGAAGGCGCGGGACGCGCCGATCGCGCGGGGCAGCAGGTAGCTGAGGCCGAGTTCGCTGGCGGTGAGGCCGTTGTTGATGCCGGCGGCGCGGAACAGGGCGGTGTCGGCGCCGAGCCTGATGTCGGCCGCCAGGGACAGGCAGAGCCCGCCGCCGATCGCCGGGCCGTTGACCGCCGCGATGACCGGCTGGTGGACGCGGCGCATCGCGCGGATCACGTCGTCGAGCAGTTCCATCGAGCGGAGCGCGATGGTGGGGAGCGTGAGCCCGTCGATGCCGGGGATGTCTCCCGGGTTCTCCAGGTCGGCGCCGGAGCAGAAGCCGCGCCCCGCGCCGGTGATGACGACGACGCGGGTGTCGTTGTCGCGGCTGACCTCTTCCAGCGCCTCCCGGAACGGGACCATGACGTCGAAGGCCATCGCGTTCATGCGTTCGGGCCGGTTGAGCGTGATGAGGGTGATGTGCGGGCGCGGCTTGTCGATCAGGACGAAGGGCAAAGCGGACCTCCCACGCGGTGACCTAGCAAGCGTTAGGTTACACGCGGGGGAACTCGGGGGGCGTGAGGCCGCGCTCGACGACCGCCGCCAGTTCCCCGTCCGTCAGGACGCGCGGCTCGCCGATCATCCTGGCCCGCACGTAGACGCCGCAGAGCCACTCCAGGAGGCGCGCGTTCTCGAACGCCTCGTCCAGGTCGCGGCCGATCGTGACGCCGCCGTGGTTGGCCATCAGCGCGGCGCGCTTCCCTCCGGCCATGGCGGTCCGGACGTTGTCCGCGAGTTCGGGCGTCCCGTAGGTGGCGTACTCGGCGACCTTGACCACGCCGCCCAGCAGGAGGGTGTTGTAGTGGATCGGCGGCAGCTCCGGCATGGTCGTCGCCACGACGGCGCCGTAGGTGGAGTGGGTGTGGACGATGGCCGCGGCCGGGGTCGCCTCGTACAGGGCCAGGTGCATGGGGGTCTCGGACGACGGCGCCCGCTCCCCCTCGACCAGCCGGGCCGACATGTTCACGACCGGGCAGTCGGCGGGCTCCATCCGGTCGAGCACCATCCCGCCCGGAGTGACCGCGACCAGATCGCCCGACCGGACGCTGATGTTCCCGGACGCGCCGGTGACCAGGCCGGTCTCGGCGAGGCGGCGGCCGGCCGCGCACAGTTGGTCCCGCTCGTCCCTCAGCAACATGCGAATACCTCTCACCTTTTCGGGTCCGTACCCCGTACGCTACGACCCTGACGATCTTCAAGGGGTGTGGTCATGGCGGTTGTAACACTGGGTGCGCACATCCTGGACGTGCTCGCGCGGCCCGTCGAAGGCATCCCCGGCGGGCAGGACACCGTCGTCGTGGACGAGATCAGGGTGACCGCCGCGGGCGCGGCCGCCGGGACCGCGGTCGCCCTCGCCAGGCTCGGCAACGACGTCGTCTCGGTCGGCGCGATCGGGGACGACGACCTCGGCGACCTGCTGATGACGATCATGACGCGGAACGGCGTGGACGTGCGCGGGCTCGTCCGGCGCACCGCCGACCAGACGAGCGCGTCGATCCTGCCGATCCGGCCGGACGGCGGGCGGCCGAGCTTCCACGTCCCGGGCGCCAACCTGACCCTCACCGCCGGCGCGGTCGGCCCCGGCCTGCTCGCCGCGGCGAGCATCGTGCACCTCGGCGGGCCGGACGTCACCTTCGGCCTCAACGATCCCGCGTTCTTCGAGACGCTCGCCGCCGCGCGGGAGACCGGCACCGTGGTGACGATGGACCCGCTGTCCAACATGCCCGACCTCCTCGCCGGCGCCGGCGCGTTCCTGCCGTACGTCGACCACTTCCTCCCCAACGAGGAGCAGGCCGCGGCGATGACCGGCGAGAACGACCCGGAGAAGGCCGCCAAGGCGCTGCTGTCCCGGGGGCCGGAGACGGTGATCATCACCCTCGGCGGGGACGGCAGCCTCGTCGCCACCGCCGACGGCGTGCACCGGCTGCCCGCCCTGCCCGTCGAGGTCGCCGACACCACCGGCTGCGGCGACGCCTACTGCGCCGGGTTCATCACCGGGCTCGTGCGGGGACGCGACGTCCTGGAGTCGGCGCGCTGGGGCACGGCCGCGGCGGCGACCGTCGCCCAGGGGCTCGGCTCCGACGCATGCCTCACCGACCTGGACGCGGTCCTCGCACTGCTGAGATGAGTCAGATCTTCTGCGCCTGGCCCTCCCAGTACGGGTCGCGCAGAAGGCGCTTGTAGAGCTTGCCGGTCGGCGTCCTCGGCATCGCGTCGACGAAGTCGACCGAACGCGGCGCCTTGTAACCGGCGAGCGCGGTGCGGACGTGCTCGATCAGCTCGTCCGCGAGGGCGCCGGACGGCTCGGCGCCGTCGGCGAGTTCGACGGCGGCCTTCACCTGCTCGCCGAACTCCTCGTCCGGCACGCCGAACACGGCGACGTCCCGGACGGACGGATGGGTGATCAGGACGCCCTCGATCTCCGCCGGATAGATGTTCACCCCGCCACTGATGATCATGTCGATGACGCGGTCGGACAGGAACAGGTAGCCGTCGTCGTCGAGGTAGCCGACGTCGCCGGTGGTGAACAGGCGGTCCCCGCGGTGCATCGAGCGGGTCTTGTCCTCGTCGCCCCAGTACTCGACGTCGTCGCCGCTGGTGTAGCGGAAGAAGATCTGGCCGGGTTCCCCCGGCGCGGCGGGCTCGCCGTCCTCGCGCAGGATGTGGACCTCCGTCGTCGGCAGCGGACGGCCGACGCTGCCGGGCTTCTCCAGCCACTCCGGCGCGGTGATGACGCTGTTCACCGCCGCCTCCGTGGAGCCGTAGTACTCGTGGACGATCGGGCCGAACCAGTCGATCATCTGCCGCTTGACATCCGGCGAGCAGGGCGCGGCGCCGTGCCACACGACCGAGAGGCTGTGGCCGGCGAACGACGCGCGGGTCTCCTCGTCCAGCCGCAGCAGCCGGACGAACTGCGTCGGCACCAGGTGAACGTTCGTGATGGCGTGGTCGTCGATCAGCCGGAGCGTCTCGGCCGGGTCGAAGGCGCGCCGCATCACCACCGGCCGCCCCACGAGCATGAACACGTAGGACCACAGCCACTGCGCCGAGTGGTAGACGGGCCCGACGAGCAGCGACCGCCCGTTCGCGGGGATCTGCAGGACGTCGGCGAACACGTCCCCCAGGAGCGTGGCCGTCTCGATCGGGGCGCCCGCGCCGAGCTGCTTGCGTCGCACGCCCTTCGGCCGCCCGGTGGTGCCCGAGGTGTAGAACATCGGGAACCCCATCACCGGGTCGGCGATCTCCTCCTGCGCGCCGCCCGCGAGGAACTCCTCGTACGGGGTGAAGCCCGCGATCCCGTCGCCGAACGCGACGCGGGCGTCCAGGCCGAGCCCCTCGGACGCCTCGCGTGCGATGTCGCCGAAGACGTCCTCGGAGAACAGCGCCCGCGCGCCCGCGTCCTCCAGGACGTAGCGCAGCTCGTCGGCCGTCCAGTGCCAGTTGACCATGACATGGCGGAGCCCGATGTGGCCCGCGGCGCACATCAGCTCGAAGTACTCGCGCCGGTTGCCGGAGTGGATGGCGATCGCGTCGCCGGTCGCCAGGCCCAGGCCGCGCAGCGCGCTCGCCAGCCGGTCGGTCCTGGCGTCCAGCTCCCGCCAGGACGTGCTGCCGCGTTCGTCGGTCAGCGCGGGTTCGTCTGGCCTCGCATCGACGTGAGGGCGCAGCAGTACGGCCATCGGCCACCTCCGGGAACACGGCAGGGTCTGGACTGCGACTCTAGGACCGGGTGCCCCGGAAGGCCAGGTCAGACGACGGACCGTCCGGCGCGGTCACCGGCCAGGACGATGTCCGCCGCGCCCGCGAGCTGCTCCAGGCGCGACACCTCCGTCCGGTGGAACGGCGGCGCCCCCGTCCGGGCGGCGACCAGCACGATACGGCCTTTGAGCAGCGGGCACATCGCGTGGTGCGTGCCGTCCGGCGCCGTGAACGCGCGCGGGCGGAGCGGCAGGAGCCCGTGCAGGGCGGCGCCGGACATGCCGCCGGCGCTGACGTGCACGAGCACCGCGTCGCCCGTGTCGCCCGCGTCGCCCGCGTCGCCCGCGTCGCCGCCCGCCGGCTCGGCGAGCCCCGCCCAGTCGGCGCTCAGGACGGCCGGGACGGCGTCCGCGAGGATCTCGGCGCCGCGCCCGGGGTCGGCCGCGACCTGCCCGATCACGGCGGCGTCCGGGCAGAGGCCCTGCGGCTCGGCCGTCGGCCACACCCCGGCGACGTCCACGCCGGGCACCGAGCCCAGCCCCTCGACCAGCCGCTCCACGCCCGCCCCGGCGGGCCACGCGACCGTGAAGTCGTCCATCGCCCGGCCGTTGCCGCGCTCCAGCACCGCCATCTGGACGACGTCGGCGCCGGCGGCGCCCAGCGTGCGGGCCACCTGCCCCAGCGATCCGGGACGGTCGGGCAGCCGGATGCGTATCCGCAGCAACATCGCCACCTCCAGTTCCCCCGTGTGATGCCCCCACTTTCGCCGGAGGCCGTTTCCCTGGTGTTACCCACAGGTGTCGACGCGAGAAAACGCCGTCGTTGCCGGTGCTGGAATGGCGGGTACAGGTCAAACTAGAGTCCAGTGAAGGTCATCAGCAGGCCTATCGCCTCACGTCGCCCAGCATTAAGGTAACTCCACGTGTCGAGGGACGGGGACCCCCCAGTCAACGAGGACTCCGGAGCCGAGCCGGACCCGGTGCCCGCCGGGGACGACGCGGCGTCCGGCGACGAGGCGTTCCGCGCCGACGTCAGGGACGCTCTCGCCGGGCTGGCCGCGCGGCTCGACCGCGAGCACGAGCGCGCCGCGCACCGCGAGGCCGTCATCGACCGGCTGCACGAGGAGAACCAGCGGCTGCGGCGCGGGGAGCTGCAGGCGATGCTGGAGCCGGTCCGGGCCGCGCTGTACCGGCTGCACGACCAGGCCCGCCGCGAGTCGTGCCGGCTCTCCGCGCCGGACATGACCGAACCGCCGGATCCAGAGGGGACGGCGCTGCTGCTGGGGGCGATGGCCGACGACGTCGCCGACGCGCTGGCGCGGCTCGGCGTGGAGAGGTTCACGGCCGAGGCGGGCGCGCCCTACGACGCGTCCCGGCACCGGCCGGTCGCGGTCACGCCCGTCGACGACCCGATGCGGGACGGCACCGTGACGACCGTCCAGTCCGACGGGTTCGAGCAGAGCGGGAGGGTACTGCGCAAGGCGGCCGTCAGCGTCGGGAAGCACCGCGCCGGCGCCGGCGGGCACGACGAGGCGGACGACCAGGTGGGCGACAAGGCGGACGAAGCCCCCGAGACCGGATCGAACGGGGCCGGTCACTCGGTCAGGGCCGGCTCAAATCGCCTGCGCGGGACCGGGCGCGGCGAGACGATGAACAGCGGACTCGGTACCGATAGGTGAGAGGGACATGGCTGTCTACGGGATCGACCTCGGAACCACGTACTCCTGCATTGCCTCCATCGACGATGTCGGGCGGCCGGCGGTCCTGCGCAACCTGGAGGGCACCGACACCACCCCGTCCGTCGTCTACTTCGAGAGCGGCGAGAACGTCGTCGTCGGCGCCACCGCGAAGGACACCGCGGTCCTGGAGCCCGACAACGTCGTCAGCCTGATCAAACGGGACATGGGCCGGGAGGTGGCGCGTCCCATCCACGGGATCGACTTCACCCCCGAGGAGCTGTCGGCGTTCATCCTGCTGAAGCTCGCGACGGACGCGCGCACCACGACGGGCGAGGAGGCCCGCGACGTGGTCATCACCGTCCCCGCCTACTTCGGCGCGGCCGAGCGCGACGCGACCCGCAAGGCGGGGCGGATCGCCGGGCTGAACGTCATCGACATCGTGTCCGAGCCGATCGCCGCCGCGATCACCTACGGCGTCCTGAACCCCGAACAGGACAGGACGATCCTCGTGTACGACCTCGGCGGCGGGACGTTCGACACCACCGTCATCTCGCTGCGCGGCGGGCACATCGAGGTGGTGTGCACCGACGGCGACCACGAGCTCGGCGGCGCCGACTGGGACGCGCGGCTCGTCGAGCACCTGGCCGAGCGGTTCCGCGCCGAGCACCCGGACGCCGGCGACCCGCTCGACGACAAGCAGACCGAGCAGCAGCTCCGCCGCGACGCCGAGGACGCCAAGAAGGCCCTCACCACCCGCACCGCCCACACCGTCCGCGTGATGCACGCCGGGCGGGTCGCGTCGGTCGAGGTGTCGCGGGAGAAGCTGGAGGAGCTGACCAAGGACCTCCTCGACCGGACCGTCGAGATCACCGGCCGGACCCTCGCGACCGCCGCCGACAAGGACGTCGACGACTACGACGACCTCGTCCTCGTCGGGGGGTCCACGAAGATGCCGGTCGTCGCGGCGCGGCTGGAGACCGAGCTGGGCCTCACGCCCCGGCTGCAGGACCCCGACCTCGCGGTCGCCAAGGGCGCGGCGCTGTACGCGTTCGAGGAGACCTACCGGCGGCTCGTCCGGGAGGGCGCCGCCGAGCGCGCCGAGGAGATGGCGAGCCGCGCGGGGCTGTCGGCCGAGCAGCAGAAGCAGATCGCCGGGCGGCAGATCAAGACGGTCGCCTCGCACGCGTTCGGGATCGTGGTGGTCGACCGGGAGACGGGCGCCGAGAACGTCGCGCATCTCGTGCACGCCAACGACGAGCTGCCCGCCTCGAAGACCGAGGACTTCTTCACCGTCTACGACGACCAGACGTCCGCGGACGTCCGGGTGATGGAGCAGGCCGGGGTCGTGGAGTCCACCGACCTGATCGACAACACCGAGATCGCGACCGGGGAGATCCGCGTCCCGCCGGGCAAGAAGGCGGGCTGGCCGATCGGCGTCACGTTCGCGCTCGACTCGTCCGGCCTGCTGAACGTCACGGCCGTGGAGAAGGAGACCGGCGAGCGGCTGGAGCTGAAGGTGGACGTCGGCGGAATGTCGGAGGAGGAGGTCGAACGCTCCCGGAAGGCCCTCTCCCGGGTCCAGGTCAGCTAGCGGCCGGAGGGGCCCGTGGCGTTCGACGACGACTACCGGCGGGAGGTGCTGGAGCCCGCGCGGGCGGCGGGCGATCACCCCCCCGAGGACCTGCGCGTCCGGTACGCGCTGGCCGATCCACCGCCGTTCGGCGGACGGGCTCCGCTCGACGGTCTCACCGGGCCGGAG
The DNA here is from genome assembly GCF_043198455.1 of Spirillospora sp. NPDC048824. Taxonomy (NCBI): domain Bacteria; kingdom Bacillati; phylum Actinomycetota; class Actinomycetes; order Streptosporangiales; family Thermomonosporaceae; genus Spirillospora; species Spirillospora sp. NPDC048824. The sequence goes on along the minus strand of NZ_JBICUS010000014.1, from coordinate 224,276 downwards.
GTCGCGGCGCGGGTCAAGGAGGTCCGGCAGTGCTGGCGGCGGGCCCGCGGGCAGCTGAAGTACCGCAAGCTCATCGACCGGCTGGAGGCCGAGCACCGGGAGCTGACGCCGCTGTTCACCGCCGCCGAACGCGGTGACCTGCGGCCGCTGGACGCGCGGCTGCGCGGCGGGCGGGAACGCGGCGAGCGGCGCCGCGCCCAGGCGCGCGCCCGGCTCGCCGACGCGGCCGGGACGCTGAAGATGGCGGCGCCCGCCGAGGTCGAGGGCATCGCCCGCACCGCCGGCGTGTCCCGCGCCGAGCTGGAGAGCCTCGCCGCCGGCGACGGCATCGAGATCCGCGAACCGGACCCGCTGCCGTCCGCCGCGCCCTATCCGGCGTACCGGAAGGTCCAGGAGTCGCTGGACGTCCTCGGCAAGCGGCACCTGGCCGACTTCCTGTTCGGGGCGCGGCTGACCGGGCCGGTCCGGCTGCTGGGCGGGTTCGCCGCGCCGGGCGGGGACCTGCCGCTCGACAAGGACGCGGTCGCGGCGGCGGGCGCGGAGTGGGCGCGCCGCAGCCGCGACACCAGCACCACGCACGCCGACACGATCCTCGCCGCGCTGCGGTCGGGGGCGGACCTGTCCGAGCTGGTGCTCTACGACGTGGTGGAAAGGCTCCGCGAGCGGCTGCGGCAGCGGGCGTCGGAGCGGGCGCTGCTGCGGTACGCCGCGGAGGACCTCGGCATCGACCAGGGCGACGCCCGCCGCATGGTGTTCGCCGTCGTCCGGGAGACCGGGCCGGGCGGCGGCCTCGCGGGGCGGCTGCGCGCGCTGCTGGACGCGGGCGAGGTGTTCGCGGCGGCGGAACTGGCGGACGCCGCCGGCGTCCCGCCGTCCTCCGTCGCCCCCCGGGCTTCCGGGGACGCGGAGCCGCCGGAGGAGGAGGTCCTCGCCGCCGAGGCCCGGCACCGCCTCGACACCGCGCTGCGCCTCCGCGAGACCGCCGCCGCCGACCCCGACCCCGACCGCGCCCACCGGCTCCTTGCCGACGCGCTCCGCCTCGTCCGCGACCTCCCCGGCGCCGCCGCCCACCAGCGCCGCCTCCCGCCGCGCCCCGTCACTTCGCTGCGCGCGGACGTGGACATCGCCCCGGCCTGCGCCGGGCCCGCCGATGGCGGACGCCGCGGCGGGGCGTCGGTGCGGCTGTCGTGGGACGGCTCGCCGTCCCCGGGCGGGGAGATCGTCTACCAGATCGTGCGGCAGGTGGGGCGGGCTCCGCGTGATGTCAGGGACGGCACGCCCCTCGGCGGGGCGCTCGACGAGCGGCCGCCCGTGAACGTCCCGGTGTACTACGGCGTGGTCGCGGTGCGCGGGGAGGCGGCCTCCGCGCCCGCCGTGGCGGGGCCGCTGCTGGTGCGGCCCGATCCCGGTGAGGTGGAACTGCTGGCCGGGGACGGCCAGGTGACGGGGCGGTGGCGCTGCCCGGCGGAGGCGGCGCGGGTCGTCGTCGTCCGCGACGGGCAGGCCGTTCCGGCGGGCCGCGACGGGTTCCGCGAACAGGTCCCGAACGGGCGGACGCACCACTACCGGATCTGTGCGGTGTACCTCGACGCGTCCGGCCGGGAGGTCGTGACGGGCGGGGTGCGGGCGTCGGTCACGCCGAGCGCGCCGCCCGAGCCGGTGTACGCGCTGTCCGCCGAGACCGACGCGTCCGACCCGGGGCTCGTCCGGGCCCGGTTCGACGCGCCCGGCAGCGGGACGGTCGAGCTGGTGCTGTCGGAGGGGCCGCCGCCGTGGCCGCGCAGCGCGCTCGTCCCGCTGGAGGAGGTCCGGCGCGAGACGCGGCGGCTGGCGTGCACACCGGTCCCCGGCGGGCTCGCGGCACGGCCCGGCTCCAGCGGATGGCTGCTCGCGGTGACCGTCGCGGAGGGCACCGCCGCGATCGGCGCGTACCACCGGCACGTGAACCTGCCGCCGCCGCGGCGGCTGGTCGCCGAGCGGCGCGGCGACTACGTGCACGTCGGGTTCGACTGGCCGGCGGACGTCGCGGAGGTCGACCTCGTGTACCGGATCGGCGCCGGGCCGCCGCACCTCGCCGAGCCGCCCGCAGGCGAGGTCGTGACCCGCGCCGCCTATGACACGCAGGGCGGGATCCGGCTGCCCGTCCCCGAGGACGAGCCCGTCGAGCTGTCGGTCGCGGCGGCAGGGACCGTGGGCGGCGCCCGGGTGACCGGCCCGCCGGTGACCGCCGAGGTCGCGGCCCGCACGATCGTCCGCTACGACGTGCTGCGGTCGGGTCCGCCGTGGCGGCGGTCGCTGACGGTCCGGTTCACCTCGTCCCGCCCGCTGCGGGTGGCACGGCTGTCGCTGGTGCTGCGGGCCGGGCGCGTCATGCCGCACCGCCCCGCCGACGGGGAGACGCTCGGCAGGTGGGAGCAGGTGCCCGTGCCGGGTGAGCTGTCCCTGGCGGCGCCGCACGTCTCCGGGCCGTACTGGCTGCGCTGCTTCGCCGACGACGCCGCCGTCGAGCTGAGCGACCCGCCCGTCCGCCGGCTCCGGGTCCAGTGATGGCGAGGCCGCTCGCCCGGACCGGGATCCCCGGTGTGCCGTCCCGGCAGCGCACGTCCAAGCAGGGCGTCACCTGCCCGTACTGCTTCGCGTCCGTCGCGCCGCAGCGGATCCTGTTCCGGTGCCGCGGGCAGGCCGGGCGGCGGCGGGGCTGCGCGCCCGTCCTCGACGAGGAACTCGCCGCGTACACGGGGTCGACGGCGGGCGCGTCGCTGCCGCCGGTGTTCTCCGCGTCCGGGCGCGGGGGCCGCGCGGACTGCCCGGACTGCGGGCTCCCGACCGGCAGCCGGGCCTGCCCGGAGTGCCACAACCCGCTCCCGTCCGCGTACTGCGACTCCCCCGGCCGGATCGTCGCGCTCGTCGGGGCGAAGAACGCGGGCAAGAGCACCTACATCGCCGTCCTGCTGCACGAGCTGATGAACCGCGTCGGGACGGAGCTGGACGCGTCGCTGGTGGCGTGCGACGACCGCACGATCGAGCGGTACAAGCGCGACTTCGCGCGCCCGCTGCTCGAGGAGCGGCGGCTGCTGCCGACGACGGCCAGCGCCGCGACCGGCCCCCGCGAGCCGCTGGTGTACCTGCTCACCCGGACGCGGCGGGGGCGTTTCTCGCGTCCCCGCAACGACTCGCTCGCGCTGGTGCTGTTCGACACCGCGGGCGAGGACCTGCGCAGCCGCGAGGTCACCGACCTGCACCTGCGGTATCTGGAGGCGGCCGACGCGGTCATCTTCCTGGTCGATCCGCTGGAGCTGCCCGGTGCCCGGACCGGCGTGCGCGACGCCGTCCCGGGGCCGCGCACGGCCGGTGAGGACCCGGGCAGCGAGCCGCTGAACATCATCGCCCGCGTCACCGACACGCTCCGGCAGCGGCACGGCACCCGGCCCGGCGTGCCGCTGCCCGTCCCCGTCGCGGTCGCGCTCACCAAGATCGACGTTCTGCGGCCGGGTCCGCTGGAGCAGTCGGCGCTGCACCGGTCCCGGTCCGGCCGGGGCGTTCTCGACCTGGACGACAGGGACGCGGTGAACGAGCAGGTCCGGGCGCTCCTGCACGAGTGGCAGGCGGGCCAGCTCGACACCTATCTCGGGCAGCAGTACGCCGAGCACGGGCTGTTCGGCCTGTCGGCGCTCGGCGCCGTCCCGGACGGGGAACGCGTCGGCGCGGGCGGTGTCCGGCCGTACCGGGCCGAAGATCCGCTGCTGTGGCTGCTGTACCGGTTCGGGATGCTCGACGGCGTGCGTCCCGGAGGGTCGTAGCCGTGGCCTGGCAGCTGCACTACACCTCCGCGCGGCGCGGCCCCACCGGCCGGGCGGGTTTCCAGTTCGTCGCGGAGACGCCCGGGCTGCCCGACGGGGTCCGGGCGGGCGTGACGCCGTACCTGTCATACCGTCCGCCGCCCGACGCGCCGCCGTCGCCCGACGACTCCGAGCTGGGCCTGTTCCCCGTGTCGCTGCTGTACGACCGGGTGGACGGCCGTCCGCTGCTGCTGCGCTGCAGCTACCTCGGCCGCGACTACTCGGGCCGCTACGGCAACTTCTTCGCGCACGCGGTGGTGGCCGAGCCGGACGAGCTGGAGGGCGTGCGGCCCGCCGAACTCTGGCACGCGCCGCACTGGACGCACCGCCCGGAGCCGGAGACGCCGGTTCTGGAGTCCCTGGACGAACTGGTCCCCGGCGCGGCGCTCGATCCCGAGGCGCTCGCCGCGTGGCTGTCCGCCTCGGGCCCCGGCGACCCGTACGCGCTGCTCGGCCGTCTCGTGGACGCCGTCGCCGGCGTCCTCGGCCGGGGTCATGGACGGGTCGTGCTCGTCGCCGACGACGTCGAGCTGGTCGCCCGCTGGATCGCGGTCGTGTCGTACTCGCTGCCGGTCGCGGCGGCGGCCCGGCTGTCGTTCGTCACCTACACCGCCGACCCGGACGGCGCGGCGCAGCGCCTCGTCGGCACGACCCCCGCGATCTGGGCCTCCGCGCAGCACCACGCCTCGCACGCCTCCGCGTTCGACCTCCGCAAGGGCGTCCGGGACGGGGACGCGAGCCGGTTCGCGCGGACCGTCGCCGGCTGCTGGCGCGGCCCCGACCTCGCCGGGCTCGACGCCCTCGGCGAGCTGGCGCCGCTGAACGATCCCGCGCAGGAGGCCGCCGCCGCGCTGCTGGCGCTCTGCCGGGGCGACGCGACCGTCACGGCGGCGGAGGAGGGCGCGGCCGCGGAGCTGCTGTCGCGGCGCGGGCCCGGGATCCCCGAATGGGTGTGGCGCGACCTCGTCCCGGGCGTCCCGTCCATGGGCCTGGATCTGGCGCTCGCCCTGCATGAGCGGGCGCGGGCGGCGGGCGCGGCGGAGGTCGCCCGGCAGTGCTCGCTCCGCGTCACCGAGGGGGTGTCGGACGCGCTGGCCGGGGCGTCCGCGCTGGCCGAGATCGCGGCGGCCGCGGGTGTCGCCGGGCGGGCGGGCGTGCCGGTCGACCCCGCGGAGGTGTCCGCGGCGGCGGCGCGGTGCGCACGGCGCGGCGGCGGTGATCTCGGCGCGGCCCTCGCCGGATGCCCCGGCGGGTCGCGCGACGCCCTGCTGGACGGGGTCGTCGCCGGGCTCGCCGGGGCCCGCGAGCGGGAGCGGGCGGCGGTGCTCACGCCCGGGAACTGCGACCTGCTCTACGCGCACGCCGGCCGGCTGCGCGCCGTGCCGGTGATCGCGTGCGCGGTGCTGGCGTCCGTCGGGCGCCGCCGTCCGGGACACCGGATCCCGGTCACCGGCGAGCTGCTGCGGCTCGACGGCGAAACCGGCGGCGAGGTCGACGCCGCGCTGGGCGAGGTGTGGTCGGAGCCGCCGTCCGCCGGTGAATGCGCCGACCTGCTGGACGCGCACGGCGACGCGATGGCCCGGCGTCCCGCGCTGGCGGAGCTGCCGTCCCGGACGTTCACGCGGCTCGCGTTCCCCGGCGGCGACGGCCTCACCGAACCGGCGGCGCTGCGGCTCGCCGAGCGGGTCCGCGAGGTCATGCCCGGCGGCCGGGCGGGACGCGACGCGGCCCTCGTCCGGGCGTACGGGAAGGCGATCACCGCCGGGCCGGCCGGCGCGGCGCGTGCGCTGGCCGACCTCGCGGACGCGGACGGCGCCACCCCGCAACTCGCGGGCGAGGCGTTCGTCGGGGCCGCGCGGCGGCTGTGCCCGCGGCCGCCGGCGTTCCGGGCGGAGCTGCTCGCGGCCCTGTCCCCGTCCGCCCGCGCCCGGCTCGGCGCGCGCTGGACCGCCGAGCTGCCGGGACGTGCCCGCGCCGGGCGCGCCCCGCTGCGCGGCGCCGAGGTCGGGCAGCGCAACGAGCTGGTCGAGGTCGTCCTGCGGCTCAGGGAGCGCGGCGTCACCGAACCCGCCCTGGAGGCATGGGCGCGGGCGGCGGCCACCCGGTGGCTCGCGGCCAAGCAGCTCGACGTCCACCTGGCGCGCAGCCCGCGGTTGCGGGCCTCGCTGCGCGACCTCCTCGGCGACGGCCCGCCCTCTCGCGGGGGGAGGTGAGCCGGTGCATCCCATCCTCGTGCTGCTGCTGATCGCCGTGTGGGGCGCGGCCATGTGGCTCGGGTTCATGTACGTGTTCCCCGTGCTGTTCGCCGCGACGCTCGTCGTCGCCGGGGCCGCCGCCCTGGGCCTGTACTACCTGCACGCGTGCCGGACGCTCGCGCCGTCCACCCTGGAGGGGCCCTCGCCGGTCGCCGAACCGAAGATCGCGTTCCGGCACTACCTGCTGGGGCAGGTGTGGCGGGACTGGTGGACGATCAGCCGCACGGTCGTCCCGCAGGTGTACCGGACGGCCAGGGGCGTCATCGTCCGCCTGACCCGGCTGCTGCTCGGCGGGCTCTGGGGCTTCTTCGTGTTCCCCGTCTGGCTGGCGCTGTGCGCGGGCATCGTGGCCGCCGCCGTCCCGGCCGGCGTGTTCGTGCTGGCGCTCACCTTCCTGTACGGGGTGGTCGCGGCGATCGGGCTCGCCGTGTGGCTGCTGTGCGTGCTCGTCCTGGCGGCGGTGGAACGCGTCTTCATGACGTACGGCCGGATCCTGCAGACGTGCCCGCACCCCTTCTGCTACGAGCGGATCGGCCTGCCCGAGTACGAATGCCCAGGGTGCGGGGCACGGCACGCCCATCTCGCCCCGGGGTCGGGCGGCGCGTTCCGGCACGTGTGCCGGTGCGGGGCTCGGCTGCCCACGACCGTGCCGCTCGGACGGTTCCGGCTGGCCGCGTACTGCCCGCATTGCGGCGGGCGGCTGCCCGAGCGGATCGGGCGGGTCCGCGTGGAGCCGCTGCCGTTCGTCGGCGGCCCGGCCGCCGGCAAGACCACGTTCATGGTCCTCGGCATCCGCGCCCTGCACGCGCGCGTCCGCGCCGTCCACGGGCGGCTCGCGTTCGTCGAGCAGCGGCACGCGCAGGCGTACGCGGGCGCGATCCGCGAGTTCCAGCGCGGCGGGCGGCTCGCCAAGACCGGGCCGGAGCTGCCCCTCGCCACCATGGTGGACGTGGAGCTGCCGGGACGCGCTCGGCGCATCCTCTACCTGTTCGACCCTGCGGGCGAGCACTACACGGGCGCCACGGAGGTGGAGTCACTGCGCTACCTCGACCACAGCGAGGCGCTGCTGTTCGTCGTGGACCCGTTCGCCCTCCCCCAGCTGCGCGGATCCCTGACCGGAGACGAGCGGGAGTTCGTCGACCGGTCCGCCGCGTCGTCGGAGGAGGACCCCGCCGACACGTTGCAGCGGGTCCTGAACGAGCTGCGCTCCCGTCCCGACCAGGGACATCAGAAGCGCGTCGCCGTCGTCGTCACCAAGACCGACCTGCTGGCCCGCACGGAGATCGGCCGCTGCCTGGACACCGAGGCCGGGCTGCGCGAATGGCTCGGCGACGTCGGCCTCGGCAACACCGTCCGGACCCTCGACCAGGTCGCGGGCCAGGTGCGGTACTTCGCGTCCGGTCTGGCCACCGAGCCGGCGGACGTCGCGGACCTGCTCGGCTGGGTGACCGGGCTGGCCCCGGCGGGCGGCGGGGGCGGGCCGGCCGCCGACGCGGCCCAGGAGCTTCCCGGGACGGCGCCGCTGCGCGCCCCGTGGCCGGTGCGCGGCCGCGGCCCGAGCCGCGTCCCCGTCGGCTACCAGGTGGGGCGCTGGGCGGTGCTGTCCGGGCTGTCGGTCCTCACCGTCGCCACCGTGACCGGCGCGGTCGTGGCCGCCGCCGAACGATTCCCCTTCTGAGCGACTGTGACCGACCCCACTTCCTGACATGGAAGATAACGGACCGTCGCCTGATTGAACCCTCTCAGAGCCCCTACCCCGCGGCTCCCTTCCCGACCGAGAGGCGACGATGACGCAGACGGCCGATCCGGCCGCCGGAACGTCTCACGGCCGTGCGCCGGACCGGCGGCTCTGGCTGGTCGTCATGCTCGGGGCGCTGACGGCCGTGGCGCCGCTGTCGATCGACCTGTACCTTCCGGCGCTGCCCGCGCTGACCTCCGACCTGTCGACGGGCGCGGTGCAGGCGCAGCTCACGCTGACCGCGTGCGTCGCCGGCCTCGCCGCGGGGCAGGCGGTGGCGGGGCCGCTCAGCGACACGTTCGGGCGCCGCCGGCCGCTGCTCATCGGCGTCGCCGCCTACGCCGCCGCGTCACTGCTGTGCGCCGCCGCACCGACCGTGGAGACGCTCATCGCGCTGCGGCTGGTGCAGGGCTTCGCCGGGGCCGCCGGGATCGTGATCGCGCGGGCGATCGTCCGCGACCTCTACGACGGCGTGGCCGCCGCCAGGTTCTTCTCGATGCTGATGCTGGTGACCGGGCTGGCGCCGATCCTCGCGCCCGTCTTCGGCGGGCAACTGCTGCGGGTCGTGCCGTGGCCGGGGCTGTTCGCCGTCCTCGCGGGGGTCGGCGTGGCGCTGTTCTTCGCCTCGCTGCTCTGGCTGCGGGAGACGCTGCCGCCCGTGCGGCGCGCGACGGGCGGGCTGCGCGCCACGCTGGGAACGTTCCGGGCGCTGGCGGGCGACCGGACGTTCGCCGGGTACGCGCTGACGATCGGCCTGGCGTTCGCCGCGATGTTCACCTACGTCTCGGGGTCGCCGTTCGTGCTGCAGGACATCTACGGTCTTTCGCCGCAGGCGTTCAGCATCGCGTTCGGCGTCAACGCGCTCGGGCTCGTCATCGCCGGGCAGATCGGCGGCCGGCTCGCGGGGCGCGTACCGCTGCGGCGGCTGCTGGGCATCGGGCTCGGCATCGTGGTCGCGGGCGGGGCGGGCCTGCTCGTCGCCGTCCTCACCGGCGCGGGCCTGTACGCGGTGCTCCCCGCGCTGTTCCTGGTCACCTCCGGGCAGGGGCTCGTGCTGCCGAACACGACCGCCCTCGCGCTGTCGGGCCGCGCGCCCCGGGTGGCGGGCAGCGCGTCGGCGCTCCTCGGCGTCGCGCAGTTCTCGCTGGGCGGGGCCGCCGCGCCCCTGGCGGGGATCGCCGGGCCGGACACCGCCGTCCCGATGGCGGTGTCCATCGCCGTCCTGGCGGTGCTCGCGGCCGCCGCCACCGCGGCCATCACCCGCCCTCCGAGGGTTGCGTCAAAGAACTGATGCCGCGTACGGCCGGCGGTGTGATCGACAGCGAACACAGCGCCGCAGCTTCAGACGCGGCGCTGATCCAGGGCCGCCAGGACGAAGCCGGCGACCTCGTCGGCGAGCTGCTCGGCCGTCTTCGGGCCGTCCGCCCGGTACCAGGACGGCATCTGGTTGACCATGCCGAGCGCGACGATCGTGACGGTCTCGGCGGGCGTCGCGTCGCTGAACACCCCGTCCCGCTGCCCCTGCTCGACGAGACCGCGGAATGTCACGTGGTAGCGGCGGCGGTCGGCGCGGACCGAGCGCATCCGGGCGCTGTCGAGGCGGTGCATCTCGCGGGAGAACACCTTCGCCTCGTCGATGTGGCCGGCCGTGCTCCGGACCAGCCCGGCCAGCACGGCGCGGACGGCCTCGCGCGGCGGCAGCCCGCGCGCCAGCACCTCGCCGAGGTCGGCCAGCTGGCGGGCGATCAGCGAATGGTAGATCTCGTAGAGGAGATCGTCCTTGGAGTCGAAGTAGTGGTAGAGGGCGCCTTTGGTCACCTCGGCGGCCTCCACGATGCCCTGCACGGACGTCCCGTCGAAGCCGCGTTCGGCGAAGAGCGTGAGCGCCGCGTCCAGGATCCTCCGCTCGACCGCGCTCGCCCGCACGGGCGCCGCCGACTCGGGCGCCGGCGGCCCCGGGTCGAGCGTGGGTTCGGTCTTCGCCACGTCGGGCACCTCCCATGGAAAGCTGGGCGTTGACTCCGTGTGCGCCACGCCATAGCTTGCCAGAAAACCGACCGGTCGGTATGCCCCCCGCTGCCCACAGAGCCCGCCGCCTTACAGAGGGAGAGCCCATGCCCGCAGTAGAGACCGTCCGCGGCCCCGTCGACGTCGCCGGCCTGGGACGCACCTTCATGCACGAGCACGTCTTCGTCCTCAGCACCGAGAACGTCCAGAACTACGGCGCGGGCGACTGGTGGGACGAGGACGAGAAGGTCGCCGACGCCGTGGCCAAGCTCCGCGAGCTGGCCGGGCGCGGAATCACCACGATCGCCGACCCCACCGTGTGGGGGCTCGGCCGCTACATCCCGCGGATCCAGCGGATCAACGAGCAGGTACCCGACCTCAACATCATCGTCGCCACGGGGATCTACACCTACCACGACATCCCGTTCCAGTTCCTGCACCGGGGCCCCGGCACGATGGTGGACGAGGGCCCCGACCCGATGATCGCCGACTTCACCCGCGACCTCACCGAGGGCATCGCGGGCACGGGCGTCAAGGCCGCGTTCCTCAAGTGCGCCGTCGACGCCCCCGGCCTCACCTCCGCCGTCGAGCGCATCCTGCGGGCCGTCGCCGCCGCGCACCGCGAGACGGGCGCGCCGGTCACCGTGCACACCGAGAGCTCGATCCACGCCGGGCGGACGGTCGTCGACCTCCTCGGCAAGGAGGGCGTGGATCTCGCCAAGGTGGTCATCGGGCACGCCGGCGACAGCAACGACCTCGACTACCTGATGGAGCTCGCCGACACCGGCGCGATCCTCGGGATGGACCGCTTCGGCCTCGACATCATCAACCCGACCGAGAACCGGGTGGCCACGATCGCGTCGCTGTGCGAGCGCGGCTACGCCGACCGGGTCGTGCTCAGCCACGACGCGAGCTGCTTCATGGACTGGTTCGGCCCCGACCCCGCGACGGTGCCCGCGATGCAGCCGAACTGGCACTACCGGCACATCACCGACGACGTCCTGCCCGCCCTGCGCGCCGCGGGCGTCACCGACGCCCAGATCGACCAGATGCTGGTGGACAACCCCAAGCGCTACTTCACGCGCTGAGGGCCCGGGCGCGGGACGGCGCCCGTCCCGCGCCCGTCCGGCGCCCGCCCGTCCGGCCTCCTCGTGCGACCACCCGGTCATGACCCGCCCGGGGTATACGACTAATCCCCGGAAATCGGGAATCATGGGAGGAACAACGAGGAGGGGCCAGGTGAGCGAGGACACCGTGCGTCGCGGCGCCCGAGCCGCGATACCGATACTCCTGGTCACGCTGCTGTCCCTGCTCGCCCCCGGCTGCCGGATCGTGGAGGGCGGCGCGACCCGGGACGTCCCGCCGCCCGTCACGGCCGCGCCCACCACCACGCCGGCCAAGCCCAGCGGCAGGCGCCCCGGTGTCGTCAACATCAAGACCGAGCAGGACCTGAACGGCACCCGCGCCGCCGGGACCGGCATCGTGCTCGACCCGTCCGGCCTCGTGCTGACCAACAACCATGTGATCCGCGGCGCCACCGAGATCGTGGGCACCGACACCGACGACCGCCGCACCTACACCGCGCAGGTCGTCGGCTACGACCGGGCCGGCGACATCGCGGTGATCCGGCTGAAGGGCGCCTCCCGGCTCAAGGCCGCCGTGTTCGACTCCGCGTCCGGCGTCAACGTCGGCGACCCGGTCACCGCCGTCGGCAACGCGGGCGGCAAGGGCGGCACGCCCAGGGCCGTCACCGGGAAGGTCACCGCCCTGGAGCAGTCCGTCACCGCCCGCGACGACAGCAACGGCACCACCGAGCGCCTCACCGGCCTGATCGAGACCAACGCGCCGATCAAGCCCGGCGACTCGGGCGGCCCGCTGCTGAACACCGCGGGCAAGGTCATCGGCATCAACACCGCCGCGTCCGCCGGTCTGTCGGTGGACGGGGCCGAGGAGAAGAAGAACCACCGCGGGTACGCCATCCCGACCGACCGGGCCCTGGACATCGCCCGGCAGATCCAGCGCGGCGAGGCGTCCACCACCGTGCACATCGGCCCGACCGCCCTGCTCGGCGTCAAGGTCCGCTCCAACGCCAACTCCCCGGGCGCCCGCGTCGCCGAGGTCGTCCCCGGTACCCCCGCCGACACCGCGGGCGTCCCCGTCGGCGCCGCCATCGTCACCTTCGACGGCCGCGCCGTCGACTCCCCCACCGCCCTCACCACGCTGATGATGGCCCACCACCCCGGCGACGTCGTCCAGATGCAGTGGACCACCGCCCAGGGCGCCCACGTGTCCGCGACCGTCCACCTGGGGGAAGGCCCGCCCCAATAGCGCCCGGCGGCACGCGAGCCCGTCCGGCATGCATTGCATTTCCATCCTGCGGATTCGGTCGGGTCCCAGAGGGCGTCCTCATGCGACAGTGGGAGGAATCCAGGCGACCACGAGGATGTGCATGCCATGAGCCGCAAGGCGCCCTCCGGCGACTTCGACGACGCGGGCCTTGAAGTCTCGAAGCCGAAGACGTGGGCCGCGGGCGTGCCCGGTGTCACGGCCGCGCTGCGCCGGTCGTACGAGCAGATGGGGGTGCGGCGCACCGCGCTGACGCTGCTGCGCGTCAACCAGAAGAAGGGCTTCGACTGCCCGGGGTGCGCGTGGCCGGAGGGCGACCACCGGCACACGGCCGAGTTCTGCGAGAACGGCGCGAAGGCCGTCGCCGAAGAGGCGACGACGCGGCGGATCACCCGGGAGTTCTTCGCGCGGCACACCGTCGCCGAGCTGGCGGAACGCTCGGACCACTGGCTCGGGCAGCAGGGGCGGCTGACCGAGCCGATGCTGAAACGCGCCGGGTCCGAGCACTACGAGCCGGTCTCCTGGGACGAGGCGTTCGGGCTGCTCGCGTCCGAGCTGAACGCGCTGGAGTCGCCGGACGAGGCCGTCTTCTACACCTCGGGCCGGACCAGCAACGAGGCCGCGTTCGCCTACCAGCTGTTCGTGCGCTCGTTCGGCACGAACAACCTGCCGGACTGCAGCAACATGTGCCACGAGTCGTCCGGGTCGGCGCTGAGCGAGACGATCGGGATCGGCAAGGGCTCGGTGCTGCTGGAGGACCTCCACCAGGCGGATCTGATCTTCGTCGTCGGGCAGAACCCGGGGACGAACCATCCGCGGATGCTGTCGGCGCTGGAACGGGCCAAGAAGGAGGGCGCCCGGATCATCGCCGTCAACCCGCTGCCCGAGGCGGGGCTGATGCGGTTCAAGAACCCGCAGCGTCCGTCCGGCGTGACCGGGCAGGGCACGGTGCTCGCCGACCGGTTCCTGCAGATCCGGCTGAACGGCGACCTCGCCCTGTTCCAGGCGCTCAACCGGCTGCTGCTGGAATCGGACGCGCCCGACGCCGTCGACCGCGGGTTCCTCGACGCGCACGCCCACGGGTTCGAGGCGTTCGAAGAACACGTCCTCGGCCTGGACTGGGACGACGTGCTGGAGGCGACCGGGCTGACCCGCGACGAGATCTCCGCGGCGCTCGGCGACGTCCTCGGCGCCGGGCGGATCATCGTCTGCTGGGCGATGGGCCTCACCCAGCACCGCAACTCGGTGCCGACGATCCGCGAGATCGTCAACTTCCTGCTGCTGCGCGGCAACATCGGCCGTCCCGGCGCGGGCGTCTGCCCGGTGCGCGGCCACTCCAACGTCCAGGGCGACCGGACGATGGGAATCTGGGAGAGGCCGAAGCCCGAGTTCCTGGACGCGCTCGCCGCCGAGTTCGGGTTCGAGCCGCCGCGCGAGCACGGCGTCGACACCGTCGACGCGATCCGCGCCATGCGGGACGGCCGCGCGAAGGTGTTCCTCGGGATGGGCGGCAACTTCGTCCGCGCCACTCCCGACTCGGCCGTCACCGAGGCCGCGCTCCGCAACTGCCGGCTGACCGCGCAGGTGTCCACCAAGCTCAACCGCTCGCACGCCGAGGCCGGCGAGCTGGCGCTGATCCTGCCGACGCTCGGCCGCACCGAACGCGACGAGCAGGAGTCCGGGCCGCAACTGGTGTCCGTCGAGGACTCGATGGGCATGGTGCACGCCTCCCGGGGCCGCCTCGCCCCCGCGTCCGGGCATCTGCTGTCGGAGGTCTCGATCGTCTGCCGTCTCGCGAGGGCGACGCTCCCCGGCTCGGGCATCGGGTGGGACGCGATGGAACGCGACTACGACGTGATCCGCGACCACATCTCCCGTGTCGTTCCGGGCTTCACCGACTACAACGCCCGCGTCCGCGAGCCCTCCGGCTTCACCCTCCCCCACGCCCCGCGCGACGAGCGCAGGTTCCCGACCGCGACCGGCAAGGCCAACCTGACGGTCAACGAGCTGGAGGTCCTGCGAATCCCGGAGGGGCGGCTGCTGCTGCAGACCGTCCGGAGCCACGACCAGTTCAACACCACCATCTACGGGCTGGACGACCGCTACCGCGGCATCAAGGCCGGACGCCGCGTCGTGTTCGTCAACCCCGCCGACCTGTCCGCCCTCGGCCTGGACGACGGCGCGGCGGTCGACCTCGTCTCCGAATGGTCGGACGGCGTCGAACGCCGCGCGCCGTCCTTCCGCGTCGTGGCCTACCCGACCGCGCCGGGCTGCGCGGCGGCGTACTTCCCGGAGACCAACGTCCTGGTCCCCCTCGACAGCACCGCCGAGGTGAGCAACACCCCGACGTCCAAATCCGTCGTCGTCCGCCTCGAACCGGCACGGCCCTGACCGGGTCCGCCTGGTTTAGGCTCGGTGCATGACGAACCTCCCCGAGCGCGCCGGATCCCCCGCGACGCCGGAGATGCGCGCCGGCGACGCCGACCGCGAGCGGGTCGCGCAGGTGCTGCGCGACGCGGCGGGCGACGGGCGGCTGACCCTGGCCGAGCTGGACGAGCGGCTGGACGCGGTGTACGCGGCCAAGACGTACGGGGAGCTGGAGCCGATCACCCGGGACCTGCCCGCGCCGGGCGCCTCCCCGCCGCCCGCCCCGCTGTCCGGGGCGCCGGACTGGCGCCCGCTGGAGGGCGCGCCGACGTGGAAGAGCGGCATCGGGATCATGAGCGGGTTCCGGCGGGCGGGCGTGTGGAACGTCCCCCGCAGGTTCCGCGCGTTCGCGTTCTGGGGCGGCGGCAAGATCGACCTGCGGGAGGCGCGGTTCGACGAGCCGGAGACGACGATCCGGGCGCTGGCCGTCATGGGCGGCTTCGAGATCATCGTGCCGGACGACATCACCGTGCACGTCAAGGGGCTCGGGATCATGGGCGGTTTCGACCAGCGGGCGAGCGGACCCGGCGTGCCCGGCGCGCCCACGGTCGTCGTCAAGGGGCTGGCGTTCTGGGGCGGCGTCGGGGTGAAGCGCCGCAGGTCGAGCCGGCAGAAGAAGCGCGACAAGGAACTCAAGGGGCCCGAGACCGACTGACTAGCCGTCGGCGATCCGGTCCAGCCATTCGTTGAGCAGGGCCGCCTCCGGCGCGGACAGGCGCGTCGGCGGGTCGGCGGTCAGGGCGGCGCGCAGGGCCACGGCGTGTGCGGCCGCCGGCGCGGCCGCGTTCTCCTGCCCGCCGGGTGAGACGGTGATCGCGCCGAGGATCGCCTCCCTCGTCCGGACCGACAGCTCGCCGTCGTCCCCGCCGGAGATGATCGCGAAGGTGACGCCGACCCCGGCCGCGTGGATCATCCGGGCGGCGGTGCCGACGGGGACGCGCAGGCGCCCGGCGCGGGCGACGGCGCCGACGAGTCCGAGCAGGATGCCGTGCGCCTCGTCCGCGACGGGCGGCGTGCGGGACGTCCCGTACATCAGCGTGTAGAACGCGGGGTTCGTCCGCCCGTACTCGATGTGCAGGTCCCAGCCGCGGCGCAGGTCGTCGACCGGGTCGCCGGTGCCGTCCTGGGCGCGCTTGCTCGCCAGGTACTCCTCGAACCCGTACGCGGCGACGGCGTCGAACAGGCCGCGCTTGTCGCCGAAGTGGTGGTAGAGGGTCGGCGCCCCGACGCCGGCGGCCGTGCAGACGGCGCGTGTGGAGACCGGCTCGCCGCCGGCCTCGGTGAGCAGCCGGACGGCCGCCCGCAGGATCCGGTCCCGGGTGTCGGGGTCCTTCTGAGCAGTCACAACATCGATGTTACAGAAAATTGCCGAGCATCGCTATGCACAGCGATATAGCGACGCTATGTTGGGTGATGTATCGATGCTATGGACGACACACGAGAGGGAGGCTGCCATGCGCAGCGCGCTTCTGTCCGCACCCGGCAAGCCGCTGGAGATCGTCGAGCGGGAGGTGCCCGAGCCGGGCCCCGGCGAGATCCTGGTCGAGGTCACCGCGTGCGGGATGTGCTACTCGGAGGTCAACCACCTGCGGGGCCACTATCCGTTCGGGACGTTCCCGACCGTCCCCGGGCACGAGATCAGCGGCGTCGTCGCCGCGCTCGGCGAGGGCGTCGCCTGGCCGGAGGTCGGCACGCCGGTCGGCGCCGCGTGGCTGTACGGGTCATGCGGCCACTGCGACCAGTGCGTGCGCGGCGACCAGATCCTGTGCACCGGCGCGCCGAGGCCCGTCACCGGGGTCAACCGCGACGGCGGCTACGCCGAGTACTTCGTCGGCCGCGCCGGGTTCGTCACCCCGCTGCCGGACGGTCTGGACCCGGTGGCGGGCGCGCCGCTGATGTGCGCCGGGATCACCGCGTTCAACGGACTGCGGCAGGCGGGCGCGGTCCCCGGGTCGAAGGTCGCGGTCCTCGGCACCGGCGGCGTCGGGACGCTCGCGGTCCGGTTCGCCGCCGCGATGGGCGCCCGGGTCGCCGTGGTGTCCCGGTCGCGCCGCGCCGAGGACACCGCGAAGGGCTTCGGCGCCGAACTGTTCGTGGCGACCGAGGAACAGGACCCGGCCGAGGCGCTGCAGAAGTGGGGCGGCGCGGACGTGGTGATGAACACCGCGCCCGACACCGCCACGGGGCTGGCCGCCTTCGGCGGCCTGCGCCCGGACGGCACCCTGCTCTTCCTCGGCTTCGACGCCGCCAACGTGGACGTGCCGCCCCTCGCCCTCGTCGCCAACCGGCTGCGGGTGATGGGAAACCCGTCCGGCTCCCCGCACGACCTGCGCGACACCCTCGCCTTCGCGGTGGCGCACGGGATCGTCCCCGAGGTCACGCCCGTCACGCTGGACGACGCGCCGCGCGTCCTCGCCGAGATGGACGAGGGCGTCCACCGGAGCCGCGCGGTCATCACGTTCGGGTGAGGCGGCGCTCCTTCCGGAGGACGACGGCCCCCAGCCCCCCGCCGGGCGGCCTCCCCTCCGCTACGGACGCCGCTTCGGCCAGGGACGGGCCTGCTCGTAGGCGTGGCAGGCGGCCATGACCAGGGCGTCGGCGTGCCGGGCGCCGACGACCTGGAGGCCGATGGGCAGGCCGCCGGAGGTGAAGCCGCAGGGCAGGTTCGCGGCGGGCTGCTGGGTCATGTTGAACGGGTAGGTGAACGGGGTCCAGCTCGTCCAGCGCGGGGACGGAGAACCCGGCGGGACCTCCAGACCCGCCTCGAACGCCGCGATCGGCATCGTCGGGGTGAGCAGCAGGTCGTAGCGCTCGTGGAACAGGCCCATGATGCGACCCAGCTCCATGCGGCGCGCCGTGGCGGTCAGGTACTCGCTTGCGGAGTAGCGGTCGCCCTGATCGCAGATCTCCCGCAGCCCTGGGTCGAGCCGCGCGCGGGCCTCGGGCGGCAGGTGCTCGACGACCTTCGCGGCGCCCGCGAACCACAGCACCTCGAACTCCTCGACCGGGTCGCCGCCGAGACCGGGGTCGGCCTGCTCGACCTTCGCGCCGAGCTCGGCGAAGAACTCGGCGGCGGCCGCGACCGACGCCGCGACCTCGGGATCGACCTTCGCGAACCCGAGGTCGGGGCTGAACGCGACGCGCAGGCCGGTCAGGTCGTCCAGGCCGCCCTCGCTGAACGGGACGTCCGGCGGCGGAAGCGACGACCAGTCGCGGCCGTCGTGGCCGCAGATCGCGTCGAGCAGCAGCGCCGCGTCCGCGACCGTGTTCGTCATCGGGCCGGTGTGCGCGAGCGTCCCGAACGGGCTCGCCGGGTAGTGCGGGATGCGGCCGTAGGTCGGCTTGATGGTGAAGATGCCGGTGAACGCGGCGGGGATGCGCACCGAGCCGCCGCCGTCGGTGCCGAGGGCGAGCGGCGCCATGCCCGCCGCGACCGCCGCCGCCGCGCCGCCGCTCGACCCGCCCGGTGTGCGGGACGGATCCCACGGGTTGCGGGTGACGCCGGTGAGCGGGTTGTCGGTCACGCCCTTCCACGCGAACTCGGGCGTGGTCGTCTTGCCGACGAACACCGCGCCCTGCTCGCGCAGGCGCGCGACGGACGGGGCGTCCTCGTCCCACGGGCCCGCCGGGTCGATCGTCGTGGAGCCGCGCAGCGTGGGCCAGCCGCGGGTGAGCAGGATGTCCTTGATGGAGACGGGCACGCCGTCCAGCGGGCCGAGCGTCGTGCCGCGCCGCCGCCGGTCGGCCGCCTCGCGGGCCATGGCGAGCGTGGTCTCCTCGTCGACGAGGCAGAACGCGTTGAGCCGGGGGTCGTCCCGCTCGATCCGGGCGAGGACCGCCTCGGCGGCCTCGACCGGGGAGAGCGTCCCGGCCTCGTACTGCTCCAGCAGCTCGGTCGCGGTCAGATCGGCCGCGTCGGTCCCGGTCGCCTCTGTCTTGGTCACGGTCACTGCTACCCCCTCTGTGTCACAGGTGAGCCGACGTAGCCGAGCCGCTTGTCCACGACGTTGTGGAGCCCGCGGCCGGTCGCGTAGCGGTCGAAGTTGCCCGCGAACAGCCGGACGAGCTCGTCCCGCCAGCCGATCACGTCGCCGGACATGTGCGGGGAGACGACGACGTTCGGCATGTCCCACAGCGGCGACGACGCCGGGAGCGGCTCGTCCTCGAAGACGTCGAGCGCCGCGCCCGCGATCCGGCCCGCCCGCAGCGCCGCGACCAGGTCGGCCTCGGCCACCAGCTGCCCGCGCCCCACGTTGATCAGCCGCGCGGACGGCCGCATCCGGTCCAGCGCGGCGGCGTCGATCATGCCGCGGGTCTGCGGGGTGAGCGGCGCCGCCAGCACGACGTAGTCGGCCCCGGCGAACGCCTCGTCCAGCCGCTCCACCGGGTGGACGAGCCCGAAATCGGGGTCGCCGTCGCGGGCCGTGCGGCCGGCGCCGGACACCGCCAGGCCGGCGGCGGACAGGCGGCGCGCGATCGCGCGGCCGATCGGCCCGGTGCCGACGACCAGCGCGCGGGCGCCGGTGATCCGCTCGGTCTCGCGGTGCCGCCAGTGCCGCTCGCCCTGCAGCCGGACGGTCGTGTGCAGGTCCTTGGCGAACGTCAGGACCAGCCCGAGGACGTACTCCGCGATCGGCTCGTCGAAGACGCCGCGCGAGTTGGTGACGACCGCGTCGCTCTCGACCAGGCCAGGGAACAGCAGCCGGTCGACGCCCGCGCTCGCGATGTGCACCCAGTCGGGGCCGCCGTCCCGCGGCCACGCCCCGGCGAGGGCGTCGGAGAGGAAATCCCACATGAACAGGACGTCGGCGCCGGGAAGGGCCTCCGCGAGCTCCGGCTCGCGCACGTAGCGGACGCGGGCGCGGCGCTCGACGCCGGCCATGCCGCGCGGCGGGACGTCCCCTACGAGCACCACCACGTCGGGCGGCCCACCGGGTGCGGGCGGAACATGCTCCATCGGCGCCACTTTCAGGGAGTCCGGAGTTTACGTGAAGGGAACTCGGGGAGGCATTGACACGCTAGGATCGGTTCGTAGGATTGTCAACAATCAGCGCGGTGCACCGCGGCCCTGGTCACCGCACTGAGATCTCGTGTGCTGCAAGACCGTCGCAACCTGCCCATGCAAGGCCAGGACGGATCCCAGAGCGCTCTAACGGAAGAGTCCTTCGGGTGGCGACGCTCTCGCCCACCCCTGTTCACGGGGAGGTCCGGCATGCCCAAGCTCATGACCATCACTCTGGAGCACCGCGGCGTCTCATGCGTCGCGGAACTGCTGGAGAAGGACGCGCCGCGCACCTGCGAGGCGGTGTGGAACTCGCTGCCCCTCGGTGGCGACGCCTACCACGCCAAGTACGCGCGCAACGAGGTCTACACGATGGTCGAGCGGTTCTCCGAGGAAGAGGTCGGCCTGGAGAACCCCACCGTCACGCCGATCCCGGGCGACGTCGTCTACTTCTCCTTCGCCGGCGGCATGCTCGACCGGCGTTTCAAGGAGGAGAAGGGCATCCACGCGCTGCCCGGCGTCATCGACCTGGCGATCTTCTACGGGCGCAACAACCTGCTGCTCAACGGAGACGTCGGATGGGTGCCCGGCAACGTGTACGCGACGATCGTCGACGGGCTCGACCGCATGGCCGAGGCCTGCAACGACGTGTGGCGCTCCGGCGGCGTCGGCGAGCGCCTGGTCTATGACCGTGCTGAGTCCTAGAGCGGTGGGCGCGCAGATGACGTTCGACCCAACGCTGGTCGTCGGCCCCGAGCTGCTCGCCCAGCACGGCATCGGCGTGGTCGCGCCTTTCGACTTCGCCCTTGACCGCGAGCTGTGGCGGTGGACGCCCGACGACGTGTCCCTGTTCATGACCCGGCTGCCGTACGTGCCGGTGCCGGTCACCGTCGAGATGGCGTCCGCGCTGTCGGACCAGTCCATCGTCCGGCAGGCCACCCGGGACGTGCTCTCCCCCGAGCCGCTCGCCGTCGCCTACGCCTGCGCGTCGGGGAGCTTCATCGGCGGCAAGGCCGGCGAGATGCGGCTGCACCAGTCGATGACGATGGCCGGCGCACCCGTGTCGACGACGACCTCGGGCGCGCTGGTGGAGTCGCTGCGGCTGCTCGACATCAGCCGTATCGCGGTCGTCACGCCCTACATAGACGCCGTCACCGAACGGCTGGTGTCCTTTCTCGGCGAGTACGGCATCGACGTGGTGTCGTCGGTCGGGATGGGGCTCCTCAGCCACATCTGGAAAGTCGGCTACGGCGAGATCGTGTCGGCGGTGTCGACGGTCGACGCCCCGGAGGCCGAGGCGGTCTTCATCAGCTGCACGAACGTGCCGACCTACGACATCATCGCCCCGCTGGAACAGATGATCGGCAAGCCGGTCCTGACCGCCAACCAGGTCACGATGTGCGCGGCGCTGCGCTCGATGGGCCGCTCCGCGGCCGGTCCCGGGCAGTCGCTCGTACAGCTGGCCCCGTCCACCGCAGCCTGATCGCCGATGATCCGCAAAGGTAGGATTGACGACTCCATGCTTGAGAACGGGTTGCGCGCCGGGTTCCTCTACCCCGGCTACAGCGCTGAGGACGACTACCCCGCCATCGAGCGCGCTCTCGGCGGCGTGAGCCTCCCGGTCGTGCACACGCTGATGCGCGAGGACGCCCACAGGGTCGACGCCCTGCTGGACATCGGCGGCGCCGACGTACTCGGCGACGGCGCCCGCGCGCTGCGCGGCATGGGCGTCCGGTCCGCCGTGTGGGCCTGCACCAGCGGGAGCTTCGTGTTCGGCTGGGACGGTGCCGCGCAGCAGGTCGAGGGCGTCCGCGAGGCCGCGGGCGTCCCCGCGTCCAGCACGTCGTTCGCGTTCGTGAACGCCGCCCGCGCCCTCGGCGTGACGCGGGTCGCGGTCGCGGCGACCTATCCGTCCGACGTCGCGGAGCGGTTCGCCGCGTTCCTCGGCCACGCCGGCATCGAGGTGGTGGCGCTGTCCTGCCGGGGCATCGTCACCGCCGCCGAGGTCGGCACCCTGGGCCGCGAGGAGGTCCTCGCGTTCGTCGCCGCCAACGACCATCCGGACGCCGAGGCGGTGCTGGTGCCCGACACCGCACTGCACACCGTGTCCTGGCTCGACAAGCTGGAGGCACGGGTCGGCAAGCCCGTGCTGACCGCCAACCAGGTGAGCGTGTGGGAGGGGCTGCGGCTCGCGTCCGGTCCCGGGGGACTCTCACCGCGCACCGGGCTGGGCCGGCTGTTCGCCGTGCCCGCCACCGTCCCGCCGGGCGTCTTCGAGCACGAACGAGATACCCGGCAGCTATGAGGAAAGGACCCGCGGCATGGGCCGATTGGGTGAGCTGGAACCCGTCCCCCGCAAGTCGACCGTCGAGATCGTCTCCGACGAGCTGCGCGCGGCGATCATGTACGGGTCGCTGGAACCCGGCGCCCAGCTCGGCGAGGTCGAGCTGGCCGGCCGGCTGGGCATCAGCCGCGGCCCGCTGCGCGAGGCGATGCAGCGGCTCGTCCAGGAGGGACTGCTGGTCAGCGAGCCGCACCGCGGGCTGTTCGTGATCACGCTGGACGAGGGGGACGTCGAGGACGTCTACCTCGCCCGGCTCGCGATCGAGCGGGAGGCCTGCCAGCTGATCATGGAGCGGAACCGCGGTGAGGCCGTCGCCCGGCTCACCGAGGCCCTGGAGGCGCTCATCGACGCCGCGAGCGAACGCGACCGGGTCGCGATGAGCGACGCCGACCAGGCGTTCCACGAGGTGCTGGTCAGCTCGTCCGGCAGCCGGCGGCTGGAGCGGATGGCGCACACCCTGCTGGTGGAGACCCGCATGTGCCTGAACGCGCTGCAGGACACCTACCCGGAGCCGTCCGAACTGGTCGAGGAGCACTCGCGGCTGGTCGACGCGATCGGCGACGGCGAGGAGGAGCGGCTGCTGACCCTCATCGAGGAGCACATGACCGACTCCATCGACCGGCTCCGCGTCTCCTAGCCGCGGCATTCGCGGCGGCGCCCCCTCGGCGCTGGACATCCGGGCCGAGGGCCACCTACATTGCAGATTGTCGACAATCTACGAAGGCACCGGAGGGACGACGCATGGCGAAGCTGTCACCCCTGCTCAAGCAGGCCACCCCCGTCCTGGCCGAGCGCGGCGAGGGCGTCTACCTGTACGACACCGACGGCCGCCGGCACCTGGACTTCACCGCGGGCATCGGCGTCACGGGCACCGGCCACTGCCACCCGCGCGTGGTCGAGGCGGCGCAGCGGCAGGTCGGCACGCTGATCCACGGGCAGTACACGACGGTCATGCACGAACCCCTGCTGCGGCTCACCGACGCGCTCGGCGAGGTGCTGCCGTCCGGCCTCGACTCGCTGTTCTTCCTCAACAGCGGCAGCGAGGCCGTCGAGGCGTCCATCCGGCTGGCCCGGCATGCCACCGGCCGGCAGAACATCGTCGTCTTCCACGGCTCGTTCCACGGCCGGACGATGGGAGCCGCCGCGCTGACCACCGCGGGCACCAAGTTCCGCGCCGGGATCGGCCCGCTGATGCCGGGCGCCGCCATCGCGCCGTTCCCGCAGGCGTACCGGTACGGCTGGGACGAGCAGGAGGCCACCCGGTTCGCGCTGCGCGAGCTGGACTACCTGCTCGTCACCGCGAGCCCCGCGTCCGACACGGCGGCGTTCATCGTCGAGCCCGTCCTCGGCGAGGGCGGCTACATCCCCGCACCGGACGGGTTCCTGGAGGGGCTGCGCGAGCGCGCCGACCGGCACGGCATCCTGCTGATCATGGACGAGGTGCAGACCGGGTTCGGCCGGACCGGCCGGTTCTGGGGCCACGAGCACTCCGCCGCGCGTCCCGACGTCCTCATCACCGCCAAGGGCCTGGCCAGCGGGTTCCCGCTGTCGGCGATCGCCGCGCCCACCGAGCTGATGGAGAAGGCCCGTCCCGGCTCGCAGGGCGGCACCTACGGCGGCAACGCCGTCGCCTGCGCCGCCGCGCTCGCCACGCTCCAGGTCATCCAGGACGAGGACCTCGTCGGCAACGCCGCCCGGCAGGGCGCGCGGCTGAACGACGGCCTCCGCAAGGTCGCCGCCGACCACCCGGAGATCGGCGACGTCCGCGGGCTCGGGCTCATGCAGGCCAGCGAGTTCACCACGCCCGGCGGCGAGCCCGACGCGGCCGCCGCGCAGCGGGCGCACCAGGCGGCGACCGAGCGCGGGCTCCTGCTGCTGACCTGCGGCGCGTACGGCAACGTCGTCCGGATGATCCCGCCGCTGATCGTCACCGAGTCGCAGATCGACGACGCCCTCGGCCTCTGGTCGCAGTCCGTCGCGGACGCGGTCGGCTGAGCCGCCTCGGACGCGGAACGGCGCCCGGCGGGAGGATCCGCCGGGCGCCCGTGTTCAGGACTGCGCGACCGCGCCTTCCTTGAGGAGGGTCTCGGCGTCGTCGAAGCCGAGGTCGTCCAGGACGGCGCGGGTCTGGCCGCCGGGGAGGGCGGGGACGCCGTCGGTCTCGGCGGCGGTCCGCGAGAAGCGCGGGGCGGGGGCGGGCTGCGGATGGCCGGCCATCTCGGGGAAGACGTCGCGGGACGTGTTGTACGGGTGTTCGGCGGCCTCGGTCAGGGACAGGACGGGCGCCACGCAGGCGTCGCTGGGGACGAAGATCTCCGTCCATTCGTCGCGGGTCTTCGTGCGGAAGACGGCGGCGAAGCGGTCGCGGAGGGCGGGCCAGCCGGACTGGTCGTGCTGGGCGGGGAGGTCCTCGCCTTCGAGGCCGATGAGGCGGAGGAACTCGGCGTAGAACTGGGACTCGATCGCGCCGACGGCCATGTGGCGGCCGTCGGAGGTCTCGTACACGTCGTACCAGGGCGCGCCGGTGTCGAGCATGTTGACGCCGCGGCGGTCCTCCCACATGCCGCCCCGGAGGAAGCCGTGGATGAAGGTGGACAGGTGCGCGGCGCCGTCCACGATGGCGGTGTCGACGACCTGGCCGCGTCCGCTGGTCTTGGACTCCAGTAGGGCGGACAGGACGCCGACGACGAGGTACATACTGCCGCCGGCGAAGTCACCGAGGAGGTTCATCGGGACCTGCGGCGGGCCGCCGGCGCGGCCGATGGCGTGCAGGGCGCCGGTGATGGCGATGTAGCCGACGTCGTGGCCGGCCGTCTGGGAGAGGGGGCCCTCCTGGCCCCAGCCGGTCATCCGGCCGTAGACGAGTTTCGAGTTGCGGGCGAGGCAGTCGTCCGGGCCGAGGCCGAGGCGCTCGGTGACGCCGGGCCGGAACCCTTCGAGGAGGACGTCGGACTTCTCGACCAGGCGGAGGACGACCTCCTTGCCCTTCTCGCTCTTGAGGTCGATCGCGATCGAGCGCTTGCCGCGGTTGCTGAAGTCGGTGCCGCCGGTCGCCTGGCCCGCCCTGACCGCGGAGGCGCGGTCGACGCGGATCACATCGGCGCCGAGGTCGGCGAGCAGCATCGCGGCGAACGGCCCCGGCCCGATCCCGGCCAGCTCGATCACCCGTACTCCGGACAGCGGCCCCTGGCCCATGTGCGACTCCCTGAATCTCGTTCGGTGACCCTAGTGTGCACGATGAACGTAAGCGCATGCTGACCCGGCCCGCAGCTATCGGGCGGTGAGTTCCACAGGGGTGTCCTTCGAGCCGGTGGCGATGAGGAGACGCTTCCTCGTGGTGGGGCGGCGGACGCCCTCCGCGTGGGGGACGAGGCCGCGCCCGGCGGCGGCCAGATAGTACCGGCGGCCGGACGGGGACCGCCACCAGGTTCCGCTCACCGGGCGGCGGGCGTCGCACAGGCCCGTCGCCCGGTCCTGCGCGGCGAGCAGCGCGGCGCGGGCGGTGGTGGCGCCGCCGGGGTGGGTCAGCCGGGTGCAGACCCAGTCGGCGGGCTTCCCGCCGTGCGGCAGTCTGCCGGACCAGAAGTTCCACGCCATCGCCTCGGAGACCGGGCGGTCCGGCCGGGGCGTCAGGCAGGCCACGCGGTCCCAGAGATCCCGGGCCTTCTCGCCCAGGCGGGCCGGCGGGCCCGCCCGGCCCGGCCGGTAGGCGGGCGAGTGGTAGGTGAGGACGGTGGCGCGCGGGCCGCCCAGGTCGCCGACCGTCCTCGCCCCGAGGTGGAAGAGCGGGCCGCGGCCGCAGCCGGAGCGGGCGCGGGTGGGTGCGGTCACACCGTCCGAGGTCGCGAGGCGGTCCCCGGTGAGGGTCTCGGGGCGGGTGTCCCAGGGGGCGAGAAGGTAGCGTCCGCCGCCGAGCGCGATCGGGGCGGACGGGTCCTGCCCGGCTTCGAGGACCGTGAGGGCGCCGCCGGGCGTGTAGCGGGCCAGCCGGCCGCCGTGCCGCATCAGGGCGACGGGTGTGCCGCCGACGTGGCCCGCGTAGAGGAGCTGCGCGGTGCCGCCCGGGCGGCGCCCGGGCGGCGCGGCCGCCCAGGCGCCGGCGGCCCGTCCGGTGAACGCCCGGTCGCGGGCCAGGTCGCCGCGGGCCGGCCAGGCGTCGAGGGTGCGGGCGCCGCGCGTCCAGGCTTCGGGGGCGGCCGAGACGAGCCGCGGGCCGGGCACCCGGGGGTCGCCGCGCTCCGTCATGACCAGCGCGCCGACCAGCGCGGCGGTGAGGACGGCGGCGGTGGCGAGCGGCAGTACCGAGCGGTTGCGGACGGGACGCAGCAGCGCGGGCTCGAACCGCACGGGGCGCCGGACGGCCGGCGGGGCGACCGCGTCCGCCGCACGGATCACCGGCCACGGATCGCGGACGCGCAGCTCGACGAGCTGGTCGTGGACCGCGTACCGGGGCAGGCCCTCGACGTGGCGCAGGACGTAGGCGACGCGGACATGCGGGTGGAGCTTCGCCAGGACCGCGGTGAGCGCCGGGTCGGGCGGCCGCGCCGGCAGCGCGCGCAGCCACGGGCCGAGCCCGATCTGCAGCCGGCGGGAGGGGCGCAGCGCCCGGCGGAGCACCCGGGTGCGGCGGCGGGCGAGCCCGGCGGGCGAGCGGTCGCGGACGCCGCGCGCGGTGGTGTCCACGATCCGGCGCGCGATCGCCAGCCGGTAGCCGCGCTTTCCCGTGCCGGGGAGAACGAAATATGCCAGCCGGACAAGGTCGCCATAAGCCGATTTCGAGATCGGCGATTCCGTCCGCGTATTCGTCAGGACATCTTCCGTCACGGCGGGCCACTCCCTCTGGGCCGTTCTCTCGTCGCGAACCCCGAGGTTAAGCCGCATCCCGGCGGGAGCGGGGCGAAGTTGGAACAACGATTAATCAGCCGATTGGAAATGTCCCCCTATTTCCATACAGGAGGCGGCGCGGGGCGGGAGGCCGCGGCCGTCGGCCGAGACCACCCGCGACCGATTCCTCCCCGTACTACGCTGTTGACCTCCGGGGGAACCTCCCCGGACCGCAGGACATCGAATGATCGCGCCCCCCGCCGCGACCCGGACGAGCAACGGAGAAGGATCCCCCCACCCATGACCGAGGACGTCCCCGGCTACCGGGTGCTGGAGCAGGTCGGCGAGGGCGGCTTCAGCGTCGTCTACCGCGCCCACCAGGAGCACCTCGACCGGATGGTCGCACTGAAGGTCCTGTCGATCGCCTCGGTCGACGACGCGGCGATGCGGCGCTTCCAGCGGGAGAGCAAGATCACCGGCCGGCTGTCCGGCCACCCCAACATCGTGACCGTGCTGGACACCGGCATCACCCGTTCCGGACGTCCCTACATCGCGATGGAGTACTTCGAGCACGGCGCGCTCACCGACCGGCTCGCGCGGGAGGGGCCGCTGCCGTTCGAGGACGTGCTGCGCATAGGGGTGAAGATGGCGGGCGCGCTCGCCGCCACCCACGAGACCGACGTCCTGCACCGCGACGTCAAGCCGCAGAACGTGCTGCTGTCGCGGTACGGGGAGCCGGCGCTCGCCGACTTCGGCATCGCCCGCCTGGTCGACTCCTTCGACGCGACGCACACCCAGGCGTTCACGCCGCACCACGCGGCGCCCGAGCTGCTGGAGGGCCGGACGCCCGGCGTCGGCGCCGACATCTACTCGCTCGGCTCGACGCTGTACCAGCTGCTGGCCGGGCAGCCCGCCTTCAAGGGCCCGGCCGGCGAGGGCATCGCGCTGCTGATGCTGCGGATCCTGAACGAGCCGCCGCCGCCGATCCCCCGGCCGGACGTCCCGCAGCAGGTCTCCGGCGTCATCGGGCGCGCGATGGCCAAGACCCCCGAGATGCGGTTCGCGACCGCCGTGGAGTTCGCGGAGACGCTCCAGCGCGTGCAAGCCGAGCTGGGGCTGCCCGTCACGGACGTGGCGCACAGCAGCGGCTCGGTCCGGCCCGTCCCGCGGGCCGACGGCGGCGCCGGCTCGCCGTCCTCGGGCCACTCGTCCTCGGGGCACTCGTCGTCCGGTTCCCTGCCGGGGCCGCGGATGTCGTTCCCCGACGCCTCCGGTCCGCCGCGCGTCCCGGAGTGGGCACCGACCGCCCAGGCGCCGCCCGCGCCGGTCTCGCCGGCCGTCGCGCCGCCGTCGCCGTGGCATCCGGACGCGCTCCCGCCGCGGACACCGGACGCCCTCCTCCCGCAGGACGGCCCGCGGCCGCAGCAGCCGCCCGCCGCCCCGGACGCCGCCACCTGGGGGGCGGCCCGGACGCCGGCCGGCGCGCCACCGCAGGCCGGCGACCCGCGGGCGAGCGGCTCGCACACCACCCCGCACACGAACCCGTACCGGCTCACCCATGACCGGCCGGACGACGGGCCGCGCCGCGGCCTCATCGTCGCCGCGGGCGTCGCGCTCGTCGGCGGGCTGGCGCTCGGCATCGGGGCACTCGCCCTGACCCGCGGAGGGGACGACGGCCGGCAGGACGCGGGGGCGGCCGTGGCCTCCACACCGGCGCCGCAGGGGCAGGCCACGGGCGTCCCGCCGGAGCCCATCACGTCCGCGCAACTGGCCGCCACGCGCCCGCGCAAGCTCGCCGCCAAGCCGGTCGGCCGCACCGCCGCGCTCGCCTGGGTGCTCCCGCCCGCCGCGGCGGACCTGCCGCTGCTCATCCAGCGGCACCCCGCCGGCGCGGAGCCGCTCATCACCGTCAGGGCCGGGTCCCGCGCGGCGACCGTGCCGGGCCTGCGGCCGGGCACCCGCTACTGCTTCAAGGTCGGCGCGGTGCTGCGCCTCAACCCGGGCCAGGCACCGGACGTGTCGTGGTCGGCGCCCACCTGCATCCCCAAGAACAAGAAGAAGCGGGGCTAGCGGAGGCCCACCGGCGGGCTAGAAGCTCGGGCTAGAAGCTGTTGGACGGCTCGCACTTCCAGATCGACGGCCCGACGAAGCTCTTCCAGCTGCCGGGCGTGGAGATCAGGTAGGCGGGCACGTAGCCGCGCTTCCCCTTCCACGTGATGTTGGTGTACATGTCGCCGCTGAGGTTGGGGTCGCTGGAGTGCTCGAACCGGAGGCCCTGCTCCTGGCAGTTGACGGTGACCTGCTCGCCGTTGTTGTCGTTCATGGTGACGACGACGGTGCTGCTGGTGCTGGCAGTGGCCCTGATGTAGGCGTTGGAGTTGCCGTTCATGCGCACGGCGTAGGTGCTGGTGGGGCCGGTCAGTTTGGCGTTGATCGTCGTGCCCGAGCCGGTTCCCGCGCCGTTGGCGGCCGCGACGGTGAAGGTGTAGTTCCCGTTCGACCACACGTCGCCGAGCGTCGCGGACGTGGCCGAGACCGTCTTGCTCCCCGAGACCGGGCCGCTCCACGTGAGCTTGTAGGAGGCGGAGCCGCCGCCGGGCGGGGCCGTCCAGGAGACCTTCGCCCCGGACTTCGTCGCCTGCGCCTTGAGGCCCGTCGGCGCGCCCGGCGTCACGCAGGGGCGGACGGGGTCGCTGGCGGTCGACAGCACTTCACGCGTCCTGCCGTTGGCGTCCTTGTACCGCACCGCGACGCGGAAGCGGTACTCCTGCCCGCAGTCGCCGCCCGTCACGGTGAACGTGAAGGGACCCGCGCCGGGGCCGATCGCGGACGGGGCGGCCGACAGTCCGGCCGGGACGTCCTTCAGCGCGTATCCGACGATCCCCTCACCCTGCGACGGCTGGAAGCCGATCCGCATGGTGCCGGCGCCGGGCGTGACCGACACGTTGGCCGGCGCGGTCGGCGGGTCACCGGGGCGCGGCGGTGAGGCCGGCCGGTTCGTCGGGGGCGTCAGCGGCGGGGACGACGGGTTCCTGCGGGCCGGCGGCGGGGCGTCCCCGTCGCCGGGCAGCGGGATCGTCCGGCGCTTCGGGCCGCCCGCGACCCTGTCCTTGTACTTGTTGATGCCCTTCTGCACGCCCTGCCGGTCGATCACGACGGCGCGGGGACCGGCCGGGTCGTTCGCCCAGATCATCCCGTCCTTGACGAAGACGTCGAGCGTGGACCGCGGGTTCGTCACCGGGATCGGCTTCTCGAACCGGTTGGCCGCCGAGTTGTACACGATCAGGGCGCCGGCGGTCTCGTCCGGGATGTAGACGTTCGCGCCGAGCATCTGCGGCGGCCGGTACCGGTGCTTCGGCATCGGCAGCCGGGTGCTGGAGTACCGCCCGGTGTCGGTGTCGACGGTCACCAGGGATCCGGTGCCGGGCACCAGCAGCGGAACGGTCTTGCCGTCGGTGTGCGCGGGGGCCAGCACGCCGCCGCGGCCGGCCTGCCGCACGGTCGTCGGCAGGCTGATCTTGAGCGGGGACCCGGACGAGGTGACGACCGTGGCGGTGGAGGAGGTGGAGTCGGTGACGACCGGGGCGCCGGCCGCGATGGTCAGCGCCAGGTCGTCGCCCGGCTCACCGACGCGGACGGGCGGCTGGACCTCGCCGTCCTTGAACGCCGCGACCTCGCCCTTCTGCGACACCGGGACCCAGAGGGCGCCCTTGCCGTCGATCCCGGCCTGGCCGAGGACCGGCGGCAGGTCGGCGGCCGCGCCGACGGGGGTCAGGCCGACGGGGTCGATCTGCTGCACGACGCCCTTGACCGAGTCGACCGTGTACGCCTTCCCGGCGCCGGCGAGGACCTGGATGCCCTTGCCGAGCGAGCGGCTCTGGCCGATGCTCAGCTGGGACGGGTCGAGCCGGCTGACGACGCCCGTGTCCAGGTCGATGATCAGGATCGTGGCGCCGTCCTGGACGATCTTGATGTTGTGGCCGCGCATCTGCGGGATCACGCCGGCCTTGCCGTCCACCTTGGCGGCGGGGCCGTTGACGTGCACGACGGCGCCCTTGCTCTTCGCGGACAGCCAGGCGCCGACGTCGGCGAGGCGGTACTGGGCGCTCGCGACTCCCACCCCGTACACGGCGGCGGCGATGACGAGCACGCCGACGAGGCCGACCGCGACCTGCCCCGTCAGTCGGTCACGTCGGATCCAGCTCAGGCCAGCAACCCGCACGACTACGATCACCTTCCCCCGGTTCGAGGAGCACCGTAGTGGGTTCCGACCCGAGTTGCCGGTGTTTTCCCGGATAAAGAATGGTGGTCAGCTGTCGCCAATGGCGTCAGTGAATGTCGGGACTGTAATATTACGTCCGGTAATGATCACTATAAGGCGGCCGGTGACCTCGATCTTCCCGGCGAGGACGGCGGCGACGCCGGCCGCGCCCGCCCCCTCGGCGACCAGCCCGTGCTCGCCGAACAGCCACCGCATCGCCGTCCGGATCCGGTCATCGGTCACGGTGGTCAGCTCGGCGGTCCGGCCGATCACCTCCGGTGTGACGCTGCCGGCCTCCAGGTTGCCGGGAAGGCCGTCGGCGAACGTCTCACCGACCTCGACCCCGACGACCCGCCCGGCCGCCACCGACGCGGACACGCCGCGCGACACCGCCGACTCCACGCCGACGATCCGCACGTCCCCGCGTTCGCGCGCCCACAGGCACAGCCCGGCGAGGAGACCGCCGCCGCCGACCGGCGCGACGACCGTGAGCGGGCCGTCCGCCTGCCGGTCGAGTTCCCGCCCGATGGTGCCCTGCCCCGCGATGACCGCCGGGTCGTTGTACGGCGAGACGTAGTGACCGGGCAGGGTCATCGCGTGCGCCTCGGCCTCGTCGTAGGTCGTCCCGTGCTGGACGAGCCGCACCGGATACGCCCCGATCTTGTCGACCTTCACCGGGGACGCCCGGGTCGACACGACCACGGTGACGTCCGCGCCGGACCGGGCCGCCGCGTAGCCCATGCCGAGCCCGTGGTTGCCCGCGCTCGCCGTGACGGCGGGCTCCCCCGCGGGAAGCGCCGCGACGGCCGCGAGCGCGCCGCGCACCTTGAACGCGCCGGTCGGCTGGAAGGTCTCCAGTTTCAGCAGGGCGCCGGGGGCCAGGCCGGACGGCACCAGCGGCGTCGGCTCGAGCTCGGCGGAGACGGCCCGCCAGGCGCGGTCCAGGTCGCCGGGGCCGGGCGGGCGGACGGCGCGGACCGTCACGGGCGTTCCCCGGGCGCGTCGTCCAGCCGTTCGTGGAGGCGCTGCCTGATCTCCTCGGGCGTGTAGGCCCGGCGGCGCCGCTCCGCCCGGACGATCACCGCCCCGGTCGCGGCGACGCCGAGGAACCCGGCGATGCCCAGCGCCTTCCAGATGCCCAGTGCTTTCCAGACGCCCAGTGCTTTCCAGACGCCCAGCGGCTTCGTCCATCGCATGCGGCTACCGTATCGATCATGCCTGGTACGAGCATCTCCCTCGACGAGGCCGCCGACCTGACCCGCACGGGGGACGTGTGGCTGTTCCGCGGCCGGACGGTCGCGGACCGCGCCATCCAGATGACGACGAACAGCCCCGTCAACCATGTCGGCATGTCGCTGGTCATCGACGACCTGCCGCCGCTGATGTGGCACGCCGAGCTGGGGCGGTCGCTGCGGGACATGTGGTCGGGCGGCCACCATCGCGGCGCGCAGCTGCACGACCTGCGCGACGCCGTATTGGCGTGGGGGTCCCCACGCCGTCCGGGGGGTGCGGGGGGTCGGCCCCCCACAAGGCACGGGTACGGGCAGCGAGCGTGGCTGCGGCAGCTCGAACCACCGCCGACCGCGGGGATGGAGGACGCGGCGCTGCGCGCGGTGGCGCGGCTGAACGGCACCCCGTTCCCGTCGACGTCGAAGCTGGCGACGCGGTGGGTGCGGGGGCGGGTGCCGATCCGGCGCCCCGCCGGGCACGACGCGCGCCGCGGCGCCGACGTCATGGAGACGGCGTTCTGCGCCGAGATCGTCGCGGTGACCTACCAGGCGATGGGGCTGCTGCCGAAGGGGCGCCGCCCGAACTGGTTCGACCCGGGGCGGTTCTGGAGCGGCGACGACCTGGAGCTGGAGACCGGCGCCGTGCTGGGCGGCGAGATCGCGGTCAGCCTGCCCGTCTCCTGACGGGCGCCTCGGCCGGGGTCTTCTCGGCGGGTGCGCGGCGGTCCTTCAGCGAGCGGGGGTGCAGGCGGCGCCGGAGGCGGCGCAGGCGGCCGGCCTTGGTGGTGACCAGGCGTCCCAGTGCGTCGGTGTGCTGCCAGGCCTGGTCGGCGGCGCGCGGGTCCGGGCGGGACGCGGCGAAGCGGCTCCGGTTGACGAGGTCGGCGAGCGGGCGCAGATGCCCGTGGGCGTCCTCGCCGACGCTGGACGCGCCGAACCGCGCCACCTCGTGCGCGGTCAGCGTGAGGGCCGTGGACAGGCCGACGTCCGACAGGTGGTCGAGGGCCTGGTGCCAGGCACCGGTGATGCGGGCGGCGGGCGATCCGGCCCGGCGGCGCCGCTTGCGCAAGGCGGGGGCGAGCAGGACGGCGAGCACGTATCCGATGACCAGCACGGCCCCCGTGATCGACGCGAACACCCACCACGGTGTGGGCGAGTCTTCGGCGACGGGCTTCTGCGGCCCCTTCTGCGTGGTGTTGCCAGGCCCTTCCCCGCGCTCCTGGGACACGGCGTTCTTCTGCGCCTGTTCGAGTTTCTGTTCCGTCTCGCCCGCGGCGACCGAGTCGTTCCCCTTGGAGGGGCGTCCGGTGTCCGGGAGCGGGTTGAAGCGGATCCAGCCGAGACGCTCGAACTTGATCTCGGGCCACGCCATCACGTCCCCGGAACGGACCTGGACGGTGTCGCCCACGCGGTTCCCGCCGTCGAAGCCCACCACGACCCGCGACGGCAGGCCGAGCGTGCGGGCGAGCAGGGCGTAGGCGGTCGCGAAGTGCTCCGGGGTGCCGCGCCGGCCCTCGGCGAGGAAGTAGTCGAGCTGCCGGTAGCCGTGCCCCGGCGGCGCGGTCACGTCGTACTTGGCGTAGCGCTTGAGGTACTGAGCGAGCAGTGCGGCCTTGTCGATGGGCGACACCGCGCCCTGCGTCGCCGCCTCCGCGAACCTGCGGAACTCGGCGAGCTGGACGGGCGGCTCCTTCGCGCCCGGCCCCCAGGGCAGTTCGAGCGCCGCCCCGGCCTCGGCGTCGGTCGCGACGGCCGCGGCGGCGAGGTCCTCGGCCGTCCATTCGGGGACGACGGAGGCCACCCGGTACGTCTGGCCGGGGCGGAGCGGCTGCGCGGCGGCCAGCGCGCCGCTCTCCGGGTCGACGACGACGGGCAGCCCGTCGACCTGCCGGGGGCGGTCGGGGGCGGGCACCCACACGCCGGGCAGGTCGCGGATCGTGATGCGCTGCTCGACCTCGTGCTCGCGTTCCGGCCGCGGGCCTTCCGGCACGCGGCTCCCGGTGGGGACGAACCGGGCCGTGGACGACCAGGTCACGCCGTTGAACCGGTCGAGGACCGCGAGCCGCTCGATCTCGTTCCGGCGGCCGGACTGGACGGTGAACATGACCTGGCCGGGGTTCAGCAGCCAGCCGCCCACGCGGTCGAGGGGGCTGACGCCGTCGCGCTGCTGCGGCGGCGGGGCCCGCACCTGCTCCCGCGGGTTGTACGGCTCCGCGCTGACCGGGACGACCGGCGCCGCCGCGAACGCCACCGCCCCCAGCACGACGGCGGCGGGCGTCCCGATGGCGAGCGGCCGCCGCGCGACCCCGGAACCGGGGCCGTCGGCGCGGACGAGGACGAGGACCGCGACCAGCACGACGGTCGCGGCGGCGAGGGGCGCGTTGGAGCCGGGGCCGTCCACGCCCAGCAGGAGCGCGACCGCCCACACGCCGAGCGCGGGCAGGCACGGCGCGGCGCGCAGCGAGGTCCGCAGCGCCAGCTCGGCGGACGCGAACGCCGCCAGCCACACCACCACGTTGACCAGGACGAGGAACTCCGGCGTGGCCGGGGCGGGCAGCAGCGTGGTCAGGATCGCCTTCCACGAGCCGAGCACGCCCTCGCGGAGCGTCTGCGGCAGCGTCCCCGCGCTGAGGGCCGGGCGCAGGACGGTGACCGACACCGTGCCCGCCCAAGCGACCACCGTCAGCACCAGCGAGATCCACAGCGGCCACGGGTCACCGCTCCTGCCCGGCCCGCCCTTGCGCGGTCCGGACAGCAGCCCGCACAGCGCCGCCGGCACGACCGCGGCGACGACGGCGACCGGGACCACCGGGCCGAAGCCGAAGACCCGCTGGAACGACAGGCCGGCGACGGCCGCAAGGCAGGCCGTCACGGCGAGCGACACGTACCGGGTCACCGGACGCGCCCCAGCCACCGCCACGACTCCGCCAGCCCGTCCAGATCGGCGAAGTCGATCACCTGGACGCCGGGCGGCGCCGGCGCCGCCTCGGGCGGCCGGACCCGCAGCACGACGACGCGGTCGAAACGGTTCCGGACGGCCGCGACCTCTCCCAGCTCCACGGCGCCGGACGTGACGACCACGAGCGACCCGCCCGCGCGCACACGGCGCACGGCGTCCATGGTGGACTGCGGGCCCTCCTGCGTCGCGACCGAGGTGAGCCGGTCGAGCAGGACCTCCGCGTCGTCGCGTCCGCCGCGCGTCTCGGCGAGCTGCCCGTCGCCGGTCAGGAGCCGGACGGGGAAGCTCGCCGACGCCGCCGTCATCGCGACCGACGCCGCCGCGTCCACCGCCAGCTCGAAGTCGTCGGGCTCCGGCCACGACACGGGCCGCGCCTCCAGGACGATCGTCGTGGTCGGCAGGCTGGCGTCGACGAGCTGGCGGACCATGAGGGTGCCCGTCCGCGCCGAGGACTTCCAGTGGATGTGGCGCAGCTCGTCGCCGATCACGTATTCGCGCAGCGCGTGGAACGTCGCCGTCCCGGCCGGGGACCGGTCGCTGGTCGGCCCGTCCAGGTGGTGAGCGCGGCCGGACGGCAGCAGCGACAGCGGCACCGTCTTCGGCCGGACGAGCAGGACCTCCGGCCTGCCGTACTCCCGGGTCCGGCGGGCCAGCCTGAGCGGATCGGCGCGCACCAGCCGCAGCGGCCCCACCGGGATCTCGCCGCGCCGGCCGGTCGGCAGCCGGTAGGTCACGGACCGCGTGCCGCCGGCCCGCAGCCGGGGCACGTCCACCGCGACGGAGTCGGCGCTGGCCGCGTCCCGCGCGCTCACCCCCCGCGCTCCGCGTCCCCTGTTGGTGACGTGAAGGACGCCCACGGCCGGTTCGCCGCGCTCGACCTTCTTCGGCGCGATCTCGCGGCTGACGTCCAGCTTCGCCTGCGGCAGCGTCCACAG
Organism: Spirillospora sp. NPDC048824; assembly: GCF_043198455.1. Taxonomy (NCBI): domain Bacteria; kingdom Bacillati; phylum Actinomycetota; class Actinomycetes; order Streptosporangiales; family Thermomonosporaceae; genus Spirillospora; species Spirillospora sp. NPDC048824. The sequence goes on along the minus strand of NZ_JBICUS010000014.1, from coordinate 188,110 downwards.
CGCCGCGCCCGCCACCGCGGCGAGCCCGGCGAGCCCGAACATCGCGGGCTCCGGATAGCCGAGCCACCAGCCCGCCGCGTACAGCGGCGCGCACACGGCCGCCGTCCCCCATCCCAGCGGCGTCAGCACGTCACACCCCGGCGGCCTGCGGAGTCGGCACGTTCTGCAGGGCTTCGCCCACCACGTCCGCGCCGGAACGCCCGCGCAGCTCCGCCTCCGGCGTCACGATCAGCCGGTGTGCGATGACCGGGACCGCGAGCGCCTTCACGTCCTCGGGGACGATGTAGGACCGGCCGGCCGCCGCCGCGCGCACCCGCGACGCCCGCAGCAGCGCGATGCTGGCCCGCGGGCTCGCGCCGAGCCGCAGGTCGGGATGCGTGCGGCTGGCCGCGACGACCCGCACGAGGTAGTCGAACAGGGGCGGCGCGACATGCAGCCGCTGCGCGAAGTCGATCATCCGGGCGAGGTCCTCGCGGCCCATGACGGGCGACATCTGGTCGAGCATCGCGCCGGTCGGCGCGCCCGCGAGCAGCGCCACCTCGGCCTGGTGGTCGGGGTAGCCCATCGAGATCCGCATCAGGAACCGGTCGAGCTGCGCCTCCGGCAGCGGATACGTGCCGTCCATGTCGACGGGGTTCTGCGTCGCGATCACCATGAACGGGCGCGGCACCGGATGCGGGGTGCCCTCCACGGTGACCCGGCGCTCCTCCATGACCTCCAGCAGCGCCGACTGCGTCTTCGGGGAGCCGCGGTTGATCTCGTCCGCGACGGCGAGGTTCGCGAAGATCGGCCCGGGGTGGAACTCGAACGCACTCGTCCCCTGGTTGAAGATCGAAACGCCGGTGATGTCGCTGGGCAGCAGGTCGGGCGTGAACTGGATGCGCGTCCACTCCGCCTCCACCGACGCCGACATCGCCCGCGCCAGGGTCGTCTTGCCCACGCCCGGGACGTCCTCGACGAGCAGGTGGCCCTCGGACAGCAGGCAGATGAGCGCCAGCTCGACCTTCTCCCGCTTGCCGCGCACCACCCGCTCGATATTGCCCGCCAGCGCCGCGAACATCTGCGCGAACCGCCCGGCCAGGGCGTCCGCGTCCACCCCCGCGTTCTCGTTCATTCAGCTGCCCCCCAGCCGCGCGGGGCCGTGTCCCGCGCGGGGGATCGGTCCCCGGTCAATCCCCGTCACCCTCTCGTCGCGCCAGGTTCGGAGTCGGGAGCCGCGACCCCCGGCGCGAAGGGCACAATAACGGTTTTCAGCGCCGTCCCGTGCCGGTATTCACCGAATGACCGCCGCGAACCGAACGCGAACGTTATCCGTGACGTCCTAATGTTGGGCTTCGCGACGACGACTTCGAGGTGGACGTGGACGACATCAGCATCACCGACCTGTGGGACCGCGTGACGGGAACGCAGCCCGATCCCCCGTGGTGGCTGGTGGCCTTCGTCGGCCTCGTGGCGCTCGCCGCGGTGCTCCACGGCCCCACCTGGCGGGTCGCGCGCAACACCGTGACGATCGCGCACGAGGGCGGGCACGCGCTCATCGCCCTCGTCACCGGCCGCAAGCTGGACGGCATCAAGCTGCACTCCGACACCTCCGGGGTGACGGTCTCGCGCGGCAAGCCGCACGGCCCCGGAATGATCTTCACGGCGCTGGCGGGCTACATCACTCCCCCGCTGCTCGGCCTGTTCTTCGCGCTGCTGCTCGCCGCCGGCCGGATCACGCTGATGCTGTGGTTCTCGCTCGCGCTGCTCGGCGCGATGCTCATCATGATCCGCAACGCCTACGGCGTGCTCTCCGTGGTGGCCACCGGCGCGATCATCCTCGGGGTGTCGTGGCTGGGCAGCGCCGAGGTCCAGGCCGGCTTCGCCTACCTGGCCGCGTGGTTCCTGCTGCTCGCCGCGACCCGCCCGGTGATCGAGCTGCAGCGGATGCGCTCCCGGCGCATGGCGCCGAGCTCCGACGCCGACCAGCTCGCCCACCTCACCGGCGTCCCCGGCCTGGCCTGGGTCAGCCTGTTCGGCGCCACCGCCCTGCTGGCGCTCCTGGCGGGCGGCGCCCTCCTCGTCCCGGACGTCGACCTCCCCGACCTGTCCACCCTCCCCGGCTACTGACCACCGGACCGGATGCGGTCACCGCCCTGCCCATCGGAGCGCCACATGCTCTGATGGGTCATGGCCGACGGTATCGCGCGTGGCGGCACGGCAGCCGGATCGGCGGCGTCCGCCTTCTGGCCGAAGTTCAGCCTGCTGGGCGGCCTGCCCGAGACGTCCCGCCGCCGGATGCTGGAACTCGGAGCCGAACGCCGTTTCGAACGCGGCAGGAGAATCTTGGAGGAGGGGGAGATATCGACCTTTGTCGTCCTCCTCCGGGCAGGCTTCGTGAAGGTCTCGGCGCGCTTGGACGACGGGCGGCAGGCACTGCTCGCGATCCGCACCCGCGGCGACCTCGTGGGCGAGTTGGCCGCCATCGACGACCACCCCCGCTCGGGTACGGTGACCGCCTGCAGCCCGGTCGAAGCGACCATCATCGCGCAGGGGGAGTTCCTCGGCTATCTGAGCCGCCATCCGCAGGCCAATCTTCAGTTCAACCGAATGCTGGCCTATCGGCTGCGCCAAGCGAACCGGCGGCGGCTCGACTTCACCGGCTGCACCGCACCGGTGCGGGTCAGTCGCGTTCTGACCGAACTGATCGAGACATACGGACGCCGTACGCCCAGGGGCTGGGTCTGCGACGTCCCGTTCACGCAGCACGAACTCGCCGACCTGAGCGGGACGTCCGTGGAGACGGCGCAGATCACTCTCCGCGGGCTGCGCAACGCCGGAGTTCTCAACACCGGCTACCGCAAGCTCACCGTCCTCGACAGCCGAGCCCTTCATGATGCCGCACATCTGACGCCCTGATTCCGTATTGGCACGGATAACCGCCCGCCGGCCGGAGGGACGCTCGTCTCGACAGCCACTACCGGGCAGGTGACCGTGATGGACCCAGACACCCCCGTCCGCAGAACCGTCGTCGCCGCGGACGTCCACCACTACAGTGAGGCGGCGCCACTCCAGCAGGTGGACATTCAGAAAACGCTGATCGACGCGCTGGACTCGGCGGCCACGCTCTCCGGGCTCGACCGCTCCCGCTGGTACACGCAGGCACAGGGCGACGCGGAGCTGGCGGTGCTTCCGGCGGACGCCCCCGAGCCGATCGTCATCGCCGACCTCGTCCGCGAGCTGACGAACCAGCTCGCCCGCGTGAACCACGCCGCCGACCCGGCGCTACGCCTCCGGCTCCGGGTCGCGATCCACTCCGGGATAGTCCATTTCGGGCACAACGGGCTTCCCGGCCCGGCCGCCATCGAGACGTGCCGGCTGCTGGAGGCGCGCCCGTTGAAGGAGGCCCTCTCCGCGAGCACCGCCGACCTCGCCCTGATCGTTTCGGACCGCCTTTTTCACGACATCGTGGAGGCCGGCTACCGAGGCCTGCGCGCGGCGGACTTCACATCCGTCGAGGTGGCGGTGAAGGAGTTCGCCGGCACCGGCCACGTGCGACTGCTCGGCGGTCCGGGCGCCCCCGCGGCCGCCGGGGACAAGATCCCCACCGACCCGGTCCGGGAAGACGGCCGCACCCGCGCCGTGCGGGACGAGACGACCTTGCCAGTGGAGCTCCCGCATCTGGGCGCCTGGGCGTCCGGCGACCACGGCATCGCCATCGGAGGCGACCAGATCAATTACGGGGACCACTATGGCCAATGATCAGCCGCCCGCGGAGAAGCCTCTGGAAGACCAAAACGCGAAAAACCCGCCGTCGGCGACGGAAGACGAAGCTCGGGGGAAGGACGCGCCGAGGGACAGGGACCGCGAAGGAGCCGCCTCGGGGACCGGCGAAGCGGAACCCGGCCTCCAGGAGGAGCCGGACGCGGCGCTCAGCCAGGAGGAATTTCGCCGTCAGCAGGCGGAGATCCGCAGGATCCGCGCGATGTCGGAATCGGGCGACGCAATCGGACGCGACCAGATCAACATAACGATCCACGGGAGCGGCGACGGGAAAGGGTGGGAGGTGCACAGCCGCAGCGAGACCGATGGCGACCTCGCCGACCACTGGCGGACGTTCGCCGCCACCCCCTCGCGGGCCCTGCTCGCCGAGGTGCTGTCCCGGCAGCGGGTCGCGGTCCTTCGGGCCCGCCGGCGTTCGGGCGCGACGACGACGGCGCTCGCGGCGCTCGCGATGTTCACCGTCCGGGTACGGGAGGTGAGCGGGAACCGTCCGCCGGCATCCCTCCCCGCGACGGTCATCGAGCCGGGCTGCGGCTACGTCTTCGACGCGGTGGGGGCCGCCTGGACGGCTCGTCCGCGCGGCTCCGCGGTGCTGGGCTGCCGCCGGCTGCTCGAACAGCACGGAGCCTGGCTCGTCGTTCTCGTCGACTCGACCGCGGACACCGAGAACGTCCGTGAGTTGCTCGTCGAGCATGAGCCGCCGGACCCGCGCGACGTCCTCGCCAATCATCTGCACGCCGCCCTGCCGGGTGAGAGCGCGTTCGTCACCGAGGTCCTGCGGGAGGCCCAGCCGCCGCCGCGGACCCCCGGTGAGGCCGCCGACCTCGCCAGGGCCCTGATCCGCGGGCACCGGGCGGGCCGACCGATAGGCGCGGTCATGGCCGGACGTCCCCATCCCCTGCGGGAGGAGGCGCGGACCAGGCTGCGCCAGAACCGGGACGGCCCGCCGGAGGAGCGGGATCTCGCCCGGCGCGCATTTCTCATCGCGCAGGCGGTCCTGCACGACCTTCCCGCGGCGCACGTCTGCCGGGCCGCGCACCACCTAGCCGAGCAGCTCTACGAGGTCGAAAAGCAGAAGACTAACGCCAAACTGGGCCAACTGCCCTTCGGCGACATCCTGGAGAGCTGGCTCGACGCGCCCCCGGCCGACACAGGCGGGGACGGACCGGGCGACCCCGACATCGATCGCCGCCTCCCCATGCCGGAAGGGTTCGCCGAGGCCGTTCTCCATGTCGTCTGGTTCGACTACATAGTCGCGCACGAGGCGCTCTTGCACTGGCTCAGCGGTATGGCGGAGAACGACCCCGACCGGCGAGTGCGGTTCCGCGCGGCGCTCGCGCTCGGACGGCTCGCCGTCTACGACTTCGACTTCATGGTACAAACCTGCTTCGTCCCCTGGTCTCACGACCGTCGGCAGTCGCTGCACCAGGTGACGGCGTGGGCGCTGGAGGAGACGGTCAAGCGCGACCCCGCCAAGCTCACCCGGGTCTTCGCTGCAGCAGATGCCTGGTCCAGGGGCAGGAGCATCACCCAGCGATCCACCGCACTGCGCATGTACGGCACCTACCTCGGCGTCCAAAACCCCGAAAGAGCATTGCGTGGACTCCGCCACATCGTCCTAAAGGGCGACGCGGCGGACCAGCGGCGCTGGGTGACGTTCTCGTTGGTGGAGATCTTCGCTGGGGGGCGGCGGACGACCGTCGCCCGCACGCTCGTGGACTGGGCGTCCTCACCGCAAGTGCGCATCCGCCGGACGGCCGCCGACAGCCTGGCAGAGCTGGCCGAACTGGACGATCCGTCCGGGATGCCAGAGCTGATGACGATGTTCGAGGCAGAGCCCGAGTTGGTCGGCCGACTGTGGCGTCTGGTGCTTACGTCCCGTCTCTGCGGCCGAAGGCCATGGGACGCCCTCCGCACCTGGCGTAAGCGCGGAGTGGACATGACCGAATTGCGCGGCCGGCTAGAGAGCGATCCCCGGCTACGCCGCCCGCTCGCCTTTTACCTGGGTCCGCACGTCGCGAATGCGGCCCTACCCGCACCGGCCCCCTGCACTGAGGAGGCGACACGATGACATATTTGAAAACAGCCTGCGACCACGGAGCCCTGGACAAGACACCACCGGACCAACGGCTCTCGGCCCGGCTCCGGCGCTTCTTGCTCGACGGGCGGGACCGCGAACGCGCCATCCACCGGCCGGACGGTTTCTCCTTCTCCACCCCCGCGGAGGGCGACGGCTACGACTTTTCAGTGAACGTGCAGTTCACATGGTGCTCCACGGGGGTGGCCAGCGCGGAGGAATTGGTCACGAGGGCCAAGGAGGGGTATCCCGCCCTGCGCGACAAACTTCTTGACGGGATCCGGCTGGCCTCCCGAAAGTTCCCGCCCTACGAGGCATGGAAAGCCGAGACCGAGATCGCCAGGCTGGTGACAAACGTGTTCACCAAGACCCGATTCGAGTATGTGACGGCGGACGGGCCCGACGGGCGGGTCCGGCCGATCGAGGCCCGGACGACCGTGAAACCGGATGAGACTGTCCGGAAGGCGCAGCAGGCGGCCTGGAACCTCCGGCTGGCCGCCGAGAACGATCACGCGCTCGCCGAGCGTCTCGTCCCGCTGCTCACCCGGCGCCGCGAGCTGTGGCAGGCGTTCCTGGAGAGCGGCCAAGGGCGATGGACCACTCCGTACGCGGCGAACCTGGCCGAGAAGCCCCAACACGTCGGGGAGACCGTCCAGGCCATGTTCAGCGACCGGCGCAAGCAGGCTAAGGAGCTGAGCGAACAGATCAACGAACAGACGGAGGATTACGGGGAGCTGAACGCCTACGAGCTGATGATCCGCAACGACACCGTGCTGCGGCGGCTGATGGACCTGATGGGAATCGACCATGCGCCCGAGCCGGCCACGGGACCGTTCGGCTCCAGCGAGCGGAACACGTGGAACGGTGAGGGGCGTCCGTGAGCGCGGACCACGCATGGCGAACGCTGGCGGAAGTGAACGGCTGGATACGACTGGCTGACACCAAGGCGGCGGCGCTGCTGTCGCTGAGCGGGCTCCTCGGAGGCTGGATGCTGCTGACCATCCCGGCCGGGCGGGCACCGGCGCTTCGCACGGTGACGCTGATGATCGGCCTTACCCTCACGGTGGCGACGGCCTGTCTCGCGCTCAACGCCCTGCGGCCGAGCACTCGGCACACAGCACTGCCGTCGACACTGCATTTCGGCGACATCGCGCGCGGCTATGCGAGAGCAGCGACCGCCTTCGCCGACGAGTGCTCGGACCTGTTCGCGGACGAGGAGCGGCTCACACGTGCGCTGTGCGACCAGGTGTGGGTCAATAGCATCATCGCCGCCCGTAAGTTCAGGGATGTCGACCGGGCGCTGCTTATGCTGACCGCCGCCATGACCGCGACGGCCGCGGCCTTACTGATGGGCGGGTGAACGACACTCAACGGACGCCTGTCTGGGCGCATGGGATGTCCGAGGGCAGCGATAGTTTCGGCTGTGTGAGCGAACGATGGGATCGGGACCAGGTGCTCGGCCTCGCACCCGACGCCGCGTCCGCGAAGGCGGCCGGCGGCATCGCCGCGCCGGGCAGGTGGGCCCGGACTGGGTGTGACGACGAGGCGGTCTGGGGCGAGTGCCAGGGCAGCGGCAAGTCCGTCTACCGGGCGTGCGCCGATCTGACCGAGCCCGCGTTCCGGTGTTCGTGCCCGAGCCGGAAGTTCCCGTGCAAGCACGCTCTCGCGCTGCTGCTCCTGTGGGCCGACGGCACCGTCGGCGCCGAAGGCGGACCGGGGGGCGCGGGGGGCGGGCCACCCTCGACGAGCACGGTGGAGAGCGGGCCGCGCCCGGGGTGGGCGGCCGAGTGGATCGAGGAGCGGCGGGAGCGCGCCGACCGCGCGGGACGGCGGCGGGCCTCGGCGGCGGCCAAGACCCGGGACCCGAAGACCGTGGAGCGGCGGGAACGGCGCGTCGACGACGGCCTCGCCGAACTCGACCAGTGGCTCCGCGACCAGGTCGCGCACGGGCTCGCCCAGGCGGACAAGGCCCCCTACCGGCTGTGGGACGACGCCGCGCGGCGGCTCGTCGACGCGCAGGCGGGCGGCCTGGCGGGCCAGGTCCGGGGGCTCGCCGCCATCCCGCGGACACCCGGCTGGCCCGACCGCCTGCTGGAGGAGTACGCGCTGCTGCGGCTGCTCGTCCGGGCCTACCGGCGGCGGGACGAGCTGCCGGAGGGCCTGCGCGACACCGTCCGTTCCCGTGTCGGGTTCACCGTCCCGCAGGACGAGGTCGTCGGCGGCGGGGAGCGCGTCAGGGATCACTGGTGCGTCACCGGGTCGCGTGACACCGCGCAAGACCTGCTGACGACACGGCGGGTATGGCTGCGAGGGCGCCGGACGGGCCGTCCCGCGCTCGTGTTGTCGTTCGCCGCGCCGGGCACGTCGCTGGACGCATCGCTCATCGTGGGTACGGAGGTCGATGCGGAGCTGGTGTTCTTCCCGGGGTCGCAGCCGTTGCGGGCACTGGTCGCCGAGCGGTTCGGGACCGCCGCCCCGGGGGCGCCCGCCGGGACGTCCGTCCAGGGGTTCCTGGACGAGCACGCGGCGGCGCTCGCGCTCGATCCGTGGCTGGACCGCTGGCCCGTGACGCTGGGGAACGTCCGCCTGGCCCGTGACGGAGGAGGCGACCTGTACGTGGTCGACGCGGCCGGGGACGCGCTGCGGCTCCGGCTGGCGGATCCGTGGCGGCTGCTCGCGCTGTCGGGCGGCGGGCCGGTCACGATGGCCGGCGAGTGGAGCACGCGCGGCCTGTACCCGCTGGCCGCATGGCACGAGGACGAGGGGACGGTGATCCTGTGACCGCGTGGAACGAGCACGTCACGGCGGCTCTGCTCGGCACCGAACGCCGTGACCCGCCCGTCCTGCCCGGTGCCTCCGAGGAGCCGGGCGACAGGGCGGGGCGGCTGCTCGACCAGGCGGCGGTGCTGGCCGTCCGGCGCCGGGCCGGGCGCGTCCCGTCCGGTGCGGCGGCCGTGCCCGTGGCGCTCGCGCCGGTGGAGGACGCCCCGGTCGTGGCGGCGCCCGCGGCGGCGCGGCTGCGGCGGATTCTGCGCGGGGAACAGATCCGGGTGCTGCCCGAGTGGCTGGAGGCGGCGGCGGCACGGGGTCTGCGGGTGCCCGCCCAGCTGCTTCCCGACCTGCTGGAACGCGGGCGCGGCGACCGGATGCTGCGGCCGTCGATCGCGCGTGCGTCCGGCCGGCGCGGCGTGTGGCTGGCGTTGCAGAACACCGACTGGGCGTACCTGGTCGGCTCCGGCGACGATCCCGGCGGCGGCCCGGAGGTGTGGGAGACCGGCACGCGCAACCGGCGGGTGGCCTACCTGACCGGGCTCCGCCGCACCGAGCCGGGGCGCGCGAGGGAACTGCTGCTCGGGACGTGGGCCAAGGAGCCCGCGCCCGACCGCGCGGCGTTCCTCGCCACGTTCGGGGACGGGCTGTCGGCGGACGACGAGGAGTTCCTGGAGGCCGCCCTGGAGGACCGGGGCAAGGACGTCCGGCAGCTCGCGTCCGACCTGCTCGCCCGCCTGCCCGGGTCCGCCTACGGGGAGCGGATGGCGGCACGGGCCCGCGGCTGCCTGACCCCGAGGGTCCGGACGGTGCGGGGGCGCGAGCAGACGTGGATCCAGGTCGATCCGCCGCAGGCCCACGACGAGGAGATGGCGCGTGACGGCGTCCCGTTCCATCCGAGCGGGTCGTTCGCGCCGAGAAGCGGCGGCGGGCCGGTCGGGACGAGGGCCGCGTGGCTGCGCGAGATCCTCGCCCGCACTCCCCTGTCCACCTGGACGGACCTGTTCGGGCTGCCGCCGATGGAGATCGTGTGCCTTCCGTTCAGCGCAGGTGCCGGAGGGTCGCCTCCTCAGAACGACTCCGAGGCCGACGGGCGTGACGTCCACATCGGGTGGGCCCGCGCCGCCCTCGCCGGGCGCGACCCCGAATGGGCGCGGGCGCTGCTCAAGGGCGGCGTCATGGTGGACGAGCCGGAGGCGCTCGCCGACCTGCTGTCCGTCGTGCCCGAGGGGGAACGCGACGCGGCGGCGGCCGACCTGATCCGCTGGGTGGAGGGGCGGCCCGATCTGCTGCGGGTCCTCGAACGGGTGCCGGGGCCGTGGACGGGCGCGCTCGCGTCGTCGGTGGTCGCGACCCTGACCGCGTCCGCCGAACGTCCCACCCGCCGCGACGAGCACCTGATCACGCAGCTGTGCCGGCTCGCCGACCAGCGGCTCGACCCCGCCGCCGCGCCCCGCCTCGACGTGCTCGTGGCCGAGCAGGGTGCGGCCGTCCCGCGCGCCGTGACCGAACTGATCGCCACACTGCGATTCCGCGACGAGATGCTGAAGGAGCTTGCTCTGTGACCGAGAACGCGGTTCTGCGTCCGCATGCCGAGCAGGAGCACGCCGGTGAGCTGGCGCGGCTGGCCGAGCACGACGACCGGCCCCGGCCGCCCGGCTGGCGGCTGTCCCCGTGGGCCGTCACCACGTACCTGCTCGGCGGCGAGCTGCCCGACGGCACGGCGATCAGCCCGAAGTACGTGGGGCCGCGCCGGCTGATGGAGGTCGCGGTCGCGACGCTGGCCACCGACCGGGCGCTGCTGCTGCTCGGGGTGCCGGGGACGGCGAAGACGTGGGTGTCGGAGCATCTCGCGGCCGCCATCAGCGGCGACTCCACCCTGCTGGTGCAGGGGACGGCGGGCACGGCGGAGGAGGCGATCCGCTACGGGTGGAACTACGCGCGGCTGCTCGCCGAGGGCCCGTCCGAGCGGGCGCTGGTGGAGAGCCCGCTCATGCGCGCGATGCGGCGGGGCGCGGTCGCCCGCATCGAGGAGCTGACCCGGATGCCGTCCGACGTCCAGGACTCGCTGATCACCGTCCTGTCGGAGAAGACGCTGCCCGTCCCCGAACTGAACACCGAGGTGCAGGCGCGCAAGGGCTTCACGGTCATCGGGACGGCCAACGACCGCGACCGGGGCGTGAACGAGCTGTCCAGCGCGCTGCGCCGCCGGTTCAACACCGTCGTGCTGCCGCTGCCGGAGTCCGCCGAGGAGGAGGTCGGCATCGTGGCGCGGCGCGTCGACCAGATCGGCGCGGGGCTGGAGCTGCCGGAGTCCCCGGCGGGCCTGGAGGAGATCCGCCGTGTGGTGACCGTGTTCCGTGAGCTGCGCTCCGGGGTGACGAGCGACGGGCGCACCAAGCTCAAGTCGCCGAGCGCGACGCTCAGCACCGCCGAGGCCATCTCGGTGATCACGAGCGGGCTGGCGCTGGCCGCGCATTTCGGGGACGGTGTGCTGAGGGCCGCGGACGTGGCCGGCGGGATCGTCGGCGCCGTCGTCCAGGACCCGGTGTCCGACCGGGTGGTGTGGCAGGAGTACCTGGAGGCGGTCGTCCGCGACCGGCCGGAGTGGCGTGACTTCTACCGCGCGTGCCGGGAGGTGTCTTGAGCGACGTCGAGGTCTACGGGATCCGTCACCACGGGCCCGGCTCGGCGCGGGCGCTGCGCGGCGCCCTGGAGGAGTTCAAGCCGGACGCGGTGCTGATCGAGGGTCCGCCCGAGGCGGACCCGATCGTGGAGCTGGCCGGCGACCCGGGGATGGTGCCGCCGGTCGCGCTGCTGGCCTACTCCCCGGCCCCGGCCCCGGCCCCGGGCGACGGCGACGGCGGGCGCAAGGCGGCGTTCTGGCCGTTCGCCGGGTTCAGCCCCGAATGGCAGGCGGTCCGGTACGCGCTGGGGGCCGGTGTTCCCGTCCGTTTCTGCGACCTGCCGGCCGCGAACCAGCTCGTCCCGTCTCCCGGCGAGGAGGAGGCGGACGAACCGGAGGAGGGCGGGCCTTCCGCCTCGGAGGCCGCGGAGGGGATCCGGCTCGATCCGCTGGGGTGGCTGGCGAAGGCGGCCGGGTACGACGACGCCGAGCGGTGGTGGGACGACGTCGTCGAGCATCGCGGCGGCGGGCCGTCGCCGTTCCCGGCCATCGCCGAGGCCATGGCGGAGCTGCGCGAGCAGCTGGCCGCGCTGCCGGAGGGGTCCGCGTCCGGCGGGCTGCCCGCCGGCCATCTGCTGCGGGAGGAGCAGCGCGAGGCGCACATGCGGCGGACGCTGCGCCGCACGCTCAAGGAGGGGCACGAGCGGGTCGCCGTGGTGTGCGGGGCGTGGCACGTGCCCGCCCTCCGGGCGAAGGTCCCGGCGGCCCACGACGACCGGACGCTGCGCGGGCTGCCGAAGGCCAAGGTCGCGATGACGTGGGTGCCGTGGACGCACGGGCGGCTCGCCGGGCGCTCCGGCTACGGCGCGGGCGTCCGGTCGCCCGGCTGGTACCACCACCTGTTCACGGCCGCGGATCGTCCCATCGAGCGGTGGCTCACCGCCGCCGCCCGCGTCCTGCGCGACGAGGACCTGCACGTCTCGTCGGCGCACGTGATCGAGGCGGTCCGGCTCGCCGAGGCCCTGGCCGCGCTGCGGGGGCGTCCGCTGGCCGGGCTGGACGAGGTCACCGAGGCGACGCGGGCCGTGCTGTGCGAGGGCGCCGACCTGCCGGTCGAGCTGATCCAGCGGCGCATGGTGGTCGGCGAGCGGCTCGGCGCCGTCCCGGAACGGACCCCCATGGTCCCGCTGCAGCGCGACCTGCAGGCGGAGCAGCGGCGGCTGCGCCTCAAGCCGTCCGCGCTCGACAAGGAGCAGGATCTCGACCTGCGCAAGCCCACGGACCTGGACCGCAGCCGCCTGCTGCACCGCCTCCGCCTCCTGGACGTCGACTGGGGCGTCCCGTCCGACACGGGCCGCTCCAAGGGCACGTTCCGGGAGACGTGGACGCTGGCGTGGCGCCCCGAGTTCGACGTCGAGCTGATCGAGGCCAGCGTGTGGGGCACCACCGTGCGCGGCGCGGCCACGGCCCGCGCGGAGGCGATGGCCGCGCACGCCACCGCGCTCGCCGACCTGACGTCGGTTGCCGAACGCTGCCTGCTCGCCGACCTCGGCGACGCGCTGCCGACGGTCATGGACGCCCTCGCCGACCGCGCCGCGGTCGACACCGACGTGGCACAGCTGATGTCCGCGATGCCCGCCCTGGTCCGCGCGCTGCGCTACGGCGACGTCCGCGGCACGTCCACGGGTCCGCTCCGCACGGTCGTGGACGGCCTCGTCGTCCGGATCTGCGTCGGGCTCCCGCCGGCGGTCTCCGGGCTGGACGACGACGCCGCCCACGAGTTCCTCACCCACGTCGACGCCGTGCACGGCGCCCTGGCGCTCCTGGCCGAGGAAGGCCACATCGAGCGGTGGCGCCGCACCCTGGAGAGCCTCCTCGCCCGGCCGGACGTCCTGCACGGCCTGATCGAGGGGCGCCTCACGCGCCTCCTGCTCGACGCGGGCCGCCTGCACGACGTCCCCGACCGGATGGCGCGGGCGGTGTCCGCCGGCGCCGCGCCGGACCGCGCCGCCGCCTGGGTGGAGGGCTTCCTGTCCGGCGGCGCGCTGATCCTCATGCACGACGACGCCCTCTTGCGCCTCGTCGACGACTGGATCTCGGGGCTGCCGGGCGACTCGTTCACCGACGTGCTCCCCCTGCTGCGCCGCACCTTCGGCGCCTACGCCGACGCCGAACGCCGGTCCATCGGCGAGCGGCTCCGCCGCCGGGGCGAGTCCCCCGCCCATTCACCCGGCGCCGAGGAGGCCTTCGACGAGTCCCGCGCGGCCCCGGCCGTCGACACGGCCCTGCGGATCCTCGGCTGGCCGGGCCCATGACCACACCACCGTCGGTCCGTGTTCATGGCGGGCACCGGCGTGTTCCCGCCCCGCCGACGCCGCCCACCGGCGGGCGGGGCGCACGGATGACGAGGAGGGATCGGCGTGAGCGGTGAGAGTACGGAAGACCGGGACGACCGGCTGCGGCGGTGGCGGCTCGTCCTCGGCGGCGAGCAGGCCGACGGGACCGGGGTGTCGCTCACCGGCGACGACGCGCGGATGGACGGGGCCCTGGAGAAGCTCTACGGGGCCGGCGGCGGCGGGGGCCGGCCGCGTCCGGGGCGGCGCAGCGCCGGGCTCGGGGATTCGGCGCCGTCGGTGGCGCGGTGGCTCGGCGACATCCGCGCGTACTTCCCGTCGAGCGTCGTGCAGGTCATGCAGAAGGACGCGATCGAGCGCCTCGACCTCACCCGGCTGCTGCTGGAGCCGGAGATGCTGGACGCCGTCGAACCGGACGTCCACCTCGTCGGGACGCTGCTGTCGCTGAACCGGGTGATGCCGGACCGGGCCAGGGAGTCCGCGCGGGCGGTGGTGCGCAAGGTCGTCCACGATCTGGAGGGGCGGCTCGCGCAGAAGACGCGGTCGGCGGTCGGCGGGGCGCTGGACCGGTCGGCGCGGGTGCTGCGGCCGAGGCGGCTCGCCGACGTCGACTGGGAGCGGACGATCCGCGCGAACCTGCGGCACTACCTGCCCGAGCACGGGACGCTCGTCCCGGAGCGGCTCATCGGGTACGGGCGGCGGCAGCAAGCCGTGAAACGGGACGTGGTCCTCGCGATCGACCAGAGCGGGTCGATGGCGGCGTCGGTGGTGTACGCGAGCGTGTTCGGCGCGGTGCTGGCGTCGATGCGGTCGCTGCGGACGTCGCTGGTGGTGTTCGACACGAACGTCGCCGACCTGACCGGGCAGCTGCACGACCCGGTGGAGGTGCTGTTCGGGACGCAGCTCGGCGGCGGGACCGACATCAACCGGGCCGTCGCGTACTGCCAGGGCCTCGTGGCGCGGCCGGAGGACACGATCCTCGTGCTGATCAGCGACCTGTACGAGGGCGGTGCGCGGGAGGAGCTGCTGCGCCGCGTCGCGGCGCTGACGTCGGCGGGCGTGCAGGTCGTGGTGCTGCTCGCCCTGTCGGACGAGGGCGCGCCCGCCTACGACCACGAGAACGCGGCGGCGCTCGCGGCGATGGGCGTGCCCGCGTTCGCGTGCACCCCGGACGCGTTCCCCGACCTGATGGCCGCCGCGATCGAGCGCCGCGACCTGCGGGAATGGTCGGAGCGCCGCGACCCGGGAGCCGCGTCAGCGGGGTGATCTCGTCAGGCCGCGGGCGAGGAGGACCACGACGACGGTGGTCACGGCGGCGTGCCCGGCGAGCGCGGTCGGCTGGATCTCGACGAGCGCCCCCCACGCGCCCCACATCGCGACGCGCACGACGCGGGCGGCCATCACCGTCCACGCGGCGGGGCGGCTGCCGCGCCACGCGAGGATCACCGCCACCAGCGTGACCACCGCCACCACCGCGAACGAGGACGCGACCACGGGCAGCAGCCCGCCGCGGGCACCCTCGCTGAGCGACGGCCTGGCGATCAGGATGGCGAGTGCGGCCACGTCCAGCGCGGCCAGGAAACCCGCGAGGAGGAGCCCGGTCAGAAGCGCCGGTCCGCGCGGGAGGGACCGGTGGGTCCGGGGCGGCGGGTGCGGTGGCGCCGCCGGGCCGGACGCGCCGCCGCCCTGCGGCCATGGTGCCTGCGCCGTCTCCGGTGCTCCGGGGCCGTGGACGAACGGCGAGCCGCCGTCCGGAGCCGGCTGCCGGATCGTCACCGGGTCCGCGTCCTGGCCGTATCCGGCCGTGGGGCCGGGTGCGGGCGCCGTGGAACCCGGTGCGCGGAGGGTTGGGCCGGGCTCCTGGACGGTGGGGCCGGGGAGTCGCGCGGTCGGGGTCTCCAGCCGGGCGCTTCCGTCGCGGTCGCCGAGGAGCCACAGCAGGACGTCCTCGGAGGCCGGGCGGGCCTTCGGGTCCTTGGCGAGGCAGGCGGCGGCGACCTCGGCGAGCGGGCCCGGCAGGACGCGCAGATCGGGCGTCTCGTGCATGATCTTGTACATGACGGCGGGCAGCGGGCCGCCCGCGAAGGGGTCGCGGCCGGTGGCGGCGTACAGCAGCGTCCCCGCCCAGGCGAACAGGTCGGTGGCGGGCCCGACCCGGCCGGAGAACTGCTCGGGCGCCATGTAGGCGGGGGTGCCGACGACCTGGCTGGTCAGGGTGGAGCCGGCGTCGAACGCGCGGGCGATGCCGAAGTCGATCACGCGCGGCCCGTCCGGCCCCATCAGGACGTTCTGCGGCTTGAAGTCGCGGTGCACGACGTTCGCGCGGTGGATGGCCGACAGCGCCGTCACCGAGCTGATCGCGAGGCGGTCGAGGTCGGCGCCGGCGCGCGGCCCCTCCTCCTGGACGAGCGCGCGCAGCGACCGCCCCGGAATGTACTCGCTGACGATGTAGGGGCGGTCGCCGGCCATGTCGGCGGCGAGCATCTGCGCGGTGCAGAACCCCGCGACGCGCTGCAGCAGCGCCAGCTCGCGGACGAACCGCTCCCGCGCGCCGGCGTCACCGAGCAGCTGGGTGTGCAGGAGCTTGACGGCGACGCGGGACGGCTGCGCGCCGGGCTCCACCGGGCGGCCGAGGTACACCACGCCCTGGCCTCCGGTGCCGATCCGGCCGAGCAGCTCCCAGCCGCCGAGGCGCGCCGGGTCGGCCGCGGTGAGGGGAATCGGGCTCGCCATTCGTACCCCCGTCGGGTCCCCCGATACCGGCCGTGCGGCCGGCGAAAAAATTCCGGTATTCACCGGGCACAAATCCACTCCGCCCGGCATCAAAGAGTATAGGTACGGGGAGCCGGGATCGGGAGAGACGAAGCATGGCTGAGATCCATTCGATAATTGCCCGGCGCAGGGGGACGGCCGGGCCGCTGGCGGGGTCGGTCGCGGCCCTGGTGCTGGCGGCGGGCACGCTTTCCGGGTGCGGGGACGCGGGGGCGACCATCACCCGGCTGACGGTGGGGACGCCGGGCCCGGACCCGTACACGATGGTGTCCGACACCGACAAGATCGACGTCAAGGAGCGGCCGCAGGCGGGCGGGACCACGACGGGCGACTCGCCCGGGCTGTACGGCGGGACGCGGCAGGAGGCGTCGTGCGACCCGCAGAGGCTGATCGCGTTCCTGCAGGCCAATCCCGGCAAGGCGAAGGCCTGGGCGGGTGTGCAGGGCATCCCGGTGAGCGACATCCCGCGGTACGTGTCGCGGCTGACGCCGGTGCTGCTGCGCACCGACACGCTGGTCACCAACCACGGCTACCGCGACGGGAGGGCGACGAGCGAACCCGCCGTCCTCCAAGCCGGAATGGGCGTTATGGTCAATGGCTACGGCGTGCCCGCGGTGAAGTGCAATTGCGGGAATCCCTTGACCCGTCCGGAGAAGAAGATCTCCCCGGACGACGCGTCCTACACTGGCCGGTCCTGGCCGGGATTCGAGGAGCGGAATGTGACCAGGATCCGCCCCAGCGATTCCAAGAAGGGCACGATCGTCACGTTCGTCCTCGTCGATCCGGAGGGCACGATGGGGTTCGAGCGGCCCCGCGCCACCGAGGGCGAGGCCGACGGCCCGCCGACCGAGCTGCCGGCGACGGAGACCGAGGTTCCGACGAGCGACTCACCGTCGCCGGAAGACTCGGGTGTGGAGTCCCCCGGGACGGGCTCGCCGGGCATGGAGACGCCCGGCACCGGCCCGACGGGCACCGGTACGCCATCGCCCGGCACGGGGGACGACTCCCCCGCCTCACCGGGTATGACCTCGAACGATCCGGGTACGGGCACCGACGGAGATCCGTCGGGCGAGCGCACCGGGGGCTCGGAGTGGCCCGGCGGCACACCGGACGGCCCGATCTCGCTGCCGCCGTCGGAGGAGCCCGCCCCGCCGATCTCCTGAGACCGCCTGCGGTATATTTGCTCATATGAGCAGTGCTTCAGACGTCGCATCTCCCGCAACGCCTGCCGCCGCGTCCGCCGAGGCGTGCGCGGTCCGGGTGGTCGATCCCGAGAAGGTCGCCGTCGTCACCGCCGCCCTGCCGGACGCGGAGACGGTCGCCGAGGTGGCGCAGGTGTTCGGGCTGCTGTCCGACCCCGGACGGCTACGCGTGATCACCGCGCTGCTCGAAGGGGGAGAGATGTGCGTGTGCGACATCGCCGCGTCCTGCGGGCACTCGGAGTCGGCGGTCTCGCACGCGCTGCGCCTCCTGCGCGCCAACCGCGTCGTCCGCGTCCGCAGGGACGGCCGGATGGCCTACTACCGGCTGGACGACGCGCACGTCCGGATGCTGCTCGATCTCGCCCTCACCCACGTCGGCCACGGGGAGGAAGGCACATGATCGGGGACCGGGAGGGCGAGCAGGGCCGCCACGGACATGGGCACGGACATGGGCACGGGCATGGGCACGGCGTGTCGGCGGGCGCCGACCGGCGGCTGCTGGGCGCCGCGCTGGCGCTGATCCTCGTCTTCATGGCCGGCGAGGTGGTCGTCGGCTTCATCGCCGGGTCGCTGGCGCTGATCACCGACGCGGCGCACATGATGACCGACGCGTTCGCGATCGCCCTGGCCCTGGTCGCGATGCGCATCGCGGCGCGTCCGCCGAAAGGCGGCTTCACCTACGGCCTGCGCCGCAGCGAGATCCTGTCGGCCCAGCTCAACGGGCTGACCCTGATCCTGCTCACCGTCTATTTCGTCTACGAGGGCGTCCGGCGGCTGATCGAGCCGCACGCCGTCGAAGGCCAGTTCGTGTTCTGGACGGCCCTGGCCGGCATCGCGGTCAACGTCGCGGCGACCATGCTGATCAGCAGGGCCGACCGGCGCAGCCTGAACGTCGAGGGCGCGTTCCAGCACATCCTCAACGACCTGTTCGCGTTCATCGCCACCGCCATCGCGGGCCTGGTCGTGTGGACGACCGGCTTCGCCCGCGCCGACGCGATCGCCTCGCTCGTGGTGGCCGCGCTGATGCTCAAGGCCGGGTACGGGCTGCTGCGGGACGCCGGCCGGGTCCTCATGGAGGCCGCGCCGGCGGGCATCGACCCGTCCGAACTCGGCACCAGGCTCGCCGGACGCCCCTGCGTGGAGGAGGTCCACGACCTGCACGTGTGGGAGGTCAGCTCCGGCTACCCGGCGCTGTCGGCGCACGTGCTCGTCGACACGGGAGGCGACTGCCACGCCGTCCGCCGCGACCTGCAGGAGCTGCTGCGCACCTCGTACGGGATCACCCACACGACCCTGGAGGTCGACCATGTGGACGACCCCTCCGGCCCCGGCGACGGCCACTGCGACGACCCGCACGGCCCCCGCCACGTAGGCGACCCTGCGAGGCCCCACGAACACGCCGGCCCCACCCCCTGCGACCACTGACACTCGCGTCCCTTGAACATCGGGGCCTCGAACCGTTGCTCGTCCTCCATTCAGCGCTCTTGGGAGACGAAACCACGATGTGAGGGCCGCAACGTCGTGTGAGACGCGTGCCCGGCAGCAGGTGCCCGATTTCCGTATGTGCAAAGTCCGCACGTACGCGGTTACATGGTGGCCGGTGTGGCCCCACGTCAGCCCCGCGCGTCAAGGGACACCCCGGCGAATTCCGTACACACCGCCGCCGGACAATCCCGGGTCGCCCGGCCGACCGTCCCGCCGGGAAAGCCTCGCCCGCGCCCGCGAAGCCCAGCAGGCCCGTGCCGCGCAACGGATCGAGGCCGGGGACACCGGCGGCGAACCGCCCGACATCTCAGACGACCAGACGGACGGCCCGCAACCGGCCACCGACACCGGCACCGGCACCGGCACCCCGGGCGACGCGTCAGACGACTGGGAGAGAAGGATCTCGGGCGAGGGACTGCCCGATGACGAGGCCCGCATGGCCGACCTGGACGAGGAAGCCCTCCAACGCGGCGTGGCAGATCGCCTCAAACGGGTCGCCGCCAGGCTGGAGCGGGGCGATGAGCCCAAGGAACTCGCGGAGACTGTCGACCGCCCGGACTTCCAGGACCCCACGGAGGATCCACAGTACGTTCCCGACCGTTACGGCACTCCACTTGAGCGTCGCGACGGCACCCGTACACCACTCTTCGATGGTGAGCCCACGCGGGAACAGTCGGAACAAGGGGCCCTCGGCGACTGCGGCATCATCGCCACCCTGGGCGCAGTCGCCGAACACCACCCCGAGGCCATCCGCGAGTCCGTTCGAGAGGGCGAAAACGGCAATTATCAAGTCCGTCTGCATGAGGCGGAGTATTCGATTTCAAACCGGCGCTACCAGCCGACCGGACGGCCCATCACACTGACCGTCACACCCGACCTTCCTGTCTTTGATCAACGTCCCGACACGCCCGCATTTGCTAACTCGACCTCCATGTCTACGAGGTCACCAAAGTCGACGACAAGGGCGATATCCACCTACATAATCCCTGGAACAGAAGGCATCCAGAGGCAATGTCGGTTCAAGAATTCAAGGCCAATATCCGGCCGCGCTACAGCACACTGGAGTGACCTTGGCAATCGAAGAGATCAGCTTGAAGGGCGGCACTCAAGCCCACCTCGATGCGGGAATGAAGATCGGATTGGTCTCCATCCGCGAGGAACAGGACGACACCGCCGCCACAGTTGTCATCGCCACCTTGGACCACAGCGAGCATGACTTCCTACTGCACCCGGGTGACACGTTTCCGCTGGGCGACCAAACTTGGGAACTCACCCGCGTCGAGAGTCCGAGTGGGCGCAGCCTGACAGCCGTGTTCGCCAGGATCGAATGACAGCCACCGGGCGCACCAAGAGCCTGCTGGAGCGAGCCCGCAGGATTCTGCTCGGCCACCTCCGTGGTTCCGCCATTGCGAGATCGAGTGCGCCACGAATCCGACATATTCGAGTAAGTACGGCTTTTGATTGGACGTCGTCAACGGACCGGGCGAGCGAATCTCTCGCGTGCATGACGTGCACGTACGGATATTGGCTGCGGTGTCGCCGAGTCGTGCGTTTAACTGAGCGTGACCAGAGGATTGCCCGATAGCGTCGAACACGAAGAGTCAACGATCCGAACGGATCGTGACCGACGCGATCGGGAGGACGGTCATGCCGAGCCCCTACGTCCGCCGCCGGCGACTGGCGGCCGAGATCCGCAAACTCCGCGAGAGCCGTGGTCTCACCACCGATGCCCTCGCCCAGCTCATGTACTACTCCCGCACGAAGATCTCCCGGCTGGAGAACGCCCAGGGGCGCCCGGACCTGGCCGAGATCGTGAACATGCTCAACATCCTCGAAATCACCGGCAGCGAGTACGACAGACTCCACAAGCTCGCCCACGAGGCCGCGCAGAAGGGCTGGTGGGACCGGTACGGCGTCTCCATGGGGCCCAGGCAGAGGCTCTACGCGGACCTCGAGTACAGCGCCAACTCCGTGCGTGACTACAACCAGACCTTGATGCCTGCGGTCTTGCAGGCTCCCGAGTTCATCGCGGCGCTCGTGCAGCTCGACGAGTGCCAGGGAAAGCTCGACTACGTCCCGGAGCGTATGACCGAAGCACGCATGCGGCACCAGCGTGAACTGCTCCGGTCAGACGGCCCGTCCTACGAAACCGTCCTGGACGAGTGTGTCATTCATCGACTCGTCGTACCGCCACAGGCCATGATCGCCCAACTGCACCACATGATCAAGGTGGTCTCAGAAGAGGAGCGGATCACCGTCCGAGTTCTGCTGCACGACGCCGGCATCCCGGGAGGCTTCCTCCCCATGTCGTCGTTCTGCCTCTACACGTTCGCCGAAGCAGGCGACCCTCCGATGGCTGTGCTCGAAACCGTCACCACCGATGTCGTACTCACTCAGCGACGCGAGGTGGAGCGGTACGCCACGATGTACGACCGCCTCCGACAGGCCGCGCTGTCCCGCGAAGACAGCCTCGCCTTTCTCGAACGGGTAGCCAACCAGCGCACCGACGAGTCAGGATCGGGGACATGACCAACGAATTTCACGGCTGGCGGAAGTCACGCTACAGCCAACCGAATGGCGGGTGCGTCGAGGCTGGCCGCGCCATCGACGGCACGGTCGGCGTGCGCGACACCAAGCTTCACCACAGCCCCATCCTCGAGTTCTCCCCCACCGAATGGGCGCGGCTTCTCGAACGCATCCGCCACAACACCTGATCCCGACGACCAGCGAGCGTCCAGCCTGCACCTTCGACGGGCCGGACGCTCGGTTCATGTCAGCCCTCGATCATCGTCTCTGTGGAGATGCCGATTTCGGTGGCGACCTCGACGATGACGGCTTGGTGGTGAGCAGGTGACTGAGGCGTGTCGGTGTGGCGCGAATCTAGTTCGCGCGTTCGGGAATCTCAGGTCCTGGTCGACCGTGCGCAGACCGAGGTCGGACGCGGCGCTGGGGTCCTTCCTCAGGCCCTTGCCCCCGGAGGGCACGGCGAACCGGACCTCCCACCACCGCTCCTCCTCCCCCAGGGAAGTCGCCGGCTTCCTGACAGATCTCGCGGAGAATCGCGAGACGGATCTCGTGGAGTTTGTGGGAGGGCAACTTGACCTTCGGCGCCAGCCCCATGTGACCGCCTTCGCTCGGGCGGTGCGAATGGTCTAACATTCACATGCTTTGAACATCGGGGCCTCGAACCGTTGCTCGTCCTCCATTCAGCGCTCTCGGGAGACGAAACCACGATGTGAGGGCCGCAACGTCGTGTGAGACGCGTGCCCGGCAGCAGGTGCCCGATTTCCGTATGTGCAAAGTCCGCACGTACGCGGTTACATGGTGGCCGGTGTGGCCCCACGTCAGCCCCGCGCGTCAAGGGACACCCCGGCGAATCGCCCGACCGATGCCCTGATGGAGTGGTTCGCCTCCTCCCGGGGGAAAGGGCTGCGAGCGTGGGCGTGGAAGACAACACCAAGGCCGACGCTCGCGCGGAGACCACCGGCGAGCCCACCTCCCACGAGCGCCCGTACACACCGCCGCCGGACAATCCCGGGTCGCCCGGCCAACCGTCCCGCCGGGAAAGCCTCGCCCGCGCCCGCGAAGCCCAGCAGGCCCGTGCCGCGCAACGGATCGAGGCCGGGGACACCGGCGGCGAACCGAGCGGGGAACACGACACCACGCCCACCGCACAAGGCCCAGAGAACGGTGGCGAGAAACCACAAGCCGACGATCAGCGCACGGACGAGCCCGGCGACAACGACCAGCCAACGACGCAGGCCGCTGAGGGGCCGGCCGACCCTCGCACGCTCGGCACCGACCAGGCGAAGGCGCGGGACCACGAGGCGCTCCCCCGCCGCCCCGGCACCGAACCGCCCGACATCTCGGACGACCACACGGACGGCCCGCAACCCGCCACCGACACCGGCACCTCCGCTGACGACCCGGGCGACGCGTCAGACGACTGGGAGAGAAGGATCTCGGGCGAGGGACTGCTGCCCGATGACGACGCCCGTGTGGCCGACCTGGACGAGGACGCTGTCGAGCGAAGCGTGGCGGATCGGCTGAGGCAGGTGGTCGGCAAACTTGATCGAAGCGATCAGCCCAAGGAACTCGCGGAGACCGTCGACCGCCCGGACTTCCAGGACCCCACGGAGGATCCACAGTACGTTCCCGACCGTTACGGCACTCCACTTGAGCGTCGCGACGGCACCCGCACACCGCTCTTCGACGGTGAGCCCACGCGGGAACAGACGGAACAAGGGGCCCTCGGCGACTGCGGCATCATCGCCACCCTGGGCGCAGTCGCCGAACACCACCCCGAGGCCATCCGCGACTGCGTACGGGAAGGGCGCCGACGGCAACTATCAGGTCCGTCTGCACGAGGCGAAGTTCTCAACATCGAACCGGCGCTACGAGCCGACGGGACGGCGTATCACGCTGACCGTCACACCCGATCTGCCGGTCTACGGTCAACGACCCGATAAGCCCGCATTCGCCGACTCGACATCGACGGGAGCGGCTTGGGCCCCGGTTCTGGAGAAGGCGATCGCCGGGACGGACCAGATCTGGAACGATGAACGGCGGGACAAGGAGACCAGGATCTGGAATGCCCGGGGCAAGCCCGGCGACGCACCGACCGGCTACGTCCGGTTAAACCAGGGGAGCAACGCGGGGGAACGCGCCGAGTTGCTCACTCAACTCACCGGCCGTCCCGCCAAGACGGTGGAGTTTCCCGCCGGTTACGATAGCCGGGGCCGCAGCGCTGACCACCGGCTCCGTGACGAGATCGCCGGTCAACTCTCCGGCGGCAAGCCTGTGTTGTCGGCTCCCGTCCACTACGCAAGGGCGAATCCGCCCTTCCCAAGAACCTCCGAAAAAGCCACGTCTACGAGGTCACAGAGATAGATGCCAAGGGTAATCTCCACTTGCGCAATCCTTGGAATAACCAGCATCCTGAACCCATGACGATCCAAGAATTCAAGGCCAATATCCGGCCGCGCTACAGCACAGCGGAGTGATTATGGCGATCGAAGAGATCGGCCTTCGAGATGGCCGTCAGGCCCACCTCGATGCAGATATGAAAATCGGAGTGTTCAACATCCACGCGGGAGGCGAAGGAGGTCCTCTCGAAGTTGTTGTCGCGGTCAAAGACGACAACGAGCACAAGTTCACTCTGCGTCCTGGAGACACCTTCCCTGTCGGCGATCAAACCTGGCGGCTCGACCGCGTCATCGACCCCGGTGGGGACGGATCGACCGCCGTGTTCGCCAGGATCGAATGACAGCCGCCGGGCGCACCAAGAGCCTGCTGGAGCGAGCTTGCAGCATGCCGCTCGACCGACCCCGTGGTTGCGCCTTGCGGGATCGAGAGCACCGCAAATCCAGAGTCAGCTCCCACGGCTGGCGCAAGTCGCGTCACAGCGAACCGAACAGCGGATGCGTCGAGGCGGGTCGGGCGGTGGACTGCACGGTCGGCGTGCGTGACACCAAGCTTCACCACAGCCCCGTCCTCGAGTCCTCCTCCCGTATGGGCGCGGCTTCTCGAACGTATCCGCGCGGCCCGAGCAATGTTCGCCTGCGGCGGGCCGCCCGGGGGGCCTGGACGGGCGGCACGCCGCAGGTCGGCGGGGCCGCGGCGGGCCGGCGTCGTGAGGGCCACGGGGACGGCGGCCCGCCGCGGGTCGTCGGACGGCGTCAGGTGCAGGCGGCGCCGTTGACCCTGAAGGCGGACGGGGGCGGGTTCGCTTCCGCGCTCGAACCGTTGAAGCCGATCGTCACCGAGCCTCCCGGCTGGATCGTGCGGTTCCAGTCCAGGTTCCGGGCGGTGACGTTCTCACCGTCCTGAGCCCAGGAGGCGTTCCAGCCGTGGGTGACGCGCTGGCCGGCGGGGAAGGCGAACTCCAGTGCCCATCCGGAGACGGGTGAGGTGCCCGTGTTCGTGACGGTGACCTGCGCTGTGAAGCCCGTGCCCCACTCGCTCTGCACGGAGTAGCCCACCGTGCACGCCGAGGCGGCCGGGCCGTCGTCCGCCGGGACCTCGACCAGCGTGACCGAGGACGCCGGGAACGTTTCGGTGAACCCGCCGGAGCCCACGGTGACGTCGTCGTCCCGCTCGATCGCCGACAGGTCGTCCGCGCCGTAGCGGTAGACCTCGGCGTTCGCGGTCCCCGACCGTCCGGCGATCGACACCGTGCTGGTGAGGTCGTCGGTCGGGGACTTGTTGACGACCATCAGGGTGAGCGCCTCGTCGGACGTGCGCTTCGCCGCGTAGACGGCCAGTTCGCCCTGGTCGGCGCTGGCCGCCTGGACGGACGTGTCGCCGAACGCGGAGCCGGCGCCGTCGTAGTCCAGGTACATGCGGAAGGCGAAGGCGCCGGGGTCGGTCGCGCTCGGCGGGCTCCACAGCGTCGCCAGGTCCAGGCCCTCGCGTCCGAAGATGCCGAGGATGTCGGCCTGAGCCAGTGCGCCGTTGATGTGGCCGAGGGCGCCCCAGTTGTACTCGGTGATCGCGAGTTTCGTGCCCGGATAGTTCTCGTCCACCAGCTTCTGCATGCGGGGGATGTATTGGATCGGCTCGTTGATCCAGCTTTCGTCCACGTACGTCGGGTCCCAGAGCTGGCGGGTCGAGCGGAGCCGGAGCTCCTGGGTCGCGGCGTCGCCGGGTGCGCTGAGCGCCACCCCGCTCTGCTGCGGATACAGGTGCTCGTCGAAGTAGTCGAGGATGCGGACGCCGTGTTCGTCCTCGTAGGCCTTCATCTGCTGGAGGTACCAGGCCGCGAACGGCACGCCGCCGTGCGCGGCGCGGTCGGGCGGGTCGGACCAGCAGTCGCCGCCCTCCCGGTCGCAGGTCTGCTTGTCCAGCCCGGACAGCGTCAGCGATTGGTAGCCCCAGCCGACCGGCCCGAGCGTCTCCGCGCCGGGGTCGGCGGCCTTCACGGCGGAGGCGATCGCGTACGTCTGCGCGCGCATCTCGTCGTAGCCCGCGCCGCCGGGGTGGACGTCGCGGTGCGTGTGGTGCCAGAGATCGGCTTCGTTGTCGAGGTTGTAGAAGCGGACGCCGCCGTCGGCGGCCTTGCCGTACTTGCCGGTCAGGTGGGCCAGCCAGTCGGTGACGTACTCGGGGCCGGCCGGGACGCTGGTGTCGTGCGGGTCGTTGCCGGTGACGTTCGTGCCGTCCGGCTTGACGCCGTTGCCGCAGTCGGGGCGCCACTCGGTGTCGGCGGCCTCCTGCGGGCCGTACTTCTCGATGCCGAACCCGCAGGTGTAGTCGCGGGCCTTGGGCGTCCAGCCGATCAGCGGGACGGTCAGGATCGTGCCGGTGCCGGTGCGGCGGTCCTGCTCGGTGAACTGGTCGGTCTCGGAGCCGTCGGGGAGCTGCGCGGGGTCCGGCGCGGGGCCCGGCACGTTCTCGAAGTACCAGTCCGAGCCCCGGTTCGTCGTGTCGTACAGGTAGTTGTAGCGCGTGGTGGCGTTGCCGCCCCACCGCCGGACGGGGAGCCGCAGGTCCGCGGCGAGTTCCTCGTCGGCGAAGTTCATCCCGTAGATGTAGGGGCTGATGGCGTGCCGCCCGGCGGCGGGGTCGACGGTCAGGGCGGGGCCGTCCGCGGCCTGCGCCGGGGGTGCCCCCAGCGGCAGCAGCGCCGCGGACAGGACGGCGGCGAGCCATGCTCGTCGGGCCCCATGGGATTTCACGCGCATGTCACACCTCGCACGGCTGGTCGTTGAGGTCGAACGCGGCGGGCGCGGCGGCCGAGGGGCCGGTGGCGCTGAAGCCGATCGTGAGGGAGGCGCCGGGCGCGAGCGCGTCGTTCCAGTCCAGGCTCGTGGCGGCCACGTCGTCGCCGTCCTGCGACCACGTCGCGCTCCAGCCCTGGCTGATCCGCTGGTCGCCGGGGAACGCGAACGCCAGCGTCCAGCCGTCCACGGCCGCCGAACCGGTGTTGGTGATGGTTACCTGGGCGTTGAAACCGCCGTCCCAGCTGCTCTGGACGGCGTAGCCGACCTCGCAGGAGACTCCCGGCGTGCCCGGGTCGCCGCCGCCGGGATCGCCGGCGCCGAGGAGGTACGGGTCGAGGTAGGACTGCTTGCCGGTGTCGACCGTCGTCCAGTCGCCGTTGAGGATGCCGCCGGTGTCACCGGAGTTGGGGTTCCACGACCAGAAGGTGAAGGAGATCCCGCCTGCGCCCTCGCCGAGGTAGGCCATCAGCGTGCGCAGCCAGGTCTGGTCGCGGGGGTCGGTGAGCGTCGTCCCGAATTCGCCGAGCAGGACGGGAGCCACGTCGTTCTTGTGGAGGTAGCCCCAGTTCCTGTCCCAGATCGCGGCGAGGTTGGACGGGAAGGCCGGGTCGTCGAACCACGGCTGCCGGTGCACGGACGTGGCGTAGTCGTGCGCGGAGTAGACGAGCCGGCCGGGGACGTCCAGCCGCACCGGGTACCGCGCCGCGCCCTGCAGGTTGCCGCCCCACCAGTACGGGTCGTTCTCGTAGCTGTCGACGCCCTCGACGATGATCAGCCAGTCGGGGTTGGCGTCGAGGACGGCGTTCCCGGCCCGTTCGGCGGCGAGCCGCCAGTCCCGCGCCTGGTCACCGCAGCCCCAGCAGGCCGGTTCGTGGGGCTCGTTGTGCAGGTCGGCGCCGATGACCGTGGTGTTGCCCGCGTAGTGCTCGGCGAGCATCGTCCAGTCGGAGATCCAGCGCGACTCGGGGTAGGCGTCGGTGTACCAGAGCGCGGACTGGCCTGCGGCGCCGGGGCGGTGCCGGTCGAGGACGACCTTGAGCCCCGCCTCGCCCGCGTACTCGATGATCTCGTCGAGGATCTGGAGACCGTTCAGCCCGCTGAGGCCGGGGTTCTCGGTGTAGTCGATGCCGTTCGGCGTGCTCCCGGAGTCGAGGAGCTCGTTGGAGTACGGCAGCCGCAGCGTGTTGTACCCGAGGTCCTTGATCTGGTCGATCATGTCCTTGTAGTTGCGGGTCCAGAGCCCGTGCGGCGTGTAGTTGGACGTCTCGGCGCCGAACCAGTTGATGCCCGTCATGCGCACCTGCTGCCCGTTCGCGTCGAGCAGCCGGCGGCCGTCGGTGTGCCAGTACCCGGTGCCGGCGGCGCGGGCCGTCCCCGGCAGGGCGGGGACGAACACCAGCGCCAGCAGCGCGGCCAGGATGAGCGGGACGAGTCGGTGCAGTCTCTGAGGCAGGATCATGGGTCGCTCTCCTCCGCCCGGCCGTCAGCCGGCCGTGCAGGTGACGGCGGGCGTGCCGGGCGCGGGTCCGCTGCCCTGGAAGCCGAAGCTCGCCGAGCCGCCTTCGGGGACGGCGCCGTTGTAGCCCGCGTTCTCGGCGTGGACGCCGGCGCCGTTCTGGGTGACGGTGGCGTTCCAGCCGTTCACGACCTGCTGGCCGCCGGTGAACGTCCAGTCGGCGGACCAGCCGGACAGCGGCTCGTCCCCGGTGTTGGTGACGGTCACGGTCGCGGTGAATCCGCTGTTCCAGGCGTTGTCCGTGCGCAGGCTCGCCGAGCACGCCCGCCCGTCCCCGGGCGGGTCGGTCGGCGGGTCGGTGGTGCCGCCGACCTCGACGGAGAACGAGTTCGTCGTCAGGCCGGCCCCGCCCTGCCAGATCTCGAATCCGGCCTCGACGTCGATGAGGTGCCAGTCCTCTTCGACGGAGCCGCGCGACACGGCGTCTCTGGTGAAGGCCCGCAGATCGATGTCGTCGACGGACGTGGTGCCGCCGGTGCGCACGTAGGCGATGTAGCGCCAGTCCATCTGGGTGGTCCACACGTCCCAGGTGGCGCCGGAGATCTGCACGCCGCTCGCGATCCGGGACCCGGCGGGCTGGACGGGGCCCTGGTGGTCCAGCCAGATCATCATCTCGGCGCCGTCCGGGGCCTCGGTCGTCGCGGGGGTGGTGTTGTACCAGAGGTCGTACGCCACGTTGTACGCGCCCGAGCCGGTGACGGTCGTGCTCCAGTCGCTCGTGACGGAGGGCATGTCGCCGTCGACCTGGACCGGCAGGCCGCTGCCGGAGGTGCACTGACCCCAGTGGCAGCCCTTGAAGAGGGACGGGTACGCGGCCGGGGCGCCGCTGGTGTCGTTGGCGTGGCCGGACGAGTCGACCGTGAAGGACGTGCCGTCCACCGTGATGCACTGCGGGGTCTCCGCACCCCAGATGTTGTTCTGGGCGATGTACTCGCCGCCGCCGACGGAGACCGAGTCGGTCGCTCCGCACAGCTGCGTCGCGGCGCCGGCGGGCGCGCCGAGGGAGACCAGCGACAGCGGAACCGCGAGCAGGGCGGCGGCGAGGGCGGTACTGCTTCTGAGTGCGGTACTGCTTCTGAGTGCGGCTCGGCCTTTCAGACGCGCTTTCATGCGGGGACCTCATTCGGTGAACGCGCAAGTGGGAGCGCTCCCAAAGTCTCGGCCGCCGCCGGAACTGTCAAGAATGCGTATCGCGGTCCGCCGTGGAATGTCCGATGACCAGCCGTCCGGCATGAAAACTCATGAAACGGCGGCTTTTCCGGTCACTGCAGGCCGAAAAGCGCGGCGGGGCCGTGCCAGCAGACGGCGCGGAGCCAATCGTCGCCGAGGTCGAGCGCGGCCAGCGCCTCCAGCTGGTGCGCGTACTGGTAGGGGATGTTGGGGAAGTCGGTACCGAGCAGGATGCGCCCGGCCAGGCCGAGGTCGCGGAGGCGCGGCATCAGCGCCGCGGGGAAGGCGCCCAGTTCACCGAAGCTGGTGAAGGTCATCGTCGTGTCCAGGTGGACGCGCTCGTACCGGTCGGCGAGGGCGAAGAAGCCGTCGAACTCCGGCGCGCCCAGGTGCGCGACGATCGAGGTCAGGCGCGGATGGCGGGCGAGGACCTCCCCGAACGGCCCCGGGCCCGTGTACCCGTTGGCGACCGGACCCGACCCGGCGTGGACGAGGGCGGGAACCCCCGCCTCGGCGAGCATCCCCCACACCGGGTCCAGTTCCTTGGCGCGGGGGTCGAACCCGCCGACCTGGAGGTGGACCTTGAAGATCCGGGCTCCGCCGTCCAGGGCGCGGGCCACGTACTCCTCGACGCCGGGCTCGGGGAAGAACGCCCCGGTCTGGATGCACTCGGGGACCCGGGCGGCGAACCGGGCCGCCCACTCGTTCAGCGACTCGGCCATGCCGGGACGGTGCGGGTACACCAGGGAGGTGAACGCGCGGACGCCGAGGCCGCGCAGGAACGCCAGCCGCTCCTCCTCCGAGTCCCGGTACCGGATGGGCCATTCGGTGCCGATCAGCGGCCCCGCCTCGTCGAAGTACTCCCAGACCGCGCTCATCAGCCGCTGCGGCATGAAATGGACGTGGACGTCGATGATGCCGGCCAGCCCGAGCGCCCGCCAGAACGCCGGGACATCTGAATCAGAACGAGGTTCGGTCACGTCCCGACCCTAGCCGGAGGTCATGTGATCTCCGCCATGAGGGCGGGCAGGGCGGCACGGAGTTCGCGGCGCCAGTAGGGCCAGGTGTGGGTGCCGCGGTAGAAGTGCGTCGAGACGGGGATGCCGAGTTTCCCCAGCTTGCCCGCGAACCGCCGCGACACGGTGTGCGCCAGCGCCTCGACCGCGTCCGGGCCCGTGCCGGGGCGCGGGTCGTACGGTCCGGGGCCGCCGTCGCCGGCGCTCACGTGGACGCGCACCCCGGCGAGCCGGTCCGCCAGGTCGTACGGGTTGTGCTGCCGCCACACGACCCGCTGCTCCTCCGGGTCGCCCCACACGTCCGTCCAGTCGAGCGACGGCGCGCCGATCGCGACGCCCAGTTCCACGAGGTCGGCGACGTCCAGCCCGGACGGGTCGCGGTGCAGCGTGTGGAGGGGCCCGCTGAACGACGCCGCCGCCCGGAACAGGCCGCGGTGCCTGGCCGCATACGCCAGCGCGCCGAGTCCGCCCATCGCGTTGCCGGCGACGGCGCGGTCCGGCCCGGCGCGGTATCCGCGCTCCAGGATCTGCCGCAGTTCCGCGAGATGAAACGTCTCCCACTGCGGCGCTCCGCCGTCCCCGCGATTCCACCAGTCGGTGTAATTGCCGCACGGGCCGCCGTCGGGCATGACCACGATCACATCGGCGTCCTCGGTCAGTTCCTCGATGTCGGAGTGGTCGCTCCAGGAGGTGTGGCCGCCCGGCCCGGCCATGGCGCCGTGCAGCAGCCACAGCACCGGCCAGGTGCGGGACGCGTCGCGCGACCAGCCGCGGGGCAGCAGCAGGCGGACGTGGCCGACGCCCGCGAGGACGGGGGACCGGATCGCCAGGTCGAGCACCCGGCGGCGGGACCGGCGTTCGCCGACGACGGTCGCGCCGTCGTCGGCGAGGGCGGCGGGGCGTGCGGCGCCGCCGGCGGCGATGGACGCCGTGAGGCCCGCGATTCCGACGATGAAACCCGCTCCCGCCAAGCCGCGCAGCCGCATGTTTCCGCCCCGCTCATTCAGATGTGGTCCTTCTCCTTAAGGGTCCCCACTCACGGCCATGTTTCAACGGCGGGTTATCGGTTTATAAAATATCGGGCCGGGAGTTCCGGTCCACGTTTCTTGTAGGGTGACGCGGACGAAGGGGGCGACCGGCCGAGATGCGGAGCGCCGAGATGCGGAGCAAGACGGAGCTGGAGTCGGCGATCGCGGGCGGCGGACGAGCCGCACTGGTGATCAACTCCCGCTCGCGGCGGGGCCGCCGGCTCTTCGGCAGGGCCCGCCGGATGCTGCGCGAGGCGGGCGTGGAGTTCGTGCACGTCTTCCCCGTGACCGACCCGACCCGGCTGCGCGAGCTGTTCGCCGACGTCCTCGCCATGGAGCCCGACCTCATCATCGTCGGCGGCGGGGACGGCACGGTCGCCGAGGCGGTCGGGCATCTGGCGCACCGCGACATCGCACTCGGCGTGATCCCCCTCGGCACCACCAACAACTTCGCCCGCAGCCTGGAGCTGCCGCTGAATCTGGACCGCGCGGTCCAGACGCTGGCCGTCGGCCGGCCGGGCGGCGGGAAGGTCGCGGACGTCGACGTCGGCTGGTTCGAGAGCACCGGCGACCCGCAGGGCGAGGGGCCCGGCGGCGACCGCGAGCACATCTTCGCGAACATGGTGAGCCTCGGCCTGTCGGTCCATGTGGCCGAGAAGGTCCCGCACACGCTCAAGCGGTTCGTGGGACGTCCCGCCTACGCGCTGACGGCGGCGAGGCTGCTGCCGTCGCACGAGGCGTTCACCGCCCGGATCACGATCGACGGCGAGACCGTCGAGCTGGCCACGCACCAGCTCAACATCGCCAACGGCGCGCACCAGAGCGGGCAGCGCATCGCCCGCGACGCCAGCCCCGACGACCGGCTGCTGGCCGTCTACCGGCTGGGCGACGAGCGGCGGCTGCGGCTGGCGTCGGCGACCGCCCGGCACGTCCTCACCGGCCAGTGGCGCAGCCTGAACGACGACGCGTTCCTGACCACCGGCCACGTGGAGATCGAGACCGATCCGCCGCTGCGGGTGGACGTGGACGGAGAGATCCGCGGCCGTACCCCGGTGTCGATCCGGCTGCACGGCAACGCCCTGCGCGTCATCGTCCCGCAGACGTTCGTCGACACCTGATCACACGGCGCCGCGGGCGCGGGCGTCCTCGCCCGCCGGTCCGTCCGACGGTCCGCCCGCCGTTTCGCCCGCCATGACGTAGGCGCCCGACTCCAGCCGCTCGATGACGCCGAGCGTCCACCGCGTGGCGGCGTCGGCCGAGTGCACCCACCACCCGAGCAGCTCGCGCCGATGGTCGGACGGGTCCTGCTCCGCCAGGTGCGGGGCGACGGACGCGCGCCAGGCGGCCAGGCCGTCCAGCCGCTCGCGCAGCAGCCCGATCGCCTCGGCGCGCGGCAGTTCGGTGAGGAACCCGAGCCCGGCGGTCAGCATCTCCGGATGCCGGATGTCCACGGTGGCGAGAGCGCCGCGCAGCAGCCGCAGGAACTCGGCGCGGCCCGCCCCGGTGATCTCGTAGTCGGTGTGCGGCGGGCCGGCGTCGCTCTCCACCACGTCGTGCGCGAGGAGAAGGCCCTCCTTGGCGAGCTGCCTGAGCGCGTGGTAGATCGAGCCGGGGTTGACGTGCGCCCACTCGTCCAAGCCCCACGAGAGCAGCTCGCGGCGGACCTCGTACCCGTGTGCCCGCCCGGACCGCCGCACGCCGCCGAGCACCAGCAGCCGCGTCGCCGACATCCCACCTCCTGATCGTCTGTGTTCAGGCTAGGCCCTCACACCGGCGCCGGGGCTGTGCGTCAGGTTCTCAGCTCGGCCAGGTCCTGCGGGGTGAGGACCAGGTCGGCGGCGGCCATGTTCTCCTCCAGGTGGTCCGGGGAGCCGGTGCCGGGGATCGCCAGCATCACCGGTGACAGCGCGAGCAGGCCCGCGAGGAGCACCTGCGGGACGGTGGCGCCGTGGCGTGCGGCGACCGCGTTGACGCGCGCGTCGTCGGGGATGCCGAAGCCGCCGAGGGGGAAGTACGGGACGTACGCGATGTCCTCCCGCTCGCAGACGGCCAGGAGTCCGGTGTCCTGCGGCTGCGTCACGTCGAACCGGTTCTGGACGGCGGCGACCGGCGCGATCCGCCGGGCCTCCTCCAGTTGCGCCACGCCCACGTGGCTCACACCGAGGTGGCGGATGAGGCCTTCCTCGCGGAGCCCGGCCAGGACGGCGAACCGCTCCCCGACGGGCTCGTCGCCCGGGGCTTCCAGGCCGCCCGGCCGCAGGTAGACGAGGTCGAGGTGGTCGCGTCCCAGCTCGGTCAGGTTCCTCTCCACCTCGGCGCGCAGCCGGGACGCCTGGAGCTCCCCGGTCGGGAGCGGGTCGCCCGGCCCCCGGTACGGGCCCACCTTCGTCGCGATGACCAGGCCGGACGGATACGGGCTGAGCGCGGCGCGGATCATCTCGTTCGCCGCGAGGCCGTCCTGGTGGAAGTAGAACGCGGCGGTGTCGATGTGGTCCACGCCCAGCTCGACGGCCCGCTGAAGGATCTTCAGCCCGGTGTCGCGGTCGTTCGCCGGGCCGTGCAGGGTGCTCACGGGCAGCCGCATCGCACCGAAGCCCATCCGGTTGATCCGCAGGTCGCCGCCCAGATCGAAATGTCGTGTCATGTGCTCCACTGTGCTGCGCAGCCGCGTCCGGGACGAGCGGCTGGCAGCTTGCTGCCACCCGGCGTCTCCTGCGTGGCAGACTGACAGGCGATGAGCGTCGATCTGGACCGGAATGTCGTGCTGCGCGGTGAGGCGGAGCTGATCGAGCGCGCCGGGCGGCTGTTCCTCGCGCGCGGGGACTTCGCCTGCGCCGCCAAGGACATGAACACGTGGGCGCTGCCGGGCTTCCGGGAGCGGATCGTCGCCGAGCGGCGCCGGACCCGGCCGGCGCCGCTGGCCCACAAGCTGTACAGCCCGGAGGCGCTCGCCGACGAGGAGTCCGAGCGGCGGCTCGTGGAGATCGCGAAGGCGGGCGCGCGGGTGCGGATCTGCCCGACGCCGCTCCCGCACGAGACGATCATCGTGGACTGGAAGATCGCCATTCTGGCGGGCCCGCCGGAGGGCGGCGTCCGCGAGTACACGGTCGTCCGGTCGCCCGGCGTGGTGAAGGGCGTCGTCTCGCTGTTCCGGGCGACCTGGGAGACGGCGGCCGACCTGGCCGACTTCCGCCGTGACCGGCCGCCCGCGCTGACCGGGGAGAGCCGGCGCATCCTGCGGCTGCTCGGCGGCGGGCTGAAGGACGAGGCGGCGGCCCGGCAGCTCGGCATGCCGCTGCGCACCTACCGGCGCCGGGTCGCGGAGATCCTCACGCTGCTGGACGCCGACTCGCGGTTCCAGGCGGGCCTGCGCGCCCACGAGTTCGGCCTGATCGGATAGGGCCGTCAACCGCCTGCGAGCGGGACGAGCTTGACGAACACCAGGTCCAAGCCGGTGGTCAGGTCCAACTCCTCGTCCAGGTCCTCGACCTGGCGGTCGCCGGCGAGGACGAAGAACCCGTTGCCGGTGAACGCGCGTTCGGCGATGCCGGCCTGCCGCTCCCAGTCGATGCGGCGGGGTTCGCGGAGGCGGTGGCCGTTCGGTCCGGTTTCGGCGCCGTCCGGGCGGACGAGGCCGTTGAAGCGGTCCGCCGGGCCGGCGTTGTGCCGGGCGACCTCCTCGCGGACCCGGAGCCTGATCAGCTCCCGGACGGTCATCCGCCCGGGGAGCCCCTCCACCTGGAACTCGGCGACGGGCCTGCCGGCCGCGGTCTCGTCCCGGAACGTCACGGCGGCCATCAGGCACCTCGCTTGATCTGCATGAGGATCGACTCGTCGGTGATCTTGTCGTCGGCGGCGAGCAGGAACGCCTTGCTGAGGATCAGCGAGAGCCGCTCCTCCTCGAACGGCAGGAACACCTTGGCGCCGGCGCCCCGGCGGTCGGGGACGATGCACAGGAACGTGTCGTCCGGCTCCATCACGATGTTGGCCGACCCCAGATGGATCTTGTAGGTCCGCAGCTCGCCCTTCACGACCAGGTACCGGCCGTCGATCCGGCAGCGGTCGGCGATCTTCGTGCGCGGCAGGACGCGCTCCAGGGCGTCCTTGCGGGTCCGCGCGGATTCGCCCAGGTCCGCGTTCCACTCGCGGACCCGGTAGTCATGCGCCCCGCCGTCCTCCCATACGGGGTCGGCGGCGATCGAGGTGACGCCGACGAACAGGTCCACGTCCCGCATGGCCTCGCTGAACACGAGCGGCGGCACGTCGGCGAGCGGCGCGTCGCGCCAGGCGCCGTCCCGGCGGCGGGCGAAGCGTACCTGATCGGTTCCGGCGATCTCCCGCCCGTCCTCCCAGTCGGCCAGGACGTGGGAGAAGCGGACCCGCCACTCCCCCGCCGCGAGGACGCGGACCGCCTCGTCCTCGCCGCCGCCGTCCCACGGACCGAGCAGCCGGCTCGTCCAGCCGCGCGCGCGGAACAGCGCGAACATGCGCCGGTAGTGGACGAGGTGCGCGGCGAACCGGTTGGAGTAGACGCGGGTCTCCTCCTCGGCCGGGGTGAGGAGGTAGATCTCGCGGAACGCCTGCTTGAACGGCTGCCGGATCCGCCGGTCGATGAGCACGTCGCGCCACGCCCGCACCTCGTCCGGTTCCGACCCGATCGGGTGCCAGAGCCTGACGTTCGCGTCGTCGGCGGCGTCAGGGAGGTCGTCCACCTCGGGCAGGACGGCCCGCCGGTCGCCGGGCGCCGTCTCGACCTCCCAGATCAGCGCGCGGACCGTCGGCCCGGCGATCGGGTGGCGCAGCAGCGCGTCCCGCCACCATCCGAACGGGTGCGCGGCGCCGGCGGTGTAGCCGCCCTCCAGCGCCCGCGCGAGCGTGACGAGGTGCGCGGCGGCCCGCTGGGTGAGCTCGCGCAGCTCCTTGACCTCGTCCTTGTGGTCGCGGCGGACGGGCGCGGGGACGCCCTTCAGGGCCTTGCCGTCTCGCTCGAAGGTCAGCTCGGCCTTGCCGGTGACGGTGACGACGGCCGTGTAGCCGCCGAGTTCCCGGCGGAGCACGCCGTCCGGGCCGAAGCCGAGGCCGGGGAGGCGGAGGGCGACCTCGGTGCGTTCGGCGAGGGCGGCGTCGACCTTCTTGAGCATCTTGTCGAGCCGCTTGGGCACGCCCGCGTGCCGGATGTCGCGGCGGACGGTCCGGATCGCGGTGACCAGCTCGGGGGTCGGGAGGTCCTGCGCCGCTCGGACGATCTCGTACAGCAGCGCCTGCGACGGCAGCGTCCTGGCGGACGTCGGCGCGATCGAAATGCCGGGCAGCAGCCCGTCGAGCAGCTCCGGCAGCCACGGCTCGTCGGACGCCAGCGCGACGCGCACGGCGTGCCCCAGCACGTCGACCTCGCTCGGGGTGAACGCCTTGTCCGGGCGGTAGGCGACGTCCCCGGCCTGGATCGCTCGGGCGCGCCCGGCGGCGGTCTCCAGGGCGCGCCGGGCGAACGCGCGGTAGCCGGGGATGCCGGCGATGCGGCGCCACACGTCTGGGAGCGGGGGCGGGGAGGTGTAGGAACGCGCGGTGTCCACCTCGCTGAGGAGTGCCTGTTCCTCCGGGGGGAGCCGCGTGATGACGTCGTACTCGTCCGGCACGATCGGGCCGGGTTCGGTGCGGAGCCGCTTGACGACGGCGCGCCGTGTCCTGTCCCCCGCGAGCGCGCCCACGGTGAGCAGGGCGTAGGGCTG
Source organism: Spirillospora sp. NPDC048824 (assembly GCF_043198455.1). Lineage (NCBI taxonomy): Bacteria > Bacillati > Actinomycetota > Actinomycetes > Streptosporangiales > Thermomonosporaceae > Spirillospora > Spirillospora sp. NPDC048824. The sequence goes on along the minus strand of NZ_JBICUS010000014.1, from coordinate 150,883 downwards.
TCTGAGGTCACCCTTCTTCAGCAGGTACCCGACCAGCGTGCGTGCGGGCTCGGAGACGTCCGGCCACGGGCCCGTGCAGCGGAGCAGCGCGCCCACGCCGAGGGTGAGGTCCGCCCATTTCCGCCTGTCCAGCCCGCCGACGAGGGCCGCGAACATCCGCTCGCACGCTTCGGGGGTGCAGCGCGGCTGCCGTTCCCGGCACTCGTCCTCGACCATGAAACGGATGGAGGTCGACACGTACGGTGCGCCCACCGCCGCGTAGGCCGCCGGCATGAGGGTGCCGAGATCCTCGTCGGAGATCTGCGACATGTCGGGGCGGTATCCGCGGAACTCCTCCTCGTCCTCGGGGGACGGGTCCGTCATCGTGCGCAGCAACCGCGCCGTGAGGTTCATCAGGCGCCCTCCCGATCCGCCGCAGCACGGCCTCGTCAGTGATCTTCTGGAGTGATCTTTCCAGAACGGTCCGACATCTGTTCAGTGACCTCGTGGTCACCTACGCTCGGTGGATACCGCAGCAGAATGAGATTCGGGACGGCCATGACGCACAGCGTGGTGATCATCGGAAGCGGGTTCGGCGGGATCGGGATGGCGATCCGGCTCCGGGAGGCCGGGATCCACGACGTGGTGATTCTGGAGAAGGCCGAGGGCCTCGGCGGCACCTGGCGGGACAACACCTACCCGGGCGCGGCGTGCGACGTCCCGTCGCACCTGTACTCGTTCTCGTTCGAACCCAAGACGGACTGGTCGCGGCGCTTCCCGCCGCAGGCCGAGATCCTCGACTACCTGCGGCACTGCGCCCGCAAGTACGGCGTCCTGGAGAAGGTGCGGTTCGGCACCGAGGTGACCGAGGCGCGGTTCGACGAGGACGGGGCCGTCTGGCGGATCTCGACCACGGCCGGCGAGCTGGAGTCGCGGGTGCTGGTGTCGGCGTGCGGGCAGCTCAACCGGCCCGTCCTGCCCGAGATCGCGGGGCGCGAGTCGTTCACCGGCACGAGCTTCCACTCCGCCCGCTGGGATCACGGCGCCGACCTGCGGGGCAAGCGGATCGCGGTGATCGGGACGGGCGCGAGCGCGATCCAGATCGTCCCGGAGATCGCCGAGGAGGCGGCGGAGCTGCGGCTGTTCCAGCGCTCCGCGCCGTACGTGATCGACAAGCCGGATCGGCTGTACCGGGGCTGGCAGAAGGCCGCCCTGAAGAACGTGCCGGGGCTGTACGAGCTGAGCCGCGCCCGCATCTACGCGCTGTACGAGGCGCGGGCGCTGGGGTTCATCAAGTACCCGAAGCTGATGTCGCTGCTGGAGAACCGGTTCCGGAACGCGCTGAAGGACGGCATCGAGGACCCCGCCCTGCGGGAGGCGCTCATCCCCGGTTACCCCATGGGCTGCAAGCGGATCCTCATCTCCAGCGACTACTACCCGACGCTCGCCCGGCCGGACGTCGACCTGATCACCGACCCGATCGAGGAGATCACGCCGTCCGGTGTCAGAACCGCGGAACGGGAGTACGACGTGGACGTCATCGTGTACGCGACCGGGTTCCAGACGACCGAGTTCCTGTCCCCCATGAAGATCGCCGGGCGGGACGGGCGGGAGCTGAACGAGGCGTGGCGCGACGGCGCGCAGGCGCATCTCGGCATCACCGTCAGCGGCTTCCCGAACCTGTTCCTGCTGTACGGGCCGTACACCAACCTCGGGCACAACTCGATCATCTACATGCTGGAGTCGCAGTTCCGGTACGTGCTCGGCTGCGTGGAGGCGCTGCGCAAGCACGGTTTCGGCTGGATCGACGTCCGGACGGACGTGCAGGACGCGTTCACCCGCGAGATGCAGGAACGGCTTCGCTCCACGGTGTGGCAGGCGGGCTGCCAAAGCTGGTACATGCGGGCCGACGGCAAGGTCGTCAACAACTGGCCCGGGTTCACCTTCGCCTACCGCCGCGCGACCCGCCGGCCCGATCCGCGGCACTTCCACGCGCGGAAGGCCGTCACCGGGTGACCCGTCTGCGCGCATGACGCATCGGCCCGGTCACCCACGGCGTCGGCTCCCGTCCCACGGCATAGGCTCGGTCCCATGCCGACCGCCTTCATCACCGGTGCGACCGCGGGGATCGGTGCCGCCTTCGCCCGCCGCCTCGCCTCCGACGGTTTCGACCTCGTCCTGCTGGCCCGCGACACCGAGCGGCTGGAGCGCACCGCCGCCGAGCTGGCCGGCGGGTACGCCGTGCGCGCCGAGACGCTGACCGCCGACCTGTCGACCGAGGAGGGCCTGGCCGCGGCCGAGGAACGCGTCCGCACGGACGTCGACCTGCTCGTCAACAACGCCGGATTCGCCAACAGGGGCGTGTTCCTGGACGTCCCTGTGTCGGACGAGCTGACGATGCTGAAGGTGCACTGCGAGGCCGTCCTGCGGCTCACGCACACGGTGCTGCCGGGGATGCTGGAGCGCGGCCGGGGCGGCGTCATCAACGTCTCGTCGGTGTCGGCGTTCGCGACGCGCGGCACGTACGGGGCGTCCAAGGCGTGGGCGGTGGCCTTCAGCCAGGGCGTCGCCGCCGACATCCGGAAGCGCTCGCAGGGCAGGGTGCGCGTGATGGCGCTGTGCCCGGGTTTTGTGCATACCGAATTCCACGAGCGCGCCCAGATGGACATGTCGGACGTTCCCGGCTTCATGTGGCTGGACAAGGACGACGTCGTGGACGCCGCTCTGCGCGATCTGCGGCGCGGAGTGCAGGTCAGCGTCCCGAGCCCGCAGTACAAGGCGATCGTCGGCGTCAGCCGCCTGATCCCGCACGGGCTGGTCGCCCGGCTGTCGTCCACTACCGGCCGTAAATACAAGTGATCTTGTAGTCAGGGTTCTCGGTCTTGTTGTTGGCGGTGCGACAAGGCAGGCTGGCGGTAGGTCGATTCGAGGCGCGCCGAACGACATCGCCCACCGTCCCCCACCCGCCCCATTCAATCGACGAGCTCCGCTCGGGCCAGTCCGTCGAGAGGTACATCCCGATGGGTCACGAACTGGGTCATGCCGCCCTCGCCTTGATCGCGACGACCGTCTACTACATCGCGTTCCTGATCTTCCGGATCTCCGCGCGCCGCATGGAGCCGCTGCGAGGCAGCCGCCCGATCCGCGTCGCCCGGCTGATGCTCACCGACCCCATCTGGCTGGCCGGCGGGCTGCTGCTGTTCCTCGGCCTCGGCTACGAGGTCGTCGCGTTCTCCGCGTTGCCGCTCGCGCTCGTGCAGCCCGTCTTCGCCGCAGGCCTGGTCTTCCTCGTCACGTTCGCCGTGCTGTTCCTCGGCGAGCGGATGAGCGTGCGGGAGTGGACGAGCGTCGCGCTGTTCGTCATCGCCACGATGCTGATCGGGCTGTCCGCGACGTCCGGCGGCGAGCCGCGCGCGGACGCCACCCTCGTCGGCACGCTCGCCCGGCCCTGGATGATGATCGCCATCTGCGCCCCGGCGGTGATCATCGCGGCGCTGGTGTGGCTGGTCGGGGACCGCCGCGCGGGCGGCCGGCACGCCCGCAAGCTGGCCGGCGTCGCCTACGGCATCGGCGCCGGGGCGTGCGCCGGGCTGGCAGAGGCGGGCATCCGGGGCATCTCGCTCGTCTACCAGGACACGGGCAGTTACCGAGCGGTGCTGGAGTCCCCGTACCCGTACCTGACGATCGGGCTCGCCGCGATCGCGCTCGGGCAGCTGCAGGTCGCGCTGCAGCGCTGCCGGGTCGCGATCATCGCGGTCGTCCTGACCGTCATCGGCAGGACGTACCTGATCCTCAGCAGCACCGTCCTGTTCGACGAGGAGTGGCCGCGCGAGACGCTGCCGCTCATGCTGCGGACGGGCGGTTTCCTGCTCGCGCTGGTCGCGCTGGTCACGTTCCCTCGGTACGAGGAGCGGGGCGCGTCGGGCACGGCGCCCGCGGCCTTCCCCCTGGAGAGCATGCGCACCATCCGCTGACATGGCCGACCGTGCCCGCCGACCGTGCGGACCGCCCCGTGCGGACGGATAAACTCCCAGCGTGTCCGAGCCGAAGTTCGAAGTCCAGATGCTCCACGACCGCGTCATGATCAAGGTCGAGAAGGACAGCGGCGAGCGCCGCAGCACCGGCGGGATCGTCATCCCGGCGACGGTGGAGCAGAGCAACCGCCTGGTGTGGGGCGAGGTCTGCGGGGTCGGCCACCACGTGCGCATCGTCAAGCCCGGCGACCGTGTGCTGTTCCACCCCGGCGACCAGTACGAGGTCGAGATCCAGGGCGAGAACTACCTCGTCATGCGCGAGCGGGACCTGCACGCCATCGCCAGCGAACGCCCCGAGCACGGGACCGGCCTGTACCTCTGAACAGTGCCGCGGGGGGACGTACGCAGGACCGCGGCCCCCTGTCGGGGTCCGCGGGCCTGCGGGTCGGGCCGAGCCGCGTCAGTCGCTCTGTTCGGCGGATTCCGCGGGAGTGCCGGCCTTGCGCCTCGGGCGCAGGGCGAGCAGGATCGCGCCGGTCACCGCCAGTTCGGCGGCGGCGCTGAGCACGTCGAGGACTCCGAACGCCTCGGCCTCCCCCGAATCGGGGCCGAAGGGCAGGCCGGCCGTGCGGCTCACCACCCACAGCGCGAGGACTCCGACGTTGACCGCGAGCCCGAGCAGCAGCACCGGCCGCTCGTTCCCGGTGTGCACCAGCACGGCCCAGATGAGCTGGAACATGCCGACGGCGCTGAAGAAGACGGCGTACGCCCACCATTCGCTCAGGTGCTCCGGCACGACGGCGTAGTGGACGAGCGCGGCGAGGACGGAGCCGATCGCGGCCACGCGCCTGGCCGAGGGCACGGACGAGGTCGCTCGGGCGGCCGTCCCGGCGCCGGTCTCAATGGTTGTCATGGTCACCTCCATGGTGCGGGTCAGCCGACCTGAAAGACGCCGACGCCGCCGGCGGCCATGTTCCGCATCTTGTGGCCGAGGAACGCATAGGTGCCGGCGTCGGGGAGGGTGAACTCGACGAAGCCGCCCTGCGTGGGCTGCAGGTCGAGGACCTGCGCCCCGCCCTTCTCGGCGTTGTCCTTGCGCACCCGGTAGGCACCGTCCTTCCAGACCGTGTCGAAGATCGTTCCGACGACGTGGAAGGCGATGTTCTCGTTGGGTCCGCCGTCATCGAGCCACACCCGGACGCGGTCCCCGGGCTTCACCTTGATGGGGGCGTGCACGTACTGGTTGTGGTAGCCGTTGAAGACGACCGCGTCGTACTGGCCGGACATCATCTTCTTCAGGTCTCCGGGCCCGCCCTGCGGCCCGAGGTACAGCTCGGACTGCACGAGCACCAGCTCCTTGTCGACCTTGTCCAGCTTCGGCGGGTCGACGATCACGGCGCCGTGCATGCCGTTGCCCATGTGGTAGATCATCGGGTCGGAGCCGCAGTGGTAGGTGAAGATGCCGGAGAACCGCGCCTTGAACTCGTAGACGAGCGTCTCGCCGGGCTTGATCGTCCTCATCTCGACGTTCGGCGCGACCTTCGAGGCGTGGAAGTCGATGGAGTGTCCCATCGACCCCTTGTTGACCAGCTTGATCCTGAAGGTGTCGCCGACGTCGCCGCGCAGTGTGGGACCTGGGGCGGTGCCGTTGTACGTCCACCGGGTCTGCTTGACCCCGGGGGCGACTTCGATCTCCTTCTCGGTGACGGTGAAGGTGACCTCGTGGACGTCCTTGCCGTCGTTGACCGGTGCCGTCGGGTCGAAGGCCTTCCAGCCGTCCCCGGGCTTGGCCGCCGGGTCGATCTTGGCGTTCCCGCCGTCGGCCGCCGCGGCCGCCGGAGCGTCGGCGCCGGCCGCGGCCGTCGTGCCGCTCTCACCACCGGTCACGGTGATCTCGACCAGCATGCCGGCGTCCTTGTGACCGGCGACGACGCACCACGCCTGGGTGGACTCGGTGAGAACCCCCCAATGCTGGGTCTCGGACTCGCCGGGCTGGAGCTGCTTGTTCGTCTTGCCCAGGAGGCTCAAGGTGTGCGCCATGCTGCCCTTGTTGACGACGTTCACCGTGACGTCGGCGCCGGCCGGGACGGTGACCTTGTTCGGCTTGATGTACATGTCGCCCTCTTCGAAGTCGAGGGTGATCTTCTTGCCCTTACCGGGCAGGGCCGCGCCTCCGGCGGAGGACGAGGCGCCTTCGGCGGACGCCAGCGTGCCGCTGTGACCGCCGGGCGAGACGCTGACCATGAGCAGCCCGACGATCAGGCCCAGCGCGAGCGCCGCGCTGATGGCGGGCAGGAATCCGTTCAGGGCCGCGGTCCAGCGGCCGAGCCGGAAGCCCGGCCGTCTGCCCGGAGCCGGATGATCCGGCGCAGGGGTCGTTGACATTGACTCACTCCAAAAGTGTGAAGCGGGGGGGATGGTCGGGTCGTGCGGGCCGCTACCGGCGCCCGCGCCCGGCTCAGGTGATGTCCATCTCCATGACCAGGCCGAACATGCCCTGCGGGCCTTCGGCGTGCGTGAAGATGTGGCAGTGCCAGATCCACTTGCCGGGCTGATCGGCGTGGATCAGCACGGTGTAGCGTTCCCCGGGCGCCACGTTGACGGTGTCCGCCTTGTACGTCGACTCCAGCGGGAATCCGTCCTTGGCGATGATCACCTGGTCGACACCGTGCAGGTGCATCGGGTGGGCCATGGTGCCCGCGTTGACGTAGGTGACCTGCACCCAGTCGCCCAGCTTGGCCTTCAGCGGGCTGGTGGCGGGGAACGCCTTGCCGTTGAGCGTCATTCCGACGGCACCGGAGTCCTGGATCTGGATGATGTGCTTCTGCGCGACCTTCTCGTTGTTCGGGTTGGGGATGTCACCGAACTGGATCGCGCCCCACAGCCCGCTGCTCACCTGCTTGACGCCGTTGTAGTGCGAGTGGTACCAGGTGTCCTGGATTCGCGTCACCGGGAACGCGTAGGTGAACGAGTCACCCGGCTTGATCGAATCCTGAGTGACGTTGGGGACGCCGTCCATCTTGTTGGGCAGCTGAATGCCGTGCCAGTGGACGCTGGTCGCCTCGGGAAGCTCGTTCTTCACCACGATGCGGACCTTGTCCCCGACGTCCGCGCGGATCGTCGGGCCCGGCACCATGCCGTTGAAGGCCCAGGCGTCCACGACCTTCCCGGGCTCGACCTCCCACTTGGTGGGCTTGGCGGTCATGTGGAACTCCTTGGTTCCGTCCGCCAGCACCTTGGGGACGAGGTCCTGGCCGCCCTGGCCCTTGGTGGCCGCGGGGAAGCTCTTGTCCCGCTTGGCCATGTTCTCGTCCATGGTCTTCCAGTCGGTCCCGCCGTCGTGCGTCGCCCCGCCGTCCTCCGTGGAGGGCGACTCGGCGACCTGGGACGATTCCGCCGCATGCGAGGACTCGGCCGCGCCGCTGCCGCGTGGAATCGTCCACAGCGCCACGGTCAGCGCGACCGCGAACGCGACCGCCGCGACCAGCATCCTCGTTCTTGCACCATCCATCCTGGTGACCCCTTCCGGGTCATGATTTTTACTAGCGAGGCTAGTTTTTATTGGTAAATCCCCAATAAGTCCAGCGATCGCGCGTGTGAAGCAACACACAGCCGCGACGCACCAGGAATGCGCTGGTCAGCGCTGTGCCCTGCGGCGACACTCGTCCCACGCCCTCCGCAACCCGCACCCCGCTGCGGCCCGCGAGATTGAACCAATTACACTAGTTTTTTTAAGAGAAACTCGTACGAGGTCGAGATCACCGTCAGATGCCGCGGACGGCGGCGATGGTGAAGGGGATCTCCGGTGTCCCCTCGCCGAGCGGTCCGCCCTTGTCGAACTGCGAGCGGACCACGTACAGCGTCCCGTGCCGGCGGACCAGCGTCGTCGGCACCTGCAGTGACGCGTCCGCCAGGGTGCGCTCCAGGCGGGCCCGGGTGCCGTCGCGCGCGACCCGCCAGCGGTTGATGACGTTGTCGAGGTTGTGGGCGCTCCACAGCCGTCCGTGCTGGAGTTCCAGCCCGTCGGCGTAGTGCATGTCGCCTCCGTGCAGGGCGACCTTGCGGACGGCGCCGGACGCGATGTCCAGCCGGTACAGGTCGGCGCCGAGCAGGTCGGCGGCCAGCAGGAAGCGCCCCCGCGGGTCGGCGACGATGCCGTTCAGGGTGAAGTCGCCGGGGCCGTGCGGTTCGAGGGCGTCGTTCAGGTCGAAGTACGGGACGAGTTCGGCGCGTCCTCCCCATGCCCGCGCCAGGTCGCGGGGTGTGACCCGGTAGACGACGGAACGGAGGCTGTCGGTCAGGTAGGCGGTGCCGTCCGGTGCGATGGCCAGATCGTTGACGAACCGTGCCTCGTCCCCGGGGACGTCGAACCGGGCCAGCAGACGGCGGTTGCGCGTGTCGTACACCGAGACGCCGGCCGAGGAGTCGGTCACCCACAGCCGTCCGGCCCTGTCGACCTTCAGCCCGTTGGCGGTGCGGCGCCCGTCGGCGCCCGCCGGGAGGAACACCTCGGCGACACGCCGTCCGGGCCGCATCGTGTAGACGGTGCCGTCCTGGAACGACCCGGCGTACATGGCGCCGGTGCGGGGATCGGCGGCGATGCCCTCCGGGTAGACGCGGTCGCCCGGCAGCACGAACGCCGCGGAGATCTGGGCCCGGGACGGCGCCTGCTGCGCCGTGGCGGCGGCGGGCGGGGCCAGGGACACGGACGCGGGCAGCACGGCCACGGCGGCGGCGAGGGCCGCGGCGGTGGTGGAGCGGTGAAGGCGGGACATGATTCTCCGTTCGAGGCCAATGATTAATACGCGTCCATACGATAGTTAGAGCTCTAATACTCGTCAACAGGCTTCCGTTCGTTGGCTGGATACCATGCGGGTATGACCTCGATGCCCGGCCCGGAGCGGATCGGCTCGCACCTCAAGCGCGCCGAGCAGGCGCTCAACGGGGCCAAGCACGCGGCGCTGAAGCCGAGCGGGCTCACCGTGCCGCAGTACGCGGCGCTGCTCCACCTCGCCGACAACCCCGGCATGTCGGCCGCCGCGCTGGCGCGGGCGTGCACCGTCACCCCGCCGACGATGAACACCGTCCTGAAGAACCTTCAGGAGCGCGGGCTCATCGAGCGGACCCCGCACGAATGGCATCGCAACATCCTGGAGACCCGGCTCACCCCCGAGGGCGCGGCGGTGCTCGAGAACGCCGACGCCCGCGCCGTGCGGGTCGAGCGGGGCCTCGCCGCCGAGTTCACCGAGGACGAGCGGGCGACGCTGATCGAGCTGCTGGGCCGCTGCACCGGCTTCCTCGAAACCGCCCGCCCCACCCGCGGCGGCTGACCCGCCGGGCCGCCGGGGCCGCCGAAGGAATCGCCCCTCAGACGGTGATCGCGGTGGTGGAGCCGGCGCGGTCCTTGGTGACGCGGAGCTGGGCGGGGATGCGGGCGCGCAGTTCCGCGACGTGGCTGACGACGCCGACCGCGCGGCCGCCGTCGCGCAGGCCGTCCAGGACGTCCATGACCTCGTCGAGCGTCTCCTCGTCGAGGGTGCCGAAGCCCTCGTCGACGAACAGGGTGCCGATCTCGGTGCCGCCCGCCTCGGCGGTGACGACGTCGGCGAGGCCGAGGGCCAGGGACAGCGAGGCGATGAACGACTCGCCGCCCGACAGCGTCACCGGGTCGCGTTCGAGGCCGGTCCAGGCGTCGGCGACGCGCAGGCCGAGACCGCCGGCGCCCTTCGTGCGGTCGCCCGCCGCCTTGTCGGTGGTGTGGACGAGGGCGTAGCGGGCCCCGGACATGCGTGAGAGCCGCTCGTTCGCGGCGGCGACGACCTGCTCGAGCCGCGCGGCCAGCACGTACGCCGACAGCGACATGGCGTGCCGGTTCGCGGCGTGCTTGCCGGAGGCCAGGCCGGCGAGGCGTTCGGCGACGTCGTGGCGTTCCGCGGCGGGACGCCACGCGCGGACGGCGCCGTCGAGCCGTGCGCGCAGTTCGGCGAGCCGGTCGCAGCGGTGCCGGGCGCGGTCGGCGGCGCTGGCCGCCCGGGTGCGCGCCGCGTCCGCCGCCCGCAGCGCCGCGTCGAGGGCCGGCAGGTCGGGGGCGGGCTCGGCGGCGGCCTTCACCAGCGCCGGGTCCTTGAGGAGGTCGCGGACGGCGGCCTCCTCGTCGTCCAGCCGGCGGATCCTGTCGCGCAGGACGCCCTGCTCCTCGTCGGGCAGCGCGGCCTCCAGGACCTCGTCGGGGCTGCGGAACCCCTCGGCCTCGGCGGTCGCCATCGCGTTCGCGCGGGCGGCGGCCAGCTCCTCGGCGGCGCGATCGGATCGTCGCAGCGCCTCGACCGCCTCGGCGAGCGCGTCCGCCTCGCGTCCGAGCCGGGCGATGCGCGCTTCGAGCGACGCGTCCCCGCCACGCGCCTCGTCCAGTTCGGCGGCCAGCCTGGCCTGCTCGGCGGCCAACTCCCGGTCCCGGGCGCGGTTTCCCGTGAGGGCCTGGGCGACCTCGCTCCGCGCGTCGCGGACGCGGTCGAGTTCCTGCTCGTTGCCGTGGAGGGCGGCCTCCAGGCGTTCGGCGTCGGCGGCGCGGGCCACCGCCTCCTGGAGCATCCGCTCGGCATCGGCGAACTCTTCGGCGAGGACCCCGGCGGTCATCTCACCGGCGGTCTCCAGGAGATGGTCGCGTTCGGTGCGCAGCGCCTCGACGTCCCTGCCGGTCTGCTCCCGGACCGCCTGGACCTGGTCGGACTCGGCCTGCGCCCGGTCGATCCGCTCCTCGGTCGGGATCGGCGCGAGGGACGCCACGGGCGCCGGATGCTCGGGGGAACCGCAGACCCGGCAGGGCTCGCCGTCCACGAGGTCCCCGGCGAGGACGGCCGCCATGCCGTCCAGCCGGGCCTGGCGGAGGTCCAGCACCCGCTGGCGGGCGTCCTGCGCGGCGTCGACCGCGTCGCGGTGCGCGGACTCGGCCTCGGCGAGGAGATGCTCCACCTGGTCGCGGCGCTGCGCGGCGTCGAGACGGCGGCGGGCGCCGGTGACCGCCGCTTCGGCTCCGGGGCGTCCGGCCGCCGCGGTGCGGGCCTCGTCCAGCTCGGCGCGGCCCGCCTCGACGATGCCCGGCAGGTCGGCGAGGGCCGCGGCGATCCGCGCCTCCTCGGGTTCCAGCCGGGCCAGGTCGCGGGCCAGCGCCGCGCGCTCGTCCTCGATCTGCCGGATCCGGGCGGCGGTGGCGCGCCTGCCCTCCAGCGTCGCGATCTCGTCGCGGCGGGCCCGCTCGGCCTTGACCAGCACGTCCTCCGAGGCGTTCGGGGGCAGGACCGCCGCGGCCCCGGCGCGCGTCTCGTCGGCCCAGCGGCGCGCCCGCCGCGCCTCGTCGTGCCGGGCCTGGACGGCGCGCACCAGCGGGACGACCCGGTCGGCGCGTTCCGCGGCGTAGAGCCGCGACCCCATCCGGGACCTCTCCTCGGCGCGCTCCCCCAGGGCCTCGCGGCGGGCGAGCGCCTCGGCGTGGCGCCGCTGCCGGTCGGCGAGCGTCCTGGCGTCCTCCATCGCCGCGCGGGACGTCTCCAGCGCCGCCGTGACCTCCCGGCGCAGCTCGTCGACGACCGCGCGGACGTCCTCGTGCCCGGCCGCCAGTTCGGCGGCCCACGCGGGCAGGGTCTCCACCTCGGCGAACGGCTCCGCCGCCGGTTCCGCGCGGCGCGGCGCCGGGACGGACGGGTGCCCCCCGCGCGGCGGCGCGGCACCCGACGTCTCGGCGATGCGGTCGGCGATCGAGGCCGCCGCCGCGCCCAGTTCGGCCGCCTCGCGCCCGGTGGCGGCCCGGCGGTCGGCCAGCCATTTCTCGACCTGCGTGAACACCTCCGTCGCGAAGAGCCGCTCCAGGACCTTGCGGCGATCGTCGGCGCCGGCGCGCAGGAACCCGGCGAACTCGCCCTGCGGCAGCAGCGCGACCTGGCAGAACTGGACGGCGTTCATCCCGAGCAGCCGCGGCACCAGGTCGCCCGCCTCGTCCAGCCGCGTGGTCAGCCCCACCCAGGCGCCGTGCTCGAACTCCTCCAGGATGACCTTGGCGTGCTCGGCCGTCGTCCCGGAGCCGCGCAGCTTCGGCCGCTCCCATGCGGGCGACCGCGTGATGCGCATCCGCCGGCCCCGGATCGTCGTCTCCAGGACGACGCGCGGGCCGGTGCCGGGGGCGGCGTGGTCGCTGCGCAGGCCCTTCACGGCGTTGCGGGCACCGGGCACCTGGCCGTACAGGGCGAAGCACACCGCGTCCAGGATGCTCGTCTTGCCCGCGCCCGTCCGGCCCTGGATGAGGAACAGCCCGGCGTCGGACAGCGCGTCGAAGTCGATGTCCTCGGTCTTCGAGAACGGCCCGAACGCGGTGACCTCCAGCCGGTGGAGCCTCACACCAGCGCCTCCTTCCGGCGGCAGGCTTCGAACGCCTCGTGCAGGAGGGCGCGCTCGGCGCCGGTCGCCGGGCCGTCGGTGACCTCGGCGACGAAGTCGCCCGCGATGTCGAGGGGGGAGCGTTCGCGGACGCGTTCGGACCAGGTGCGGGCGCCGTCCGTCCCGCCGCCCTCGGGTTCGAAGCCGAGGACGAGCGCGTGCGGGAACCGGCGGCGCAGCCGTTCCATCGCCTCCGACGGGCGGCGCGGGTCGGTGAGCGTGATCTGGAGCCAGCGGTCCTCGACCTCGTCGTGGGACGCGTCGGAGAGCAGGTCGTCGATGCGTCCCCGCAGACGGGCGAGTCGGCGCGGGACGGGCGCCTCCACGAACCGCGAGTCGATGCCGTCCTCGCGCAGGTCGATCAGCCACGAGCCCTTGACGTGCCCGTCCTCGGAGAACGAGTACGCGAGCGGCGAGCCCGAGTAGCGGACGCGGTCGGTGATGCGCCAGGCGCCGTGCAGGTGGCCGAGCGCCGCGTAGTCGACGCCCTCGAACACCGACGCCGACACCTGCGACGACCCGCCGACCGAGATGTCGCGTTCGCTCTCACTGGCCGCCCCGCCGGTCACGAACGCGTGCGCGAGCACCACCGACCGCTGTTCACGGCCCGCGGCGTCCTCCCTCACCCGGCGCATGGCCTCGGTCAGCGCGGCGGCGTGGCTGCGTTCGTCCAGATCCCAGGGGTGCCGGACGAGTTCGGGCTCCAGATACGGGATCCCGTAGATCGCGGCGTCCCCGACGATGACGGGTTCCCCCACGGACGCGAAGTCGGTGCGGACGTGCACGCCGGCGGCGTCCATCAGCGCCGACCCGAACCCGAGGCGCCGCGCCGAGTCGTGGTTGCCCGCGATGAGCACGACCCTGGCCCGTTCGGAGAGCCGCCGGAGCGCCTCGTCGCACAGCCGGACGGCGTCGACGGCGGGCAGCGCCCGGTCGTAGACGTCCCCGGAGATCAGCACACAGTCGACCCGCTCCGCCGCGACGGTCTCGACCAGATGGTCGACGAACGCCGCCTGCGCGGCCAGCAGGTCCTCGCGGTGGAACGATCTGCCGAGATGCCAGTCGGAGGTGTGCAGGATTCGCATGTCGCAGCAACCATAGGCACCCCCTCCGACACATCCCGCGCAGAAACGCCGGGTCACCCCAAACGATCTTCAACGGCCGCGCGGCCACCGCCATCGGCGCTCCCGTAGGGTTGCGGCGTGAGTGATCGTCCCTATGTGCTGCTGAGCTGCGCGATGTCCGCGGACGGCTATATCGACGACGCGACCCCGGAGCGGCTGCGGCTGTCCAGCGCGGCGGACTTCGACCGCGTCGACGCCGTGCGCGCCGGCTGCGACGCCATCCTCGTCGGCGCCGGGACCGTCCGGGCCGACGACCCCAAACTGCTGATCCGCTCCGAGGCGCGGCGGGAGAAGCGGATCGCGCGCGGTGTGCCGCCCGACCTCACCAAGGTGACGCTGACCTGGAGCGGCGACCTCGATCCCGCCGCGCGGTTCTTCACCACGGGCGAGTCCCCGAAGCTGGTGTACGCGCCGTCCCCCGCGGCCGGTGACCTGGCGCCGCGGCTGGACGGCCTCGCCGAGGTCGTCGACGCCGGCGACCCCCTCTCCCTGCCGGCGGTGCTCGGCGACCTCGCCGCACGGGGCGTCCGGCGGCTCATGGTCGAGGGCGGTGGCGGCATCCACACCCTCTTCCTGACCGGCGACGTCGTGGACGAGATCCAGCTCGTGGTCGCCCCGTTCTTCATCGGCGACCCTTCGGCACCGCGCTTCGTCCGGTCCGGGGTGTTCCCGCAGTCGCCGGACCGCCCGATGCGGCTGGCGGAGGTCACCCGCATCGGCGACCTGGTGCTTCTCCGCTACCTGACGGGGCACGCGCGTGGATGACCTGGCCGCCGGCGACCGGGCCTGGCTGGAGCTGGCCTGCGACCTGGCGAAACTGTGCCCGCCGTCGCGCACCGCGTTCTCCGTCGGCGCGGTCGTCGTCGGCGCGGACGGGCGCGAGGTCGCGCGCGGCTTCTCCCGCGAGGGCGACCCGCACGACCACGCCGAAGAGGCCGCTCTCGCCAAGACCCGGGGCGACCTCGCCGGCGCGACCGTCTACAGCTCACTCGAACCGTGCGGGCACCGCGCGTCCCGCCCCCGCACGTGCGCCGAGCTCATCGTCGCGTCGGGCGCCCGCCGCGTCGTGTTCGCCTGGCGGGAACCGGCCCTGTTCACCGAGGGAACGGGCGCGGAGATCCTCGCGGCGGCCGGCATCGAACTGACCGAACTGCCGTCCCTCGCCGCCCGCGCCCGGGAACCCAACGCCCACCTGCTCTAGCCACTGGCCGTTCGCGTCGTGCGCCGGACGCCGGATGAGACGCGAGTCTCATTGGTCTTCCACCGCGCCGGGACGTCATGCGATGCTGTGCCCAAGCAAGCATTCGGTTATCTATTCGGCCCGTCGGGCAGGAGGCGGCAGCATGCGTGAGCACGATCGGCTGTTCATCGGCGGCGAGTGGACCGCACCGGCCGGCACCGGCACCATCGACGTCATCTCCCCGCACACCGAGGAGGTCATCGGGCGGGTGCCGGAGGGCACCGAGGCCGACATCGACGCGGCGGTCGCGGCGGCGCGCCGCGCGTTCGACGACGGCCCCTGGCCCCGGATGACGCCCGCCGAACGCGCCGAGATCGTCGGGCGGCTGTCGGCGATCTACGCCGAGCGGCAGCAGGCGATGGCCGACCTCGTCACCGCCGAGATGGGCTCCCCGATCATGTTCTCGATCTTCGGGCAGGCCGCCATCCCGCAGATGGTGCTGCAGTACTACGTGGACCTCGCCGCCACCTACGCCTGGGAGGAGGAGCGGCAGGGCATGCTGGGCCCGGTCACCGTGACCCAGGAGCCGGCGGGCGTCGTCGCCGCGATCGTCCCGTGGAACGTCCCCCAGTTCACGCTCATGCTCAAGCTCGCCCCCGCCCTGATCGCCGGCTGCACCGTGGTGGCCAAGCCGTCCCCCGAGACGCCCCTGGACACCTACCTCCTCGCCGAATGGATCAAGGAGGCCGGGATCCCGGACGGCGTCGTCAACATCGTCCCGGCCGGACGCGAGGTCGGCGCGCACCTCGTCGCGCACCCGGACGTCGACAAGGTGTCCTTCACCGGCTCCACCGCCGCCGGACGCAAGATCGGCGCGGTCTGCGGCGAGCAGCTCAAGCGCGTCACGCTGGAACTCGGCGGCAAGTCCGCCGCGATCATCCTGGACGACGCCGACCTCGCGTCCACCATCGAGGGCTTCAAGCTGGCCTCGCTGATGAACAACGGCGAGGCCTGCGCCGCGCAGACCCGCATCCTCGCGTCCCGCCGCCGCTACGACGAGGTCGCCGACGCCCTCGCCGCCATGGTCGGCGGCCTCGCCGTCGGCGACCCCGCCGACTACGGCACCGAGGTCGGCCCCCTCGTCGCCAAGCGGCAGCAGGAACGGGTGGAGAACTACATCCGGATCGGCCAGGACGAGGGCGCCAAGGTCATCACCGGCGGGCTGAACCGCCCGCACGACCGCGGCTGGTACGTCGCCCCCACCGTGTTCGGCGACGTCGGCAACGACATGCGCATCGCCCGCGAGGAGATCTTCGGCCCCGTGCTCGTCCTCATCCCCTACGAGGACGAGGCCGACGCCATCAAGATCGCCAACGACAGCGACTACGGCCTCGGCGGCTCGGTCTGGACGGCCGACGCCGCCCACGGCGTCGAGGTCGCCCGCCGCATCCGCACCGGCAGCTGCGGCGTCAACATGTACACCCTCGACCCGAACACCCCCTTCGGCGGCTACAAGAACAGCGGCCTGGGCCGCGAACTCGGCCCCGAGGGACTGAACGCCTACCTGGAGCACAAGTCCATCCCGCACCCCGCGTGACACCGGCCCGCGCATCCCCGCCCGGTGGATGCGCGGGCGTCGATCCCCTCGGGGCCCGGACGGTCAATGCGGGTGAAGCGGGACGGCGGATCCGGCAGGATTGCGCGTTATGCGCGTCGAGGAACTGCTGACCGAGATCGAACCGCTGCCGTTCAAGGCCCGCTGCCGCCGGCTGGCGGACCTGCGCCGCCTCGCCGGCGATCCCGCCCTCGCCGCCCTGCTGGACGGCCTGGCCCGCCGCGGCCACTACGAGCGGTCGCTGGCGCTGTTCGTCGCGGCGGCGGTCCGGGACGAGGCGTCGCTCGCGCACATCGTGACCACCATGCGCGATCCCGACGCGGAGCTGGCATGCCAGGCGATCCGGCTCGCGGTCCGGTACGGCGCCGGCCCGGAGCCGTTCCTCGCCGGGCTGGAGGACGCCCCCGCGGCGGTGCGCACGGCGCTGTACGACGCCGTCCGGGCCCGGCGGCGCGGCGACCTCGCCGAAGCGCTCATCGGACGGGTCGCGGAGCGGTGGGGCGAGGAGGAGGCGGCGAGGCTGCTGCCCGCCTGCGGCCCGGACGTCGTCGCGGAGCGGATCGACGCGCTCGGGCACGCCGTCGTGAACTGGGCGTCGCTGGGCCGCTCCCTCCCGGACGCCGTGCTCGGGTACGCGGAGCGGAGCCTCGCCGGACTGCCCGAGGCGATGCGGGACTCCTGGTGGTTCCGGCACGCGCCCGGTGTCGCGGCGGCCCTGCGCCACGACCCCGCACGGGTCGTCGGCCTGCTGGAGCGCCACTGCGCGACCCGGGCGCTGCCGCACCCGCTGCACCCCGCCGCCGGGGCGCTGCTGGACGCCGAGCCGCGCCGCATGCTCCGCCTGCTGCTGTCCGAGGCGCACCGCGGGGACCTGCGGATCCTGCTGTACCGCAGGTCCGTCAGGGACCGGATGGCCCGGCTCGGCGACGACGACCTGACCGCCGTCGCGCGTGCCGTCCGCGAGGACGAGAGCATGCTGCGGCTGCTGCTGGGGGCCTTCCCGCCGAGCCGCCGCGAGGCGGTGTTCGAGGCGGCGACGGACGGCGTCGACCGCGGCGTCGCCGAGCCCGGCGAAGGACTGCTGGAGGTCCTCCCCCGCGCGGTCCGGCACCGGGAGGCGCGCCGGATGATGGGCCTGCGCAGCGTCACCGGGACGCCGGCGCGGATGTGGGCCGTGGCGGCGTTCCTGCCCTACGAGGAGGGGTCGCCGGTCCTCGCCGAGCTGACCCGCAGGGCGGACGCCGACGAGCGCGGCACCGGGTACGCCCTGCTCATCGGATGCGCGGGACGCTCCCGCGACCCGGCGACGCTGACGGCGGCGCTGGAGTCGCTCGGGCGGCTGCGCAACGAGCAGGACCCCGTCCGGTACCGTGCGCTGAAAGCGCTGGCGTCCGTCCCGGAGGGGATGCTGCGCGACGAGCACGCGACGGCGATCGGGCGGCTCGCCGACGACGCGCTGAACGCCCGCGACCTGTCCTACGCGACCCGCCACGAGCTCGGCAGGGTCGCCGCCGCGCTGTGCCGCCAGGGCGCCGTGCGCGACGACGCCGCGCTGATGGTGTCCGGCCTGGAGCTGGTCGAACGTCTCGTCGGCGGCACGGGATCGTTCGCCTTCGGCCGGCTCGACCACGCGCTGCGGCGCGGCCAGGAGCACCGGCTGGCGCAGACTCTGGCGCCCCATCTGGAGGCGGGCGCACGCCGCGACGACCACCGGCTGGCGCTGCTGCTCGTCCGGGCGCTGCGCCGCCGCGCCCACCACGTCCCGATCCTGCAGGACGCGCTGGAGGCGGCGCTCGACGCCCGCGACGACGCCGTGCTCACCCAGGCGATCACGCTGTGGCTCGCCGCGCCCGGCACCCGCGCCGAACGGGCCGGGCGGGCCGTGGCGCGGGACCCGTCGGCGGTCGCCGTCCCGGCGGTGCTCGCCGCCATCGCCCGCGAGCGCACCGACCTGCTGCACCTCGTCCTCGCCGAGGACACCCCGGCGGGACGGTTCCACCGCCCCGGCGTGACCTACGTGCGCCACATCGCCCCGGTCTGGATGCGCCGCTGGACGGCCCGGCAGCGCGACGCCTACCGCGCCCTCCTCGAACGGGTCGCGGCGGACGAGACGGCACCCGGCACCGGCCGGGCGGGCGCCGTCGCGGCCATGGCGCGGATCCCCGGCACGGAAGCGGCACTGCTCCGTCCCTACTTCGGCTTCGACGACGCCTACATCAGGCGTTCCGCGCTGACCGCGCTCCCCTGGACCGCCGCCCCGCAGGACGTCCTGCCCGGCCTGCTCGCCCACGCGAACTCCGACGACGCCCACGTCGCCGTCTACGCGGCGGCCCGCGCGGCCCGGTTCATCCGGCCGTCGGCGCTGTCGGCGATGCTCCGGCCGGTCCTGGCCGACGGCAAGATCACGGCGCAGAAGGAGGCCGTCCGGATCCTGCTCCGCAACCGCGCACCGGACGCCCTGGACATCGTCGCCGCGGCCTGGGACGACCCGGACCGGCACCGGGACGTGCGGGCCGCGATCGCCTCGGCCGCCCGCGACCACCTCGACGAGCCCGTCGCGCGGCGCATCCTGGCCGAAGCCGCCGAGGGCCCCCGCGACCTCGCCCGGCAGGTGCTCGGCACGCCGCCCATGTACGTGGAGGAACGGTTCCGGGGCCGCTACGCCGCGCTGGTGCTACGCGTGGCGCGCTCCGCCGACCCGGAGGCCCGCGCGGCGGCGCTGCCCGCCGTCGCCACCTGGGCGCCCTGGGCACCGGACGCCCCCGCCCTGCTGGCCGGTCTCGTCACCGACCTCGGCGAGACCCGCGCCTGGCAGGCCGCGCTGCACGCCCTCGTCCGCTGCGCCGCGACCGGCATCGGCGCGGCCGAACTCGGCGCGGCCGCCGCCGGACTGGCCGCCGCCCCC
Source organism: Spirillospora sp. NPDC048824 (assembly GCF_043198455.1). Lineage (NCBI taxonomy): Bacteria > Bacillati > Actinomycetota > Actinomycetes > Streptosporangiales > Thermomonosporaceae > Spirillospora > Spirillospora sp. NPDC048824. Next base: position 131,676 of record NZ_JBICUS010000014.1, on the reverse strand, counting down.
GCCGAACCCGACGCCGAAGCCGAACGCGACCTGCCCGCGTTCCAGCGGCTCACCGCGCTGGCCGGCGCCGTCCGGGACCAGGCCGCCCGCCACCGGACGCTCGGGGAACGCGCCGTCCGCGCGGTCGACGGCCACCTGCCCGAGCCGATCGCGAGCGAACTGGCCGCCGCGACCCTCCGGTGGGACGACCCCGGCGCCGCCTCCGCCCTCGACGCGCTGGCCGACCGGTGCGCCGGTCACGGCGTCCTGGCCGTCGCGGACGTCGCGGACGCCCTCGCCGCCGGCCCCTCGGAGTTCACCGCGCTCAACGGGCAGGGCCTGCCCGACCCGGAGGACGCGCACCCGCACGCGGCCCGGCTCGCGGCGCGCGGCGACCTCGCCGGCGGGCTGTTCGCCTGCGCGCTCACGGAGGCGCACGGCCCCCGCGCCGGGTGGTCCGCGGACTGGCGTGACCTGCTGCGCGGCCTGCGCGCCCACACCGAACCCGATGTCGCGTTCACGGCCCGCAGAATCCACACCGCGGACGAATGACCGCCGGCGGGCGGACGACCGTCAGGAGGCGGAGGTGCGGGCGGACATGCGGTCGAGGGCGAAGCGGCGCTGGAAGGCGACGGCGACCACCATCAGCGCGGCGGGCACCACCGTGACGCCGATGCGGAGCGCCAGCAGCGCGGAGTCGGACTGCGCGATGGCGTGGCCCTCGGTCGTGGAGACGAAACCGCCCACGGCGAGGGTCGCCGAGTACACGTAGGGGCCGATCGCCGTGCCGGTCGCCTCGGTCGCCGTCCACACGCCGGTGTAGGCGCCGGCGCGGGCCGTCCCCCGCGATTCGGCGGCGGCCACGATGTCGGGGATCAGGGAGAACGCGAAGAGCTGAAGGCCGGCGAACGCGGTGCCCAGCACGGCGATCACGGCGACGGTCGGCCCGACGCCCATCGCGTCGCCGCCCCACAGGGCGAGGGAGCCGACGACGAAGACGGCCTGGCAGAACAGGAGCGAGCGCTGCTTGCCGGTCCGCTCCGACACCTTCTTCCAGACGGGCCCGGCGACCACGGCGGGGACGAGGAACGCGCCCATGAACACGGCGGTCAGACCCTCGTCGTCGAGGACGTACAGGGTGTAGAACGGCACCGCCGCCAGGAACAGGTGGGTGGTGATGCCGGTGAACAGGTACGACAGCGCCAGGGCACGGAAGTCGCGGTCCCGCAGGGTGATCCGGAGGTCGTCGATGACGGAGTGCGCGTTCCCGCCGTCCGGGATCCGGAAACCGGAGCGGTCCGTCAGCCGCCGGATGAACACGATCGCGAGGAGGCCGGTGACGACGAGGACGCCGGCGAGCATGACGGCCATCCGGGTGTAGTCGCCGCGGCCGCCGCCCGACACCAGCGCGGGGGCCGCGACGCCCGCGCCGAGCAGGCCGATGGTCAGCAGCAGCATCCGGTACATGAACACGCGGGTGCGCTCGTGGTACCCGATCTGCAGGTCGGACGGCGTCGTCAGGTAGGGCACCTGGAAACACGCGTACAGGATGTTCCCGGCGATGTAGAAGGCACCGACCCACAGCGCCGCCGACCAGCCGGACAGGCCGCCCGGCACCGAGAACAGCCCGATCCAGGCGATGGCCAGCAGCAGCCCCCAGCGCAGCATCCCGCGCCGGTGCCCGGCGCGGCGCGCCTGCCGGTCCGACACCGACCCGAACCACGGGTGCACCACCGCGTCGATGATCTTCGGGAGCAGCAGGGTGAGGCCGGCCAGGAACGGGGACACGCCGAGCGTGTGCGTCATGAAGTAGAGCAGCAGCAGCCCGGGGATGGTGACCCAGACGCCCATCCCGAGCGAGCCGGCGGCGTAGCCGATGAGGTCGCCGGCGCGGGGCCGGGTCGGGGTGTCCGCCCGCGCCGTCTCGGCGGTGCTCATGAGCGGCCCGCGTGCCGGCGCACGACCCCGGCGGCCATCTCCGCGCCCTGGAACGCACCGTCCCGCACGCGGCCGGCGAACGTCCGGGCGACGATCCGGTCGGTCAGCGCGGGCAGGTGCCTGGCCAGGAAGAACTCGACGGCGCCCCGGCGGGTCGTCGTCACGTCGCGGCGCGGGCGGCGGGACAGTGCGGCGTACAGCACCGCGTCCACCACGCCGTCGAGCGGCTCGTAGCGGCTCACGCCCTCAAGCGAGAGGCCGGCCGCGGCGGTCGAGTCATGAATCGGGCTCCGCACGGCCGAAGGGTACACGCACGTCACGCCGACATGGGTGCCGATCTCCATGCGGAGCGCGTCCGCGTACGCCACGAGCGCACGTTTGGACGCGCCGTAGGCCGCGGCCAGGGGAAGCTGCATGACGGCCATCCGCGAGGACAGCATCACGACGCGTCCGCGCGACTCCACCAGGGCGTCGACGCACGCGGCGGTCACCCGCCAGGTTCCGAGCAGGTTGATGTCGAGCTGGCGGCGCACCTCGTCGCCCGGCGGCAGCTCCGCCGGGGCCGGGCCCCCGATCCCGGCGTTGTTGATGAGCAGGTCGAGGCCGCCCAGCCGCTCGATCGCGGCGGCGACCGCCGCCGGGACGGCGTCGTCGTCGGTGACGTCGCAGGCGAGGACCTCGACGGGGTCGTCCGGGCCCGGCGCCACGTCCAGGCCGACGACCCGCGCGCCGAGTCCGGTCAGCCGAGCGCCGATCGACCTGCCGAACGTTCCCGACGCGCCGGTGACGATCACCCGCAGGCCGCTCGCGTCACGGCGGCCCCAGCGCGGGCCGGCCGGGTGTGGACGGTCGTTGACCATGTCATTTCCCTGCGGGGCCGGACCCTGGTCCGCTTCGCTCATGTGGAGGTCTCCTCGCGGTGCGTCGGGGTGAACGGGCGGGCGCCGCCGCGCGCGAGGCGGGCCCGGCCGGCCTTCATCTCGCGGGGCAGGTCGGCCACGTACTGGTCGAAGTCCACGCGCATCATGGGCCGGCGGTCGCCCCACCGCCGGGTGGCGGCGCGCAGGGCCCGCGCGACGGCGCGCCGCCGCTCCGGCGGGGGCGGCAGCGCGTACGTGCCGGAGAAGTAGGCGGCGGCCAGCTTGGCCTGCGCCTCCACGATGGGCAGCGCCGCGCCCGTCGACTGCATCAGGCCGACGAAGGCCAGGCTCGGGTCGTCGAGGTGGAACACCCGCTTGAACAGCGGCAGCCGCTCGGGATCGCCGCCGGTCAGCCCGGACGGCAGGAACGGAACGCTCACCCGGTAGCCGGTCGCCCAGACGATCACGTCGACGGCGTCGGCGGCGCCGCCGTCGAACACGACCTTCTCGCCGTCCAGGCGCTCGATGCCGGGCCGCGCCTCGACCTCGCCGTGGGTCAGGCGGTGCAGGATCGTGTCGCTGATCGTGGGGTGGTTCTGGAAGAGGCCGCCCGACGGCGCGGGCAGCCCGTAGTCCCGCGGGTTCCCGACTGCAAGCCGCAGCATCGTCTCGGCGATGCGCTGGCGCATCCGCCACGGCAGCACGGCCAGGGCGCCGCCGGTCGCGTCCGACGGCCGCCCGAACAGGTACTTCGGGACGATGTGAACGCCGCGCCGCGCCGACAGCAGGACCGGTCCGTGCGCGACGTGCGAGGCGTCCACGGCGATGTCCATGGCCGAGTTCCCCATGCCGACGACCAGTACCCGCCGGTCGCGGAAGACGTCGGGCGCCCGGTAGTCGTGCGCGTGCATCTGCGTCCCCGTGAACTCGCCCGGGTACGCCGGTTCGGGCCACCGCGGATCCCAGTTGTGGCCGTTCGCGACCACGACCGCGTCGAACCGCTCGACGTCCCCCGCTTCCGTCGTCACGGCCCAGGAGCGTCCCTCGCCGCGTTCGACGGACGCGACCGCCGTGTGGAAACGGATGTGCGGGACGACGCCGAACCGCTCCGCGTAGTCGGCGAGATACCCCGCGATCATGTCGGCGGACGGGTAGTCCGGCCACCGCCGCGGCATCGGGAAGTCGGCGAACTCGGTCCGCCCCTTGCTCGTGTTGAGGTGCAGGGACGCGTAGGCGGGCGACAGGCCGCTGCTGTTGCCGCGCGCCCACAGCCCGCCGGGCCGGTCGCCCTTCTCGTAGAGCACGACCTCCAGACCCGCGTCGCGCATCGCCTTGCCGGTGGCCAAACCGGCCGCCCCGGCGCCGATCACGGCGACACGACAGGCAGAGGTCATGCGGGCACTTCCCCTCAACGAACGTCCATTGTGGCGAAGTCCAACCCTAGGGGCCCGCTGACGTGCTTGACATGGACGTAGCCACGCATTTGGCGCCTCAAGCTGTAGTGCACCACAATCGTCACCATGAACCAGGGTGACACCGACTGGGCCCCGGTGATCGATCTCATCGAGCGCGTCACCGTCGAGAAGGACCTGCTGCCGTCCGTGGTCGCCGGCGTCTCCTCGATGGTGCGGGAGGTGTCGGTGCTGCCGCCCGCCGACATCGCCGGGCACACCCGGGCCCTGCTCGCCGCCGCGACCCGCGCGATCGCGGCCCGGCGCGGCCCGACCGAGGCGGAACTGTCGTTCGTGGCCGAACTCGCCGTCACCCGCGCCCGCCAGGGCGTGCCCATCGAGGCGGTGCTGAGCGCCATCCACGTCGCCGAACGCGCGATCTGGTCCCGCGCCCGGGAGGTGGCCGCCGCCGAGGGCATCGGCGCCGGGCTCCTCCTCGACGCGCGTGAGCTGTACGACGACTGGGTCGAGGCCGTCCGGTCCCGGCTGATCAGGGCGCACCGCGAGGCACAGGCGACCGGCGAGCCGGGCCCGGACGAGCGGGACGCGGCGATCCTGCGCCGCCTCCTCGACGGCGGCTCCGCCGCCGCCCTGGCCGCCGCCGAAGCGGGCCTCCCCACCAACACCCCGCTCTGGGTCATGGCCACCCGCCCCACCTCCACCGTCACCACCGCCACCCGGGGTCCGGGGGTGTCGGCGCTGGTGGACGGGCTGGTGATCGCGGTGGTCGTGCGGGCGCCGGCGTCCCACGACGCCGGGGTCCCCGCCGGGGTCGCGGGGCCGGTGGAGGCGGAGAACCTGGCCGCCGCGCGCAGGCTCGCCGTGTCCGCGCTCACCGCCGCCGAGGCGACCGGGCGGACGGGCATCGCGCATGTCGCGGATGTCGCCGTCCTCGCCGCGGTCGCCGGCCGCTCCGACCTGGCCTCCGTCCTGCTCGAACGGCACCGGGCGGCCTGGCGGGAGCTCGGCGCGAACGCCGAGCCGGTCGCGCGCGCGGTGTGCGCCTGGCTGGAGGCGCGGCGTGACGTCACCTCGGCCGCCGGGCACCTGTTCGTGCACCCCAACACGGTGCGCAACCGGGTGCAGCGCTTCACCGACGTCACCGGGATCGACCCGTCCGACACGTTCGGCGCCGTCAACGCCTGGTGGCTGTGCCGAACCTGGCTCGCCCCCGGCTGACCGGCGCCTCCCGCCGCGAACCGCGGACGGCCGAGCCCCGGGGCCGCCGCCGCGGTGGGGGCCACCCGACGCCCCGGACGGCCGCCGGCCGCCCGCCCGCGGAAGCCCGCTGTGTCCGAAGAGTGATCAACTTGCCGGCCGCCCGCCGCGTCACACGGGTGCAGACTCCGGAACGAGCCTTGAGGAGCGGCCTGTGACGCAGTGGAGGGTGTCGGGATTCGAGGAGGTCAGGGAACTCGGGCGCGGCGGGCAGGGACGTGTCGTCCTCGCGCGGCACGCCGAACGCGGTGTCCACGTCGCGATCAAGTACCTGCCCGAAGGAGCCGACCCGGACGCGCGGGAGCGGTTCCGGCACGAGGCGCGGATGCTGGGCCGCGTCGACGACCCGCACGTGGCGCGGCTGTACCGGCTCGTCGAGCACGACGGGGAACTGGCCATCATCATGGAGGCGGTGAACGGCGTCTCGTTCAAGGAGATCCTCGGCCGGTACGGAACCCTGGAGCCCGAGGCGGCGCTCACCGTTTTGAAGGGCTCGCTTCTCGGCCTCGCCGCCGCCCACGCCGCGGGGGTCGTGCACCGGGACTACAAGCCCGCCAACGTGATCGTCCCCGCCGACGGACGCAGCAAGCTCATCGACTTCGGCGTCGCCACGGCCGAGGGCACCGCGTCGGGGGCGGGCACGCCCCTCTACATGGCGCCCGAGCAGTGGCGCGGCGAGCCCGCCGGGCCCGCCACCGACGTCTACGCCGCGACCTGCGTGTTCTTCGAATGCCTGACGGGGCGCCGCCCGTACGGCGCCGGCGACCGGGCGTCGATCATGGCGGGCCACCTGTCCGGGGACATCCCGGCCGACCAGGTCCCCGAGGCGCTGCGCCCGCTCATCACCGCAGGCATGGCCAAGGAGCCGGCGTCGCGGCCACCGGGCGCGGCGGCGTTCGTCCAATGGCTGGACGAGCTGGCGCGGGCGGCGTACGGGACCGGCTGGGAGTCCAAGGGGGTGCGCGTCCTCGCCGGGAGCGCCGTCGCGCTCACCGCGCTGTTCCCGCTCGCCGCCGCCGGCCTCGCCCCGGCGGGCGCGGGCGCGGCGGGCGCGGGCGCCGGCGCGGGATCGACCGGTGTGCTCGCCGCCATCGGCACCAAGACGGCCGCCGCCATCGCGGGCACCGCCGTCGTCGGCTCGGCGGCCGGCGGCGTCGGCGCATACCAGGCGTCCAGGCCGGAGCCGCAGCACACGGCCGCGGTGCGGGCGACTCCGGCCCCGTCCGGTGATCCGCTGCGCATCGGGAAGATCACCGTCCGCGCCCCCGCCACGTGGAAGACCCACCCGATGCGCAACCGGGACACCTCCTCCCCGGACGACTCGCCACCGCCCGACAGCTACTACGTGGCGACCGCGAAGAACTGCGACTACATGCGGCGATGGGGCGGGGCCGGTCCCAGCTCGTCCTCGTGCCGGGGGTTCTTCGTGCTGGGCCCCAGCTTCTTCGCCCGGCCCTCCGCGTACATCGCCAACCCGTACAAGACCACCGACACCTACGGCGTGCTGTTCGGCCAGGACGAGGGGATGAACTGCCCCCGGCACGAGGACCTGCGGGCCGTGGGCGTCGGACACGGCGCCACGCGAACGGCGAACCGGCTCGCCGCCATCGGCTCGAAGAAGGCGGAATACCACCAGTGGCGCGTCCCCTGCTACACGCGCGCCCCCTCCCCTGACGACCCGCACGGCTACGGCCCCACCCGCAGGACGGGCTCCGCCTACACCGAACGCCTCTGGTACCTGCCGCAGTCGCGCATTCTGATCGTCGACCTCTGGGACACTCCGAACCTCGAACGAATCCTGGCGGACGCCGAATGGGCGTGACCCCACTGACGGAACCGCCACGGCCCGCACCATCGCGCGGCCAGGAGGGCCGGGGCGGGCGGGCTGTGGCGCCGGGTGTTCAGTCGTCGGTGAGGCCCAGGGTTTCGGCCTCCTTCGTCAGGCGGGCGGCGGCGGCCGATGAGCCCGCCGCGTCCAGTTCGTGAGCGAGTTCCTCGAGTTCGCTGCCTCCGGCCATGAGGGCGGTCAGTTCCTCGCGGGTGATCTCGTCCTTGGGGTGGTAGCCGATGCTCTGGCCCCGGTTGAGGATCAGGAAGCGGTCGCCGACCGGGTAGGCGTGGTGCGGGTTGTGGGTGATGAAGATGACCGCGAGCCCCCGTTCGCGCGCCTGGACGATGTAGCGCAGCACGACCCCGGCCTGTTTGACGCCGAGGGCGGCCGTGGGCTCGTCCAGGACGAGGGCCCTGGCGCCGAAGTAGACGGCGCGGGCGATGGCCACGCACTGCCGTTCGCCGCCGGAGAGGGTGCCGATGGGCTGGTTGACGTCGCGGAGGTCGATGCCCATCGCGGCCATCTCACCGTGGGTGGTGGAGCGCATGAACTCGACGTCCATGCGGCCGAAGCCCTTGCGCTTCTCCGACCCGAGGAAGAAGTTGCGCCAGACCGGCATCAGCGGGACGACCGCGAGGTCCTGGTAGACGGTCGCGATGCCGTGGTCGAGGGCGTCGCGGGGCGAGCTGAACGCGACCTGCTCGCCCTGCACCTCGTAGGTGCCCGTGTCGTGGCGGTGCAGACCGGCGACGATCTTGATCAGGGTCGACTTGCCCGCGCCGTTGTCGCCGAGGACGCAGGTGACCTCCCCGGCGGACGTCTCCAGGCTCACGTCCCGCAGCGCGATGACGTTGCCGTAGTTCTTGCCGACGCCGCTCAGCCTGATCAGCGGCGCGTCCTTCGCGGTCACGAGGCGCGCTCCACTCTGCGCCGGACGATCAGGTTCACCACGGTGGCGATGAGCAGCATCGCGCCGAGGAAGAACCGGAACCAGTCGGGGTTCCACTCGGCGTACACGATGCCCTTGTTCGTCATGCCGAAGATGAACGCGCCGATCGCCGCGCCGATCGCCGATCCGTAGCCGCCGGTCAGCAGGCACCCGCCGATGACCGCGCAGATGATGTAGAGGAACTCGTTGCCGACGCCCTCCCCCGACTGGATGGTCGCGAACGCGAACACCAGGTGCATCCCGGAGAACCAGGCACAGAACGCCACGCCCATGAACAGGCCGATCTTGACGCGGGCGACCGGGACGCCGACCGCGCGGGCGCTGTCGGCCGAACCGCCCACCGCGAAGATCCAGTTGCCGATGCGGGTGCGCAGCAGGATCCAGGTCGCGACCGCGACGAACAGCAGCCACCAGAACACCGTGATCTTGATCCGGAAGTCGAGGACGCCGATGTCGGAGGCGAAGATCGCGCGGGCGGTGTCGAAGCCGTCCATGTCGCGGACGGAGTCGCTGGCGACGTTGCCGGTGAGGGCCTTGGTCACGCCGAGGTTCAGGCCCGCCAGCATGAAGAACATGGCGAGCGTGATGATGAAGCTCGGCAGCTTCGTCCAGTTGTAGAGCAGCCCGTTGATCATCCCGAGCGCCAGCGTGAGGACGAGCGAGATCACCACGCCCGCCCACACGTTCAGCGTGAACTGGTAGGCGGTCAGCGCGGCGATCAGCGCCGCGGACGTCACCATCACCCCGGCGGACAGGTCGAACTCGCCGCCGATCATGAGCAGCGACACGCCGACCGCCATGATCCCGAACGTGGAGCTGGCGTACAGGACGGTCGAGAACGACCCGGCCCGCAGGAACGCGTCCGCGATGACCGCGAAGAACGCGAACAGCGCCACCGCGCCGAGCAGCGCGCCGAGCTCCGGGCGGCCCAGCAGCCGCCGCAGCGGCGACTGCCGGGCCAGGCGCTCGTCGGGGCCCGGGTCGGCCACCGGCGGCTCGGTGACCGCGTGGGTCACCGGGTCCCCCGGTTGGCGAACTCCTCCAGCCCGGCGGCGTTGTCCTTGGTGACGATCGCCGGGCCGGTCAGCACGGGACGGCCCCCGCCGAGGACGTTGCCGTTGTTCTTCAGCAGCCACAGGGCGTCGACGGCCTCGTAGCCCTGCAGGTACGGCTGCTGGTCGACGGCGAACTCGATCGCGCCCGACTTGAGCGAGGCGATGAGGTCCTTGTTCAGGTCGAACGTGCCGATCTCGGCCTTGCTGCCGGTCTCCTCGACGGAGTCGACGGCCGTCGCGGCGAAGGGCGCGCCCAGTGTCAGGATCCCGTCGATGTCCTTGTCGGCCTGGAGCTTGGCCGTGATGGACGACTTGACGTCCGGCATGTTCGAGCCCTGGACGAACAGGTTCTCCAGGTCGCCGCCGAACGTCTTCCTCGCCCCGTCGCAGCGGGCCTCCAGGCCGACGTTGCCCTGCTCGTGGATCACGCACAGCGCCTTGGAGGCGCCGATCTCCCCGAGTTCGGTGCCGGCCGCCTCACCCGCGATCGACTCGTCCTGCCCGAAGTGCGCGACCACGCCGAGCTGCGCCGACTCCTCCTGTCCGGAGTTGATCGACATCACCGGGATCTTCGCGGCGGCGGCGCGGGCCAGGACGTCCTTCATCGCGTCGGGCTTGGCGAGGGTGACGATGATGCCGTCGACCTTCTTGTCGATCGCGGCCTGGACGAGCTGGGCCTGCTTGCCGCCGTCCGGGTCGGCCGAGTACAGGAACTCGACGTTGTCCTTGGCGGCGGCCGCCTTGGCGCCCTTCTGGACGATGTCCCAGAAGGTGTCGCCCGGGGCGGAGTGCGTCACCATGGCGATCTCCAGCCGGGGGCCGGCGCCCTGGGTGTCCTCCTCGGACTCCTTGCCGCCCGAGCCGCTGCAGGCGCTCAGCGCCAGCATTCCCGCGGCGGCCAGGACCGCCAGGCTCGTGGACGATCCACGCGCGAAAACGCCTCTCATCGGATGTGTTCTCCGTTTCTCCCCGAATGGTCGGTCTGAGGGAGTTGATCACAGATGGTGGCGGCGTGCGCGCCGATCCCCCTCATAACGGGCACGAGCCTCCCTGGTGGCGTCGAGCGCCGCCACCTCCGCGACCGGGACGTCCCACCATGCCGCACTGTCGGGGGTGCCTGCCAAGGGGTCCGTCTCAATGTGGATGACCGTCGTCCGTGCGGCCTTCCTCGCCTCGCCGAGCGCGTCGCGAAGGCCGGCGGCGGTGGACGCGCGGATCACGTCGGCGCCGAGGCTGGCGGCGTTGGCGGCCAGGTCGACCGGGAGCGGGCCGCCGTCGAGGCCGGTGCCGGTCCGGGCGCGGTAGCGGGTGCCGAACCGCTCCGCGCCGACCGATTCCGACAGGTTCCCGATGGAGGCGTAGCCGTGGTTCTGGACCAGCACGACGATCAGCTTGATCCCCTCGGCGACGGCCGTGGTCAGCTCCTGGGCCATCATCAGGTACGACCCGTCCCCGACCAGGACGAACACCTCGCGGTCCGGGGCGGCCATCTTCACGCCGAGGCCGCCCGCGATCTCGTAGCCCATGCAGGAGTAGCCGTACTCGACGTGGTAGCCCTTGGGGTCGCTCGCCCGCCACAGCTTGTGCAGGTCGCCCGGCATGGATCCGGCGGCGCACACGACGACGTCCTGCGGGCCGCCGGCCTCGTTGACGGCGCCGATCACCTCGGACTGGGCGGGCAGCCTCCCGTTCCGGGACGCGTACGCCCGGTCGACCTTCGCGTTCCAGTCGGCTGCGAGGGCCTGGGCTTCGTCTCGGTAGGCGCCGGCGACTCCGTAGCCGTCCACTGCGGCGTTCAGGCCCCGGATGCCTTCCCGGGCATCGGCGACGACGGTGATGCCGGCGAGTTTGGCGGCGTCGAACCTCGCGACGTTGAGGTTGACGAACTTCACGTCCGGGTTGGCGAACAGGCTGTGGGACGCGGTGGTGAAGTCGCTGTAGCGGGTGCCGACGCCGAGGACGACATCGGCCTCGCGCGCGAGAGCGTTCGCCGCGGTCGTGCCCGTCGCGCCTATGGCACCGACTGAACAGGCATGGTCCCAGGGCAGAGCGCCCTTTCCGGCCTGGGTTTCGGCCACGGGGATGCCGGTGCGTTCGGCGAAGGCGCGCAGGTCGTCGGTGGCCCGGGAGTAGATCACGCCGCCGCCCGCGACGATGAGGGGACGTTCGGCGCCGTGCAGGACGGCGGACGCCTCCTCCAGCGCGGCGGGTTCGGGCACAGCGCGCGGGATACGCCACACACGGCGGGCGAACAGGTCGTCCGGCCAGTCGTGCGCCTCCGCCTGGACGTCCTGTGGCAGTGCCAGCGTGACCGCGCCCGTCTCCGCCGGGTCGGTGAGGACGCGCATCGCCGCCATCAGCGCACTGGGGAGTTGCTCAGGACGGTTGACGCGGTCCCAATACTTCGAGACGGGCTTGAAGCAGTCATTGACGGAAACGTCGTATGACCGGGCGTCTTCCAGCTCCTGCAACACCGGGTTGGCTGGACGCGTGGCGAAGACGTCACCCGGCAGAAGCAGAACGGGCAGCCGGTTGATGGTGGCGAGGGCCGCACCCGTCACCATGTTGGTCGCCCCAGGCCCGATGGACGTCGTACAGGCGAAGGTGGCGAGCCGGTCGTTCATCCGGGCGTATCCCGCCGCGGTGTGGACCATCGCTTGTTCGTTGCGGGCCATGTAGTAGGGGACGTCGTCGGCATGCTCCAGCAGCGCCTGGCCGACGCCCGCGACGTTGCCGTGGCCGAAGATGCCGAAGCAGCCCGCGAAGAACCGCCGCTCGTCCCCGTCCCGCTCGCTGTACTGGGCCGCCAGGAACCGCACCAGCGCCTGCCCCGCCGTCAGCCTCATGGCCGTCCCTCCGGTGAGGTCAGCGGCAGCCGCGGATCGACGGGCCGTCCGGCCCAGGTGTCGCGGATCCAGGCGTGCGCGGGGTCGTCGCAGATCCGCCACGCCCGCTCCGGCGACGGCCCGGCCATCACGTTCAGGTAGTACAGGTCATGGCCCGGCGGAGCCATCGACGGCCCGTGCCAGCCGTGCGGGATCAGGACCGCGTCGCCGCTGCGCACCTCCGCGAGCACGTCGATCGGGCGTCCCGGCGACCCGTAGACGCGCTGGTAGGCCATGCCGCCCCGGGCGACCTCGAAGTAGTAGATCTCCTCCAGGACGGCCTCGTCCGGCGTCTCCTCGTCGTGCTTGTGCGGCGGGAACGACGACCAGCAGCCGCCCGGCGTCAGCACCTCGCACGCGATGAGCTTCTCGGCGAACGGGAAGCCCTCCGGCGTGCCGAAGTTGTTGACCTGCCGGCTCGCCGGCCCCGCGCCGCGCAGCTCGACCGGGACGTCCCGGGCGGGGCCGTAGCGCGGCGTGAGCCGGGCCTCGCACCGGGCGCCGGCCAGCGCGAACCGGCCGCGTCCGCGCACCGTGACCCGCGCGTCCCGCGGTACGTAGGCGAAGTCGCTGACCCGGCTGAAGACGTCGTCGCGGCCGTCCAGCCCGAAGCGCTCGCCGTCGCACTCGACGGCGCACGACCCGGCGAGCGGCAGCACGATGGTCTCGAAGTCGCCGGTCTCGAACTCGTGCGAGCCGCCGTCCGGCAGTTCGAGGACGCGCAGCGCCGAGTGGATCCATCCGGCCGACTCGGGGGTCACGACGAGCCCGTACGGCTCCTCGGCGGCCGTCCCCGCGGGCAGGTGGTACTTCATCGCCGCTCCTCAAGGAGGTCTTCCACTTCGTCCGGCGTGGGCATCGCGGCGGAGCAGGCGATGCGGGACGCGACGATCGCGCCCGCGGCGCCCGCGAACTCGATCACCCGCCGCAGTTCCCAGCCCGCAAGGAGGCCGTGGCAGACCGCGCCGCCGAACGCGTCGCCCGCGCCGAGCCCGTTCACGACGTCGACCTTGACCGGCGGCACCTCCACGACCTCGCCGGCCGTGGCGGCGAGGACGCCCTCCGGCCCCATCTTCACGATGGCGAGTCCGGGGCCGCGGTCGAGGATCGCGCGGGCGGCGGCGCGCGGCTCGCGCTCCCCCACCGCGACCGCGCACTCGTCCAGGTTCCCGACCGCGACGGAGGCGTGTTCCAGGGCGAGCCCTGCCCAGTGCGGGGCCTCAGCGGGGTCGGCCCAGAGCATCGGCCGGTAGTCGAGGTCGATGACGGTCTGCCCGGGATGTTCGGCGAGCGCGGTCAGCGTCGCCTCGCGGCTGGGCTCCTGCGACAGCCCGGTGACGGTCGCCCACATGATGCGGGCTTCGCGGATCGCCCCGAGGTCCAGTTCGTCCGGGTGGATCTCCAGGTCCGGGGCCTTGGGATAGCGGTAGAAGTACAGCGGGAAATCGTCCGGGGGAAAGATCTCGCAGAACGCGAGCGGCGTGGGCAGCCCGGGGACGGCGGTGACGAACCGGTCGTCGACGCCGTACCCCTTGAGCGCCTTGTGCACGAACCGTCCGAACGGGTCGTCTCCGGTGCGGGTGATGACGGCGGCGCGGCGGCCGTGCCTCGCCGCGGCCACCGCGACGTTGGCGGGGCTGCCGCCGAGGTACTTCCCGAACGTCTCGACGTCCTCCAGTGGCACGCCCACCTGGTCCGGGTAGACGTCGACGCTCACCCGTCCCATCGTGATGAGGTCGAAGGTCATCGGGCCACTCCGGCGAGGAAGTCCAGGCTCCTGCGGACGTCGTCGAACGGTCCGCCGCCTTCTGGGGGCTCTTCGGTCAGGACGGTGTCCTGTTCCATCACGTACCAGCCTTCGTAACCGGCGCCGTCCAGAGCACGGATGATGCCGGGGATGTCGATGTCGCCCTCCCCCAGTGGCCGGTACAGACCGTCGCGTACCGCGTCCGTGTAGGCGACGTCGCCGTTGAGCACCCGGTCGGCGAGCCCTGCGTCCACGTCCTTCAGATGGACGTGCGCGATCCGCTGCGCCGCGAAGCGCGCCAGCCACACCGGGTCGGTGCCGCCGACGAGCAGGTGCCCGGTGTCCAGGCACAGCGGGACACTGCTGCCGCCCAGCACCCGCTCGACCTCCGCGCGCGACTCCACGACCGTCCCGACATGCGGATGCAGGGTGACCGGGCGGCCACGGGCGGCGGCGCGCAGGGCGATCGCGTCGAGGTTGGCCAGCAGCGTCGACCACGCCTTGGTGTCGAGGGCGGGCCGCCCGTCGTAGCCGTCGAGACCGGTGGCGGCGGCCAGGATGAGGACGCCGTCGACGCGGTCCAGCGCACGGTCGATCTCCGGCATCGGGTCGTACGCCGGATCGTGCAGCACGACCGGGACGAACGCCCCGACAAGCCCCAGCCCGTGGGAGGCCAGCAGCTCGTCCCTCGCCCGCGTGCCGCCGGGCAGGAAACCGTCCGGCCCCAGCTCCGTCGCCGCGAGGCCGAGAGCGCGCATCTCGGCGAGGACCCGTCCCGGCTCCATCTGATGGCCCCACCCGGGGACCTCGCACACGCCCCAGGAGATCGGCGCGGCCGCGATCCTCATCGCCGCACCTCCTCGGTCCCGACGATCCGCCCCTCCCGCAGGGACAGCTCGCACGCCTCGGCGAGGTAGAAGGCCTCCAGCGCCTCCTCGGGCGGGCACGGGTTGCCGCGGCGGCCGGCCACCACGTCCACGAAGGCGCGGAGCTCGGCGTCGTAGGCGTCGGCGAACCGCTCCATGAAGCCTCCGTAGACGTGCCTGGGCTCACCGCCCGGCCCCGCTCCCGGCCCGGCTCCCGGCCCGGCTCCCGGCCCGGCCGCGGCCTTCGGTTCCTCGTGCTCGGGCAGGACGGTGACGGGCGTCCGGTCGTCCATGCCCGCGACGATGCTGTCCTTGGACCCGAACAGCTCCAGCCGCGAGTCGTACCCGGCGGCGTTGTAGCGGGTCGCCGACACGAGCCCGAGCGTCCCGTCGTCCAGGACGAGCAGCGCGGACCCGGTGTCGATGTCGCCGCACTCGCGGAAGAAGTCGTCTCCCCGGTTGGCCCCGGAGGCCATGACCCGGACGATCTCGCGCCCGGTCACGAACCGGATGAGGTCGAGGTCGTGGATGACGCAGTCGCGGAACAGCCCTCCGGACGTCGGGACGTACTCGGCGGGCGGCGGCGCGGGGTCGAAGCTGCACGAGCGGACGGTGTGCAGCCAGCCGAGCCGTCCCGACGCCAGCGCCTCGCGCGCCGCCGCGTTCCCCGCGTCGAACCGGCGCTGGAACCCGACCTGCACCGGAATTCCGGAGGTGGCGGCCGCGGCCACGGCTTGGAACGTTCCATCAAGATCCGAGGCAAGCGGCTTCTCGCAGAACACGGGGACCCGCGCGGCCACGGCCCGCTCCACCAGGCCCGCATGCGCGTCGGTGGCCGCGGCGACGATCAGGCCGTCGAGGCCGCTGGAGAACAACTCCTCGACCGCGTCCAGCGCCGCGACGCGGGAAGAGCGGGGCAGGCGGGCGGCGAGGTCGCGGGCGCGGCCGGGATCCGCGTCGGCGACGCAGAGGGCCTCCACCTCGGGCAGTTCACACAGGGCGGCGGCGTGGCGCGCACCGATGCGCCCCGCGCCGGCCAGTCCGATCTTCATTGATCCCTCCCGGTCGGCGGTCAGGTGACTCACGAGTGTGATGGAGCGTTCCAGGAGCGTCAACGATCGGTTGTGCGCGTTCCCGGTATTGGAGGTGTCCGAAATCGAACCGGTTACTCTTGGGAGGTGAAGTGCAAGGACTGTCGTCCGGACGTGACCAAGCGCTAGTTTGTCCTCCATGCGGGTCTTCGTCACCGGCGCCTCCGGGTTCGTCGGTTCCCACACCGTGCGCGCGCTGCTCGCCGCCGGGCACCGCCCGCGCGCGCTGGTCCGCGACCCCGGGAAGGCGGCCGAGGTCCTGCAGGCGATCGGCGTCGCGGCCGGGGACGTGGAACTCGTCACCGGCGACATGCTGGACGAGGACGCCGTGGCCGGGGCACTCGACGGCACCGACGCCGCGATCCACGCCGCCGCCGCGATCGGCGTGACCGGCTCCGCCGGCGACCTGGTCGACGTCAACGTCCGGGGCACCCGCAACGTGGTCGGCGGAGCCGTCGCCCGCGGACTCGACCCGGTGATCCACGTGTCGACGATCGGCGTGTTCGTCCCGCCGTCCGCCCCGGTCATCACCGCGAACGGCTCCCTCGCGAGCCCCCGCACCGGTTACGGCAGGTCGAAGCTGGCCGCCGAGGAGTACGTACGCGGACTCCAGTCGGACGGCGCGCCGGTCACGATCGTCTACCCGGGCGGCGTGTTCGGCCCGAACCAGCCCACCCTGGACGCGCTGATGGAAGGGCTCGCCGCCGCGCTCGGCAAGGTCTGGCCGCTTCCGGGCGGCGGCGTCTCCGTGATCGACGTCCGCGACCTCGGCGAGGCGCTGGCACGTTCCGTGCAGGCCGGGCAGCCGCCGAGCCGCTGGTTGCTCGGCGGCCACTACCTGACCTGGCCGCAGTACGCGGACCTCTGCGACCGGCTCACCGGCGTGAAGTGCCGCCGCGTGCCCGTCCCGAGCCGCGTCATGCTGGGCCTCGGCTCGGCGCTGGACGCGGCCAAGCGGGTCCGCCGCTTCGACTACCCGCTCACCCGCGACGCCGCCGAGTTCATGGTCACCCTCGTCCCCACCGACGACCGTCCCCTCCTGGACGCGCTGAACCTCACCCTGCGCCCGGTCGAGGAAACGGTCGCCGACGGCCTCCGATGGCTGGCCGAGACCGGCCATCTGAAACCCCACCGGGCCGGACGGCTCGCCCCCAAGGAGAAACCGATGCCGACACTCATCCAGCGCACCTTCGGACCGGTCTTCCAGCGGGTCTCCGGCGCCGAATGGTTCTCCAGGGTGGGGCCCAAGGTCGTCCCGCCCGTCGACCGGGCTCTGCACAAGGCGACCGGCGGCCGCCTCCTCCTCGGTCAGCTCCTCGTCCCGAGCATCGTGCTGACCACGACCGGCGCGGTCAGCGGCCTCCCCCGCCGCACGCCGCTCGCGTGCCTGCCCGGCGACGACGGCGGCTTCGTCGTCGTCGGCTCCAACTTCGGCCGCGAGAAGCACCCCGCGTGGACCGGCAACCTCCTTAAGAACCCGGAGGCCGAGGTCAGCTTCCAGGGCCGTTCCGTCCCCGTCACCGCCCGCCTTCTGGACGACGCCGAACGCACCGAGATCTGGCCCCGGCTGACCGCCGTCTGGCCCGTCTACGACCAGTACGTGGAACGCACCACCCGCCAGCTGCGCGTCTTCCGCCTGACCCCCCGCTGACCCCTGCGTCCCCCTCGCCGAGCGCCGGCGGGCGGTTCGCCCCGTCGTCTCAGTCGCCGCGGACGCCCTTGGAGAGGCGGCGGCCCAGGAGGAGATAGGCGATCACGACGCCGGTGACGTTGAGGATGACGTCGTCGACGTCGAAGGCGCGGCCCATGACGAGGGCTCCCTGCACCATCTCGATGGCGAAGGAGAACATGCCGGCGAGGAGTGCCAGGCGGATCGGGCCGCGGAGGGTCGTCCAGACGATCGGAAGAAGCACGCCCAAGGGCGCGAGAAGCGCGAGGTTGCCGCCTATCTGGAGGAATGCCTCCTTGGTGGGACGGTCCAGGTAGAAGCGGAGCGAGCGGCCGGGATCGGTGTTCCCGCCCGCCTGGCCGTTGTCCTGGACGGGCGTCAACGTCAACTTGAAAGCGAAGAGGAAAAAGACGCCGAGCGCGCCCAACGCGATGGCCACAACGACCACGCGCAGAGCGATCACGTACCAGGGGACCTTCTTGCCCTTCGCTGCGGGCTGCCACATCTCCGTCAACACCCGGCGCATGGTCCCCCGCCCGTCGCCGCCCATGCACGACCGGTGATACGGCAGGACCGAAACTCGGGTTGACGTCGAACGCCCGCGCCGGGACGAGCCCGGCGCGGGCGTTCCGTGCGTCAGACCGCCACCGGCGTGGTGGCCGGCTCCAGGGCCAGGTCCAGCACTTCGCGGACGTCGCTCACGGCGAAGACCGTCAGGTTCTCCAGCACCTCGGCCGGAACGTCCTCAAGGTCCGGCTCGTTGCGCTTCGGGACGATCGCGGTGGTGATGCCGAGCCGGGACGCGGCCAGCAGCTTCTGCTTCAGGCCGCCGATCGGCAGCACCCGCCCGGTCAGCGACACCTCACCGGTCATCGCCACGTCCGAGCGGACCGGCCGCCCCGACAGCAGCGACGCCAGCGCCGTCGTCATCGTGATGCCCGCGCTCGGCCCGTCCTTCGGGATCGCACCGGCGGGCACGTGGACGTGCACGCCGCGGTCCTTCAGGTCGCCGACCGGCAGCTCCAGCTCGGCGCCGCGCGAACGCAGGTAGCTGAGCGCGATCCGCGCCGACTCCTTCATCACGTCGCCGAGCTGCCCGGTGAGCGTCACGCCCGTGTCGCCGGTCTCCTTGTCGGCCAGCGACGCCTCGATGTAGAGGACGTCGCCGCCCGCGCCGGTGACCGCCAGGCCCGTCGCGACGCCCGGCACGCCCGTCCGCCGCTCGTTCCGGCTCAGCTCGACCTCCGGCGTGTACCTGGGCCGACCCAGATAGTCCCTGAGGTCGTCCGCACCGATCGAGACCGGCAGGTCCGCCTTCTCCATCGCCACGTTCGCGGCGACCTTCCGGAGCACCCGCGCGATCGACCGGTCCAGCGACCGGACGCCCGCCTCCCGGGTGTACTCGGCCGCCAGCAGCCGCAGCGCGTCGTCGCCGAAGCCCACCTCGGACGCCTCCAGCCCCGCCTTGTCGAGCTGGCGCGGCAGCAGGTGGTCGCGGGCGATCGTGACCTTCTCGTGCTCGGTGTAGCCGTCCAGCTCGACGAGCTCCATCCGGTCGAGCAGCGGCGCGGGGATCGCCTCCACCACGTTCGCGGTGGCGAGGAAGAGCACGTCGCTCAGGTCGAGCTCCACCTCCAGGTAGTGGTCCCTGAACGTGTGGTTCTGCTCGGGATCCAGAACCTCCAGCAGCGCCGCCGTCGGGTCGCCCCGGTAGTCGGCGCCGACCTTGTCGACCTCGTCCAGCAGGACGACCGGGTTCATCGAACCGGCCTCGCGGATGGCGCGGACGATCCGTCCCGGAAGCGCGCCCACGTACGTACGGCGGTGGCCGCGGATTTCGGCCTCGTCCCTGACTCCGCCCAGGGCGACCCGGACGAACTCGCGTCCCATGGCCCGCGCGACCGACTCGCCAAGGGACGTCTTACCGACGCCGGGAGGGCCGGTCAGGGCCAGAACCGCACCGCTCCTGCGGCCGCCCACGACGCCGAGGCCCCGGTCCTCACGCCGCTTGCGCACGGCCAGGTACTCGATGATGCGCTCCTTCACGTCATCGAGCCCGGCGTGGTCGGCGTCCAGGATCTCCCGCGCGCCCGCGATGTCGTAGGCGTCCTCGGTCCGGTCGTTCCACGGAATGTCGAGAACGGTGTCGAGCCAGGTGCGGATCCAGCCGCCCTCGGGCGAGGCGTCCGACGACCGCTCCAGCTTGTCGACCTCCTTCAGCGCCGCCTCGCGCACCTTCTCGGGCAGGTTCGCCGCCTCGATCCGGGCCCGGTAGTCGTCCTCCTCGTCGGCGGGGTCGCCGTTCAGCTCGGCCAGCTCCTTGCGGATGGCCTCCTGCTGCTGGCGCAGCAGGAACTCCCGCTGCGTCTTCTCCATGCCCTCCTGGACGTCCTTGCGGATCGTCTCCGCCACGTCCAGCTCGGCCAGATGGTCCCGCGCCCACCCGATCACCAGGGTGAGCCGCTCCACCACGTCCGGGGTCTCCAGGACCTCGATCTTCTGCTCGTCCGACAGGTACGGCGCGTAGCCGGCGTTGTCGGCCAGGGTGGACGGGTCGTCGATCTGCTGCACCACGTCCACGACCTGCCACGCGCCCCGCTTCTGCAGGATCACGCTGACCAGGCTCTTGTACTCCTTCGCCAGCTCCTGCGCCCGCCCGGACGCGGGCGGCGCCTCGATCGCGGTGCCCTCGACCCACAGCGCCGCGCCCGGCCCGGTCGTCCCGGTCCCGATCCGCACCCGCTGCACGCCCCGGACGACCGCGCCCGGCTCACCGCCGGGCAGCCGCCCCTCCTGCTCGACGACGCCCAGCGTCCCGATGCCGGCGTACTGCCCGTTCAGCCTGGGCACCAGCAGCACCCGCGGCTTGCTCACCGACCGGATGCCCGGCCCCTTGGACTGGGCCGCCGCCCGCGCGGCCTCGATGGCCGACCGGACCTCACCGCTCTCGGACAGGTCCAGGGGCACCACCATGCCCGGCAGAACGGCCCCGTCGTCCAGGGGCAGCACCGGCAGCGTCAGGGTCTCGCTCATGCTCAGCTCCAAGTCCGTACGTCGACCCAACGGCAAGTTGAGTCATCCACACTCAAGAAAACGGAGCAGCATTTTGTTTCCTCAGCAACGTTCGCTCTCAGCGATCACATCCACCGGGGCGTCCCGCCGTCCACGTGCGACGAGCCGGGATCGCGCGTCCGCGGCCGCCCTTGACACACTTCCCTGATGATCGACCTGACCGACGAGTTCCTCACGCCCACGCCCACGCCCACGCCCACGCCCGGGACCATCTCCTACTGGCCAGCCGGACTCGACCATCCGGTCGCCGGAACCTGGAGCCTGCGCTTCGAACCGGGGCGCCTCACCGAAACCGCAAAGCAAGCCTGAACGAGATCGCCTGCAGGCATCCGGACCCCGCTACGACGCCAGGATTGAAACGGGGTTGCGGTGGTTACGGGGGGTATGCGATCTTCGGCGTGATGTTCCGGCTCCGGTTCTGGAGGCAGATCGTGTACACGGGTCTCGGCAAGTCCACGACCGGCGCCTCGGCGGCGGAGCGCACCACGGCCTAGCCGGCACCGCGCTCCTCGACGCCGAGGCGAATCCCGCGCGGGGGTTCTCCCCCGCCGCCTCGATCCTGCCGCGTCGAATCGATGGAGCATCCGTGTCCTCGCATGCCTCGCAACCCGTTGGCCTCAGCCGTCGGGTGATCTTCCTACTTGCTCTGACCTGCGGCGTCGCCGTGGGGAACATCTACTTTCCGCAGGCGGTCAGCCCGCTGGTCGCGTCCGGCCTGGACGTGTCGCCGGGGACGGCCGCGCTGGTGGTGACCGCGGCGCAGTTCGGGTACGCCGCGGGGAACTTCCTGCTGGTGCCGCTCGGGGACCGGTTCCCGCACCGGCCGCTGATCGTGGTGATGCTCGTCGTCACCGGGATCGGGCTGCTGGGCGCGGCGGGCGCCCCCCGGGCTGCCTGCGCTGGCCGGCGCCAGTGCCCTCGTCGGGATCACGACCGTGGTCGCGCAGGTCATCGCGCCGATGGCGGCCGGGCTGGTAGCCGACGACCGGCGCGGCGCGGTCATGGGGACGCTGCTGTCGGGGTCGATCGGCGGCATCCTGCTGGCCCGCACGTTCGGCGGGATGATCGGCGAGTGGCTCGGCTGGCGGGCACCGTACCTGGTCTCCGCCGCGGTCGCCCTGTGCCTGGCGGCGGCGCTGGCGTTCGCGCTGCCCGCGACCGTCCCGCCGTCGAAGCAGTCGTATCCCGCGCTGCTGGCCGAGCCGCTGCGGCTGCTGCGGCGTGAGCCGGAGTTGCGGCGGACGTGCTTCTACCAGGCGACGATCTTCGGCGGGTTCCAGGCCGTCTGGACGGGCGTCGCGCTCCTGCTCACCGGGCCCGTCTACGGGTTCGGGGCGCAGACCGTGGGGGTGCTGGCCCTGGTCAGCGCGGGCACCATGATCGCCACGCCCATCGCCGGACGGCAGGTCGACCGGCGGGGCTCCGATCCGGTCGGCCTCGTCGCCATCCTCGGGACGATCGCGGCCGCCGGGGTGCTCGCGGCCGGCGCCGCGGGCGGGCGGTCCGGGCTGGTGGCGCTCGCCGCGGGGACACTCCTGCTGGACGTCGCGATGCAGTCCGGCATGGTCGCGAACCAGTCCCGGATCTTCGCATTGCGGCCGGAGGCCCGGAGCAGGCTCAACACGGCCTACATGACCTGCTCCTTCCTGGGCGGGAGCACCGGTTCCTGGCTGGGGGCCGCGGGCTACTCCCGGTACGGCTGGACGGGCGTCTGCGCGCTCGTGGCGTTCCTGGCCGTCCTCGCCCTGGCCCGCCATGTCCTGCGCCGCCGTCCCGCCGCGGCGGAGCGGGTGCCGGGCAATGCGGAGGCAAAGTCCGCTTCGCGATCATGATTCTTTGCGGCGGGCCGGTTTACGTGCGCATGACGCGCGGGTACCTAACGCATCAGGTTCGTGACACAGAGTGAGCGAGAAGGCCTCGGGGCGGCAAAGCCCCAGGTCGGGAAACGGGAGGGACCGGGATGCACCGCACGGAGCGTGAGACCCGCGTCGTCCCCGCGCCCCCGTCCCCGCGCGGCCCGGCCCGTACGGCCGAGGGCGATCGCGGCGCGCTCCACCGCGGCCGGCACCGTCCCCCAACGGGTGCCGCGGGCGGGGCGGGCGGCGATACACCTCGGGTCCTCGGCCGTACCGGTCCAGCCGGGCCCTTCGACCATCCCCGGACCCCGGTGCCGCACGCCCCCGCGGCACCGGCGTCCCCCACGAGCCGGGCCGGCGGCATCACCCGAGCCGTGCCGCCGGCCCGGCCGCCGTCACCGGGGCGCCGTTGCGGCGCCCTCCCCCGAGCGCCGGACGGGTCCCCCGGCCGGCCGGAGCGGAAGGGAGGTGGGAACCAGTCCTGAGCCGAACCGGCGCAACGCCGGTGAACACAGGCGGCCGGAACCTCCGTCCGACCCCCGTCCCGGCCGCCGACGCAGTCAGGGATCGCTGCGGAGCCGGGCCCGTGGAGGCGTCACGCCCCCGCGGGCCCGGTTCACAGTTTCCTGCGCCAGACCTGCCCGTGGACGACGTCCCCGAAGCGTTCGACCGGGGGCTCCTCCTCGTCCAGGACGAATCCGGCCCGTTCGTAGAGGCGGTGCGCCGGACGCTGCAGCGCCGTCGTCCACAGCATGATCTCGGAGTATCCGGCTTCGGCCGCGAAGCGGACGCACTCGCCGACCAGCGCCGCCCCGATGCCCATCGCGCGGGCGTCCGGCTCGACGTGCAGCAGCCGGAGCTGCGCGACGTCGCCGGCGCTGCGGACGCAGAAGACGCCGCCCACCCGCATGCCGCCGGATTCGGCGATCCAGGCGTTCTCCCGTTCCGGATCATGGTTCTGCACGTAGTCGGCGACGACCTCGGCGACGAGGGCCTCGTAGGTGCGGTCCCAGCCGCATTCCCGGTCGTAGAGGGCGCCGTTGCGCTCCACGATCCAGCCGAGGTCGCCGGGGCGCAGCGGGCGCAGGACGAAGCCGTCCCCGCGCGGGCGGTCGCCGAGGATGCCGTGGACGGAGCGCATCGCGGCCAGGAGGCGGCGCCGGTCATCGGCGGGCAGCCCGTCCAGCAGCGCGCGGATCTCGGCGACGGACCGCTCGTCGAGCATGGCGAACACCTCGCGGCCCCGCGGCGTGAGCCGGACGATCTGCCGGCGCGCGTCGCCGGGCGCACGTTCGCGCCCGACCAGCCCGTCGGCCTCGAAGCGGGCCAGCATCCGGCTGAGATAGCCGGCGTCGAGGTCGAGGGCGCGGCGCAGGGCGAGGACCTCGGTGTCGTCCCGCTGGGCCAGCTCGAAGATCACCCGGGCCTCGGTGAGGGAGTACGGCGTCTGGACGAGGCCTTCGCCGAGCACGCCGATCACCCCGGTGTAGAACCGGTTGAACGACCGGACCGTGCCGATGTCCCCGTCGGTCACCGCCATGCCCGCCTCCCAATGTTTGACTCAGTCAAACATTAGTCGACCCGGCGGCGGTCATCCAGTCCCTTGAGGAACGGCCGTCAGGCGCTCGCCTCGGCCTCGGCCTTCGCGCCGCCCAGCTCCCGCGCGTCCTGCACGATCCGGCGCTCGACGAAGAACGTCATCAGCGGGACGATGCCGCCGAGCACGATCACCGCCATCCTGCTCAGCGGCCAGCCGGTGCGCCGCCACAGGTCGTACGCGACCGCGAGGTAGACCATGTAGAAGAAGCCGTGGATCGGCGAAACGACGGCCACCATCTCCGGCATGTCGGTCGGCCCGTACTTCAGGACCATGCCGATCGTCAGCAGCACCAGCAGCGTGCCGACCACCAGCGCCAGGATCCGGTACCTGGTCACCGCGCCTTCCACAGATCACACCTTTCGTCGACGGCCCGCACGGGCGGCCCGTGCGGACGGGTCAGCGGCGTCCGCCGCTCTCGGAGTTCAGCCGCGCGAGGTAGCGGTTGTAGGCGGCGAGGGCGGGATCCTCGTCCTCCTGCTGCCGGATGATCCGCCGCGTGATCTCCGCCTCCGCGGGCTCCTCGATCACCGCGGGCGCCGGGGCGGCGCCCGATCGCTCGTCGCGGATCATCTTGACCCACATCACGACCACGAAGAGCGCGAAGATCGGCCACTCGAAGGTGTAGGCCCAACTGCGGTCGTTGCCGCTCTGGGCGCGGTCGTACTGCCACCAGCCGAAGCCGAGGAACGCGCCGCACAACACGATCGCGATCAGGTGCAGCCCGAGCCAGCCTGGGGTGAGGAACCGTCGCACACCCCCGAGCCTACCCTCGGCCCGGTGGAGTGCGGCCACGACCCCGTCCGGGCGCATGGACGGCCCGCGCGCCGGTCACCCGGCGGGAATCGGCGGCCCGGTGAAGACGGCGCGGGAACGCAGCGGGCCGCCCCGGCCGTACTCCTCCAGCGCGTGCGCGAGCCACCCTGCGGTGCGCGCGACGGCGAAGACCGCCTCCCCCGCACCCGGCACGAGGCCCGCGACCGCACCCAGGGTCGCCGCCCATCGCCCGACTTGTAGACGGTGTGCCCGAACCCGGGGATCCCAGGCCGGCGATCAGGGCGCGTCCGGGCGCGGTGACGGTCTCAGGGTCGAGGTGGTGACGCAGCGGGTCGGTCGCGGCGAGCGCGGCCACCCGCGTCGCCGAGACCACCGGTGCCAGGGGCACGATCCCGGCCGTCGCGGACGTGGCGTCCCGGGGCGGCTCGAGCCGCCTGGTCAAGGAGTCCGCCCGGCTCCACCGCACCCACGCAACGTGAGGAGCCGCAGCGGTGTTGAAGAAGATGACGGATCCGCATGGGACGCTGAACACTCCGGAAGGAGCGCCGCACGATGACCGAGACCCTCGCGTTCGGCACGGTCGACACCGTGCTCGGCCGCCTGCTCATCGCCGAGACCGAGACGGGAGTCGTCTCCCTGCACTTTCATGACACCCCCGCCGCCCGTGCCCGCACGGCCAAGGCGACCGGCCTGCCCGTCGTGGACGCTCCGGGCCGCCCGGCCCCGGCCCTGTCGGCCCTCCGCGACTACTTCGCCGGCGACCTGAAGCGGTTCGAGGTCCCGATCGACTGGCGGCTCACGTCCGACGTCCAGCGGCAGGTCCTGTCGACGCTGCACGACTCCGTCCCGTACGGGCAGGTCATCACCTACGGCGGCCTCGGCGACCGCAGCGGCACCGGCGTCCACGCGCAGGTCATCGGCCAGGTGATGGGGAGCAACCCGATTCCGCTGATCGTCCCCTGCCACCGCGTCGTCGCCTCGAACGGCCTGGGCGGCTACAGCGGCGGCTCCGGCGTCGAGGTCAAACGCTGGCTCCTCACCCTGGAGGGCGCACTCCCCGCCACCCTCGACTGGGACCTCACCCGCGCCCCCTGAGCCCCACGGCGCCTTCAGACGCCGGGCCGGCGCGGTCCCACGAGAATCGCCGGGTCGAACGAGACCTCGAACGGCTCCGACAGCCGCAGAGTCCGGCCCGCGCACACCCGGTCGGCCTGCACGTACTCGGCGCCCTTGAGCACGAGCACCTCGACGCAGGGCGCCCCCTCACCGATCAGCTCGACCCGCAGAAACGTGGGAATCCCTGCGGCCGCATACATGCGGGGCTTGTCGGTGAAGTCCCGCATGCGATTCCGCTTTCCCGGGCTGACCACCTCGGCCACGAGATGTATCTCGCCGGGATCCAATGCCACGGTAGCGGCCTGCATGGCCTCGGCGTTGCCGAGCACCACGTCCGGGGTCGCCCCCTCCCCCGCACACGGGACGTTGGCACCCTCGGTGATGTCGAAGTCTTCCGGTGCGGCGGCGATCAGGATGCGCGCCAGACGCCCCGTACAGAGCTGATGGCTAATCGCTGTCATGTGGGTGTGATCCACAGGCGATCACACTGGGCGTTCGCTCGGTTACGTCGAGAGACCCGGACTCTAGAGGATCTGTCAGCCAGATGCGCCGGGAGTCGAAACTTACCTACGGATAGTCGGGAATCGTAGGATGGGGGGCGTGCCGAGGATCAGTGAGGCGACCGTCGCGGCGCATCGGGCGCGGCAGTTGCGGACGCTGCTGGACGCCGCGCGGGCGCTCGTGGCGGAGGAGGGCATCGAGGCGCTGTCGCTCGCGGCGCTGGCGAGGCGGGTCGGGCTGTCGCGGCCGGCCCTGTACGAGTACTTCCGGTCGAAGGACGATCTCGTCGCCGCGATCGTCGAGGAGGAACTGCCCCGGTGGGCGTCCCTCGTCGAGGACGCGCTGACCGGTCCCGGTGATCTGGACGGCAAGGTCGAGGCCTACATCCGGGTTCAGCTCGGCGTCATGACCGACGGGCGGCATGCCGCCGCGGTCGCCTTGGCCGAGCATGCGCTGGCCGAACCGGCCCTTGAGCGCATCCGGGTGGGGCACACGATGCTGCTGCGTCCGCTCGTCACCGCCTTGGAGGACGGCGGCGTCGCCGAGCCGGCGCTGCGGGCGGAGCTGATCCAGGGGCTGGTCGATACGGCCGCGCGCCTCGCGCAGCGTGCGCCGTCGGACGCCGGGACCGTCATCGCTGCGACGCTGGCCCAGGCCACCGCGGGGCTTCGCTAGGCCTTCTCGTAGGTGACGTCGGTGAGCGTTTCGGAGATCTCCCAGAGGCGTTCGGCCTGGGCGGGACGGTTCGCCCGCGGAGGCGTGACCACTTCGGTCGGGGCGCCGCGGTACTGGAGCAGGCGCGGGCCGTAGCAGGCGCCGCCGTGGACGTCCGGGGCGGTGGCGGCGTAGAGGGACGGCAGGGCGCCCGCGGCGGCGGACTGGGCCATCACCGCGTTGCCCAGGCCGGCGGCCCTCTCCATCAGAGGGCTGCCCTGCATCCTGGGGCCGGTCTGCTGGAGGTTGGTGGCGGCGTAGCCGGGGTGGGCGGCGACGCTCGTCACCTCGGGGACGCGGCGGTCCAGCTCCCGGGCGAAGATCAGGTTGGCGAGCTTGGCCTGGCCGTAGGCGGACCACTTGCGGTAGCGGCGCTCGCCCTGCAGGTCGTCGAAGTTCAGCCGGCCGGACCAGGCGAACGCCGAGGTGAGCGTGACCACGCGGGGGGACGGGGCCGACCGCAGCGCGGGCAGCAGGAGGCCGGTGAGGGCGAAGTGGCCGAGATGGTTGGTGCCGAACTGCATCTCGAAGCCGTCGGCGGTGGAGCGGCGCGGGATGGCCATGACGCCGGCGTTGTTGACCAGGATGTCGACGGGCGCGTCGCCGTACCGGGCCGCGAACTCCCGGACCGACGCCAGGTCGGCGAGGTCCAGTGAGCCGAGGACGAGGTCGGCGTCCGGCGCGGCGGCCTTCACCCTGTCGAAGGCGGCCTGGCCGCGTTCGGCGCTGCGGCAGGCCAGCACGACGGACGCGCCGTGCCGGGCGAGCTGGAGAGCGGTGTGGTAGCCGATGCCGCTGTTGGCACCGGTGACGATCGCCCGCCGGCCGTGCAGATCGGGGATGTCTCCGGTCGTCCATCCGCGCATGGGCACCTCCACGTCATATCGCGACTTCACAAGCTAGACGACCCGGCCGCGCCGCGCAGCCGGGCGTCCACGAAAACGGACGGCGAATGCGCCGTGTGGCGCAATTCACAGCCGCGGGGCGCGCCCTCCGGACGCGGAGGGCGCGTCCGCTCTCAGGCCGGCAGGTTCTCTTCGATGGCGGCGACGACCTCGTCCGCCTCGGGCTCGGCCTGCGGCGCGAAGCGGGCCGCGACCGTGCCGTCGGGGGAGATCAGGAACTTCTCGAAGTTCCAGCGGATGTCGCCGGTGTGGCCCTCGGCGTCGGGCGCGCCGACCAGCCCCTGGTACAGCGGGTGCCGCCCGTCGCCGTTGACCTCGACCTTCTCGGTCATCGGGAACGTGACCCCGTAGGTCGCCGAGCAGAACTCCGCGATCTCGTCCGCGGTGCCGGGTTCCTGCCCCATGAACTGGTTGCAGGGGACGCCGAGGACGGTGAAGCCGCGTCCCGCGTACCTCTCCTGCAGCCGCTCCAGGCCGGAGTACTGCGGGGTGAGGCCGCACTTGGAGGCGACGTTGACAATGAGCACGGCTTTGCCCCGGTACTGGCCGAGGTCTGCGGGTCCGCCCCGCAGGCCGTCGATTTCTACGTCGAAGACAGACATGGGGCCGATCCTAGGAGATCGCCCTCCGTGGCCGGCCATGTCCTCGTTCGATCACCCGCCGGCGCCGCCGGGCCCGCGGGCCC
The DNA here is from genome assembly GCF_043198455.1 of Spirillospora sp. NPDC048824. Taxonomy (NCBI): domain Bacteria; kingdom Bacillati; phylum Actinomycetota; class Actinomycetes; order Streptosporangiales; family Thermomonosporaceae; genus Spirillospora; species Spirillospora sp. NPDC048824. The sequence continues at coordinate 102,914 of NZ_JBICUS010000014.1, read as the reverse complement.
GCGCCGCCGGCGCATCCTCACGTGCCCAAGGCGTTCACGAAGGCGGCCAACTGGTTGCCCGCCTCGCCGAGCTGGCTGAAGGCGTTGTTGACCACCCCTGCAGCATCCGTGGGTGAGCTCAGCAAATAGAAGATGACGAACGCGATCGCCACATAGCGGAGGTTCTTCTTCATCCGTACGCCGTCCCTGGTTGTAGCGCAGCGACACAACTGACCCGATCCAATTGTGCCCAGGCGCGTCTGCCCGCAAAGCGCGATTTTACTGTGACGCGGAGGCAACCGCTTGCTGGCCGCGCGTGAAAAGCCCCGCACCGCCGGGGATGCGGGGCCGGGGAGCCGCCCGTCAGCCCGGGATGGCGCTCATGAACTGCGACAACGACTCGGCGGCGGTGCCGAGTCCGCTCAGGGCGTTGTTGACGAGACTCGCCGCTCCCTCGGGCCTGCTGATGACGTACCACACCACGAAGGCGATGGCGGCGATCTTCATGTGCTTCTTGTTCACTTCAACCACCCTCTGCAGTCAATTAACTACGGAGAGTGTTTCCCAGTGATGGCCGACCAGAGAGCAACGACGGGCAAAGAGCCGGTCAGGTCCCGTTGGCGTGCGCCGTGAGGTAGTCGATGTAGAAGGGCCGGAGCGCGTCCGCCATCTCCCCCTCACCCGCGTGCGTGAACTCCTCCAGCAGCGACAGGCCGTGCAGCAGATCGAACTCGGCGCGGCCGACCTCCCCCATGGACGCCGCCGCGGCGGGGATCGCGCGCAGCAGGTCCCACAGGAAACCGACGTCGCGCCGCTCCTTCGCGAGGCTCATCGCACGCTCATACAGCTCCTTGGACGGCAGCTCCTCCAGCTCGGCGCCGTCCGGCGTCACATCGGCCATGCCCCGACTCTAACCAAGCGGACGGGAACCGGTCCCCGTCACTTCTTCTGGATGACGTCCTGCGGGATCGGCTGGTCCTGCTTGAGCGCCTCGAAGAGCTTGGACGCCTTGGCCTTGTCCCAGGTGATGTACGAGCCGACGCCCGCCGCGCTGCCGTTGCCGCCGATCGGGACGGTGGTCGTGACGCCGTCCTCGCCGCTGACGCCCTTCATCGCCCACATCATGCGGACCAGGTGGTGCAGATGGTCGCCCTCGTCCACCAGGAAGTTGCTGGTGGAGTTCATCGCGAGCGGGACGCTCTTGAACGGGTTGAGGAGCGTCCCCGGGCTCGCCGCCTTCTTCATCAGCGCGGCGAAGAACTGCCGCTGGTTCTCGACGCGTTCGAGGTCGGCGCGGGCGAACGCGCGGGTCCGCACGTATCCGAGCGCCTGGCCGCCGTTCAGGGTCTGGCAGCCGGCCTTGAGGTCGAGCCCCGCCTTGGGGTCCTTGAGGTCCTCCTTGATGCACATCTCCACGCCGCCGATGGCGTCCACCACACCGACGAAGCCGCCGAGGCCGATCTCGGCGTAGTGGTCGATGCGGAGGCCGGTGGCCTCTTCCACGGTCCGGACCAGCAGCTTGGGGCCTCCGAACGCGAACGCCGCGTTCAGCTTGTTGCGGCCCTTGCCCGGGATCGGGACGTAGGAGTCGCGCGGGAGGCTGATCATGGACGTCCCGCCGGAGCCGTAGTGCAGCAGCATCATCGTGTCGGTGCGCCGCCCCGAGGCGAAGCCGGTCCTGAGCTCGCGCTGCTCGGCCTTCGACAGGCCCTCGCGGCTGTCGGAGCCGACGATCAGCCAGTTCGTCCCGGGCGTGTCGGCGACGCGCCCCGGGTAGTCCACGAGCACCGCCTCGCGCTTCAGCCGCGAGTCCAGGTAGAAGTAGCTGCCGGCGAGGACCAGCAGCAGGACGACCACGATGGCGCCGAACACCCGCCCGCCGCGACCGCGGCGCCGCCGCCGCCGGGGCGGAGGGCCGCCGTAGGGGTCGCCCTGGCCGTGACGGGCTCCGCCGCGCAGCTGGTCACCGGCATGCGGGTCGTCGTACGGGTCGTAGGAATCGCCGTACGCTTCCCGCCCGTAGGCGGGCTGGTGATGCTCCGCCCGGACGGAGTGGTGCCTGCTGCGGGCCACGCGGTCGCCCTCCTTGCGTGTCCGGCCTTCCGGCCAGCCGTCGTTCATGCCGTAGACCTTAGACTTCCCGGGCGTCCGCCGCGTCCTTCTCCTGCATGATTGTCCATACGGCCAAATCACCGCGCTATGTGACATATGAAGCGGAAACCGTCGTCCTCAGGACGCACACTGCCCTTGGCACGCAGGACGCGCGGAGGGCGGCGCATGGGTACACGACGGCGTTCTTCCCGGCGATTCAGGCTCCGCAGGGCGGACCGGCGCCGCCGCGAGGCCCGCCCGGCGCCCGATCTGCCGGAGCTGACCGCGCACACCTGGCACGCGAAGGACGGGGAACTCGCCGAGACCGGCCTGGGCACGGTGGCGCGGCGCCTCCCCGCGGTGATCGTCCAGGCGGCGCGGCTGGCCTGGCGGGCGAGCCCGGCCGACACGGTCGCGACGGTCTCCCTCAACCTCCTCGCGGGGATCTTCACGGCGTTCTGGCTGCTGGCGACGACCGGCGTGCTCACCGCGCTGTTCAGCGCCGGGCCGACGCCCGACCGGGTCCGCGACGCGCTGCCCTCGCTCGCGCTGGTCGCGAGCGCGGTGGCGCTGCGGGCCGGGCTGCAGGCATGCGCGGGGTGGTCGCAGTCGCGGCTGGAGCCGCAGGTCCGGCGGCTCGCCGAACTCCGGCTGTACGAGGCGACGACCTCCGTGCACCTGGCCGCGCTCGACGACTCCGACTTCCTGGACGAGCTGCAACGCGCACAGACCCGGGGCATGGTGTCGGCGCCACGCGTCGTCCAGCAGGCGGTGGACGTGCTCACCGGCGCCGTGGGGATGGTCGCGGCGGCCGGGACGCTCGGTGTGCTGCATCCGCTGCTTCTGCCGCTGCTTCTGCTGACGGCCGTCCCGGAGGGCTGGGCGTCCGTGCGCAGCGCGCGGATGCAGTACCTGACGATGCTCACCCTGGTCGAGGTCGCGCGCCGCAAGTGGATCCTGTCGGACCTGATGGTCGAGCGGGAGCACGCAGCCGAGGTGCGGTCGTTCACGATGCGGACGTTCCTGCTCGACCAGTACGACCGGCAGGCCGCGCACCAGCGGACCGTCGAACTCGACCTCGCCCGCAGGCAGACCATCGCGCGGGTCACCGGGGACATGCTGAAGGGCGTCGCCACGGCGGCCGTCTACATCGCGCTGGGGCTCATGCTCTGGAAGGGCGCGGTGCCGCTGGCGGTGGCGGGAACGGCGGTCCTGGCGATCCGGTCGGGCCAGTCCTCCCTGGCCAGCCTGGTGTTCGCGGTCAACCAGTGCTACGAGGAGGGTCTCTACTTCGGCGACTACCTGTCGTTCTGCGCGAAGGCGGAGAAGCGGATCCCCCGCCGCGCCTTGCCGCCGGGGGACACGGCCCCTCATATCCCCCTCGGCGACCACTTCGGCTGCATCCGTGTCCGCGACGTCACGTTCACCTACCCGGGTGCGGATACACCGTCCCTCAACGGGATCTCACTGGAGCTGCGCAAGGGCGAGGTGGTCGCGCTCGTCGGCGAGAACGGTTCCGGCAAGACGACGCTCGCGAAAGTCATGGCCGGCCTGTACGACCCGGACGCGGGCGAGGTCTTCTGGGACGACGTCCCGCTGACGAAGGTGGCGCCCGACGACGTGTGGGAACGCGTCGCCGTCATCGCGCAGAAGTACACGCACTGGCCGATGACCGCCCGGCAGAACATCACCATGGGACGCGGCCGCGAGCACGCCGAGACCGACGGCGAAGACCCGGCGATGCTCGCCGCCGCCCGCGCCGCCGGGGCGGACGAGGTCGTCGGCGGCCTCGCCCGCGGATACGGCACGCTGCTGGACCGCCGGTTCAAGGGCGGCGCGGAACTGTCGGGCGGCCAGTGGCAGCGCCTCGCCGTCGCCCGCGGCTTCTTCCGCGACGCGCCGCTGCTGATCTGCGACGAGCCGACCGCCGCCCTCGACGCGCGGGCCGAGCACCAGCTGTTCGAGCGGATCCGCACGCACGCCGACGGCCGGACCGTCCTGCTCATCACGCACCGGCTCGCCAGCGTCCGCTACGCCGACCGCATCTACGTCCTGGAGCACGGCACGGTCATCGAGGAGGGCGACCACGCCTCCCTGATGGCCCGGGGCGGCCTGTACGCCGACCTGTACTCCCTCCAGGCCGCCGCCTACGGCAACGGCGACGCGCACACGCAGGCGGGCCGGACACGGGCCGACTGAACACGGGCAGGTCAGAGGTAGGCGCCGAAGCCGATGCCTCCGCGTTCGGGCGCGGGGGCGTCGGGGAGGTCCTCCGGGCGGAGCGTCCCCACCTCGGCGGCCTCGACGCCTCCCGGTTCCTCGTCGTCCTGCGCGGTGATGCGCCGCGCCTGCCGGGAGATCGCCGCCTCCAGCAGGTTGCGGACGAGCCTCGCGTTGCCGAACGAGGAGCCCCGCGGCTGCGCGGCGACCAGGCCGCGGACCGCGTCGACGGTGCCGGGCGCGAGCACGAACCCGGCCTCCGCCGCCATGAACTCGAAGATCGTGACGAGCTCGTCGCCCGAGTAGTCGGGGAAGCGCAGCACCTTCGGGAACCGGGACTTGAGCCCCGGGTTGGCCTTCAGGAACCCCTCCATCTCGGCGTCGTACCCGGCGACGATGACGACCAGGTCGCCGCGGTGCTCCTCCATCAGCCGCAGCAGCTCGGCGATCGCCTCATGGCCGAAGTCGCGCCGGTCGCCGCCCGAGGACGACAGCGCGTACGCCTCGTCCACGAACAGCACGCCGCCGAGGGCGCGCTCGACCGCGCCCCGCACCCGTGGCGCGGTCTGCCCGATGAACTCGGCGACGAGGTCGGCGCGGGTCACCTCCACCAGGTGGCCGGACGACAGCAGCCCGAGCCGCGCGTACACGGCGGCGATCAGCCGGGCGATCGTCGTCTTGGCCGTGCCCGGGTTGCCCATGAACACCATGTGCCGGGACGGGGACGCCGGGGACAGCTTGGCGTCGCGCCGCAGCTGCTCGGCGCGGACCTCGGCGACCAGCGACGACACCTCCCGCTTGATGTCGGCCAGGCCGATCAGCCGGTCGATCTCGGCGAGCGGGTCGCCGGGGACGTCGTCGCGGCCGCGGGTGAGCGTGCCGGGGACGTCCTCCAGCAGGATCTCGTCCAGCGACTCGGTCTCGTCGACGATGCCGTCGGCCAGGACGCGCCGGCCCTGCATCGCCACCGCGCGGTCGAGCAGGTGGATCATCGCGCGGGCGTTGCCGAACCCGCGTTCGCGCGGCGCCGCCTCGGCCAGCTCGCGGACCTTCTCCAGCACTCCCGGCGCCAGCTCGAACCCCGAGTCGGCGGCCTTGGCGGCGAACACCTCGACCAGCTCGTCCTCGGTGAGGTCGGGGAACCGGACGGTGCGGGGGAAGTGCGCGGCCAGGTCGGGATGCGACTTCAGCAGCCCGTTCAGCTCCGCCTCCGGGCCGGTCAGCACCACGACGAGGTCCTCGGGGTGCGCCTGGACGCCGGTGAGCAGCACGTCCAGGACCTCGCGTCCCCGCGCCGCGTCCGCGGCGGCCGACACCAGGGCGTGCGCGTCGCGGACGACCAGGACACCGCCGTGGGCCTGCTCCACCGCCCGGCGGACCCGCAGGACGCTCTCGCTCGCGTACTCGCCGAGCAGGTCGGCGCGCTCCACCTCGACCAGGTGCCCGGACGACAGCACGCCGAGGTCGGCGTAGAGCCGGCCGAGGATTCCCGCGACCTTGCTCTTGCCGGTGCCGGGGTTCCCGATGAACACCAGGTGCCGGGGCCGGGCCCTCGCCGTCATGCCCGCCTCGCGGCGCAGCCGCGCGGCCCTGGCCTCGGCGACCAGTGCGTCCACCTCCCGCTTGGCGGACTCGATGCCGGCGCACGCGGCCAGTTCGGCGAGCGGGTCGGTGCCGGCGGAGCGGCCCGGGACAAGCCGCTGCGGCAGGTCCTCCGCCGTGACCTCCGGGGGGCCGGCCGGTGCGGCGGCGTCCGGCCGCCCGGCCTCCTCGCCGGCGCGCCCTGCCTCCTCGCCAGCGCGCCGGGCCGCCGCCTCGACGGCCTCGCCCGCCATGTGCTCCACCAGCCGCGCACCGCGCAGGTTCAGCAGCGGCGGGGTACGGCGCAGCATGCCGGCGGCGGTCGCGGCCACCTCCGGTTCGACGTGCGCGCCGCGCCGCACGACGGCCAGGGTGAACAGTTCCGCGAAGTCGTCCTCGGCGAAGTCCCGCGTGCGGGCCACGTCGAACGCCCGGACGAGCGCCGGGTTGGCGTCGAACAGCCGCCGGTCGCCGCCGGGACGGCACAGCGCGACGACGCTGAGCGACGGCGAGCGGGCCATGAGCCGCCGCAGCTCCTCCGCGGCGGCGGCACCGCACCGCTCGTGCGCGGCGAGTTTCTCCAGGTCGTCCACCACCAGGAGCATCCGGGCCTCCAGGCAGTCCCGGACGCGGGACTGCAGCCACAGGACGGCGTCGCTCACCCCCAGCGACGCGAACACCTGATCGGAGATCCACATCGCCTCGCGGACCGCGCCGCCCTCGGCGAGCCGGCGCTCCACGACCTCGGCGGCGGTGCCCTTGCCGGTGCCCTCCGGGCCGGCGATCAGCAGCCGGACGGGCCGCTCACCGGCCAGCCGCGCCGTCACCGCGTCCCGGAGCACCCCGGACAGCTCCGGCTGCCCGACCAGCGCGTCCCCCTCGACGTCGTCCCGCCGGGGACGCGTCTGCGCGGTCTCCCCGCCGTTGCGGGCGGCGCCCAGAGTGGCGCCGAGCGTGTTGACGACCCGCCGCGCGGTGAACAGCCGCCGCAGATCGGCCTGGAACGGCCGGACGGGCACACGGCACCGCGGGCTGACCGGCGACTCCGGCAACCCCTGCACCGCGCCCGTGATGCGCACGGCCATGTCCAGCCACGCGCGGGCCGCGTCGGCCTCCCCCGCGACCAGTCCCCTGGCCAGCCACGCACGCACGTCCTGCTGCCACGCCTCGACGGAGAAGCCCTCACGCGCCGCGCGGAACCGCTCCTCCAGGTTCTCGTAGCGGGCCGTCCCCAGCACCACCGCCAGCTCCGCCGGGACGACCGTCGCCTCGGCCGCCAGCAGCAGCCGGGCGAGAGCGACGTCGGGCTCGTCCCCGTCCGCGACGGCCCCGGCCAGGCGCTCATGCGCGGTGTCCAGCCCGGCGCACGCCCATCCCAGATATCCGACCGGCCCCGCCAGCTCGGGCAGGACGGCCAGTTCCCCGTCGGTCAGCCCGGCGGCCCACGCCTCCTCCAGCCGCGCGTTGGGGACGCTCATGTCCACCTCGCGCAGCTCCGGATCGGCGGCGCGCCGGTCGAACAGCGCCATCAGGGCCCGCCTGCGCCGCTCCACCGGCTCCAGCCCCTCGAAGACGTCCAGCCCCGCGCGGGCCAGCTCGAACATCACCGTGCGCCGTTCGCGGTCGTTCCCGGCCGGTTCGGGCAGCCACAGGCCCGGCGGACGCCACCGCCCGCCCTGCGTGAACCACGCCAGCGGGTCCTGGACGGCGGACTCGGGCGTCGCGAGGAACGCCGACAGGAGCTCGTAGTCCACGTCTCCCCGCGACCCGCCGCGGACCGCCGACGCGCCGAGCAGGAACGTCAGCAGCGACCACTGCTCGGCACCCGCCGCACTGGTGTCGCCCCCGTAGAAGTCGCTGAGCTGCCGCGTCAGCACCACCGCGCGGGGGTCCCGGTTGTACTCCACGGCGCGTTCGCGCATCTCCTCGACCAGGCCGTCGGGGACGCGCCAGGGCCCGTACGCGTACACGTCCAGCACGGGCTCCTCGGTGAGCAGCACTTCGAGATGATCCGGCAGCCGGGGGGAACTCACCTGGGGTCCTTCTCCTACATGGGGTCGGGCATGGCGTCCGACAGCACCCTATGACCCGGCTTGATCACGCACACCCCCGTCGCGCGCCGCGTTTGGCAGGCGGGCCGTCCTCGGCGATAGTTGTCGTATGGAAACCATTCGCCGGACGAATGAGTGCAGACACGAGGAGAACCCCGCGTGCCGCTCCTGGAAGTGACCACGCGGCCACACGGCGGACGCGCCGTCGTGCGGCTGCGCGGAGAACTCGATATCGCCTGCTCGGACGACCTGCACAGGCAGCTGAGCGACGCCCGCCGCGAACACGGCGAGCATCTGGTCCTCGACCTCGCCGACCTGGAGTTCATGGACTCCGGCGGCCTCTCGGTCATCGTCGCCTGCTACAAGGCCACCACGGCGGCCGGCGGCAGCCTCACCCTCGCCGCCCCCCGCCCTCTCATCCGCCGCACCCTGGAGATAACCGGCCTCCACCGCCGGATCCCCGTCGTCGCGACCGTGGAGGACGCGATGGCCGGACCCGGCCCGGCCGGCTGAACCTCACGCAGATGTCAGGTCCAGCTGGGCGTCAGGTCCAGCTGGGCGACGCGCTGCCCAACTGGCCGCCGGGCGCGGCGGGCGGCGCGGACGCCCCCGCGGAGGGCGTGGCGTGCACCGACATCGCGTGCTGGACCAGCATGATCAGCACCTGCTTCGTCGACTCGCGGCTCCGCGCGTCGCACTGGACGATCGGCACGTGCGCGCTGATCGACAGGGCGTCGCGGATGTCGTCGACGGCGTACTGGAACTCGCCGTGGAACCCGTTGACGCCCACCACGAACGGCAGGCCGAGCTCCTCGAAGTAGTCCACCGCGGCGAAGCAGTCCTCAAGCCGGCGGGTGTCGACCAGCACGACGGCGCCGATCGCGCCGCGGACCAGGTCGTCCCACATGAACCAGAAGCGGTGCTGCCCGGGCGTGCCGAACAGGTAGAGGATCAGCTCGCTGTCGAGCGACACGCGGCCGAAGTCCATCGCGACCGTGGTGGTCGTCTTGTCGGGCACGGCCGACAGGTCGTCCACGTCGGCGCTGGCCGCGGTCATCACGGCCTCGGTGGTGAGCGGCATGATCTCCGACACCGAACCGACGAAGGTGGTCTTGCCGACACCGAACCCGCCGCCGACGACGATCTTGACCGAGGTCAGCTCGGCCTCTCCGCCGTGCGGCCCCGGGACCGGAACCTGGTCAGAGCTTCCGAAGGCCACTGAGCACCCTTTCTAGCAAGCGGAGGTCCGGCTGTCCGCCGGCGGTGGTGGCGGGCTGGGACTGGTGCAGCCGCAGCAGCCCTTCGACGGCCATGTCGGCGACGAGCACCCGCGCCACCCCCAGCGGCAGGCGCAGGAGGGCCGAGACCTCGGCCACCGAGCGGGCCGAACGGCACAGGTCCATGATCGCCCGGTACTCCGGGGTCAGCACGGCCACGTCCCGCGGCGGGTAGGGAGCCGCGGTGACCAGGGCCTCGATGGCCAGGTCGTAGCGCGGCTTGGTCCGCCCGCCGGTCACGGCGTACGGGCGCACCAGCGAGCTGCCGTCGCCCTCGGGCCGTTCGGGGGGGCGTCCCTGGGCCGGAACCCTCCCCTGATCACCCGGCCAGCGCCCGGGGACCCCGGGACTGCCTCCGAAGCTGCCTCGATCCATGTCGCCGACCTCCGTCAGAGTCAGTCACGGTCAATAGCGGGCGGGGCCGGCGCCCATCTCCGTCACCGGAGGCCCCGAGTACGGAGGCTGCTGTTCCTGCGCGCGCAGCGCGGGCGTCAGCACCCGGCCCACCCGCTCCACCAGCAGCGTCATCTCGTACGCGACGAGCCCGAGGTCACAGTCCGGCGCCGCGAGGACCGCGAACACCGACCCGTTCGTGATGGACATCACGAACAGCAGGCCGCGGTCCATCTCGACGACGGTCTGGTTCACCCCGCCCGCGTCGAAGATCTTCGCCGCGCCCTGGGTCAGGCTCATCAACCCCGAGGCGATCGCCGAAAGCTGGTCCGCACGCTCGGGCGGGAAGCCCGACGAGTACGCCATCGGCAATCCGTCCGAGGAGACCACGACGGCGTGCGCGACCTTCGCGACACGGTCCGCGAAGTTCGTCACCAACCAGTTGAGATCCTGCCCGCTCACCGGGTGCCTCCTGTCTCGCCGTCACCCTGTGACGGCGCCTCACCTGACGTGCCTGCACCACGAGCCTCGTGGCGTCCCCGATGGACGCCGCGCTGCAGGCTCGCGAAGCGGTTGCGTACGACGTCGGCCGTCTGGCCGTGTCCCTGCTGCTGGCCCGGTCCCTGAGCGCCCGGCGCCGGCCGGCCCTGCACAGCCTGCCCCTGAGCAGGCCCCTGAGGCAATGCCTGGCCCGGCGCGGGAGCCGCCCCGGCCTGCGCGTTCCCGGCCGGAGCCGCGCGGCCGACCGCCCCCGGCACCCGGTTCTTGCCCGGCACCCGCTTGGGCAGGCCGACGCTGGTGCGCGACGTGGCGATGGGCTCGCGGGCGGCCTCGGCCGCGCGGAAGCCCGCGTCCGCCGGGGACTCCCAGCCCCGCACGGGGTCCTCCCCCGAGTTCTCTCCCGACCTCCGCATGAACCACTCCGATTGCATCGCGTCGAAGATGGGCGAACGCTCGGGTACCCGCGGCGGCATCTTCGGCTCGGGCGGTGGCTGCACCGGCGGGGCCTGCGCCGCCGGCATGGGCGGTTCGGGGACGCGCGGCCCCGGAACCGGTTCCTCCGGCGGGTGCGGCGTGGCCATCGCGCCCGGGCGCGGCGCCGGCATTTCGCCGGTGTCCCACCGGGCTCCGCCCGGCCGGTGCGTGCCTCCGGTGGGCGAGCCGTCCCCGTACGGGTCCGGCGGTGCCTGCCCGGCGTCTCCGCTGACCTGCTCCAGCGGTCCGGTCTCCCACGGGATGTGCCGCGGCGCGCCGGGCTCGGGCACCATCGGCTGGGCCTCGGGCACGACCGACTGGGGGCCGCCCGGGCGGTAGGCGCCGTTGCTTCCGGCGCCGCCGTCCTGCGAGCGCTCGCTGCGCGGCTGGAAGAGGCCGTTGGACTGGCCGTCGTCGGCCGGGCGTCCCGGCAGCTGCGCGCCCGGCCGGCGGATGGGCAGCTCGCCGGGCCTGCGCGGCGGCTGCTGGTCGCCGGGCTGGTACGGGTCGTCGCCGGGCGGCCCCTGCTCGCCGCGCGAGACGGCGGGCAGCGGGCCGGTGTTCGGGAACGCGGCGTGGGCGCCGGTGCCGGCTGCGGGGATCGGGCCGGTCTCGTTCATGGCCGGCTGGGGACCGGTGGCGCCGCGCAGGGACCGCAGCGGACCGGTGCCGCCGACCATCGGGTGGGAGCCGGTCCCGCCGCCGGGAACGCCGGCGGGCCCGTAGTCGTCCTGCCGGAACGCGCCACCGGAGCCGATGGCGGGCGGCTCCGCGGCGGTGGTGAGCGCGGCGAGCTGCTGGCCGTCGGTCTCGCGCGGGCCGAGGCCGCGGGTGCCGATCGGGCCGGACTCGCCGGGTGTGATCACCGCGTCGGGCAGCACCACGAACGCGGTGAGGCCGCCGCCCTGCGCGGCGCGCAGCTCGACCCGGACCCCGTGCCGGACGGCCAGGCGGCCGACCACGAACAGGCCCATGCGGCGGGCCGCGGAGAAGTCGATGACGGGCGGGTTCGCCAGCCGCCAGTTGGCCTGCTCCAGCTCGTCCGCCGACATCCCGACGCCGTTGTCGGTGATCTGCAGCATGGAGCCGCCGCCGCTCAGCATCTGGCCGGAGACGGTCACCTTCGTGTGCTCGGACGAGAAGACCGTCGCGTTCTCGATCAGCTCGGCCAGCAGGTGGACGAGGTCGTTGACGACGGGGCCGGCGACGGTCATGTCGCCCTGAACCCGCAGCGCGACCCGCTCGTACTGCTCGACCTCGGACAGCGACGCGCGGACGACGTCGATCAGCGGGACCGCCTGGTTCCACCGGCGCACCTGCTCCTGTCCGCCGAGGACGAGGAGGTTCTCGCAGTTGCGGCGCATGCGGGTGGCGAGGTGGTCGAGCCGGAACAGGTTCCCGAGCTGCTCCTCGTCGCGCTCGCTCTGCTCCAGCTCCTCGATCAGGCGCAGCTGGCGCTCGATCAGGGACTGGCTGCGGCGGGAGAGGTTGACGAACATCGCGTTGATGTTGCCGCGCAGGACGGCCTCGTCGGCCGCCAGCCGCACCGCCTCGCGGTGGACCTCGTCGAACGCCCGCGCGACCTGGCCGATCTCGTCGGTGGAGTCGATCTCGATCGGCTCCACCTCGATGCCGCCCGCGGCGGCCTCCGGGTCGCGGAGCCGGTCGACCAGGCCGGGCAGCCGGGTGCCGGCCACGTCCAGCGCCCCGGACTGCAGCCGCAGCAGCGGCCGCACCAGCGAGCGGGCCACGAGGATGACGGTCACCAGGACGATCGCGAGGATGAGGAACAGCAGCGCCGCGTCGCGGAACGCGTTGGTCTGCGCGTCGGACTTCGCGTCGTTGGCCGCGTCCGCGAGTTCGGCGGCGATGTTCTGCTCGACCGTCCGCAGCTTGTTGATCCGGGCGCTCGAGTCGGACGTCCAGTTGCGGGCGACGCCGTTGCCGAGCCTGACCCGCAGGCCCGGGGTCGCGTCGGCGACGGCGAGCGTCCGAAGCCTGGTGACCTCCGCGCGGTCCAGCTCGGGGCCGGTGACGGTGTCCTCGAAGAGCTGCAGCTGGCCCGCCGTGGCCGAGCTGCGGAACGCCTGGACGCTGGTGTTCAGGTCGGCGCGGGCGTCGTCGACCTCGGCGCGGTCGAGCGGTGAGAAGCGCGCCTCCCAGAGGGCCGCGCCGATGATGGCCCGTTCGCGGGACGCGGCCTCCTTGGCGCCCGCAAGGTCGGCGAGCGCCAGTGCGCTCTGCGCGAGTTCGGGCGTCGGGGCGTCCTGCGAGACCAGCAGGTGGTAGCTGCTGAAATCGTCGATGAACTCGCCGTACTTGTCGATGATCGGGCCGGGCGCGAGGCGCGCGGACAGGGCCCGCAGTGCGGGCAGGTCGCTGACCCGGTCGAGGACGTTGCCGAGCGCCAGCTCCAGGCCGGGCGAGTTGACCTCGACGTCGGCGGCCGCGTCCTGCACCTTGCGCGCGGCGGCGTCCACCGCCTCCTGGCGCGCCTTGAGATCATCGGCGTCGATGGCTCGCTGGCCGCCGGCGGCCCGGCCTGCCATGGCGTCGCGCTCGTTCTCCACTTCATGCGCGAGCGCAGTCAGTTCCTTACCGAGCGTAGCCATCTCGCCCGTCCGGCGGAAGGCGTCGGCGTCGTCCATGGACACCTGGACGCGGTAGCCCGCAAGGAGTGCGGCCACGATCGTGGGCACCGCGATGAGGGCGAACAGGCGCGTCCGCACGCGCCAGTTGCGCAGCTTGAACCGGCCTCCCAGGAAGCCTCGCTTGGGGGCGTCTTCACTGGCAGACGGGCCTGGCTGACGGGACTGCGGGGCCATCTCGGCCCCTTCGGCTTTCCGCACTGCCCTCCGCTACCTCTCAATGGGTCGATCGCTCGCGGCGCACAGTGACCCTGAACGAGATCCGGGTCGCGTCGCCTGCCCGCACCACTGTGGGCAAGCGCGGAACATTGCAACACAGAGCAACCATCATGGCCAACCCGAATGATCACACAGGTCTAGACTTGTGATGCAGAAGATGCGAATGTCACAGCTTGTTCACGTATGTTCACATAAGTGCACGTAAAGCTGGCATCTCCCCCATGGCGCGGGCCCGGTGCGCTACGCTCCCGGCTCGTTGAAAGATCAGCTTTCAACCAGCTTCCCCCGCAAATGGAGCGTTGTTCATGTCTGCTTCCCACCGCCGCACAGTCATCGGCGGCGCACTCGCCATCGCGCTCGCGCTCTCCGGAGCCGCCTGCGGCGGCTCCGAGGAGAACACCTCGGCGAACGGCCTGGAGAAGTCCGAGATCACCCTCGGCACGATGACCATCGCCGACACCGCGCCGGTTCAGATCGCCATCCAGAAGGGCCTGTTCAAGGCCGAGGGCCTGACGGTGAAGACGCAGGTCATCCAGGGCGGCGCCGCCGGCATCCCGCTGCTGAAGAGCGGCCGGCTGGACTTCAGCTTCGGCAACTACGTCTCGCTGCTCACCGCCGGGGTCAAGCAGCCCGACTTCAAGCCGAGGATCGTCGCCGAGGGTTTCCAGGGCGCCCCGAAGACCCACACGCTGATGGTGCGCAAGGACTCCCCGTACCAGACGATCGAGGACCTCAAGGGCAAGAAGATCGGCGTCAACACCCGCCGCAACATCAGCACGCTGATGGTCCGCGCCGCCGCCAAGCCCAAGGGCGTCGAGTTCGACGAGGACAAGAACTTCGTCGAGGTCGCCCCGCCCGCCATGGAGCAGGCCCTGAAGTCCGAGAGCGTCGAGGCCGTCCAGGCGATCGAGCCGTTCGGCACCCAGATGCAGCAGTCGATCGGCGCGCGCATGGTCGCCGACCTGTCCAGCGGCCCGACCGCCGACTTCCCGATCGCCGGCTACGCCGCCACAGACGAGTTCATCAAGAAGAACCCGAAGACGACCGCCGCCTTCCAGCGCGCGCTCCAGAAGGCCCAGGGCATGGCGGCCGACCGCAAGCTCGTGCAGGACATCCTGCCGACCTACGCCAAGGGCATCGACGCCAAGGTCGCCTCGACGATGAGCTACGGCTCCTTCCCGACCACGCTGAACGCGACGCGTCTCCAGCGCGTGGCGGACGTGATGCTCCAGTTCGGCTACGTGGAAGAGAAGATCGACGTCAAGAACTTCATCGCCACCTCCGCCGCATGAATTTTCGCCGTATCGCTTTCGGCGCCGCCGGGGTAGCCGGGGTGGTCGCCGTCGTCGAGGCCGTGAGCCGTCTGGGCCTCATCGACGCGTCCGCCCTGCCCCCGGCGTCGACCGTTCTGTGGGAGGCCGCGAAACTCGGCGTCGACGGGGAGTTCCTCGCCGACGTCGGGGCCACGCTCAAGGCGTGGTTCGGCGGGCTCGCGCTGGCGGTGCTCGTGGCGGTACCGCTGGGCGTCCTGCTCGGCTCGGTCCCGCTGCTGGGCACCGCCGCCCGCGCCCTGGTCGAACTGCTCCGCCCCATCCCCTCGGTCGCGCTGATTCCGCTCGCCATCATCCTGTTCGCCGACCCCACGCAGATGAAGATGTCACTGATCTTCTACGCCTGCCTGTGGCCGATCTTGATCAACACTTTGTACGCGCTCCGCGACGTCGACCCGGTCGCCAAGGACAGCCTGCGCGCCTTCGGGTTCGGGACGCCGTCGGTGCTGTGGCGCGTCTCGCTGCCGAGCGCCGCCCCGTTCATCACGACCGGCGTCCGGATCGCCGCGTCCGTCGCCCTCATCGTCGTGGTCAGCACCGAGCTGCTGGCCGGCGGGGTCAACGGCGTGGGAATCTATCTCAGCTCCACCCAGGCCGGAGGCGGCCGCACCGACCTGCTGCTGGCCGGGGCCGTCTGGGCCGGCGTCCTCGGGCTGCTGGCCAACATGGGGCTTCTCGGGCTCGAACGGATTGCCTTCCGCTGGCACGCGGCCCGCGTGGAGGGGATCGCATGAGCGGAGCGAACCGAGGGGACGGGGAGTCGCCTCCCCGCAAGGAGCAGGCATGAAAGCCCTGAAAGCGCTGCGCGGGTTCGCCGAGCGCGCCTGGCTGGTCGTCATCTTCCTCGTGCTGTGGGAGCTGATCACCCGCGCGGTGGACGAGAGCTACTTCCCCCCGCCCACCAAAATCGTCGAAGCCCTGCACGAGCTGTGGTTCTCCGGCCCGGCGTCCCGGTTGTTCCTCACGGACAACGCCACGGACGACTTCTCCACCAGCCTGACCCACCTGTTCATCGGCTGGGCCGCCGCGGGCGCCGCCGGCGTCGTGATCGGGGCGGCGGTCGGGCGGTCGCAGGCCATGTACGACATGCTGACCCCGGTGCTGGAGTTCCTGCGCGCGGTGCCGCCGCCGACGCTGCTGCCGTTCTTCATCATCGTGTTCCAGCTCGGCGCGACCATGCAGATCGTCACGATCGCGTTCGGCGTCGTGTGGCCGGTGCTGCTCAACACCTGCGACGGCGTCCGCACCGTGGAGTCCCTGCAACTGGAGACGGCCCGGGTGTTCGGGGTCGGCCGGCTGCGCCGGCTGCTGACCATCGTCCTCCCGGCGGCGGCACCGAAGATCTTCGCGGGACTGCGGGTGGCGCTGTCGTTCGCGCTGATCCTCATGGTCATCTCCGAGCTGTTCGGCAGCACGGCGGGCATCGGCTCCGAGCTCATCGGCGCCCAGCGCTCGTTCGAGCTGCCCCGGATGTGGGCCGGCATCGTCATGCTGGGCATCCTCGGCTTCGTGTTCAACGCCGTCTTCATGCTCCTCGAACGCCGCCTGCTGGCCTGGCACATCGGCGCGCAGCGGCTCGCGAACTGACCGGTGCCCCCATGCTGACCCTGACGACGTACACACAGAAAAGGCGGCCGTGATGCTCCAGATAACCGGCCTCACGCACTCCTACGCCGACGGCCACCTGGCCCTCGACGGCCTCGACCTCACCGTCCCGGACGGGCAGATGGTCAGCATCGTCGGCCCGTCCGGCTGCGGCAAGTCCACCCTGCTGCGCTGCATCGCCGGGCTGATCAGCCCGACCGGCGGGAGACTGACGCTGGACGGGAAGCCGATCAACGGCGTGCCCGACGACCTCGCGGTGGTGTTCCAGGACTACAGCCGCTCGCTGTTCCCCTGGCTGACCGTCCGCGACAACGTCGCGCTGCCGCTGCGGCGGCGCGGGAAGTCCCGCTCGGAGCGGCGCGCCGCGGCGGAGGAGGCCCTGGAGTCGGTGGGCCTCCACGACGCGGGGCGCAAGTACCCGTGGCAGCTGTCCGGCGGCATGCAGCAGCGCGTGTCGATCGCGCGGGCGCTGGCGTACCGTCCCTCGCTGATGCTGATGGACGAGCCGTTCGGCTCCGTGGACGCGCAGACCCGGGAGGACCTGGAGGACCTCGTCCTCGAGGTGCACCGCACCCAGAAGATGACGATCCTGCTGGTCACGCACGACATCGACGAGAGCGTCTACGTCGGCGACCGGGTGATCGTACTGAACCGCTCACCGGCCCGGGTGCACGCCGACCTGACCGTCGGGCTGCCCTCCGTCCGCGACCAGATCGACACCCGGGGCCTTCCGGAGTTCGTCCAGCTCCGCGCCGAGGTCGGCCGGCTGGTCCGCGGCGGCGCGAAGGTGCCCGGCGCGGCGCCCGCCGGCTCCAGGCCCGCGGACGAGCCGGAGGCGGCCGGGACGAAGACCGCGAAGAAGTCCGGCGCGGGCTCGGGCACGAAACCGGCCCGCTGAAGACGGCCGCCTGAACGGCGGCGACAACAAGACCGGGGCGGGCGGGGCCGCCACCATACCGGCCCCGCCCTGCCCGGGAACGAACGGGAGGGCGATTCATGCGCGTACTCATCGTGGGTGCGGGGATCGGCGGGCTCACCACCGCGTTGAGCCTGCACGAGGCCGGTGTCGAGGCGCTCGTCGTCGACTCCGCCGTCCGGCTGCGGCCGCTCGGCGTCGGCATCAACCTGCTCCCGCACGCCGTCCGGGAGCTCACCGAGCTGGGATTCGGCGACGAACTGGCCGAGATCGGCATCCCCACCGCGGAGACGGTGCACTTCGACCGCTACGGCGGCCGGATCTGGGGGGAGCCGCGGGGACGCGCGCTCGGCTACCACTGGCCGCAGTACTCGATTCACCGCGGTGAACTGCAGATGATGCTGCTGGACGCCGTCGTGGCGCGGCTCGGCGAGGACGCCGTCCGCACCGGAACCGTCTTCGAGGGCTTCGAGCAGGACGGCGAGCCGGGCGGGGCGGCGGAGGTTCGCGCGCGGCTGCTCGACCGGGCGTCCGGTACCGCCGGCACCGTCACGGCCGACGTGCTGGTCGGCGCGGACGGCCTGCACTCCGCCGTCCGCGCGCAGCTCAACCCGGGCGAGTCGGCGCCGCTGTGGAACGGCATCAGGATGTGGCGCGGCGTCACCGAGGGCGAGCCGTTCCTGAGCGGGCGGACCCTGGCCATCGCGGGCAGCAACGCCGCGTCCAAGATGGTCGTGTACCCCATCTCGATGCGCGCCGAGCGGCGGGGCAGGGCGCTGCTGAACTGGGTGGCGGAGGTCAGGCTCACCGACGACCGGCGAGACCGCACCGCCGACTGGAACCGGACGGGCCGCCTGGAGGACGTGCTTCCCTACTTCGCGGACTGGAAGTTCGACTGGCTCGACGTCCCGGCGCTGCTGGCGGGCTCGGCGGAGATCCTGGAGTACCCGATGGTCGACCGGGATCCGCTGGACCGCTGGACGTCCGGCCGCGTGACACTGCTCGGCGACGCGGCCCACCCGATGTACCCGATCGGCTCCAACGGCGGATCGCAGGCCGTCCTCGACGCCCGTGTCCTGGCGCACGAGCTGGCCCGGTCAGGCGACCCGGCCGAGGCGCTGCTCGCCTACGAGCGGGAACGCCGCGACCCGGTCAACTCCATCGTGCTGGCCTGCCGCGACATGCCCGCCGACCGCATCCTGCAGACCGTCAGCGAACGCGCCCCGCAGGGCTTCGACGCCATCGAGGACGTCCTGGCGCCGGGTGAGCTGAACACCATCACCGGCGCCTACCGCAAGACGTCGTTCTCCGACGTCGAGACCCTCAACAGCCGGCCGTCGTACACGGCCTCCGGCTGAGCGTTCCCGCACGGAGCGCGGTGGGGCCCGGCCCCGCCGCGCTTCGCGTTTCCGTCGCGGATCCCGCGATGGTGTTCAGGCGGGGGTCGTCACGGCGGCCAGGCGGGTGCTCATGGCGCGGGCGGCGCGATCATAGAAGGTCGGGTCGTCGTGCAGGAGCGCGTGGGCAGAGCCGGTGCGGCAGACGGCGTCCAGTTCGAACGCGAGCTGGGCGACGTCGGCGGACGCGTCGATCTCGCCTCGGTCCCGCGCGTCGCGCAGGCAGCGCTCCATGAAGTCGCGCCAGTCGCGCTGCGAGGAGGCGATGGCGTCGCGGACGCGGCCTGGGCGGGCGTCGAACTCGGCCATCGTGGAGTGGAAGAAGCAACCGCCGGGGAAGACGGGTTCGCGCTGGTAGCGCTGCCAGGCGTCCAGCATCGCACGGACGCGGCCGAGGCCCTTGGGGACGGCGAGGGCGGGCTCGACGACGTGCTCGCGGTAGATGTCGACGGCCTTGCGGACGGTCGCGAGCTGCAGCTCCTCCTTGGAGCCGAAGTGCGTGAAAACGCCGCTCTTGCTGATCTCCAGCTCGGTGGCGAGCCGGCCGATCGACAGGCCCTCCAGGCCTTCCGCGGACGCGATGTCGGCGGCACGGCACAGGATGGCCCTGCGCGTCTGCTCACCCTTGAGAAGCCGTCCGTCGGTGCTCACGGTCAATAATCTGCACGATCGTTCGTACAAAGTCAACGTTTCCAGGCCCTTGACGGGAGGAGCGTCCATAGAAGAGTGTACGACCGTTCGTTTAATTTTCTGGAGGCCCGCCCATGACCGCCGAGACCACCGCGGCGCCGCCCGCCACCGCAGGCGCCGGCGCACGGCGCGACGTGCCCTGGCTCGCCGCCGGGGCGACGTTCCTGGCGATGCTCGACGCGACCGTCGCCAACCTGGCCGTCCCCGACCTGCGCACCGACTTCCCGGGCACCTCGCTGTCCGGGCTGACCTGGGTGATCACCCTGTACGCGGTGCTGTTCGCCGCGCTGCTCGCCCCCGCCGGGCGGCTCGCCGACCTCGTCGGCCGGCGGACCCTGTACCTGTGGGGCGTCGGGCTGTTCACGCTGGCCTCCCTGGGCTGCGCGGTCGCGCCGAACGTGCCCGTCCTGCTGGCGACGCGCGGCGTGCAGGGCGCCGCGGCGGCCGCGATGATCCCCGCGTCCCTGGCACTGCTGCTGCGCGACACGCCCGCAGCGCGGCGCGCCGGCGCCATCGGGCTGTGGAGCGCGGCGGGCGCGTTCGCCGCCGCCATCGGCCCCAGCCTCGGCGGCGTCCTCGTCGACCAGTTCGGCTGGCGGTCGCTGTTCATCATCAACGTGCCGTTCGGCCTGGCCATGCTGCTCGGCGCACTGCGCCTCCCCCGCACCGAGACCGGCCGGGGCCGGCTACCCGACCTGCTCGGCACGGTCCTGCTCGGCGGCGGCGTCGGCGGCGTCGCGCTCGGCGTCACCCAGACCCGCGACTGGGCCTGGACGGACGCCCGCACGCTCGCCCTGCTGATCGGCGGCGCGGCCATGGTCGCCGCGGCACTGATGCGGTCGGCGCGGCACCCGGTGCCCGCGCTGGAGATCTCGCTGTGGCGCAGCCGCCGGTTCGCCCTCGCCAACGCCGCCTCGTTCCTGTACGGGACGGCCCTGTACTCGTGGCTGCTGCTCGGCGTCCTCTACCTCACCGCCGAGTGGGACTACTCGATCCTCAAGGCGGGCCTCGCCTCGACGCCCGGGGCGCTCACCGCCACGGCGGCCGCGATCACCATGGGCCGGCTGACCGGCCGCATCGGCGTCCGGCCCGCCGTCACGGGAGGCGCGCTCGTCATGGTCGTCTCCGGGACCTGGGCGGTCGCGTCCCTCCCGCCGGAGCCGCACTTCCTCACGTTCTGGCTCCCCATCGGGCTGCTGGTCGGAACGGGCATGGGGATGCTCACCACCGGCACCGCGTCCGCCGCCGCGCTGTCGGTCGACCCGCAGCGGTTCGCCGGCGCCACCGGCCTCAACACGACGGCGCGCCAGCTCGGCGGCGCGCTCGGCATCGCCGTCCTCGCCGCGATGCTGCCCGGCCAGGCCGCCCACGGCGACTACACCGCCATCTACCTGTTCTGCACACTCGCCGCCGCCGGAGCGGGCCTCGCGGGGCTGCCGCTGACGCTCCGGCGCACCACGTCCTGATGGGAGACGACATGACCGAGACGACCCTGTCCGAATGGACGGACCCGGCCGTCCTGCCCGCCGCCGAGGCCGCCGCGCTGCTGGCCGGCGCGCCCTGGACCCGCATGGTGACGATCGGCGACAGCGTCGCCGAAGGCGTCCGCGAGCCCGTGCCCGGCTACCGCGACATGTCGTGGGCCGACCGGGTCGAAGAGGCCCTCGCCGCCGTGACGCCCGGCTTCACCGCCCTCAACCTCGGCCGCCGGGACCTCGTCGCCGCGCAGATCGCGGCCGAGCAGCTGAAGCCGGCACTCGCGTTCGGCCCCGACCTGGCCGTCGTCGTGGGCGGCGGCAACGACATGCTCCGCCCGCACTTCGACGCGGAGGAGGTCCGGCACGAACTGGCCGGCATGGTCTCCGCGTTCCGCGCCGCCGGGGCGGACGTCGTCACGATCGGCCTCCTGGACATCACCGTCGCCGGCCTCGGCCCCGCCCGCTACCGGGAGGTCATGTCGTCCCGGACCCGGCGGCTGAACGCCCTGGCCGCCGACGTCGCCGCCGAACACGGCGCCTGCCACGTCGTCAACCCGTACGACCATCCGGCCGCCGCCGACCCCGGCATCTACTGCGGCGACCAGCTGCACCTCAACGCCCGGGGGCAGGCCTTCGCCGCCGCCAACACCATCCGCGCCCTCGCGGACTACTTGGCGTCGGCGTAGCGGTCCACCACCGCGACCTCCATGGGGAACACGACCGGGGTGTCGCCGAACAGCAGCCGCCGCGCCTCGTCCGCCGAGGCGTGGACGGCGGCGGCGACGTCCCCGGCCAACTCGGCGGGCGTGTGCACGATGACCTCGTCATGCTGGAAGAACACCAGCCGCGGAGCGTGCAGCGCCATGAGGCGGCGGCGGAGGGAGCCGAGGAGGGCGAGCGCCCAGTCGGCGGCGGTGGCCTGGACGACGAAGTTGCGGGTGAAGCGGCCCCGGCTCCGCAGCGCCTGCGCGGCCGTGCCCTGCCGCGACTCCGGCGCGTCGTCGTCGCCCGCCGAGGTCAGCTCCCGCCAGCCCGCCGACGGCGGCGGGCAGGTGCGGCCGAGCCGGGACCGGACGAGGCTCCCGCGCTCCCCCGCCCGCGCGGCGGCCTCCACGTATTCGAACGCGTCCGGGAACCGGTTCTTCAGAACGGCGAGGAGCTGCACCGCCTCACCCGTCCCACCTCCGTACATGGCGGACAGCAGCGCCAGCTTCGCCTTGTCCCGCGCATCCAGCCCCCGCCCGCCACCATCCAACCGACGAGCTCCGCTCGGCCTCTCGTCGGCGCGGAAGGCGTCGGCGAGGGCCTCGTAAAGGTCACCGTGGGCCGCCGCGTCGGTGAACGCCCTGTCGCCCGCCAGCGCGGCCAGCACGCGGGGTTCGAGCTGGGCCGCGTCCGCGACGACCAGCGACCAGCCGGGATCGGCGACGACGGCCTTCCGCAGGATGCGCGGGATCTGCAGGGCGCCCCCGCCGCTCGTCGCCCACCTGCCGGACACCACGCCGCCGACCACGTACTCGGGGCGGAACCGTCCCTCGCTCACCCAGGTGTCCAGCCACGTCCAGCCGTGCGCGGTGTGCAGGCGCGCCAGCTCCTTGTACTCCAGCAGCAGCGGCACCGCCGGGTGGTCGAGCCGTTTGAGGACGTGCGCGCGCGTCGACGGGATCGGCAGCCCCGCCGCCGCGAAGGCCTTCAGAATCTGCGCCGGGGAGTCGGGGTTGACGTGCACGCGCGGCCCGAACGCCGCGCTGATCCGGTCGGCGAGGTCCTGAAGCCTGCGGGGCCGGAGCCCGCCGGAGGGACGCGGCCCGAGCAGCTCGGTGAGGAGCGCGTCGTGCACCTGCGCCGACCACGGCAGCCCGTCGTGGCGCATCTCGGCCGCCACCAGCGACCCGGCCGACTCCGCCGCCGCGAGCAGCGCGAAACGCCGCCCGGCCCCCGGCCTGCCGCCGTTCGAACCACGAGCTCCGGTCCCGAGCGCGGCGATGGTGCGCTGCTGCTCCGCGTGTACCGCGACGACCTGGTCGATGTCGTCGGCGGGTTCCTCCCCTTCGCCGTCGTCGTCGAACAGCGACGCCTGCGCCGCCTCCTCATGCGGCGGCCGGTCCGCGGGCACCGGCTCCCCGCGCGACCGCGCCCACGCCGCCTGGACGGAGCGCGGCTCCCCGTACCGTCCCGCGTGACCGAGCAGAAGGCTCTCGACCAGCTCCAGATCGTGGCACCGCGCCACCCGCACGCCCGCGTCCAGCAGCCGGGGATGGATCCGCGCCGTCGAGGACCAGACCCACCGCGGCGCCTCGGCCTCCTCCCGCTCGGCGACCGCCGCCACCAGATCGGGGACGACCTCGACCGGCCCGGCGGGCGTCCCGTCCTCACCGAGCGGCCGCAGCACTCCCCCGCCCCGCGCCCCCACCGCCACCGCGATCCTCACACCGCCGATTCTGGCCCCGGCCACCGACAGTTCCCACCTCGGGGCGCACGCGAAGACCCCTCCGCGACGGGTGATGGCGGAGGGGTCCGGTGCGGGTCTTGTACGGGGCCAGGGCCGTGGCCCCTAGCGCATCACGCGACCAGGGAGACCTGCTGGCCCGCGGGGGTGTCGCCGTAGCGGTCGGCGACCTTGTTGAGCTGGATCTGGTAGTACAGGACGCCGAAGCCGAGGATGCCGAGCAGGAAGCCCATGCCGCCGCTGCAGCTGGCGGGCAGCCCGGCGGCGCGCTGGGCCCCGGCGATGCGGCCGCCGAGCTTGACCCACATGATCAGGGGCCAGATGCCGAGGGTGATCGCGCCGAAGAGCATGGACAGCAGCGCGTTCACTGCGGCGTTGTCGATGCGGCGGTCGTACTCGTGCAGCTCGTTGTGGACCTTGAAGAACCACACGAGGCCGTAGATCCCGAAGGTGATGATGGGCAGGCCGAGCCAGGCGCCGACCGGGTTGCGGCGCTTCATGTTCGCGCCGGCACCGACGGCGACTGGGCCCTGCTGCTGCTGGGCGGGCGCGTAGGCGCCCTGGTAGGCCTGCTGCTGTTGTGGCTGGCCCTGACCCTGCTGGGGATAGCTCATTGAGTTGCTTCTCCTGTGGACGCGGTCGAACTCCGGCCGACCGCCCGAACCGGTCACCCGTCTGGTTGATCAACGACTGTAACGGCGTTCATGCACGTCGTGGGCCAGGTTCGCCACCTTTGACGGCATTTCTGGTGGATTCTCCAACGCGCCGACCCCGGCCACCACCCCGTCCCCGCAACGACCCGAGGCATCGCGATCGCGTCCAGCCCTAGGGCCCGACGCCAAGGGAACTGCTCAAGGGAACGGTGACTTCGTCCTCGCAGGGCGGGGTCGCCTCGTGGTCGCCGCAGCCCGTGGCCGCGTAGCAGCGGATCCGCAGCCGCGACTCCGTCACGTCCAGGCGCAGGAAGCTCTTGAAGAACGGCGGGTCGTCCCAGTCCGCCAGTTCCGAGCGGAAGCGCTGCGGCAGTTTGTGCACGGGGACGCGCAGCATCCGGGGGCGGTGCCGGTCGCCGCGCGGAACGCCCAGCAACGATGCGACGAGCCGGGCCCGGAAGGACGGCTCGGGGCTCTTGTAGCCGCGGCCCGGCCTGATGCCCAGCCGGTGCCGGACGGCGGCCGTGGCCTCCTCGGGGGTGAGTTCGAAGAACCGGGGCAGGTGCAGCCACCGGCCGTACAGCTTGCTGTAGCGGGAGAGGGAGTCGCCGCGCAGCGGGTAGCAGCGGAACCGGTCCTCCTCCACCACGCGCGTCCGGGGGATCGTGTGGGTCGCGTGCATGAACGCGCCTCCGCCGCCGGCGACGATGTACTGGATCGTCCGCCCGTCGACGGTCGTGAGCGGGTAGCGCTGGTAGTTGTGGATGTCGCCGCCGATCGCCGCCACATAGTTGTGCGCGGGGTCCCGGACGATCTCGTCGACGGTCCCGCCGCCCTGGATCTTGCCGGGACGGTGCTCGTCGTCCACGTACAGCGGTTTTCCGGTCACGAGCAGCTTGGGTTTCGGACCGGCGGACACCTCTCGCAGCCAGCGGCCCTGGCCGCGGTCGACGGTGCCCGTGATTCCGGTGTCGATGCCGATGATGCGCAGCGAGGGCGTGTCGATCGCCCAGTACGGTCCGGGCTGTACGGCCTGCTGGCCGGGCGCGCCCCTGTACCGCCGGCGGGCCTCGCCGAGCGTGCCCGAGTCGACCTCGCCCGGGTCGCGCCAGAGCAGGCGCGGCAGGAACGAGAGGGGACCGCGCCACGGGGGCGGCGAGCAGTCCGCGTCCAGGTCGCAGAAGACGTGGAGGAAACCGCGCAGTCCGTCGTACCAGTCGTGGTTGCCCGGGACTGCGTAGATGGGGGCCGGATAGTCCGTGTAGGGGCGGAAGAACTTGCCCGGGTACTGGTCCGCGTCCCCCGCCGGGTAGATCACATCGCTGGCGATGATCATGAAGTCGGTGCCGGCGGCGGCGTGCAGCAGCGGCGGGACGACCGCGTACTGCGACCGGTCGCCCTCGCCGGTGTCGCCGAGCAGGGCGAACGAGAACTCCGGCTCCGTGCGGTGGACGGTGAACGCCGCCGGCGTCCCCCGCTCGCGCAGCGCGGCGACGCAGCGGCGGCGGATCGCGTTCGAGGGGTCGCCGAACAGGCTCGCGAGGACGTCGTTGCGGGACCGCCACAGCACCCTCGGGCGGCGCCAGGAGAAATCGGTGACGCGCTCGGGAAGCAGCTCGTTGAAGGTCCCCGGTTTCCGGCAGACCCACCCGGCGCCCGCCTCAGAGGTGCGCGAGTTGTCGGGACCGGGGTTCACCTCGGCACACACAGAACGCCTCCGGGCAGCGGCGAGCCTTCTCGTCCCGATGTCACCGGCCGGCTCCCGACGGCCCAGCGGGGACGTAAAGGTTCGGATAGGGGGTGCCCATAGCCTGTCCGGACGCGATCTCGGCAGTCAAGCGGACTTGCCGTAGCCCGGCATGCGAGGTTCTCCGGCGTACTGCGGCGTTCTCCGGCGCGGAATGCGGGTCAGCGCGTGTACGTGGTGGACGCCGGCGCCACCCCCAGAGACGCCGGCGCCACCACGACGAGGGCGCCTGCGTTCTTCATGAGTCCCCCCAGAACGGCGAACTCAGTCGCCTTCTCATGATGCTTCCGCAGACGGCCCCAACGGTCCCTTAGCGGGACGTAACTGACGCTATCCGAGGGACCGTAATGCTGGCGTAAACCATCCCAAATATCGGGCCAAACCCTGGGCCGCCGGCGAATCCGCTGGTCAGGGCGCCAGGACGCGGAGCGCGCCCGGCATCACCCGGGCCGTGACCGGCAGCGTCCCGGGCAGTTCGCCGTCCGCGCCGTACGGAAGCGTCCTGCCGGGCGGGCCCGCCAGCTCGATCCGTACTTCGCGGCCGCGCATGACCTCGACCTCGGGCCTTCGCACGTGCGAGCCGTCCTCCAGTTCCCGCATGACGGAGAAGAAGAGCTTCTTGGGCGCCTGCCGGATGAGGATCACGTCGAGCAGCCCGTCGTCCACCGCCGCGTCGGGGGCGATGTGCTTGCCGAACCCGTAGTAGCCGGAGTTGGCGGCGACTACGGTGTAGCCCTGCCGCGCGTGCGACTCGCCGTCGACGGTGATCAGGTAGTCGGCCGGGCGCCACGAGACGATCGCGCGGAGCGCCCCGAAGTAGTAGGCGGCGGAGCCGCGCAGCAGCCGCGTCCTGTTCGCATTGTCGTTGGCGACCGCGTCCACGCCCGCGTAGACGCTGCCGAGGACGGCCGTGCCGTTGGCGTCGATGGCGTCCACGGCGCGCGGTTCGCCCTCCAGCAGCAGCCTGGCCAGCTCCTCCGGGTCGGAGGGGATGCCGAGCTGCCGCGCGAAGTCGTTGCCGCGTCCCGCCGGGACGATGCCGAGGACCGCGCCCGTCCCGGCGTCCATCTCGGCCAGGGCGCCGCCGACGCAGCCGACCATGCCGTCGCCGCCGACGCCGAGCACCACCCGCCCCGTTCCCGCGGCGGCGCGGGCGACGTCCGTGGCGTGCTCCAGGCCGCGGCTGTACTCGACCGCGACGTCGGCGCCCGCTTCGCGCAGCAGCCGGGCCAGCGTGATCAGCGACGAGGCGGACGCGGAGCCGCCCGCCGCCGGGTTGACGATCGCGGTGAACGAACGCGGGCCATCGTCACCGGTGGCCTCCCGGTTCGCTTCGCTCATGGGTCACTCCCCTGCGGCCGGCGGGACGAGGACGCCCGGGTTGAGGATCCCGGCCGGATCCACCCGGTCCTTGACGGCGCGGAGCACCGCGGCGCCCAGCGGCCCGATCTCCCGGGCGTACCAGTCGCGATGGTCGGTGCCCACACCGTGATGATGGCTGATCGTGGCGCCCGCGTCGATGATCGCGTCGTTGGCGGCCCGCTTGGCCGCGTCCCAGTGCCCGACCGGATCCTTACCCTGAGCGGACACGACGGTGAAGTAGAGGGACGCGCCCGACGGGTACACGTGCGAGATATGGCACATCACCAGCGGCGGCGTGCCCGCGCCCGACAGGGTGCCGATCAGCGCGACCCGGACGGCCTCGTACAGCGCGGGGATGCCCGCCCAGAAGGCGGCGGTCTCCAGCGTCTCCACGAACGCGCCCACGTCCAGCAGCGAGTCGCGCAGGTAGGGGGCGTTGAAGCGGCCGTGCTCCCACTTCTCGCCGGGCCCGGTGCCGAGCGGTTCGCCGCCGGCGGCGCGCAGCACGTCCGCGGCCCGGGCACGCCGCTCGGCGACCCGCGCCGGGGCGCCCTCGAACCCCAGCACGGCCAGGCATCCCGCCGATCCCCCGTCCTCCAGCCCTCCGATGGCACCGGGGTCGGCCAGGCCGATCATGGTCTCGGTCTCGTCGGAGAGCCGCAGCACCGCGGGCATCGGCCCGTCCTGGGCGAGCCGGCGCAGCGCGGCGGCGCCCTCCGCGAACGACGCGAACCGCCAGCCCTCGTACTCCCTGGCCTCCGGGACGGGATGGATCCGGACGGTCACGGAGGTGATCACCCCGAACGCGCCCTCCGAGCCGAGGACGAGCTGCCGCAGGTCGGGCCCGGCGGCGGACTTGGGCGCCCGGCCGAGATCGAGGGGGCCCTCCGGGGTGGCGACGGTCAGCCCGACGACCATGTCGTCGAAGCGGCCGTACCCGGCGGACGCCTGCCCGCTGGACCGCGCCGCCGCGAACCCGCCGATCGTCGCCCACTCGTACGACTGCGGGAAGTGCCCGAGGGTGTAGCCGTGCCCGGCCAGCAGCGCCTCGGCGTCGGGGGCGCGCAGGCCGGGCTGGAGGACGGCGGTCCGGGCGACCTCGTCGACCGAGACCAGGGCGTCCATGCGGCGCAGGTCGAGGGCGATGAACGCGCCGACGCCGGCCGGTGCCAGGCCGCCGACGACGGAGGTGCCGCCGCCGAACGGGACGACCGCGATCCGTCGTCCCGCGCAGTACCGCAGCACCGCGAGGACCTCGTCGTGGGTGCCGGGCAGGACGATCGCGTCCGGCGCGTCGGCGGTATCGCCGGCGCGGATGCGCAGCAGGTCGGGAGTCGACTTGCCCCGCGTGTGCCGGACGCGCGTCTCGGTGTCGGCGCGGACGTTCCGGTCGCCCACGAGCTTCGCCAGCGCGGTCAGGTCGCCGGCCGGCAGCCGGGAGTCGCGGACCTCGAGGCCGGCGAGGGCCACCGGGGGCCGCTCGGCCGGCCGGACGCCGAGCATCTCGCGCAGCAGGCCCACGACCTGCTCCGGCAGCGGCGCGGCCCGGCCGGGATCGCCCCAGCCGCTCCACAGCATGTCCCGCGTCTCCACCCGCGCCTCCCGTCGCCGGCCTGCCGCCGGCCTCGAAACTGTGCTTACACTGTGACACATGACGTCGAATCGTCACAACAAGGTGGAGCGCGACACGCCGCAGCGCAACGGGCCGGGCGGCCGGACGGCGGACGACACCGTGCTCGACGCCGCGCGGGACTGCGTGCTGGCCGTCGGGGTGCGCCGCACGACCCTGACCGACATCGCCCGCCGCGCCGGCGTGTCCCGGATGACGCTGTACCGCCGCTGGCCGGACGTCCGCACGATCGTCGCCGACCTGATGACCCGCGAGTGGGTCGGGCTCGGCGACACCCTGCAGCCGCCCGACGACGGCCGCCCCGTCCGGCCCCGGTTCGTGGACGGCCTGGTGACCGGCGTGCGGGCGTTCCGCGACCACCCGCTCCTCCGCAAGATCATCGAAGTGGATCCGGAGCTGCTGCTGCCCTACGTCCTGGACCGCTGCGGCGCCAGCCAGCTGGTGTTCCTGGAGCTGTTCGAGGAGGCGCTCAGGGCCGGGCACGCCGACGGCACCGTCCGCCCCGGCCATCCGGCCCGGCAGGCGCGCTCGGTGCTGCTGGTCGTCCAGTCCTTCGTGCTGTCGGCGCCGACGATGCTCGACGACGCCGACCCCGACCTCGATTCCGACGCCTTCGACGCCGAACTCCGCCACATCCTGGAAAGGATGCTCGCGCCTTGAACACACCAGATCTCCACGCACGGACCCCGCAGATCCCCCGCACCTCGCTCAACGCGGCGCGCAGGGAACGCGAGCTCGCCGCCCTGCCGGACGAGGTCGTGGACGTCCTGGTCGTCGGCCTCGGCGCGACCGGGGCGGGCACCGCGCTCGACGCCGCGTCCCGGGGCCTGTCGGTCGCCGCGATCGACGCCCACGACCTCGCGTTCGGCACGTCCCGGTGGAGTTCCAAGCTGATCCACGGCGGGCTGCGCTACCTCGCGTCCGCCCAGGTGGACGTCGCGCACGAAAGCGCGGTCGAGCGCGGCGCGCTGATGCGGCACACCGCGCCGCACCTCGTGCGCGCGCTGCCGTTCGTGATGCCGCTGACCCCGCTCGTGTCCCACTCTCGCGCGCTGGCCGTCGGTGCCGCGCTGCACGCCGGGGACGCGCTGCGGCTCGCCGCGCGCACCCCGCGCTCGGTGCTGCCCCGACCGCGCCGCCTGTCGGCGGTCGAGACGCTGCGGCTGGCGCCCCCGCTGCGGCCCTACGGGCTGCGCGGCGGGCTGCTGTCGTGGGACGGCCAGCTCGCCGACGACGCGCGCCTGGTCACGGCGCTCGCCCGGACCGCCGCCGGGTACGGCGCCCGCATCCTCACCCGCTGCCGCGCCGTCACCCTCGCGGGCGACGGCGCGCTCGTCCGCGACGAGCTGACCGGCCGGGAGTTCACCGTCCGGGCGCGTTCGGTGGTGAACGCGGCCGGCGTCTGGGCGGGCGGCCTGGTGGACGGGGTGCGGCTGACCCCGTCGCGCGGCACCCACATCGTGGTCGCGGCGGAGACGCTGCGCGGATTGTCGGCCGGGATGCAGATCCCGGTCCCGGGAGCGGCCAGCCGGTACCTGCTGGTGCTGCCGCAGGGCGACGGCCGCGTCTACGTCGGCCTCACCGACGAGCCCGCGGAAGGGCCGATCCCGGACGTGCCCGAGCCGACGGCGGGCGAGATCGGGTTCCTGCTCGACATCCTCGGTTCCGCGCTGGACGTCCCGGTGCGGCGCTCGGACGTGCTGGGCGCGTTCGCCGGGCTGCGCCCGCTGCTGGATCTCGGGCGGGGCCGCGACACCGCCGACATCTCCCGGCGGCACGCCGTGCTCACCTCGCGGGACGGCGTCGTCACGATCGTCGGCGGCAAGCTCACCACCTACCGGCGGATGGCGCAGGACGCCGTCGACGCGGCGGCGCGCGTCCGCGGGCTCGACACGGTGGCGAGCCGGACCGCCCGGCTGCCGCTGGTCGGCGCCGCGTCGCGGGACCGGCTGGACGCGCTGGACGTGCCGTCCCGTCTCGTCCAGCGGTACGGGGCCGAGGCGCCGCTGCTGGCCGCGCTCGCGAAGGACGACCCGGCGCTGCTGGAACCGGTCGCCCCCGGGCTGCCCGTGCTCGCTGCGGAGCTGGCCTGGGCGGTGCGGCACGAGGGCGCCCTCGACGCGGGCGATCTGCTGGACCGCCGCACCCGGATCGGGCTCGTCGCGTCCGACCGGGCGGCCGCGCTGCCCGCCGCCGAGTCGTTCCTGCCCCGAGCCGCGGTGCGCTGATCCGCCTTCCCGGCCCCCCGGCCGGTTTGGACCCGATACGTTAGGTTACCCTTACCTAAACGATCGAAGATCTACGGGGGTCTCCTTTTGATGCGCGGCGACGCCTGCGGGCACTGTCCCGGCAGCCACACCGGGGAGCGGCCGTGCCTGGCGAGCGCGACGGCGAAGGCGCGCGCCTGGCTGCTCGTCGAGCATCCCGGCCCCTGGCCCGAGCGCGTCGAGGACCTCGCCACGCCCGCACCGGTCGGTGAGGCGGTGCGGGCCGCGCGGAAGGCGGGCGTCCGGCCCCAGCTGATCCGCCGGCCGGGGCGGCGGCGCCGCACCCCGCCCCTCCAGGTCTACGCGGCGTTCTCGCGCGGCGCGGAGGTCTGGATCGAGGGACGCGAACTCGCCGACCCGGCGGAGCTGGAGGCGCTCGATCTGGACGCCCTCGCCGCCGGCCGGTCGCCGGGCCTCGGGGAGCCGGTGGCCGAGCCGCTGCTGCTGGTCTGCACGCACGGGCGCCACAACGTCTGCTGCGCCCGCGCCGGGGGGCCGCTGGCCCGTACCCTCACCGCACGTTTCGATCGCCTCGTATGGGAAACCACCCATGTCGGCGGTGACCGATTTGCGGCGAATTTGGTATGTCTTCCACACGGGCTCTACTACGGCGACCTCGGCGAGACCCAGGCCGTGACGGCGGCGGACGCCTACCTGCGGGGCGAGGTCGTCCTGGACAGGCTGCGCGGACGCGCCGGAACGCCCGAGCCCGCCCAGGCGGCGGAGCACTTCGTCCGCGCACACACCGGCCGCCTTGGCCTGGACGACGTGACCGTGCGATCGATCACGGGAACATCCCGGTACGAAGCGGTCGTTGTAGTACAGGAGAGCCGTTACCGGGTCGTGGTCGAGGCCGTCGAGCAGTCGGCGCCATGCGGGCCGGGATGCGGGGAGAACCTGAAAACCTACCTTGTTAGGGAACTCACCCTTCTCAACGAGGCGGCCCTCGTGTAATCTCTCTGAGGCCCCATTCGAGGGTCTTCGTGTCGCACGTCCCCAGGTTTCCGGCTTAACCGGACGGGGAACAGAGCGGCAACTCTGGACGTTGGACCATTCGGCGCTTCTGACTTCATGTCGCCTGAAGCATGTCGAGCGTCCATGTCCTGAAATTGTTCGAAACCAATCAAGGTGGGTGTTCCATGGCTCAGGTACGTCGGCAGGCAAACCTCCCTCGTCCCAGCTGGGGCTGGCAGGACGCCGCGGCGTGCCGGGGGGAAGACCTCGTCCTCTTCTTCGGTCCCGACGGCGAGCGTCAGCCCGAGCGCGAGATCCGCGAGCGTAAGGCGAAGCAGATCTGCATGGGCTGCCCCGTCCGGACGGAGTGCCTGGACTACGCGGTTTCCAGGCCCGAGAAGTACGGCACGTGGGGCGGTCTGAACGAAGACGAGCGCGCGTCCGAGCGCCGCCGCCGGATGCGTCGCGCCAACGCCGCCTAGTCGAGTACGCAGGCCGCTACAACGCTCCCATCGGAAACCCCGGCACGCCACCGAAAAACGACACGGCCCCGCCCCGCGGGGCCGTTTGCGTTGCCCGGGCCCGGTCCACGCGGACCGGGCCCGGGTGCTTCGTCACATCTGCGTCACATGTGAGTCACATCGCACCCGACTTTCCGCAGAACCGTGCTTTTACCGCAAGCGCCCTCGCGATGCGGCCATTTTTCAGAAAGTCGCCGCACCATTTTTCGCCGCCGTCCCGCCCGGACGCCCGGGCCGGGCGGCCGGGTCAGCCCGTCTCCCGGACCCGCGCCGCCCGGTCCAGCCAGGCGATCACGTCGTCGTCGGTGAGCTGCTCGAAGTCGCGGTACCACTGGCCGACCGCGCGGAACTCCCACGGCGCGGCCGGCACGACCATGTCGTCCACCTCGGCCTCCAGGCCGCGGACGGTCTCGGCGGCGCCCACCGGCACGGCGAGCACCAGCCGGGACGGCCCGCGCTCGCGCAGCGCCCGCACGGCGGCCCTCGCGGTCCCGCCGGTGGCGAGCCCGTCGTCCACGACGATCACCGGGCGGCCCGCGGTCTCCGGCAGCGGCCGCCCGCGCCGGTAGACCTCGACCCGGCGGCCCAGTTCGGCGCGTTCGGCCGCCACCGTGGCCTCCAGGTCCTCCTCGCGGAGCCCCAGCCGGCGCAGCAGGTCGGCGTCGAACACCGGCGAGCCGCCCTCGGCGATCGCCCCGACGCCCAGCTCCGGCTGCGGCGGGTATCCGATCTTGCGGGTCACCAGGACGTCGAGCCGGGACCGCAGCCGCCGCGCGACCTCGTACCCGACGGGGACGCCGCCCCTCGGCAGCGCGAGGACGGCCGCGCCCTCCAGGCCCATCGGCGCGAGCCGCTCGGCGAGCACACGGCCCGCCTCGGCGCGGTCGGTGTAGGGGAGCCGGACGGTCTCGGTCTGCTGGAGGTCATCGCGAGCGGATCTGTTCCAGGACATCCGCTCACCCCCTTCCGGGGTCACCCCTACCCACTCCCGCCGCGCCCAGAGGCTCCCACGAACGCCGACTTGCGGCGCGACGCCCCGAAGGGCACCCCGATGAGCGATACGCGCAGGTGGACGAGCTCAGGAACCGGTGAGCCAGCGCAGCGGGTTGTCGTGCAGGATCGCTTCGATGGTGGCTTCGTCGGCCCCGGCGGCGCGCAGCGCGGGCAGGAACGTGTCGAACAGGTATCCGAAGCCGGCGCCGCCGTACCGGGTGACCTGGGCCATCCGGGAGACGCCGGTGCTCAGCAGTACCCGGGAGGCGTGCCCGGCCTCCAGCAGGTCCATGACGCAGCGGACGCGCGCGCCGATGGCCGCGTGGTCCTCGCCCGCGAGGCCGAGCGTGCCGAACGAGACATAGCCGCCCGTCTCGGCGATCTTGCGGTGCTGGCCGGGGTCGTCCACCCGGTCCTGCTGGCCGACCGCGACACGGTCGGGGGACAGCCCGGCGGCGGTGAGGATCTCCATCTGGGCGAGGCCGGCGCGGCCGTAGGTGGCGACCGACAGCCCGGAGTAGCGGGCGGCCCGGGCGGCGGCGCGCAGGCAGAGCTCCTCGGCTTCGGTGGGCGCCTCGCCCCAGGTGCCGATCTCACCGATGACGCCCGGCAGGGAGTTGGTGCCGTCCATGCCGAAGCCGACCTCGGCGAGGAGCCGCTCGGCGAGCCGCTCGACACCGGTGGGCCCGTCCGGACCCGCCTCCGCGGCGAGGGTCTCGCTGACGAACGCGGGGTGGAACGGCTCGGTGAACACGCCCGTCCCGGCGACCACGGCCACCCGGGCGCCGGCGCTGATCCGGGCGAGCGCGGCGGCGTTGCGTCCCATACCGGAGCAGGTGAGGTCGACGACGAGGCCGAGGCCGTGCTCCTTGCGCAGCCCCGTCAGCTCCCGCTGGACGGCCTTCTCCTCGTCCAGCCAGCGGCCCGGATCGGACTCGACCAGCTGCGGGCGCTGCGGCCAGCGCAGATCCATCTGCAGGTGCTCGTGGGAGAGCACCGGCCCGGTGACGTCGGACGTCGCGATCATGCCGGTCACGGTCCGGAGCCGGCCGGTCTCCTCACGGGGGGTCATGTCAGGCGAGGTTACGACATGTTTTGCCTTATCAGGACCTCATTCGGGGTTGTTTTTACTTCCCGCGTCCTCGTCCTCCCGCCGCTCCTCCGCCTGCGCGTCACGGACGGCCCGCGCCCGCGCGGTGTCGGCGCTCGGCCACAGCCGGTCGATCTCGGCGTTCAGCGCGGCGCCGATCAGCACCGCGATCGCCGCGACGTAGAGCCAGGCGAGCACCGCGATCGCGGCCGACAGCGACCCGTACAGCGACACCCCGCTGAGCGACCCGGCCAGGAAGAGCC
Organism: Spirillospora sp. NPDC048824; assembly: GCF_043198455.1. Taxonomy (NCBI): domain Bacteria; kingdom Bacillati; phylum Actinomycetota; class Actinomycetes; order Streptosporangiales; family Thermomonosporaceae; genus Spirillospora; species Spirillospora sp. NPDC048824. Next base: position 68,134 of record NZ_JBICUS010000014.1, on the reverse strand, counting down.
GCAAGCCGAAACTGCCGGCGATCCAGATCAGCAGCGCGAGGACGGCGCCGGGCAGGTCCCACCGCCACGGCGTCCGCACCGGGACGCTCAGGTGGTACAGCGTCGCGAGGAAGACGATCGACAGGGTCACCACGACCGGCCAGTAGAGCGCCTGGACGAACTCGGCGCTCTCCGGCAGCGCCCGCCGGACCAGCGTGGGCCCCGCCACCAGCATCGGGATGACGATCAGCATGACCAGCAGGCCGATCAGGTAGAGGAAGAACGCCCGCAGCCGGGTGCGGATCATGCCGCGGATGCCCGAGAGCCCGTAGGCGATGCTGATCGTGTCGATGTAGACGTTCGTCGCCCGCGACCCCGCCCACAGGGAGAGCAGGAAGCTGAGCGAGATGATGTCGGGACTGCCGCCCTCGATCACGCCGTCGATCAGCGGGACGACGACCGTGTCGACCGTCGAGCCCGTCAGCACGGTTCCGGACTGGTCGATGACCCAGGTGCGGATCTCGGTGACGGTGCCGCGGCCGAACATGCCGCGCAGGTGGCCCATCGTGCCGATCAGCCCGATCACCAGCGGCGGCAGCGACAGCAGCGCGAAGAACGCCGCCTCGGCGGCCAGCCCGGTCACCCGGTAGCGGAACGCGCCCACCGCGGTGCCCTTGGTCAGGGTCCAGGCGACCCGTGGCACCGCGCCCGCGCCCGCACGGACGCGTGCGCGCAGGAGGCGGGCCCGGCCGCGCGGACCGGAGCCGCCCGGGTCGGGGGCGCCGTCAGGATCGTGAGCGTCCGCCTCGGGGTTGCCCGGATCGAGGGCGGTGGGGCCCTCGTCCGGATCGGAGTCCCCGGCCGGGGGGACGCCCGCGGCGTCGGAGACGGTGGTCACACCGCCCCACCGTAAAGCGTTACGGGCCCGGAACATGCCGCATCGCCCATTTCAGTGGTCCGCTCCGCGCGTCGCGTTCCGACCGCCTCCCCCGCCCGAATGTCGCGTCGGCGTGTGGCATGTCCCCTACACACCCATTGGCTCATACCCGCTTCGACGACCCGGAACGTCATCTCGCCCATGATCGTTTAGGCCCGGGGGGCGCGGGCACCGGCCTTGATGGGTGACACTGGAACCATGATCTGCCGGTCGTGCCGAGAACGCCGCCACGAGGAGTGCCGCGGCGGATCCTGGTGCGACTGCCAGCACCGGCCGGCCCCGGCGACGTCCGGGCGGGAACGCCGGCCCGGTCCCGGTACCAGCGGCGACACCGAGCCCCCGGTGAACTGGAAGCGGCAGGGATGACGCATCTCACTCGTCCATATGCCGGACGTAACTGGACAGCCCGCGAGACCGCGTGTCAGAGTTCGGGTATGACTGCTGCGGACCCGTTGCTGGCGAAGCGCCGGCACGTGGACTTCCTGCGCGTCCGCAGCGCGATCTGTCGGTGACGCCCCGACCACGCCCCTGCTCAGCGGGCCGCGTGGTGCATCGGCGTCATCTTTGACTTCACCCTGCTCAGCGTCGAGCCGGCTGCCTCAGACTGCCGGTGCGCTACGCGTCCCTCACGACAACAGATGAGGACGCGCGCCGTGCCACCCGCGATCAAGCGCAAGAAGGCCGAAGGCCAGTGGGCCCTCGGCTACCGGGAACCGCTCAACAAGACCGAAGAGAACAAGAAGAACGACGACGGCCTCAACGTCCGCCGCCGCATCATCGACATCTACTCCAAGCACGGCTTCGACTCGATCGACCCGGCCGACATGCGCGGCCGGTTCCGCTGGATGGGCCTGTACACCCAGCGCAAGCCCGGCATCGACGGCGGCAGGACCGGCGCGCTGGAGGACGAGGAGCTCGAAGACCGCTACTTCATGATGCGGGTGCGCATCGACGGCGGCCAGCTGAGCGGCCCGCAGCTTCGCACCATCGCCGACATCTCCACCCGGTACGCCCGCGGCACCGCCGACATCACCGACCGGCAGAACGTCCAGCTGCACTGGGTGCGGATCGAGGACGTCCCGGCGATCTGGGAGGCCCTCGAAGCCGTGGGGCTGCACACGATGGAGGCGTGCGGGGACGTCCCGCGCACCATCATCGGCTGCCCGCTGGCCGGGATCGCCGCCGACGAGGTGATCGACGCGACGCCGCAGCTGCGCGACATCCACGACCGCTACATCGGCTCCCCCGAGTTCTCCAACCTGCCGCGCAAGTACAAGACGGCGCTGTCGGGCTGCACCTCGCACTGCACCGTCCACGAGATCAACGACATCGCGTTCGTGGGCGTGGTGAACGAGCTGGGCGAGACCGGCTACCAGGTGTTCGTCGGCGGCGGGCTGTCCACCAACCCGATGTTCGCGCAGAGCCTCGGCGTGTTCGTCAAACCGGAGCAGGCCACGGAGATCTGGCACGGGGTCACCTCGATCTTCCGCGACTACGGCTACCGGCGGCTGCGCAGCCGCGCCCGGATGAAGTTCCTGGTGAAGGACTGGGGCGTGGAGAAGTTCCGCGAGGTGCTGGAGAAGGAATACCTCGGCTACGCGCTGCCGGACGGCCCGGAGCCCGCCGCGCCGCTCGCCCGCCGCGACCACGTCGGGATCCACCCGCAGCAGGGCGGCGGCTTCTACGTCGGGTTCGCACCGCGCGTGGGCCGCGTGAACGGCGAGCTGCTCGGCGTCATCGGCGAGCTGGCCGACCGCTACGGTTCCGGCCGGGTCCGGACGACCATCGAGCAGAAGATGGTGATCCTGGACGTCCCGGAGGAGGACACCGAGGCGCTCGCCGACGAGCTGGCCAAGCACGACCTGCAGGTCCGCCCGTCCACGTTCCGGCGCCAGACGATGGCGTGCACCGGCATCGAGTACTGCAAGCTCGCCATCGTCGACACCAAGCAGCGCTCGATGGACCTCATCGACGAGCTGGAGAAGCGGCTCCCGGACTTCGACCAGCCGCTCACCATCAACGTCAACGGCTGCCCGAACGCCTGCGCCCGCATCCAGGTCGGCGACATCGGCCTGAAGGGCCAGCTCGTCGTGGACGAGAACGGCGACCAGGTGGAGGGGTTCCAGATCCACCTGGGCGGGCAGCTCGGCGCCTCGTTCGGCAAGAAGGTCCGCGGGCTGAAGACCACCTCGGCCGGGCTGACCGACTATGTCGAGCGGATCGTCCGCAACTACGACAAGCAGCGCGAAGACGGCGAGACCTTCGCCGAGTGGGTGCATCGCGCGGACGAAGCGGACCTCAAATGACGAGCGGAGCGAACCCGGGGGCCGGTCCCCCGCACACGGGCGGAGGCGAGCGGATGGCGCCGTTCTACTGCCCCTATTGCGGGGAAGAGCACCTGGAACCGCAGGAAGAATACGGTTCATGGTTCTGCCCCGACTGCGTCCGTTCCTTCAGGTTGCGATTCCTCGGTGTCGGCGCTCCCGGCACCGCAAGCAAGGAGATCCCTCGGTGACGCTTCTGGAGACCGACAGACCTGCCCTTGACCTCGAAGACGTCGTCGAATCGGCCGCCGTCGCGCTGGACGGCGCGCCCACGCTGGAGGTCATCCGCTGGGCCGCCGCCACGTTCGGCGAGCGCATCTGCCTCACCTCGTCCATGTCGGACGCGGCGCTGATCCATCTGGTGTCGAAGGTGAAGCCCGGCATCGACGTGCTGTTCGTCGACACCGGCTACCACTTCGCCGAGACGATCGGCACCCGGGACGCGGTCGAGGCCGTGTACCCGGTGAACGTCATCAACGTCACCCCGTCCCGCACGGTCGAGGAGCAGGAGGCCGCGCTCGGCCCACGGCTGTTCGGCCGCAACCCGGACCTGTGCTGCCACCTGCGCAAGGTGGAGCCGCTCGGCCGCGCGCTGGAGGGCTACATGGCCTGGTTCAGCGGCATCCGCCGGGACGAGACCGCGAGCCGCCGCGACCGCCGCGTCGTCGAGTGGGACCGCAAGCGCGGCATGGTCAAGGTGAACCCGATCCTGGACTGGTCCCAGGAGGACATGGACAACTACATCGAGGACAACGGGGTGCTCGTCAACCCGCTGCACTACGACGGCTACCCCTCGATCGGCTGCGCCCCGTGCACACGCCCGGTCGCGGCCGGCGAGGACCCGCGCAGCGGCCGCTGGGCCGGATCGGGCAAGACCGAGTGCGGTATCCACCTGTGAGCAGGCCGATGGTGGCGGTGGCGCACGGGAGCCGCGATCCGCGTGCCGCCGCGACCGTCGCCGAGCTGCTCGACGTCGTGCGGGACCGCCGCCCGGACATTCCCGTCCACGCCTCGTTCCTGGACCACGCGCCGCCGGCGCCCGACCGCGTCCTGGACGGACTCGCCCGGGACGGCGCGACCGGCGCGGTCGTGCTGCCGCTGCTGCTCACCGCTGCATACCACAGCAAGACCGACATCCCGGGCGTCCTGAACCGGGTGCGCGGCCCGCATCCGCGGCTGCGCCTGCACACGGCCGAGACGCTCGGCCCCCACCCGCTGCTGACGGACGCCCTGGACCGCCGCCTGTCCGACGCCGGCGTGGAACCCGGCGACCCGGACACGGCGGTCGTACTGGTGTCGGCGGGCTCCAGCCACGCCTCGGCCAACGCCACCATCGCGCGGCTCGCACGTGAGTGGCGGCGGCGCGGCTGGCGGGACGTGGTCCCGGCCTACGCGTCGGCGGCCCGCCCCGGGCCGGCCGAGGCGGTGGCGGCGCTGCTGGACGCGGGCGCTCCGCGTGTGGCGGTGGCGTCCTATTTCCTGGCCCCGGGGTACTTCGCCGACAAGGTCCGGGCGGCGGCGCTGGACGCCGGCGCCACCGCGGTCTCCTCCGTCCTCGGGGCGGCCCCGGAAGTCGCCGACCTGATCGTCCACCGCTACGACGAGGCGGTCGTCTCCCGGGTGGACGACCCTTCAAACCCCCGGCCTGCTCAGACGTCCCACAGGGCACGGGCCGTCTGAGCACGGGCCGTCTGAGGAGGGGCCGTCTCGATTCCGCGTTCGGCGCCCGGCTGGGCGGGTATGCGGGCTGCCATGAAGCGTGAGGATCTCGGACACGAGCCAGAAGAGACGCACGACCGCGACTTCGCCCCCGTCAACGAGGACTCCGACGCCCGCGGCCGGACCCGGCCCACCACCGATCATGGCGCCGGCGGCACGGGGACGCCCGGCGTGGAGATCGAGCACCCCGACACGCTCCCGCCCGACGAGGAGGGCGTCGAGGAGGCCGAACGCCACGACGACTCCCGCCGCCGGTAGCTACTTCTTGTCGCGCCACCAGGAGACGATGGCGCGGCGGAGCGGGGCGTAGTGCTCGTCGTCGACGATCTTGACGTCGCCCATGACGGCGTGGGCGGTGACGTGGACGACGGGCACGGGGGCGCCGGGCTGCGCTTCGCGGACGGCGATCTTGCGCTCGCCGAGGAAGGCGTGCCCGGACAACTCGACGCTGACGCCGTCCGGGACGATGATCTTGACGTCGCCCATCACGGCGGTGGCGGAGATGTGGATCTCGCCGGTGGGAACCTGGGCGCCGCGCAGGTCGAGCACGACGTCGCCCATCACCGCCACGGCCTCCAGCGGCCCGTCGATGCGCCCGACGATGCTCTCCTTGCAGTCGCCCATGACGGCGCTGAACTTGCGTTTGATCTGGCGGGGCGCGCGGTTGGCGCCGGGCGCGCCCATGCCCGGCAGGTCGTCGGTGATGCGCTCCAGGTCACCGCGGGTGACGGCCGCGTAGGCGGCCTCGCTGCGCTCGGTCAGTTCCTCGAAGGTGAGCCGTCCTTCGACGGAGGCGATCCGCAGCCGCTCGACGACGGCCTCCCGCTCGGCGTCCGAGGCCCGTATCGCGTCGGGGCCCGGCTCGAGGGGGTCGGTGACGGGCCGGTCGGGGTGCAGGTCCTGCCGCCGGTCCCGCGGGCGGCACGAGGAGCGCCGCTCCGGCTGCGGACTGGACTGACTCATGATTCCGAAGGTATGCCCCCGCGGCCGCGGGACAATCCGCCGCGCGGACGAGATCGCCCCACCACTTGAGGAGGATGGACGCACGGGCACGCCGAGGGCAGGATCAATGGTTGCCCGAACGGGATTCTGTATCCTGCGTCGCGATGGCTCGAACGTAGTCGGAGCAACGCGGGAGCGGCACGGTGACGCACGAGGTGTTCAATCAGGTTCCCCCGCTCGCCGGGCACGACACGGCCGACGAGGCGGTCCTGCTGGACGGGCTGGAGCGCGAGGGCGCCGGGTGGGCCGAGGCCGAGGTGCACGAGCTCGGGAGGCTGGCGGGCACCGAGCGGGCACAGGAATGGGGACGCCTCGCGAACGAGAACCCGCCGGTTCTGCGCACCCACGACCGCTACGGGCACCGGATCGACGAGGTCGAGTTCCACCCGGCGTGGCATGAGCTGATGACCGTCGCGGTGACGCACGGGCTGCACGGTTCCGCCTGGACCGACGCGCGTGCGGGTGCTCACGTCGCGCGGGCCGCCAAGTTCTACACGTGGCGGGTGGACGCGGGTCACGGCTGCCCGATCTCGATGACCTACGCCGCCGTCCCCGCGCTGCGGCAGTCCCCGGAGCTGGCGGCACGGTACGAGCCGCTGCTCGCCGAGCGGGAGTACGACTTCGGCCTGCGCGCCCCGCTCACGAAGAACGCGCTGATCGCCGGCATGTCGATGACCGAGAAGCAGGGCGGGTCGGACGTGCGGGCCAACACCACCCGGGCGGCCGCGCAGCCGGACGGGACGTACCGGCTCGTCGGCCACAAGTGGTTCACCAGCGCCCCGATGTGCGACGTGTTCCTGACGCTGGCGCAGGCCCCGGGCGGCCTCACCTGCTTCCTGGTCCCGCGCGTCCTGCCGGACGGCGAGCTGAACCCGCTGCGGCTGATGCGGCTCAAGGACAAGCTCGGCAACAGGTCCAACGCGTCCTCGGAGGTGGAGTACGAGAACGCCGTCGCCTGGAGGGTCGGGGACGAGGGCCGCGGCGTCCGCACCATCATCGAGATGGTCAACATGACCCGGCTCGACTGCGTGATCGGCGCGGCGTCGGGGATGCGGCAGGGCGTCACGACCGCCGTCCACCACGCCGCGCACCGCAAGGCGTTCGGGGCGTACCTCATCGACCAGCCGCTGATGCGCAACGTCCTCGCGGACCTGGCGATCGAGTCCGAGGCCGCGACGATCACGATGCTGCGGCTGGCGGGCGCGACGGACCGCTCGGTGCGCGGGGACGAGACGGAGTCGGCGTTCAAGCGGCTCGGGCTCGCGATCAGCAAGTACTGGATCACCAAGCGGTGGCCCGCGCACGCCGCCGAGGCCCTCGAATGCCTGGGCGGCAACGGCTACGTGGAGGACTCGGGCATGCCCCGCCTCTTCCGGGAGTCGCCGCTGAACTCGATCTGGGAGGGCTCCGGCAACGTCGCGGCGCTCGATCTCCTCCGCGCGGTCCTACGCGAGCCACAGACGCTGGACGCGTTCTTCTGCGAGGTCGAGCTTGCCCGAGGGGCCGACAAGCGCTTGGACGCAGCCGTCCAGGATGCCAAGGAAAGCTTCACCGACACCGCAACGATCGAGCTCCGTGCCCGCCGCGTAGCCGAGCGCCTGGCTCTCGTCCTGCAGGCGTCACTGCTGGTCAGGCACGGCCACCCGGCCGTCGCCGACGCCTTCTGCGCGTCCCGCCTGGCGGGCGACTGGGGGTCCGCCTTCGGCACTCTCCCGCCGGGATTGGACCTGTCCCCCATCATCGACCGCGCCACCCCGAAGCTCGGCTGAGCCCACATGAGGCGCATTCGACGTCGACCCGAACCACTTGTCCGGGCGTTCCCCCCGGGGCCGGATCAAAGTCGAGCAGCCACGGGGGCAGTGGTATGGCCAAGGCGGCCTCCACCGCATCGATTTCCTGTACCGCGGCCTGCGCATTGAGGTGATGCAGGGAAGCCGGCAGGACGCGACTCAGGCCGGCCTCGATCCGCGCCCACGCCTCGGCAACGCGCTTGTCGACGTCGGCTCCAGTGTCGTTCACGACACAGACTCTAGACATCGCCACCGCAGCGGCACTACCTCATCTGCCCCCGACCGCAGGCTCGAACGAGCAGCGCGAAGCCGTCGAGCCGGCCTTCGTGGCCGCGTTACAGCACCTGTCGGGAAACCGGCGGGCCGCACTTTTAAAGTGCTCGATCCCGGCAGCCGGAGCGGCGACCTCCATGAGGGACGCTCGGATACAGCAGCCGCCCGCTCTCGTTCGCGGCCGGGCGGCGAACTCCTTGGCAGGCGCAGTGTCGTAGTCGATGGCTAGGGTTCCGTCCGTCTGGTGAGAATCGGCGGTCGGAGGTGCTGTGGTCGAGGTTCCGGAAGCGGTGCTGGAGGAATTGGCGGGGCCGGTCGCCGAAGCGATACCGCTGGTCGTCACCCGCATACCCGCCGCACCGGCGGCCGAGCTCGGCCGGCTGCGGGCTGCCGCCGACGACACCTGGCGCATCCGAGGGATGACCGGCAGGCCCGGGGCCGACTTCTACTCCGGCGTCCGGCCCGGGCCGAGCGGGTCGCCGGTGCGGGACGCGCTCGCTTCGCTGCCGCCACTGCTGACCGAACGCCTCCTGGGCGCGCTGGAACTGACCGTCCCGGAACTCGACCTCGCCGACGCCCCGGACCTGGCCGGTTTCCTGGGCGGGCCGCCTACCGGCGGCCTCGGCATGATGACCATGGACGGGATGAGCGAGGCGGTGACCGCGTCGGCCATGCTGGACCATGTCCGGCCGGGCGCAGTGCCCCTGGTCGCCGCCCTGGTCCGCCGCCTCGCCACCGTCCCGCGCGTCGCCGCCCTCCTGGCGGTCGGACCCGAAGTCACCGACGAGGAGGGGGTGGCCGCGGCGCACGGCGCGGCGCGACTCGCGCTGGCCGTATCCACCACCGCCGCCGTCCTGCACCGGGCGGGCATCCACCCCCGGGTCGCCGGACCGCCCGCGGTGCTCGGCGTCGCGATCGGCACCGCGGTCCTGCTGCTGAACGAGACCCCGATGCCTCCCGGCTACGCCGCCGCGATACTCGACAAGGTCAGGGAGGAGTACCTGATGCCCGTCGCGGTCAGCGGGTCGCCGCCGGTGTCGGGGCACAGGTTCGCGTTGCTGGAGGAAGGCGACGTCCCGGAGGAGGCCGACTTCAGCGGCAACGGGCTGGTCGCGGTAGTGCCGGGCGGTGCGCTGATCCGCACCGGCCGCGAGAACGGACGCGTCTCGATGCTGGCGCACGTCCTGGAAGAGCCGCCGCAGGAGGTCGCCACGGGCTGGGAGGAGGTCGTCGAGGTCAGCTGGCATGCAGCGACCGGCGGCGCGTCCGTGACCGGGGCCCAGGAGGTCGAGCCGCAACTGCGCCGCTTCACCCCGCCCTGGCCGGGCGACTACCGGTTGCGGGTCCACGCCCGCGGCCGGGACGACGCCGACAGCCGCGAGTCCTATGACCTCTGGATATGGCAGGCTCCCGCCGCGGCCGAGATCGTGCACACCCGCACCGACCGGCTCGGCCACCGGCTGCGCGGCGAGCCGGAGCCGGTACGTCCCGAACCGCCCGAGGCCGTCTACCGGTGGTTGGACGACAGCACCCTGTCCGAGGCCGCGACGGTCACGGTGGTGACCGGGTCGGAGGCCGCGGACGTGCTGCGCGCCTTCGGAGCGGACCCGGCCCAGCCGGAGTCGCTGCAGAGAATCGCCGACGATCTGATGAACCGAAGGTCGATCGACCCTTGGGTCGCGGTGCTGGACGTCGGCGGCGCCGTGATCGCCGTTGAGTACAACGGCTTCTGCGGCTCGCGCGCGCCCGTGCTGGAGCGGGCGTCCGCCACCGGACGGGCGGCCAGCATGTACTGGAACGTCAATGCGCTGACCAGGCTGTCGTTCGCCGAGCATGGCGAAGTGCTGCTCTCGGACGAACCGTTCGGCGACCTCGACGCGCCACCACAGCTCGCCCTGTTCCTCTCCGATCTCGACTTCTCCGACCTGGACCGTCGCAAGGAGGCGCAGGGCCTGCTGGCCGTCCAGCGGTTCACCGGCCATGGCATCACCGCCGAAGACCTGGCCCGCATCGAGGCCGCCGACATCGCGTTCCGGATCGTGCCGGACCTGCCCACGCTGTATCCGCGTTGGCGGAGCATCGACAACGCGCTCGGTTCCGACGCCGAAGCACTGACCGGACTACCCGAACCGGCACTGCGGGACCTGGCGTGGTGGGCCGCCTCGGAGGCGGCCCGCTACGCGGACCTCGACGAAGATCCCGACATCGTCGCCAGCATCAACGCGCGTGCCCTGACCTCGGAGGCGCACCTGCGCGCCCGCCGCTCCCAGCTCGGCGACCACGAACACCGGTGGCTCTGGTTCGCCCTGCACCACGCGACCAACCCAGACCCGCCCTCCGCGGCCGCCGGCGCCATCAACGCGGCCCGGTACGCCGCCGGCCCCCACGCGGCGAACCTGATCACCGACGCCAAAGCGAGAATCACCGCCCTCACCACCCCTTGACCACCCGCCCACCGTCAATCATGACCACACTGCTCCCGCCAGGAGTGCTGTGTCGGTCTGTTCCAGGCGCTTCGCCCGTGGCGTGATCGAGCCCTCGTTATCCAGGCATCGCTGCTGGTCAGGCATGGCCATCCGGCGGTAGCCGACGCCTTCTGCGCGTCCCGCCTCGCGGGCGACTGGGGAGCCGTTTCCGGCACCCGCCCGCCGAAATTGGACCTGTCCCCCCATCATCGACCGCGCCACCCCGAAAGTCGGCTGAGCCCACACTCAAGCTCAGGCCCAGCAGTCCGCCGAGCCGCCCTACTGAATTCCCTGCGGGCGCTCTGTGATCGAGGGTGCTCGTCGGACGCTGACCATGGGGCCTGGATCGTGCCGGTTGGTGTTCAGGGGGTGGCTGGTTTGCGGGCGGTGAGCAGGCGGGTCGGGACCCACGGGCTGCCCCACCACGCGCGCCAGCCGAGGCCGCGTACGCGGATGTCCTGGGCGTTCAGCCGGGCCAGCACCGCAGCGTACTCGCGGGGGGTCCGCGCCAGGTCGGCGATCAGCAGGCGGCCGCCCGGCCGCAGCACCCGGTACGCCTCGGCGATCGCCTGGGCGCGGGCGTCCGCGCCGAAGATGGTGTGCACCGTCAGGCTGGACACGACCAGGTCGAAGCTCGCCTCCGCGTACGGGAGTCTGCGCAGGTCACCCCCTTGCACGTGGACGCGGTCGGCGACGCCTTCGGCGCGGGCGTTGCGCAGGGTCGCCGCCGGGGTGTTGCCGGACTGGTCCCGTCCGCGCCACAGGTCCACGCCGACCGCCCGGCCCTGCGGGAGGTGCCGGGCGGCGGCCAGCAGGACGGCGCCGCGTCCGCAGCCGAGGTCGAGCAGCCGTTCGTCGCCTCGCAGGTCCAGCTCGTCCAGCACGTCCCGCCAGACCAGGAACTTGCCGCGCAGCGTGGCGTGCAGGCTCAGGGCCAGGCATCCCGCCAGCAGGGTGCCGGAGACCAGCGCGGGCAGCGCGGCGGCCAGATCGGCGGTGACCGCCATCACCAGCCCGGTCACCCAGAACCCCAGCACGACCAGGGCCACGAAGCCGAACCCGTAGGGCGCATCCATCCCGTACCGCGCTCCAGACATCCCGCCACTCTGCCACGAACCGGCCGCTCGGGAGCCGGCTACGACGCACTGGTCCACCGCCGACCAGCTCGCCGCCGAGTACCCGGCACCGGGACACCGTGTGTCAGCAGGAGGGAGGCGTGGGAGTGGCGCATTTGGAGGGGTCACGTCGACTCTCACGGCTTTGCGGGCTGGGGATCCGTCGCGTCCATCAGCCGCCCGACGATCGTGCGCACCGCGGCCAGATCCGGCTCGTAGCCGAGCACCGTTCCGGGACCGGAACGAGACGCGGGTGCGACATCGTCTTACCAGGGTGGGAATCGGCAGCGTCCAGCATCGGAGGCCGGGGTGTCCGTTCGGCGGCTCGTCGCACTCGGCGTGACACTGCTGGCCGTCGCCGTGATCGCCGGGTGCGGCGGCGGAGGGCCCGTCCCCCGGCAGCATGCCCGGCTCGGCGTCACCGTCCTGCCCGGCGGGGACGCCCTCCTGGACCTCCACGCGGCGGGACGGCTGCGATCGGACGCCGAGGTGCGGGCGCTCGCCCGGCGGATCGCGGAGCGGACGTTCCCGGAGGCGCGCGGCGTCCGCGTCCACACCGAACAGGACCGCGGCATGCCGTTCGCCAGCGCCGCCGTCGACCGCGCCTACCGGACCGGCCGGAGGGCGTCGCTGCGGATCGACACGGCGGGCGCCGTGCGGCAGCTCGCCGACAAGGGCTTCGGCGTCACGTCCATGACGCTGACGCTGCCGTCGGTGCCGGCCACGGTCGGATCGGACACCCGGCCCTCGGGCCACCGCACCTGGCGGCTGCGTTCCGGGGAACCGCCGCCGGTCCTGCGGATCGAGCTGAGGCCGCGGCCGGTGCGGTGGCTCGGGGCGATCGCCCTGCCCGCGCTCGGCGCCGCCGGGGTCGCGCTGGGCTTCTTCGTGCGGCGACGGATCTTCGCGCTCCCCGCCGCGGGGCTCGCCGTCGCCGCCGCCGGAGCCGCCCTCGCTGTCCCGGTGGGACGGCAGGGCGACAACCTCGGCGTCGCGGGCCTGCTCGGCGGGACGGCACTGGACGTCGCGACCGCCGCGCCCCTGGCCGCCGTGCCGCTGGGGCTGCCCGCCGCGATGCTCCTGGCGACGATGCTCGCCCGCCCGCGCCGTCGGCCGGACGCCCGCGCCGGCCACGAGAGCCGGCCCCGGGACACCGGCGTGTTCTGGTGATGGTCCCCGGCGCGATACACAGGGTCGATTGATCGTAAACTGACGGTCATGTCCGGCGATCGCCCCTCATGCACCTGTGTGATCTGCCGTGACTACGGTGACCGCGACCGGCTCGACAACTTCCAGCTCCGCACCATCGTGCACATCACGCAGTACGGCTGGAGCGTCGTCCTCGTCCACCCCGACGGCGACGGACCCGGCTGGGCGTACACGGTCGGCCTGTGGCACAGCCACCGGTCGCCGGAACTGGCGATGTTCGGCGGCGACGTCTACGAGACGGAGGAGATCCTCAACACCCTCGGCCGGCACACCGCCGAGGGGCGCGCCCCCGCGGACGGCGAGCGCCGCGACGGACTCGTGCGCGGACAGGCCGCCGCCTTCCGGGAGATCGACCCGCGCTGGTACGACGCGCTGTTCGGCGGCGCCGTCGCGTTCTACCGGCGCCCCCCGCTGCCGATGCTCCAGGTCGTCTGGCCCAACCGGCAGGGCCTGTTCCCCTGGCAGCCCGGCACGGAACTGCCGTTCCGCCACTCCCAGCCGTGGCTGTGGCTCGACCCGAAACAGCACTCCACCGGCGTCTGGACACGCCGCCTCTGACCGGGCCCCGGCGGGCACGGGGCGCATACGATCGGCGGGTGTACGGGCCGCTCGCCGAGACCATCCGGACCCAGCGCCTCGTCCTGGAACCGCTGGCGGTCCATCATGCCGACGAGATGGCCCCCGTCCTGGACGACCGGCGCCTGCACCGCTACCTCGGCGGCGAGCCCCTCACCCGCGACGAACTGCGCGCCCGCTACGCGCACCTGGTCGCCGGGCCGGCGCCGTTCCACCAGGAGTACTGGCTGAACTGGATCGTCCGCCGCGGCCGCGACCGGCAGGCCGTCGGCTACGTTCGGGCGACCGTCACTCCGGCGGCGCGCGGCTTCACCGTGACGCCGCCCTCGACCGGCTCGACCGTCAGGCCGGGCCCGCCGCGCCGCATCGCGTCCGTCGCCTGGGTCATCGCGATGCCCTACCAGGGGTTCGGGTTCGCCACCGAGGCCGCCCGCGCCCTGCTGGACTGGCTCCTCGCCCACGGCGTCCACGACATCGTCGCCACCGTCCACCCGGACAACCGCCCGTCCGCGACCGTCGCCGCCAAGCTGGGCCTGTGCCGCACCGGCGAGACGACGGGCGACGGCGAAGACGTCTGGCGCCTCCCGCACGGAGCGTCGCCGACGTGACACCCTGATGGGGCCCAGTGGGTGGGGGCTGGAGGACGGTAGGTAAGCCACAATCGACGGGCGAGGATGGACCGGCCGAGGAGATGGAACATGCGGGAGGTTTGGCCCGGGGAGCCCTATCCGCTGGGCGCCACCTGGGACGGGACCGGCACGAACTTCGCGCTGTTCTCGGAGGTGGCCCGGCGGGTCGAGCTGTGCCTGTTCGACGCCGGCGGGCGCGAGACGCGGCGGGAACTGCCCGAGGTGGACGGGTTCGTCTGGCACGGCTACCTGCCCGGCGTCGGCCCCGGCCAGCGGTACGGGTACCGGGTGCACGGGCCGTTCGACCCGCGCGGCGGGCACCGCTGCAACCCGTCCAAGCTGCTGCTCGACCCGTACGGCAAGGCCTTCGAGGGCGAAGTCCGCTGGCACGAGTCGCTGTTCTCCTACCGGTTCGACGACCCCGACGCGCTCAACGAGGACGACAGCGCCCCGTACATGCCGAAGAACGTGGTGATCAACCCGTTCTTCGACTGGGCGGACGACCGGCCGCCGCGCGTCCCGTACCACGAGAGCGTCATCTACGAGGCGCACGTGAAGGGCCTGACGAAGCTGCACCCGGGCATCCCCGAAGAGCAGCGCGGCACGTACGCGGGCCTGGCGCACCCGGTGATGATCGACCATCTGCTCGACCTCGGCGTGACCGCCGTGGAACTCATGCCGGTGCACCAGTCGATCCCCGAGCACGCGCTGGTGGCGCGGGGCCTCGACAACTACTGGGGCTACAACACGATCGGGTTCTTCGCCCCGCACAACGCCTTCGGCTCGTCCGGGCAGTACGGCGAGCAGGTGCTGGAGTTCAAGGCGATGGTCCGCTCCCTGCACGAGGCGGGCATCGAGGTCATCCTGGACGTCGTCTACAACCACACCGCCGAAGGCGACCACCTGGGGCCGACGCTGTCGTTCCGCGGCATCGACAACGCGTCCTACTACCGGCTCCGCGATGACGACAAGCGCTACCACCTCGACTACACCGGCTGCGGCAACTCCCTGAACGTCCGCAACCCGCACGCGCTGCAGCTCATCATGGACTCGCTGCGCTACTGGATCCTGGAGATGCACGTCGACGGCTTCCGCTTCGACCTCGCCTCCGCGCTGGCCCGCGAACTCCACGACGTCGACCGGCTCGCCGCGTTCTTCGACCTCGTCCAGCAGGACCCGGTCGTCTCGCAGGTGAAGCTGATCGCCGAACCGTGGGACGTCGGCGAGGGCGGCTACCAGGTCGGCAACTTCCCGCCGCTGTGGACGGAGTGGAACGGCAAGTACCGCGACACCGTCCGCGACTTCTGGCGCGGCTCCTACGCGACGATGCCGGAGTTCGCGTCCCGCCTGACCGGCTCGTCCGACCTGTACGAGCACAGCGCGCGGCGCCCGTTCGCGTCCATCAACTTCGTCACCTGCCACGACGGGTTCACGCTGACCGACCTGGTCTCCTACGACCACAAGCACAACGACGCCAACGGCGAGGACAACCGCGACGGCACCGACGACAACCGGTCGTGGAACTGCGGCACGGAAGGCCCTGCCCGCGACCCGGCGATCCTGGCGTTGCGCGCCCGCCAGCGCCGCAACTTCCTGGCGACCCTCTTCCTCTCCCAGGGCGTGCCGATGCTCTCCCACGGCGACGAGCTGGGCCGCACCCAGAAGGGCAACAACAACGCCTACTGCCAGGACAACGAGATCGCCTGGGTGCACTGGGAGGACTCCGCCGACATGGAGTTCGTCCGGACCCTGTCGCGGCTGCGGCACGACCATCCCGTGTTCCGCCGCCGCCGCTTCTTCACCGGGAGGGGCACCGGCGCCGCCGCCGACATCGCGTGGCTGACGCCCGCCGGCGAGAGCATGACCGACCACGACTGGAACGTCGGCTTCGCCAAATCCCTCGGCGTCTTCCTCAACGGCGACGCCATCACCGAACCCGACCCGCGCGGCCGCCGGGTCCGCGACGACTCGTTCCTCCTCCTCATCAACGCCGGCTCCGACCCCGTCGAGTTCGCCCTCCCCGGCGGCGAGTACGGCGAACGCTGGGAGTTCACCCTCGACACCGCCGAACCCGGCACGGTCGGGGAACGCCCCCGCGTCAAGGCCCGCGACACGGTGACGGTCACCGACCGCGCCCTCACCGTCCTCCGCAGACTCCCCTAGCCCTACGCCCGGTGCGGTGGCGTCGGCGGGATCCGTCCAGGCGGCCGAGGCCGGACGGCTGCTCGGTGCGTCCGCCGCGGCGCGGCGGACGGTCCCGGTGCCTCTGGCCCGTCCGAACAGGCGGAGATCGACCGCATCGCGGCGGCGACCCGGTTCGGCGGCCGGCGTTAGGCGCGGGTCACTTCGATGGCGCTGAAGAAGACCAGGACGAACGTCGTGACGGCGAGCGTGCCGTGGACGGCCACGGCGGCGGCGGGGAAGTCCTGGTCCGCGCCGCGGGCGTGGCGGCCGTGGCGGCCGCCGCGTCCGACGAGCCAGCGGGTGAGCAGCATGAACCCCTGGACGGTGACGACCAGCAGCGCGGCGAACGCGAGCCAGGCGTACGCGGCCCGCCCGGTGACCAGGTAGGCGATCCAGATGACGAGCCCGGCGGTGCCGGCGAGGGGATGTCCCGCCACGACCAGGGCCGGGAACCGTGTCACCTTCGCCGAAGGCCCCCCGCCGGACATCCAGTTGATCAACAGGTAGGCGCCCGCGCCGGCGGCCAGGACCCACGCGCCCAAAGCGGCGAACTCCAACCCCCGCTCCTTCCATGAGATTCTCATCCCCGTCCCCGGCCCCAGTGTGGCCTCCGGACCCTCCCGCCATGACGAATTCGTCCAGATTGATGCGCGGACCGTCGTCCGCGTGGGGCGGCCGGGGCTGGAGTAGCTTGGGTCTCCTATGCGGACCCTTTCCCCGGAGGCCGGCGACGCCGACCTCCGCGAGCGCTACGCCTACCCGCCGGAGGGCCTGTGGCTGCGGGCCAACATGGTCGCCAGCCTGGACGGGGCGGCGCAGCGCGACGAGCGCAGCGGCGGTCTCGGCAATCCCGCCGACCGGCACCTGTTCCTGCTGCTGCGCGGCCTCGCCGACGTGGTCATCGTCGGCGCCAACACGGTGCGCGCCGAGGGCTACGGGCCGGTCAAGCCGAGCGAGGGCTGGGACGGCGTCCGGGACGGGCGCACCCCCGTCCCGCCGCTGGCGATCGTCTCGCGCACCCTCGACCTGGACTTCGACGCGCCGATCTTCACCGAGGCGAAGGCCAGGACGATCGTGCTGGCGACCGCCACCGCCGACCCGGCCCGGCTGGAGGCCGCACGGGAGCGCGCCGACGTCATCCTCGCCGGGGAGGACTCGCTCGACTTCGCCGCCGCCGTCGGGGAACTCGCGGCGCGCGGCCACAGGCGCCTCCTGTGCGAGGGCGGTCCGGGCGTCCTCGCGCAGGTGGTGGCGGCCGGGCTGCTCGACGAGCTGTGCCTCACGCTGAGCCCGCTGCTGCTCGGCGGGCATCCGACGCGGATCCTGGACGGGCCGCCCGTCCCCGTCCCGCCGGAGCTGACCCTCGCCCACGCCCTGCAGGACGAGGATTTCCTCTTCCTGCGTTACAGCCGCAGCCGGTAGCGGACGAACAGCACGCCTTCGTCCAGGTACAGGGCCGTGGGGTCGAGCGGCACCTCGGTTCGCAGGCCGTCCAGGAGGCGGGTGTGGCCGGGGCCGCCGAGGAGGGTCGGGGCGATGTTGAGGCACAGTTCGTCGACGAGGGACGCGCGGATCAGCGCGGTCGCCAGGGAGGGGCCTCCCTCGCAGAGGAGACGCTCGTAGCCGAGGTCTTCGCGGAGCGTCCTGACGGCGGCGGGAAGGTCGACGTCGTCCTCGCCTGCATCGACCACCTGGATGTGGCTCGGAACCCTGCTCCGGACGTTCTGTGATGTCACGACGATGGTGGGGGTCTCGGCCTGGGTGAAGAGCGGGAGCGTCCAGTCGAGGTCCAGGGAGCGGCTCACCACGACTATGGGGGCGGGCGGACCGCCGCGGCGCGCGCGCAGATCGGCGCGTAGGCGGGCGGGTCCGAGTCTTCCCGTACGGACGGTCGCGGCCCCCACGAGGATCGCGTCGGCGAGGGCCCGCAGGGTCCGGAAGACGCGGAAGTCGGCGTCGCCGCCGAGGGCGTCCGTCCAACCCTCGGCGTCGGTGACGGAGCCGTCCACGCTCATCACCATGCCGAGGCGGAGCGCCGGCGCGTCCCCGTAGGCGTCGAACGGGTCGATGCCCGCGACGGCGGGCTCGGGCAGCAGACGGCGCATGACCTGCACGCTATCCAACGGCCGTTTTGCGCCCGCGGGATGTCCTTTTGTCGGTGCCGGGGCGCAAGATGGGGGCATGGACCTGCCGATCAGCCCGCCGCTGCCGCCGATGCTGGCCAAGGCGGTCAAGACCATGCCCAAGGGCGACCTGCTGTACGAACCGAAGTGGGACGGCTTCCGCTGCATCGTGTTCCGCGACGGCGACGAGGTGGAACTGTCCAGCCGCGGCGAGCGGCCGCTCACCCGCTACTTCCCCGAGCTGGTCGAGGCGGTGAAACGCGAGCTGCCCGAGCGGTGCGTGGTGGACGGCGAGATCGTCCTGCCGAAGGGGGCGCGCCTCGACTTCGACGGCCTCCAGCAGCGCATCCACCCGGCCGCGTCGCGCATCAGGCTGCTGTCGGAGCAGACCCCGGTGTCGTTCGTGGCGTTCGACCTGCTGGCCCTCGGCGACGAGTCGCTGCTGGAGGTGCCGCTCGGCGAGCGGCGGCGGCGCCTCGTCGACACCCTCTCCGGGGTGCGGGCGCCGGTCTACGTGACGCCGGCGTCCGACTCCTACGACCTGGCGCTCCGGTGGTTCGACGAGTTCGAGGGCGCCGGGCTGGACGGCGTCATCGCCAAGCCGCGCGACACCGCGTACGAACCCGACAAGCGCGTCCTGTTCAAGGTCAAGCACGAGCGGACCGCCGACTGCGTGGTGGCGGGCTTCCGCTGGCACAAGTCCGGGCCGATCATCGGGTCGCTGCTGCTCGGGCTCTACAACGCCGAGGGGAAGCTCCAGCATGTCGGGGTGGCGGCCTCGTTCACGATGAAGCGCCGCGCCGAGCTGGTGGAGGAGCTGCAGCCGTACCGGCTGGAGGATCTGGCGGAGCACCCGTGGGCGGAGTGGGCGCAGCAGAGCGAGGCGACCGTCGACCGGATGCCGGGCGCGGTGTCCCGGTGGACGGGCAAGAAGGACCTCAGCTGGGTGCCGCTGCGTCCCGACCTGGTCGTCGAGGTGGCCTACGAGGCGATGGAGGGCGAGCGGTTCCGGCACACCGCCCGCTTCCGCAACTGGCGGCCCGACCGCAAGCCCGGCTCCTGTACGTACGAGCAGCTCGAAGTCCCGGTGGCCTATGACTTGAGCGACATCTTCAGCGGCGGAGCAACGAACGCACGGGTCGACCTCTGAAGACCAGGACGGCGCCGGGGGGTGCCCACGCGACTGCGGGGCACCCCCCGGCGTGTGCGGGGAGCACCGATGAGCTCACTCACCATGGCCGGGACATGAGTCGGGGCGTCAGGGCTGGGTCTCGTTCTCGATGGTCTGCCGGATGATCTCCTGGTCCGGCCGGGCCGACATCTTCGCCGACGCGTAGGGCCGCAGGTAGGTCTGGTTGACGCCGGGGACGCGGTCCTCGATGACGAACGTCGCCTTGACGGACGCCTCCGCGCCCGGCGTCCGGACGTAGGGCAGCGTCGTGAAGTCGGCCTTCATCTCGTCCTTGCCCATCTTCGTGATCACGTAGCCGCGCTGGTTGTTGTAGAAGCGCAGGTGCGGGTTGATCTCGAGGAAGGGGTGGTCGGCGGGGTCGGAGTCCCGGCCGTCTCCGGTGCTGCTGATGGACGTGCACACCAGCTCGGCGCCGACGGTCCTGGAGTCCGGGTCGTCATAGTCGGCCTTCAGGTCGCTCGCCCAGTGGGCGTGGACGTCGCCGGTGAGCACGACGGGGTTGCGCACCCCGGCGTCCAGCCAGCCCTTGGTGATGCGGTCACGGGACGCGACGTAACCGTCCCACCCGTCCATCGACGTCTTCTTCACGGGGCCGGCGGTGTTGTCGCGCTGCGCGAAGAACACCTGCTGGCCGAGGACGTCCCAGCGGGCGCGGGACCGGCGGAAGCCGTCGAGCAGCCACCTCTCCTGCGCGTCGCCGGTGATGGAGCGCTTCGGGTCGGCGGCCTCCGGGCAGTCCTTGTAGCCGTCGCCGCAGCTCTGGTCGTCCCGGAACTGGCGGGTGTCGAGCATGTGGAAGTTGGCGAGCCGGCCCCACTGGATCCGCCGGTAGAGCTGCATGTCCGGGCCCTTGGGGAGCGAGCGGCGGCGCAGCGGCATGTTCTCGTAGTAGGCCTGGAACGCGGCGGCGCGGCGTGCGCGGAACGCCTCGTGGGACGGGGTGTCGGAGTTGTTCTCGGGGATGTCGTCGGCCCAGTTGTTCTCGATCTCGTGGTCGTCGAACACGACGAGCCACGGCGCGGCCTCGTGGGCGGCCTGCAGGTCGCGGTCGGACTTGTACTGGGCGTGCCGCTGCCGGTAGTTCGCCAGAGTGACGGTCTCGGGGCCGTCGTGGTCGCGGACGTTGCCGCCGGGGCTGTTGTAGACGCCCTTCTTGTACTCGTACTGGTAGTCGCCGAGATGCAGGATCAGGTCGGGGTTCTCCTCGGCGAGCCGCCGGTATGCCGTGAAGTAGCCGTGTTCGAACTGGGAGCACGACACGAAGCCCATCGCCAGGGCGGGACCGAAGGTGGCCGGGTGCGGGGCGGTGCGCGTCCGTCCGGCCGGGGAGACGTGGTCGCCGGCGCGGAAGCGGTACCAGTAGTCGCGGCCGGGGCGCAGGCCGTTCAGCTCGACGTGGACGGAGTGGGCGCCGCTCGGCCGGGCCGCGGCGGTGCCGCGCCGTTCGATGCGGCGGAAGCGCTCGTCGGTCGAGACCTCCCACCGCACCGGGATCGTGCGGTCCGGCATCCCGCCGAGGCCGTCCTCGGCGAGGGGGTTCAGGGCGAGCCTGGTCCAGAGGACGAACCCGTCGTGGTCGGGGTCGCCGGACGCGACGCCGAGGGTGAACGGGTCGCCGGGCAGGGGCCGCGGGCGGGGGGCGGCGTTGGCAGGGAGGGGGGCGGCGGTCACGGCGGCGGCGGTGGCGAGTCCACCGGCGACGAGCAGCGTTCGCCGGTTGATCGGGTGTGCGGTGTCGGCCATGGAGAAAGCGACCTTTCGGAGGTTCCGGCAACGACTGCCGGAAAGCCTCACCACGGCCGGTGACCCCCAGGTACCGCGCGGGTGACATCCGCTACAACAACGATGATCTTTTGGGAGCGAGCTAGAAGATCATGCGCGGCGAGAAGAACGGATGGTAAGGTAGCGACTTACGAGTTGCGCACAGAAATTCCATCCTGAAAAGGAGTGTACCCGAGGCATGGGACTCCGTCAAGCCGACGCTGTCAACCCGGAACGGGATGAAAAAGCGCGTAAGTCCGCGATGCTCGCCGAACAGGAGTACGTGTCCCGCGTGTACGCACGGCTCGACGTCGAACGGGCGAAGGCCGAGGCCGCGCTGCGCGAAGGGCCCGCCACGGGCGGCGGCGGCGCGTTCCAGGCAAGGGTGGAGAGCGCCGTCGCCACCGACGAGGCGGCCCGCCGCCTGGCCGGGCTCGGCGGCGTCGAGCACGGCCTGTGCTTCGGCCGCGTCGACCACCGCGCGGACGCCGACGGCCCCGGCGACACGTTCTACATCGGCCGCATCGGCCTCCGCGACGAGGACCGCGAGCCGATGCTGATCGACTGGCGCGCCGCCGCCGCCCGCCCCTTCTACACCGCCACCCCCGGCGCACCCGGTACCCTCGCACGCCGCCGCCACCTGCACCTGCGCCGCCGCGAGGTCGTCCGGCTGGACGACGAGGTGTTCGACCTGGAGGGCCTGGACGAGTCCGAACGCGGCGGCATCGTCGGCGAGGCCGCCCTCCTCGCCACCCTCCGCCGCGGCCGGACGGGCCGCATGAGCGACGTCGTCGCCACCATCCAGGAGGAACAGGACCAGGTCATCCGTTCAGGCCTGCAGGGCGTCCTCGTCGTCCAGGGCGGCCCGGGCACCGGCAAGACGGTCGCCGCCCTGCACCGGGCCGCGTACCTCCTCTACACGCACCGGGACGTCCTCGAACGGCGCGGAGTGCTCGTCGTCGGCCCGAACGCCACGTTCCTCCGCTACATCGAGCAGGTACTTCCCGGCCTGGGCGAAACAGACGTCGCCCTCGCCACCGTCGGTGAGCTCTACCCCGGCCTCAAGGCAACCGCCACCGAAACCCCGGCGGTCGCCGTCGTCAAGGGCGACCTGCGCATGGCAGACCTGGTGCAGGCGGCCGTCCACGACCGGCAGCGCGTCCCCGCTGAGGGCCTCCACATCGAAACCGACGGCCTCACCCTGGTCGTGGACGCCGAAAAGTGCGAGGAGATCCGCGACCGTGCCCGCGCCATGCGCCTCCCCCACAACGTCCAGCGGCGCCGCTTCGTCCATGACGTCCTGGAGGCCCTCGCCATCAACAGGGCCGAGCAGTACGACCGCATCATGGACGAGCCCCTGGAAGAGATCGCCAAGAACGGCGGCCTCCCCGGCTGGCTCCAGGAACTCATCGACGAGGCCGAAGACGAACCCCTCCTGGACGAAACAGACCTGCGCCTGGCCAAGGAGGCCCTCTGGCAGGATCCCGCCGTCCAGTCCGCCCTCAACGAGCTCTGGCCCGAGCTGACACCCGAGCAGCTCCTGACCGACCTCTACGCCGCACCAGACGCCCTGGCCCGGGCGGGCGCGCAGGCCGGCCTCGACGGCGCGCTCCTTCACCGTCCCCCCAACGCCCCGTGGACGATCTCGGACATCCCCCTCCTGGACGAGGCGGCCGAACTCCTCGGCAAGGACGACTCCGCCGACAAGGCCCGCCTGCGCGCCGCCGAAGCCGCCCGCGCCCAGGAGGAGCTGTACGCCCGCGAGGTCATCGAATCCGCCGGCCCGGCGGAACGCGACAGGCTCTCCGCCGCCGACCTGCTCTCCGCCGCCGAACTGGCCGAACGCCACCACGACGACGGCCCGCCGCTCACCACCGCGCAGCGCGCCATCGCCGACCGCGAATGGGCGTACGGGCACGTGATCGTGGACGAGGCCCAGGAGCTGTCCGAGATGGCCTGGCGCACCGTCATGCGGCGCGTCCCGACCCGTTCCCTCACCGTCGTCGGCGACATCGCCCAGACCGGCAGCGCCGCCGGCGCCGCGTCCTGGGGCCAGATGCTCGACCGGTACGTCCCGGGCCGCTGGCGCGAGCAGCGTCTCCTGGTCAACTACCGCACCCCCGCCGCCATCATGAGGGTCGCCGCCGACGTCCTCGCCGCCGTCGCCCCCGGCCAGACCCCACCCGAACCCGTCCGCGACGACGGCCCCCCGCCCGCGGCGATCGCGATGCCGGTCACCGGACTCCCCACCCTCATCGAATCCGAACTGTCCCTCGTCACCGGAGGGACCCCCGACGACATCGGCGGCGCCTTCAAGGAGGGCCGCCTCGCCGTCATCACGTCCGCCGCCCGCCACGCCGCCGTCCTGGACGCCCTCCCGGACGCCGCCGCCGGCGCGACCCCGGAGGCCCTCGACTCCCCCGCCGTCGTCCTGACCGCCGAAGAGGCCAAGGGCCTGGAGTTCGACTCCGTCATCGTCGTCGACCCGTCCGGCATCCTCACCGAGTCCCCCAAGGGCGGCCAGGACCTCTACGTGGCCCTGACCCGGGCCACCCGCCGCCTGACCCTCATCCACGACAACGACCTCCCGCCCCTCCTCGCAGGCCTGGAGCAGGCGGGCCGGGAAGGCAACGGCAGGAGATGACCAAATCCGGCGCGAGTTCGTCGCGCGCCGCTCTTTACCCGGAGTCCGGGGGCGAGGAGCGTGTGCCCCCGTAGAGATCATTTTCCGATTTCCGGGAGGTGCGGGTTGGCCAGGCGATCCCTGAGACGAACCCGGCGGACGATGACGGTGGCCGTGCTGACCGGCGCGGCGATGACCGCGGCGGGCGGCGGTGCGGCGGCGCTGGCCCAGACGTCCCCCAAGATCGTGGTGAAGGGCGGCGCGACCCAGCCGGTCTTCTCCTACGAGGACGCGATCCGCGAGCACGTGTACGTCGAGTCCAGCGTGGACAGCGACCGTGACGGCGAACTCGACCGCGTCAACGTGGACATCATCCGGCCCAAGGAGACCGAGAACGGCCTCAAGGTGCCGGTGATCATGGATGAGAGCCCGTACTACGACAACGCGGGACGCGGCAACGAGAGCGAGCGCAAGACCTACGACGCCGACGGGAACCCGGTGAAGTTCCCCCTGTTCTACGACAACTACTTCGTCCCCCGCGGCTACGCGTTCCTCGCCGTCGACATGGTGGGGACGACCCGTTCCGACGGCTGCCCCGTCAGCGGCGGGCCGACCGACGTCCTCGGCGGCAAGGCCGTGGTGGACTGGCTGAACGGCCGCGCGAAGGCGTACCGGGCGGACGGCAGCCCGGTGGAGGCGGACTGGACCACCGGCCGCACCGCCATGATCGGCAAGTCGTACGACGGCACCCTGGCCAACGGCGTCGCCGCGACCGGGGTCGAGGGGCTGGAGACGATCGTCCCGATCGCCGCGATCAGCAGCTGGTACGACTACAGCCGCATGAACGGCGTGCGGTACTGGACGGACGAGCAGCCCTGGCTCGCGGGCTACGTCGACACCGACCCGCCGGAGAAGTGCGCCGCCGTCAACGCCGGCCTCGACGAGGGCGAGGACGACGCGACCGGCGACTACAACGCGTACTGGAAGACCGCCGACTACCGGCGCGGCACGATCGCCCGCGCGTCCCGCGTCCGGGCGAGCGTGTTCGCGGTCCACGGCGTCAACGACCTCAACGTGAAGGACAACCACTTCGCGCTGTGGTGGGACGCCCTCGTCCGGCACGGCGTGGAGCGCAAGGTGTGGCTGACGCAGCGCGGCCACGTCGACCCGTTCGACTTCCGGCGCGACCACTGGGTGGCGACCCTGCACAAGTGGTTCGACCACGAGCTGCACAAGATCCGCAACGGTGTGATGGACGAGCCGCGCGCCGACATCGAGACCGGCCCCGAACGGTGGACCACCCAGTCGAACTGGCCGTCCCGCGACGCCCGCGACATCACCCTGCGGCCCGGCGAGGACGGCACCCTCGGCCTGAAGCGCGCCCCGGAGGGGGCGACCGCCGCGTTCACCGACGCTCCCGGCCCGCGCGGCTGGGGCCACCCGGAGAGCGCGATGGTGAGCGACCCGACGGTGGAGCAGCCGTTCCGGGCCGCGTTCGTCTCGGGCCCGCTGCCGAGGACCGGACGGCTGTCCGGGACGCCCGAGGCGCGGCTCAGGATCAAGCTGGACAAGCCGACGTCCAACGTCACAGCGCTGCTCGTCGACTACGGCGAGGACACCCGCGTGGACCATCTCGGCCCGGGCTCGGGCATCCGCACCCTCGACACCGAGGACTGCCACGGTGAGAGCACCCCCGCCGACGACGCCTGCTACCGGCAGACCGAGGTCACGACGGTCACCTCACCGGTGAACGTGGTCGCCCGCGGCTGGCTCGACGCCCAGAACCACCGGTCGCTGAGCCACCCCAGACCGCTGGAGCCGGGCCGGTACTACGACGTCCGGTGGGAGACGCTCAGCCAGGAGTACCTGCTGAAGAAGGGCCACCGCCTGGCGCTGGTCCTGGCCGGCACGGACGCCGACTACAACACCGAGACGCCCACGGGCAGCAAGGTCACGGTGGATCTGCGCGGCAGTTCCATCAGCATCCCCGTGGTCGTCGGCGCGGAGGAGCCGGCCGCCATGGTCGCCCCGCCGCAGCCCGAAACCACGTGGCGCGGGCCGTCCGACGTCACCCTCCCCGTCCAGGAGCGCAGGTTCTACTGATCCCGCGCCGGGCCCGCCGCTCCACCCGAGCGGCGGGCCCCTGACCATACGGCGCCGGGGCCTTGTCAGGGATGGTTGTCGGTGTCCTTGCTGGGCTGGACGCGTTTGGGCTCGCCGGGCATTTTCGGATAGTTCGGCGGGTACGGCATGTCGCCGAGGCCGTGGTCCTGCTCGTCACGGTCGGCCAGGTCGAGGAGGCCGTCGAGGGAGAACGACTCGTCGTCGATGGACGCGTGCAGGTCGCCGAGTTCGGCGAAGCGGGCGGGCATCGTGGCGATGGTGAAGTCGCGGGGGTCGACGTCGGGCAGCTCGTCCCATGTCACGGGGGCCGAGACGGGGGCGTGCGGGGCCGGGCGGACGCTGTAGGCCGACGCGATCGTCCGGTCGCGGGCGTTCTGGTTGTAGTCGATGAAGATCTGCTCGCCGCGTTCCTCCTTCCACCATTTGGTGGTGACCTCGGCGGGAGCGCGGCGCTCCACCTCGCGGCCGAACGCGAGGGCGGCGCGGCGGACCTGGGTGAACGTCCAGCGCGGCTCGATGCGGACGTAGACGTGCACGCCGCCCTTGCCGGACGTCTTGACGTAGCCGGTGTAGCCCAGCTCGGACAGCAGGTCGCGGGCCGGGCCGAGCGCGACGCGGACGGCGTCGGAGAAGTCGGTGCCGGGCTGCGGGTCGAAGTCGATGCGCAGCTCGTCCGGGTGGTCGACGTCGCCCTTGCGGACGGGCCACGGGTGGAACGTCAGCGTTCCGAGGTTCGCGGCCCATGCGATCACGGCGGCCTCGGTGGGGCACACCTCGTCGGCGGAGCGGCCGCTGGGGAACGCGATCCGGGCGGTCTGCACCCAGTCGGGGGCGCCCTTGGGGATGCGCTTCTGGTAGAACGCGTCGGACTTGCCGGCGCCCGCGCCCATCTGGCCGCGGGCGTAGTCCTCCCGGGTGGCCATGCGGGCGCCCTCGAACACGCCGGCGGGCCAGCGCTCCAGCGTCGTCGGCCGGTTCCGGGTGGCGCGGACGATGCCCTCGCCCACGGCCAGGTAGTACTCCACCAGCTGCCGCTTGGTGTAGCCGTGCTCAGGGAAGTAGACCTTGTCGGGGTTGGTCACCTTGACGAGCCGATCCCCGACCGGGATCTCGATGAAGGGCGAGGCCATGACGGCACGTTAACCCACGGGCACGACAGTCCCCCGGAACGCCCCCGCCGGGTACCTTCGAAGGCATGGACAAGATCCGCAAAAGCGAGGATGAGTGGCGGGCCCGGCTCAGCCCGGAGGAGTTCCACGTGCTGCGGGAGGCGGGCACCGAGAAGCCGTTCACCGGCGAGTACACCGACACCAAGACCGTCGGGGTGTACCGGTGCCGCGCCTGCGGGACGGAGCTGTTCCGTTCGGCGACGAAGTTCGAGAGCCACTGCGGCTGGCCGTCGTTCTTCGAGCCGTCCGACTCCGAAGCGGTCACGCTGATCGAGGACCGCTCGCTCGGGATGGCCCGCACGGAGGTGCGGTGCGCGGTGTGCGACTCGCACCTGGGGCACGTGTTCCACGGCGAGGGCTACGACACCCCCACCGACGACCGCTACTGCATCAACTCGATCTCGCTCACCCTCGAACCCGCCGAGTAGGCAACCGGTACCGGCCCTCGGACGTCTCATGGACGACGCCATACCGCATGGGGGTCTCCATGAGCGAGTCCGGTCCCGACGAGTTGGGTCTCTACGAAGTCGCCCTGCTGTGCGGCGGGCGAGAGCGGGTCGCGCAGACGGCGCTGCTGGCCCTGTACGAGGCGCGCCGCATCAGAATCGGCCGGGGGACCCGGCGGGTCAGGGTCGTCCGGGATGAGTCCGACGACGCGGTGCAGGCCGCCGTCCTGGCGGAGATCCCCGACGTCGGGCGGCTGCTGGGCCAGGTGATCGCCGCGGCCGCCAAGGCGCCGCAGACGCGTGCCGCCGGGGACGGGCTGCGCGCGGCAGGGCTCCTGCGCGGCGGGCGGCTCCGTCCGACCCGCCGGGGCCGGGCGCTGCGCCGCCGCCTCGCGGACGAGCCCGGTACGTCCGGCCCCGAGCGCCTCGCCGCGCTCGGGCCGGCCGGAGTCGAGGACGCCTGGATCCGGGAGATCCTGGAGGCCGGCGACCCGAAGCCGATCAAGCTTCCGCGCAGCCGGGTGCGCGGCCACCGGTACAGCGGCAGCACGGCCGGCCATTACTACGGCGCGGAAGGCGCGGCCGACGGTGACGGCGGCGGCTACGACAGCGGCGGCTTCGACAGCGGCGGGGGCGGGGGCGGGGGCGGGGGGTTCTAGCGGGTCTCGCCGACCTCGCAGTCGTCCTTGTCGCTCTGCTTGTTGGCGAGGACGACGCTGCCGTTGCCGTCGCTCGTGCCGTGGACGAAGACGCGGGGCTCGTCGTCGCCGCCGTCGCGCAGGAACTCGGTCGTCCACTTGCACAGGTCGAGTGCCGGTTCGGAGTTCTCGTCCCCCTCGCCCAGGTCGGTGTAGACGCGGACGAACCGGCCGCTGCGGCGGACGTCGGTGACGTGCTTGACGACCTCGTCGTCCGGGTCCCTGGTCTCCAGGTAGGGCACCGCGTCGGGGATCTCGTCCGGGTCGCCGGCGGCCGCGGCCGTCTCCTGCGGTGCCGGTGAGGCGGCACCGGTGCGGGCGATGGCGGCGCGGGAGCCGGCGCCCGAGCCGCCGGTCAGCGTCAGCGCGGCGCCCGCGAGCGCCGCCGCCACCGTGAGCGCCGTCGCCGCCGCGGCCAGCCGGCGGCGCCGCGACTCCCGCAGCGACGCGGTCAGACGGTTCCAGCGGATCTCGATCCGGGACGGCGGCCGCGCGTGCCGTCCACGGGAATGCCTGGCGGGAGACTTGGTCACGGACGGCACCCTACTCAGGTTCCACCTCGTCCCAAGGCGGGTTGGCGATGTCCTCGGACAGGCTTGACGCCGTCCGAGGACAGGCGGGCCCTAGACGAGGTCGGCGACGAGTTCGGCGACCGGCTTGCGGCGGCCGGTGTAGAACGGGATCTCCTCGCGGGTGTACAGCCGCGCCTTCGCGCCGCGCAGGTGGCGCATCAGGTCGACGATGCGGTGCAGTTCGTCGGCCTCGAACGCCAGCATCCACTCGTAGTCGCCGAGCGCGAACGACGAGACCGTGTTGGCCCGGACGTCGGGATAGTCGCGCGCCATCTTGCCGTGCTCGGCGAGCATCGCGCGGCGCTCCTCGTCCGGCAGCAGGTACCACTCGTAGGAGCGCACGAACGGGTAGACGCACACGTAGGCGCGCGGCTCCTCGTCGGCGAGGAACGCCGGGATGTGGCTCTTGTTGAACTCCGCCGGGCGGTGCAGCGCCATCTGCGACCACACCGGTTCGCTGGCGCGGCCCAGCGCCGTGCGGCGGAACCGGGTGTAGACCTCCTGCAGGTCGTCCGACGTGGGCGCGTGCCACCAGAACATGTAGTCGGCGTCGGCGCGCAGCCCGGCGACGTCGTAGACGCCGCGGGTGGTCACGTCCTTCTGGCCCG
Organism: Spirillospora sp. NPDC048824; assembly: GCF_043198455.1. Classification (NCBI taxonomy): domain Bacteria; kingdom Bacillati; phylum Actinomycetota; class Actinomycetes; order Streptosporangiales; family Thermomonosporaceae; genus Spirillospora; species Spirillospora sp. NPDC048824. The sequence goes on along the minus strand of NZ_JBICUS010000014.1, from coordinate 38,616 downwards.
CCTGGTCGAGGAGGGCCTGGACTTCGGCCGCGTCCTGCTCACCGAGCGTGCCCGGGTTCGCGACCCGGAAGACAGACCACATGGTGTAGCGGATGACGTTATTGAGTTCGCGTGCCTTCGGCTTGCCCGCCGGCTGCGTCATGGTCTGCTCCTTCTCGGCTGCGCAGATGGTCCAGTACCCGGGCGGCCGCCGCGCGTGCCGAGGCGATGCACGCGGGGATGCCCAGGCCGTCGTAGGCCGCGCCCGCGACGGCGAGCCCCGGCTCCCCGGCGACCGCGGACCGGACCCTGGCCACGCGGTCGGCGTGGCCAACGTTGTACTGCGGGAGGCCGCCGCCCCACCGGGTCACCCGTGTCTCGGCGGGCAGTTCGGTGACGCCGCACGTCGCGGCGAGCTCGGCCATCGCGGCGGCGGTCAGCTCCGCGTCGGTCCGCTGGAGCAGGTGCTCCTCGCCGAACCGCCCGATGGAGCAGCGCACCGCGATGACGTCGGGGTCACGGTCGCGCAGATGAGGCCATTTTACCGAGCTGAACGTGACGGCCTTGACCCCCCGCCCGCCGTTCTCCGGCGCGCTCTCCACGGCGGGGACGAGGTAGCCGCTGCCCTTAGGGAGCCGCGGGAACGCGGTGGCCCGGTAAGCGAGCGTGATGATCGCCATGCCGGCGTACTCGATGCCCTCCAGTTCCCGGGCGGCGGCCGGGACGTCGTCCTTGAGCAGCCGGGACGCGGGCGCCGCGGGCACCGCGATCAGCACGGCGCCGGCGTCGAGGTACTCCGGGTCGCGGGTGGGGCCGATGGTCAGCCGCCATCCGTCCGGGCCGCGGCGCAGTTCGCGGACCATGGCGCCGGTCCGGACCGTCCCTCCGGCGGCGGCGACGTCGTCGGCGACGAGGTGCGGGAGCGCGCCGAGGCCGTCCGGCAGGGTGGCGAACACGGGGCCGGGGTCCTTGGGCGCGGCGTCCCGGATGCCCTGGACGGCGTGGAGCAGCGAGCGGTGCGTGCGCGCGGAGGCGGCGACGGCGGGCAGCGTCGAGTCGAACGAGAGCCGCTCGACGAGACCCGCGTAGACGCCGCCGAGCAGCGGTTCGACGAGGCGGTCGACGACCTCGCGGCCGACGCGGGCGCCGATGTAGTCGGCGACGGACACGTCGGCGCCGCGCGGCGTCCCGGGCAGGACGAGGTCGAGCGGGACGCGCGCCAGCCCGGCCGGGGACAGCACCCGGGAGGCGGCCAGCGCCCGCAGGTCGGACGGGACGCCCATGACCTGCCCGGACGGGATCGCGCGCAGTGCGCCGCGGCTGAAGATCGCCGAGGAGGTGGTGCCGGGGTTGACGAGATCGCCGAGGCGGCCGAGGTCTCCGACCAGGTCCAGGCCCTCGGGACGGCGGGCGAGCATCGACTCGGCGCCCTCGTCCACCGGGATCCCGGCGATCTCACTGACCCGCAGCTTGCCGCCGATGTGGGGAGAGCCCTCCAGGACGGTCACCCGCACGCCGGCGCGGGCGAGGACGCGCGCGGCGGCGAGACCCGCGATGCCGGCCCCGACGACGACGGCATGGGACCTGTTCATGCCCACCAGCCTCCCAGACGCTCCAGGAAACCGTGCACCGGGTCGGGGCGACGCGGCGGGCTTCGGGTGCGGTCTCCCCGCCGGCTCCCGGTCGCGGAGTTCGTGGCCGGATTGACAAGACCTCCCGCACCGCGCCAGTGAATACTGGCATACATGATCTCCTGGAAGTCTCCACTCCTGGGCGCCGGCGCGATCGCCGCCGCCACCGTGCTGGCCGCCGGACTCGCCGCCCCCGCCTCCGCCGCGGCGCGGGGCGGCTTCGAGCGGGTGCCGCTGCCGTTCTTCTGGCCGAACAACAACCTCTACGACGTCGCGGCCGCCTCCCCCGACAGCGTGTGGATCGCCGGAAACCAGGGCGAGCTGGTCATTCCCGGCCCCATCCCGGGGACGGGCACGCTCATCCACGGAAACCCGGTCGTGCGCCGGTGGAAGAACGGCGGCTGGACGGAGTACGACCTCCAGGGCCTGGCCGGTCGCGGCACGATCATGGACGTCGACGCCGTCGGCCCCGAGGACGTGTGGATCACCGGCCCCGCGTACGGCTCCGGCGACACGGCGACCACCTACCTGGCGCATTTCACCGGCTCCGCCTTCACCCGGGTGGCGCTGCCCCCGGGCACAGACCGCGCCGACCTGCAGGCCCGCGCGTCCGGTGTGTGGCTCAGCACGGCCACCGACGTCCACCGCCGGACAGGCGGCACGTGGACGCACGTGACCGCCATCCCCGAAATGGAGCAGGACACCACCCATATCCGCGCCGATGACGACATCTGGGTCCTCGGCTCCGCCTCCCGGGAGGACCGGGCCCTCATCGCCCGGCACTGGGACGGGCGGTCCTGGCGGACCGTCCCGATGAACCTGCCGTCCGGGAACGATGCCGGCATCACCGACATGGTCGCGGTGTCACCCATGGACGCGTGGGCCATCGGCTTCGCATCTCCCGGCGCACCCGGCTCGCCCGTCCTGACGCACTGGGACGGAACCGCCTGGACGACCGTCACACCGCCCGCCGGCCTCAACAGCTTCAACAGGATCGTCCAGGGAGAGGACGGGACGCTCTGGATCATCGGGCACGCGGCCGACGAGCCCGCCAAGCCCGGCCTGCTCCGGTACAGCGGCGGGACCTGGGAGCGGGTGCCGACCACCGCCGTGCCGAACCGGAGCACCATCAACGCGACGGCGCTGGCCGTCGTCCCCGGCACGGGCGCCCTGTGGACGCTCGGCCCCGTCAACATCGGCGGCCCCGTCGTCCTCACCGACGGCTGAGCTCCCACGGTGGATCACGGCCCGAGCAGGGGCCGGGCCGTGACCCCCGCGTGCCTTTTTCGTGCCCGGATCGCGATGGGCCCGGGGAACGGTGATTTGTATCACCACGTCCAAGCCTCATGCGGATAGCGAGAAGCGTCAGGCACGCGACATGCGCGTTCATCGTCCTCCTGCTCGCCGGAATGCTGGCCGCCTGCGGGGGAAGTGACGGCGCGTCCGACGAATCCGGGTCCGCGGGCGGGACGGCCGCCCGGGCGCCGGCCGCCACGAGCGACGGCCGCGGCCAGGCGGGAGAGACGGCCGACGAGCGGGGGTCCGGAGGCGGCCGGGAGCCGGGGACCCGGACGAAGCCGCAGGCGCCCCTGGCCGCCGCGCGCGAGGTCATCCACTCGGCGGAGCTCCGGGTCAGGGCCGATGACGTCGACGCGTCCGCCGCCAAGGCCAAGCAGATGGTCACCGGGGCGGGCGGCTACATCGAGCGCGAGTCCAGCAGCACCGAGCCGTCGCCCCGCGCGGAGATCGCGCTGAAGATCCCGTCCGACCGCTACACCGACCTGCTGAACCGGCTCGGGACGCAGCTCGGGACCAGGCTGTCGCTGCGCCAGGAGGCCGAGGACGTCACCGGCGAGGTCGCCGACGTCGAGGCGCGGGTGCGCTCCGCGGAGGCCGCGCTCACCTCGTTCCGCAAGCTGTACGAGAAGGCGAACTCCATCGACGAGATCATCAACCTCGAAGGGGAGATCGCGGAGCGGGAGTCCGACCTGGAGTCGCTCCAGGCGCGCCAGAAGTCGCTCCAGCACCGCACCCGGTTCGCGACGGTGACCGTGACCCTGGTGGGCAAGTCCGCGCCGGCCGAGGAACCCGACGACGAGTCCGGCGGGTTCCTCGGCGGACTGCAGAGCGGCTGGGGGGCCTTCACGGCGTTCGCCGGAGGCGTCGCCACCGTGGTCGGCTGGCTCCTGCCGTTCCTCGTCACCGCCGCCGTGCTGGGCCTTCCGGTGCTGGCCTTCCGGCGTCGCCTCCGCGGCCGACTCCGGCGGGGAACCGCCCCGGCGGGCGGCGGCACCGGGCCGCACCCGGAGCCCGAGCCTGAGAGGGCCGCCGTCGGCGCAGCCGGGAACCCCGCGGAAGCGGGCCGGCCGGCCCCCCCGCCCGAGTAGGGCGTCCGGCGCGGCTAGCGCGTGTCCTCGGTGCTCGCCTCGTGGACGAGGTCCGCGAGGCGGGCCAGCACGTCCGGGTCCGTGGACGGCAGGACGCCGTGGCCCAGGTTGAAGATGTGCCCCTCGGCGGTGCGGCCCCGCGCCAGCACGTCGCGGGCGCGGCGCTCCACCGTCTCCCACGGCGCGAACAGGATCGCCGGGTCGAGGTTGCCCTGCAGCGCCTTGCCGGGCTCGACGCGGCTGACCGCCTCGTCCAGCGGCACCCGCCAGTCGACGCCGACGACGTCCGCGCCGGCCTCGCCCATCAGGCCGAGCAGCTCGCCCGTCCCGACGCCGAAGTGGATGCGCGGGACGCCGAGCGGCTCGATCTCGTCGAAGATGCGGCGCGCGTGCGGCAGCACCGATTCGCGGTAGTCCTGCGCGGAGACCGCGCCGGCCCACGAGTCGAAGACCTGCACGGCGCTCGCCCCGGCCGCGACCTGGACCTTCAGGAACGCGATCGTGAGGTCGGCCAGGCGGCCCATGAGGTCGGCCCACAGGTCGGGCTCGCCGTACATCATGGCCTTGGTGCGCTCGTGGTTCTTGGACGGGCCGCCCTCGATCAGATACGAGGCGAGCGTGAACGGGCCGCCCGCGAACCCGATCAGCGGCGTCGGCCCCAGCTCGCCGACCAGGCCCTCGACGGCCTCGGTCACGTACGGGACGTCGCCGGGTTCGAGGGGGCGCAGCGCCGCCATGCCCTCGGCGTCCCGGATCGGGTCGGCGATCACCGGCCCGACGCCCGGCTTGATGTCGAGGTCCACGCCGATGGCCTTGAGCGGCACCATGATGTCGCTGAAGAAGATCGCGGCGTCCACCGAGTACCGGCGCACCGGCTGCATCGTGATCTCGACGATCATCTCGGGGCGGGCGCAGGACTCCAGCATCGGGACGCCCTCGCGCAGCCGCAGGTACTCCGGCAGCGAACGCCCCGCCTGCCGCATGAACCACACGGGCGTGTGCGGCACCGGCCGCCGGCGGCAGGCCAGCAGGAACGGGCTCGTGGCGAGGCCGCCGTTGTCAGGCGGACTCGAAGCGACGTCGTCGGGACGGGCAGCGTCAGCGGTCACGTTGTGATGGTCCCACGAAACCCCGGTGACAGGGCACGGGGGTGGCACAGGACGGAAGCCGAGCGGAGCTCGTCGATTGAATGGTGGCGGGTGGTGGGTGGTGGGTGGGGGCTGGAGGACGGTGGCACGAACTTCCGGACACGCCGAGCGAAGTCCCGCATTCTGTCACCGGCGCGTGCGAACGTGATGCGTGTCATAGCCGAGGGAGGTCCCCCTTGTACTGCTCCACCTGCGGTGATGAACGTGTGTTCGAGCAGCCGCCATGTCCGGACGGTCACGGTGAGGAGTGCCCTGAGCGAGCGTGCATCGAGTGCGGCGCGGCCGTCCTGATCGGTTCGCCGCCACCCGCCCTGGCCGCCGCCCCGGCCATCACGACCGCCGCCGCCCCGGCGCGCGGAGCGGCCGCCGGCCGCGCCGCCAACGTGCGGGCCGTGGCCTGACCGGCCCGGCCCCCGAAACGAAACCTGTGCTGTGCCTGTTTCCCCTCCGCATCCTCTCGCCGCCCATGGCGGCGCCCCGCACCGGCATACCCGACCCGAGTCACACCCCCGCACCCAGGCCGGTCCACCTATGAACCCACCTGCCTTCCAGCGGGCCCAGGACACGCTGCGCGAGATCCTCGACGGCCCCGGCTTCCGGCCGGAACTCGACCTCGAGGACATGCCCGCGCCGCAGAGCCTGGCCCCGTACGCGGCGGCGATGTCCGGAAGCGTCTACCGCGACGACGACACCGAGGTCGCCATGGGCCGCCTCATCGTCCTGTACGACCCGGACGGCCGCAGCGGCTGGACGAACGGCTTCCGCATCGTCGCCTACATCCGCGCCGACCTGGAGCCCGACATCGCCGCCGAAGAGCTGATCGGCCCGGTCGCGTGGGACTGGCTCCTCGAGGCGCTGGAACCCGCCGGCTACGCGGACGTGTCCGGGACGATCACCCGCGCGGTGTCGGAGAGCTTCGGCGACAAACGCGGCGAGCCGTCCACCACCGAACTGGAGCTGCGCGCCTCCTGGTCGCCGACCGGCGAGGATCTCGCCGGGCACGTGACGGCCTGGTGCGAGGTGATGTGCACCACTGCGGGGCTGCCGCCGTCCGGTGTCGCCGCGCTGCCGAACGGTCCGGGCGGCTGAGCGACGTACGGTAGGGGACGTGAGCAGAGCGTCCGAAACCGAGGCGGCGGGGGAGAACACGGAAGAAGCGCACCTTTCTCGCCGGCCCGTGTCCCCGAGGCCCCGGTCGGACCGCCGACCCGAGGATGAAAAGGGTTCAGCAGGAGTGTCCGAAACGCGCGCCACCGGCCCCCAGGGGGATACCGGTACGGAGAAGACCACCGCCACGGGGCGGCCCGGGACCGTTCCAGCACAGCCCGCGGCAGCGCCCGGCCCGGCAGCGCCCCGCCCGGCGGAGCCCGGCACGGCGGAGGAGGAGGCCGGCACCGGTCCCCCGCCCGTTCCGCTGCTGGAACCGCGTGAGGGCGTCCCGTCGGTGGTCACCGAACCGGCCGAACTGGAACGTGTCATCGCGGCGTTCACCGCGGGCGGCGGCCCCGTCGCGGTCGACGCCGAGCGCGCCTCCGGTTACCGGTACGGCCAGCGCGCCTATCTGATCCAGCTGCGCCGCGCCGGCGCGGGCACCGCGCTGATCGACCCGATCGCCTGCCCCGACCTCTCCGTCCTGGACGCCGCGCTCGCCGACACCGAGATGGTGCTGCACGCCGCCAACCAGGACCTGCCGTGCCTGGCGGAGGTCGGTCTCCTCCCGCGGCGGCTGTTCGACACGGAGCTGGCCGGGCGGCTGCTCGGCTACCCGCGCGTCGGGCTCGGCTCCATGGTCGAGAACGTGCTGGGCTTCCAGCTGGAGAAAGGGCATTCGGCGGCCGACTGGTCGACGCGCCCCCTCCCGGAGGACTGGCTCCGCTACGCCGCCCTGGACGTCGAGCTGCTGGTCGATCTTCGCGACGCGCTGCAGGAGGAGCTGGAGTCGGCGGGCAAGCTGGAGTGGGCGCTGGAGGAGTTCACCGCGATTCTGGCGACGCCGCCGAAGCCGCCGCGTCCCGACCCGTGGCGCCGCACGTCCGGCATCCACCGCATCCGGAACCGGCGGGCGCTCGCCACCGTCCGCGAGGTGTGGGAGGCCCGCGACAAGATCGCCCGTGAGCGGGACCTGTCCCCCGGCCGGGTGCTGCAGGACGCCGCCATCATCGAGCTGGCGCAGAAGACCCCCAAGACGCCCGCCGAGCTGCAGGCGCTGCCCACGATGCGGGGACGCGGCGCCCGCCGGCACCAGTCGGCGTGGCTGCGCGCCGTGGCCCGCGCCCGCGACCTGTCCGACCGCGGGCTGCCCGAGTCCAACATCCCCGGCGACGGGCCGCCGCCCGCGCACCGCTGGGCAGACCGCGACCCGGAGGCCGCCAAGCGCCTCACCGCCGCCCGCGCCGTCGTCGCCGCGCTCGCCGACGAGCATTCGATGCCGTCGGAGAACCTCATGCAGCCCGACTCCGTCCGCCGGCTGGCCTGGACGCCGCCGGACGAGGCCTCCGCTTCGGCGATCGGCGCCGCGCTCCGCGACCTCGGCGCCCGCCGCTGGCAGGTCGAGCTCACCGCCCAGCCCATCGCCAGAGCGTTCTACCGCCTCGAATCCAAAGGCGACCTGTGAGCCGCCGGACGAGTCGCCCCGGGGAGTACGCCGTCCGCGGACGGGAGCGTGGTCCGCGAGCGGCGGCTACAGGTCAGCGCTCGCCGTAGAAGTCGGCGTACTCCTCGCGCAGGACCTTCTTGTCGAGTTTGCCGACACTGGTCATCGGCAGGTGGTCGACGACGAGGATCTCGTCGGGCAGCTGCCACTTGGCGAACGTGGCGGCCAGGTGGGTCCTGAGCCGGTCGAGGTCGACGTCGTGGCCGGGCTCGGGCACGACCAGGGCGACAGGGCGTTCTTGCCACCGGGGGTGCGGGGCGCCCACCACGGCGGCTTGGCGGACCGCGGGATGGCCCGCCAGGGCGTTCTCCAGGTCGATGGAGGAGATCCACTCCCCGCCGGACTTGATCACGTCCTTGAGCCGGTCGGTGATCTTCAGGTACCCCTCGGTGGTGATCACTCCCATGTCGCCGCTGCGCCAGTAGCCGCGGTGGAACTTGTCCGCGTCGTCGGACTTCCAGTAGCTCTCGGTGATCCACGGGCCCCGGATGCAGATCTCCCCCACCGACGTCCCGTCGTGGGGCAGGAAAGAGCCGTCGGCGCCCAGCAGCCGGACGTCCACACCGGCGACCGGCAGGCCCTGGGAGCGTTTGAGGTCCCAGAACTCCCGCTCACTCAGGCGCCCTTCCAGCGAGGGCTTGGGCCGGTTGGACGTGACCAGCGGCGTGGTCTCGGTGGCGCCGTACCCGTGGATGATCGAGGCGCCCGTCAGGTCGTGGTAGCCCTTGATCAGGCTCAGCGGCGGTTCGGTGGATCCTGAGATCATCCGCGCCCGGGACAGGTCCGGCGGCTCGGGCAGGGAGCGCAGGTACTCCAGCATCGGCGCGAAGATCGCCGGTGCCCCGTTGGTCACCGTGACCTCGTAGTCCACCATCGCGCGGGCCAGCACCCCGATCTCCTCGGCGGTGTAGCGCCCCGGCAGGACCACCCGCGCCCGCGCGTACACCGCCACCTGCGGCAGGCCCCAGCACTGGGCGTGGAACATCGGCGTCGTCAGCAGCACGTTGTCGTGGTCGCCCACCGCCTGGTCGGCCGCCCACATCATCGTGTGCAGCACGATCCCCCGATGGGAGTAGAACACCCCCTTGGGACGCCCCGTGGTGCCGGTGGTGTAGCACGCGCTGTAGGCCGAGGTCTCGTCGATCACCGGCCAGTCGAACTCGTCGCCCTGCCGGGCCAGCAGCGCCTCGTGGTCCACGGGATCCGGCAGCGAGGTTTCGATCTCCGCCAGCGGCCGGTCGCTCATCACCACCCAACGCCGCACCTGCGGGCACCGTGCCGCCAGCTCCTCGGCCTGCCCCAGCAGCGACTCGTCGACGCACACCACCGTGGCGCCCGCGTGGCGCACCACGTACGCGAGGTCGTCGGCGGCCAGCCGCAGGTTCATCTGCAACATCACGGCGCCGACCCCGGGGATCGCCCAGTACAGCTCGAAGTGCCGCAGGTGGTTCCAGTCCAGGACGCCCACCACGTCACCCGGACCCACGCCGATGCCGGCCAGCGCGTGCGCCGTTCGCGCCACCCGCCGCCACGTCGCCGCGTAGGACGTACGGTGCCAGTCGCCGGCCGCGTCCCGGAAGACGATCTCCTGCTCCGGATGGGTCACCACCGCCTGGCGGAACAGGTGCGTGGTGTTCAACTGGTAACTGTCCCCGTGCGTCGACGGGTGACCGGTCACGAGCTCGGACAAGGTGACACCTTCCTCCCCGGCGCGCGCCGGAACTGGAACGGGGGTCGTCCTGGACTTCGGACAGCAGCGCGAGTTCTCTTGATATCAGAAACGTTCTCCTTGACACGGGAAGACCCCGCGGCCAGAATACATTTCTGGCTTACAGAAAGAGGTCTCCGTGTCCGTCCCCCCCGACGTCGTCGGCCATGTGCGCAACGGGATGCTGCCGGCGCACATCTACAACGACTCCGAGATCTTCGCCGCCGAGCGGGACGCGATCTTCTCGCGGTCCTGGGTCTTCCTGGCGCACGAGTCGGAGATCCCCCAGGTCGGTGACTACGTGGTCCGCCGCGTCATGGAGAACTCGTTCATCGTCAGCCGCGCCAACGACGGCGCGGTGCACGCCATGTTCAACATGTGCCTGCACCGCGGCATGCAGGTGTGCCGCGCCGAGCAGGGCAACGCCTCGCACTTCCGCTGCCCCTACCACGGGTGGTCCTACCGCAACGACGGCCGCATCGTGGGCCTGCCCTTCCACCGGGAGGCGTACGGCGGCGAGGCCGGCTTCAACAAGCGCGGGCAGCGGCTCCTCCCCGCACCGGCGATGGACACCGTCAACGGCCTGATCTTCGTCTCCCTGGATCCCCAGGCGCCTCCGCTGCGCGAGTTCCTCGGCGACTTCGCGTTCTACCTCGACTACTACACCCGGCAGAGCCCGAGCGGGGTCGAGGTGCTCGGGCCCCAGCGGTGGCGGATCAAGGCCAACTGGAAGATCGGCGCGGAGAACTTCGCCGGGGACATGTACCACACCCCCCAGACCCACGCGAGCGTCGTGGAGATCGGACTCTTCCGCGAGCCGAAGGCCGAGAAGCGCAAGGACGGCGCGACCTACTGGGCCACGAGCGGCGGGGGGACCACCTACAAACTGCCTCCGGGGACGCTTGAGGAGCGCCTCCGCTACGTCGGCTACCCCGACGAGATGATCGACCGGATGAAGCGGTCGTGGTCGGCGCGGCAGCTCGACCTGATCGGCCGCGACGGTTTCATGGTCTCCGCGGCGTCGCTCTTCCCGAACCTCAGCCTCGTCCACAACTGGCCCAGGGTGGCCGACTCCGACGACGTGCTCCCCTTTGTGTCCCTGCGCCAGTGGCAGCCGATCAGCAAGGACGAGACCGAGGTGCTCTCCTGGTTCGTCGTCGACAAGGAGGCCCCGGAGGAGTTCAAGGCACTGTCCTACAAGGCCTACCTGATGTGCTTCGGCAGCAGCGGGATGTTCGAGCAGGACGACGTGGAGAACTGGGTCTCACTGACCGCCACCGCCGCCGGCACCATGGCGCAGCGGCTTCTCCTCAACGGCCGCATGGGCCTGCTGCCCGACGGTTCGACGATCGCCCCGGCCCTGGGCGTCGACGAGTGGTCGGGCCCGGGCGAGTCCCGGGTCGGGTACGGCGAGTACAACCAGCGCCACCTGATGAACCGCTGGGCCGACCTCATCGAGGCGGGGCCCGTCGAGGCGGCCGACGTCACGGTCGGCGTTCCGGGGCGGGAGGACGCCCGATGACCGCGCACATCCCCATCGACTCCGCCGACAGCCCCCTCGGCGCCCGGGCGACCCCGGCCGTCCCGGTGGGCGGTCCGCTCCCGTTCTCCGATCCCGTGCATCTGGCCGCCCACCAGTGGCTGGTCGACGAGGCCTACCTGCTGGACCGGCGGGAACTCGACAAGTGGCTCGCCCGGATGACCGAGGACGTCCACTACTTCATGCCGATCCGGGTCACGACCTCCCTGGGCAGCGGCTACGACACCGCCCGGCGCATGGCGCACTTCGACGAGGACCTCTACTCCCTGGAACGCCGGGTCGCCCGGCTGCGCACCGAGCACGCGTGGACCGAGGACCCGCCGTCACGGCTGCGCCACCACCTGTCCAACGTGCGCACCTTCGCCACCGACGTGCCCGGCGAGATCCTCGTGGAGTCGGCGGTGCTGCTCTTCCGCAGCCGCGGCGACGTCAACGAGCCGTCCCTGCTCTCTGCGGGGCGCAGCGACGTACTGCGGAGCGTCGACGGCGCCTGGCGGCTCGCCCGCCGCCACATCGCGGTCGACGAGTCGGTGCTCCGCACCCAGAATCTGGCGGTCTTCCTGTGAGCCTGCACTGGGAGGGCGAACTCCGGGACCAGGACCGCGCCCAGGCGGCCGCGGACGAGTTGGCGGCCCTGCGGGCGGGGCAGGTCGGCGAGCCCCTGATCCTGGGCAACGAGTTCTCCGAGATCCGGGTGAGCCTCGTCCGGACCCGCAACGGCGTGCGCCTGCTGGTCGAGGCGGCCAAGTCCGGGCAGTGGGTCACCCTGGACCCGCTGGAGCTCGAGGCCCTCACCTGGCAGGGGCCCGCGACGTTCTCCGCGATGGTCGGCCGTCCGTTCTCCTCCCTGTTCCCCGAGCAGGACGACGCGGGGGAGCCGGCCTCATGAGCGCCCCCGTGCTCGACGGCCGGCGAGCGCTGGTCGTCGGCGCCGGGTCGGGCATCGGCCGTGCGGTGGTGGAACGGTTCATCGCCGAGGGCGCGGCGGTGGTGGCCGTGGAGCGCGACGAAGCCAAGTGCGATGACCTGCGCAGCGCGGTCCCCGGCATCGAGGTCGTCCACGGCGACGCCTGCGAGGCGTCGGTCAACCACGACGCGGTGAGCCGGTGCCGGGAACTGCACGCCGGGCTGGACGTGCTGGTCCACTGCGTCGGCATCTTCGACTTCTACCGTCCCCTCGACGCCGTCGCCGAGGACGCCTTCGACGACGCGTTCGACGAGATGTTCTCGGTCAACGTGCGAGCGGCCATGCACGGCGTCCGCGCCGCGCTGCCGGAGCTGCGACGCAGCCGCGGGAACATCGTCCTGACGGAATCGACCTCCGCCTACCAGCCGGGCCGGGGCGGCGCGCTCTACGTCTCCACCAAGTTCGCGATCCGCGGACTGCGCATCGCGCTGGCCCACGACCTCGCCCCCGATGTCCGCGTCAACAGCGTCGCCCCCGGCGGCACCGTCGGCACCCGGCTGACCGGCGCGCGATCCCTGGGGCTGGACCAGCAGCGTCTCGACGGCCCCGGTCGCGCCGCAGGCATCGCCGCCCGGGTCCCTCTGCAGGTGGCGCTCTCCGGCGAGGACCACGCCTGGAGCTACCTGTTCCTGGCGTCACCGATGTCCCGAGGGATGACGGGCACCGTCCTCCACAGCGACGGCGGCGCCGGCGTCAAAGGCTGACAGCGACACGAGAACGGGGAGTGCCGAGTGCACATCGTGAAGGCGAACACCGAGGCCTGCCAAGGCTATGCCAGCTGCGTCATCGCGGCTGACGACTACTTCGACATCGACGACGGCGGCCTCGTCGTGCTGCTGGCCTCCGAGGTGCCCGAGGCCGACCGCGAGCGCGTCGACCGCGCGGCCCGCAGCTGCCCCGCCGCGGCTCTCCGGCTCGAGGGAGCATGACCGGCGACCTGGTGATCGTCGGCGCCTCGGTGGCGGGAGTCACCCTGGCCCGGACCCTGCGCTCCCGCGGCTTCACCGGCCGCGTCCGGCTGGTCGACCGGGACGCGGAGGAGCCCTACGACAAGCCGCCGCTGTCCAAAGGCCGGCTGGAGGAGCCCGTCCGGCTCCTCACCCGTCCGGAGGCGGAACGGCTCGGGCTCGAACTGCTGCTCGGCGTCGAGGCGACCGGCCTGGACACCGGGGCCCGCCGCCTCGCCCTGTCCGACGGAAGGCGGCTCCACTACGGCGCGCTGGTGATCGCCACCGGGGTGCGGCCGAGGTCGCCGGCCTGGACCGGATCCGGTGTCCACGTGCTGCGGACGCTGGCCGATGCGCGTGCACTGAATGCCGCCCTCGCCCGTGGCGGTGACCTCGTCGTGGTCGGCGCCGGCTTCATCGGGGCGGAGGTCGCCAGTACCGCGATCTCCCAGGGGTGCCGGGTCACGCTGGTGGATCCGCTGCCCAACCCTCCTGCCCGGGTCGTCGGCCGGCGCGTGGGCGACCGGATCCTCACCTGGCACGACCGGGCAGGCGTGAACCTGAGGTTGGGCAGGGTCGTCGAGGCTCTGGACCATCTCGCCGACGGGATCGGGGTCCGGCTCGACGACGGGGAGGTGCTCCGCGCCGATCACGTGCTGGCGGGCATCGGAGCAGAGGCCGACGTGGAATGGCTGGCCGGGTCGGGCCTGCACCTGGAGGACGGCATCGCCTGTGACCGGCACGGCCGCGCCCTGGGGGCCGACCACGTCTTCGCCGCCGGCGACATCGCCGGGTGGGCGACCGCGGACGGAGGTTCCGGCCGGCGGATAGAGCACTGGAACTCCGCCCAGGAGCAGGCCAGGTGCCTCGCGGCGACCCTGCTCGACCCCGAGCGCCCGCAGGCCCCCGGCGACGTACCCATGGTGTGGAGCGATCAGCACGGCCGCACCATCCAGATTCTCGGTGCCGTGGACCCCGCCGTCGAGCCCCGGCTGGTGGAGGACGCGGACCGGCTGCTCGCCCTGTGGGACGCCGACGGACGCGTGATCGGCGCGGTCTCTCTGGCGTGGCCGCGCGGCTCCCTGGCCGCCCGCCGGGCCATCGCGGGCGGCGCCCCGGTGACCGCGGTCCTCGACGCCCTGGCTCCCCTGGAGGCCGCCCGATGACGGCGGACGTCCACGACGGCGACCTCTGGGAACTGCGGGACCGGCTGGCGGCGGGATGCCGGGTGCTGGCGGCCCGCGAACTCGCTCCGGGGTTCCTCGGCCACATCAGCCTCCGCCTCGACGACGAGCGGATCCTGGTGCGGTGCCGCGGCCCCCGGGAGTCGGGCCTGGCCCACACCACTGCGCAGGACGTGCGGGTGGTGACCCTCGACGGCGAACCCGGCCTGCCCGGCGAGCTGGACGGCTGGACCGTCCCGCACGAACTCCCGCTGCACACCCGGATCCTGCGCCGGCGTCCCGACGTCCGGTGTGTCGTGCACGCGCACCCCCGGCGCACGGTCGCCGCCGATCTGGCCGGCCTGGTCCTGGAGCCGCTCGTGGGGGCCTACGACATTCCGGGCTCCGCACTGCTGGAGAGCGGCGTCCCCGTGTATCCGCGCTCGGTGCTGGTGTCCAGCGACGCGCTGGGGGACGAGGTGGCCGGGCACCTCGGCGGCCATGCCGCGGCGCTGCTCCGCGGGCACGGCGTGGTGGTCACCGGCGGCTCGGTCCCCGAGGCGGTGCTCCGCACCGTCTCCATCGACGAGATCGCCCACCTCTGCCTGCTCGTCGCCTCCGCCGGGGGACGCCCCCGTCCCATCGACGCGGCCGACCGCGCCGAGCTCCCCGACCTCGGGGAGAGCCTCAACCTGGACGTCGCCTGGCGCCACGAACTCTCCCGGCTGCCCGAGCCTCCCCACCGTCCTCCAGCCCCCGCCCACCGCCATTCACCGGACGAGCCCGGCTCGGCCGGGCATTCCTGATCCGACCGACCGGTTCCACGAGGAGCGTCCCGTTGTCCGACCACATCACCGCCATCACCCAGCTCTACGCGCGCTACAGCTTCGCCATCGACGCCGGGGATCTGGAGTCCTTCCGCGACTGCTTCACCGCCGACGGCCGCATGGAGATCACCGGCGGACCCGTCTTCGCCGGCGCCGAGGGACTGGCCAAGGTGATCGCCGGCCGTACGGCGGAGTCGCCGCGCCACGAGAACAGCAACGTCCTCGTGGACCTCGTCGACGACGCGCGCGCCACGGGCCGGGCCTACTTCGTGCTCCGGGGAACCGACGGCCGACCGGCCGGTGCGGGAGATTACGTCGACCGCCTGGTCCGCCTCGATGCGGGATGGCGTTTCGCCTCGCGACACATCACGTTCAGCTGGCGAGCCTGACGCGACCTCGCTCCAACGCTGTGACCCGCAACGATGCCGCAGCAACGCCCCGAATCGGGTTTTCTCCAACTTGCAGAGTCCCTCTCTTCTATTTCTGTTTAGTCTGGTCTAATCTTTGTGAGCCGTGTCACCGAAGCACGGGTCCCCCGACCGAGAGAGACACAACCCCATGCTCAAGAAGTCCATGACCGCGCTGGCGGTCGCCTCCCTGATGACCCTGGCCGCCTGCGGCAACGGCTCGGGCTCCGGCAAGGCCGACACAGGGGCCGACGGCGTCGCCATGGGCCCCGGGGTCACCGACGACGAGATCAGCGTGACCGTGATCAGCGACTTCTCCGGGCCCATCGCCCAGGGCGGCATCGCCGGCTCGCTCGGTGTCGAGGCCAAGATCGACCAGGTCAACCGGGCGGAGGGCGGCATCTGCGGACGCAAGGTCGTGGTCGACAAGCGCGACACCAAGTACGACCCGCAGATCACCACCCAGCAGTACCGCGCCGCGGCGCCCAAGAACCTGATGGTGGCCCAGTTCGTGGGCACCGCCGGCCTGAACGCCGTCCAGGCCAACATCAAGCGGGACGACATGCCGACGCTCTCGGCGTCCATCAACACCCAGACCCTCGATCTCCCCAACGTCTACGTCGCCATGCCGCCCTTCGAGGTCGAGCTCATCAACGGCCTGGTCTGGGCCGCCGAGAAGGCCGGCGCCTCGTCCGCCAAGACGGTCAACGTCGGTTTCGTGACGTCGGCCGACGAGACCGGCAAGATCTACCTCGACGCCCTCAACCACGCGGCGAAGGCCACCGAGGGCGTGAAGGTCGTCGCCCAGCCGACCTACACCAACGCCGACACCGACTTCACGGCCCAGATCAACGACCTCAAGAACGCCGGGGCCGAGATCGTCATGCTGGGCGTCACCCCCGCCCAGACCGCCGGCATCATCGGCCAGTCGGCCCAGTTCGGCTACAAGCCGACCTTCGTGTCCAGCTCGGGCGCCTGGGCCTCCAGCCTCGGCAAGCCCCTGGACGGCCTGCTGGGCAACTACTTCATCTCCGGCGGCTACGGCACCCTCAATGACGACAACGCGGGCATCCAGGCACTGACCAAGGCGCGCGACGCCTACGCACCCAACGCGAAGCCGGACAACTTCCAGGTCGGCGGCTGGATCAACGGGACCGTGGTCGTGGAGGCGCTGCGCAAGGCGTGCAAGGCCAAGGACCTCACCCGCGAGGGCGTGAAGAAGGCGATGGTCGACCTCAAGGTCCCCTTCGACGGCATCCTTCCGGCGATCGACCTCGGTGACGGCGACTCGATCGTGAGCTACCAGTCCCGCATCAACAAGATCGGGAAGGACGGCGTCCAGGAGCCGGTCGCCGAGTTCTTCGAGTCCGGGGCCGCGAAGTCCTGGGACGCCTCCAGGGGCAACTGACGACGCGGGGCGTGTGCGGGCTCAAACGGGCCCCACACCCCCCGCTCCATTCCCACCACCCCGACCCAGGATCTCCAGATGACCCTCTTCCTCCAGCTCGGCTTCCAGGGCGTCGCCCTGGGCCTGGTCTACGGGCTGATCGCGCTCGGGTTCGTGATCATGTTCAAGGGCTCCCACACCTTCAACTTCGCGCACGGCGGGTTCGTGGCCATCGGCGCCTACGTCGTCCTGACCCTGCTGCCCCGGATGCCCTACCTGTTCGCCTTCCTCGGAGCCGTGGCGATCACCGTCGGCCTCGCGCTGGTGGTCGAGCGGATGCTGATCCGCGGCCTGATCGGCCGCTCGGTGACCGTCGTGGTGCTCGCCACCCTGGGCATCTCGACCATGCTGCACAACGCCATCCTGATGGTGTGGGGCGTCGGCAGGCACGACTCGGTGGGACCGGTCGGCTCCGGCACCACCACGGTGGGCTCGGTCGTGCTGCCCAACAGCGCCCTGGCCACCGTGGTCGTCTCCGTCGTCGTCCTGGCCGCCGTCGCGTTGTTCTTCCAGCGGACGCGGCACGGGCTGGCGCTGCGCGCGACCGCGAGCAGCCAGGAGGCGGCCCTGGCCCAGGGCATCGACGTAGGGCGGATGTTCGCGCTCTCCTGGGCCCTGGCGGCCTTCCTCGCGGTGACCGCGGCGATCTTTCTCGCCTCGTTCCCCCGCGTGGTCTCCCCCAGCATCGGCGACCTCGCACTGATCGCGATCCCGGCGATCGTCATCGGAGGCATGGACTCACTGATCGGAGCCGTGGTCGGTGGCCTGGTCGTGGGGCTCACCCAGGTCCTGGGCTCCAACTACCTCAGCGACATCGGCGGCGGCCGCCTGCACGACGTACTGCCCTATGTGCTCATGCTCCTGGTCCTCCTGGTCCGGCCGTACGGCCTGTTCGGCAGCCGCAGCATCGAAAGGGTCTGAGCCTTGTCAGTCCTGACCAGCCCCCCGGGCGCCCCCGGCGCCGCGGCTTCCCGGCCGCGCCCGCGCCGCCTCCTCACCCGCGGGCGGACCGGCGTCGGCCTGTGGGTCGCCGCCATGCTCGTGCTGCCGCTGGTGCTCCGCTCCGAACTGTGGCTCGGCATCGGCATCTTCACCCTGATCGTCGGCGTCGGCGCCTTCGGCATGCAGGTGATCACCGGGCTCGCCGGCCAGATCTCGCTGGGCCACGCCTTCTTCATGGGCATCGGCGCGTACAGCTCGGCCTGGCTCGGCGCCGACAAGGGCCTGCCCTGGTGGCTCTGGTTGCCGGCGGCCGGCCTCGTGGCCGCCGTGGCCGGCGCCCTGGTCGCGCCCGTCGCCGTCCGCATCCGCGGCCTCTACCTGGCCGTCGCCACCCTCGCCCTGGTCTTCATCGGCCTCTACGTGTGGGAGACGTGGACGGGCCTCAGCGGTGGCGTGAACGGGCGTCCGGCGGCACCGGTCCTCTTCGGCGACCAGGACCTCAGCCTGGGCGTCATGGCCGGGGACCAGATGATCCTGGACGCCTTCCAGGCATGGTGGTACTTCGCACTGGCGATCCTGCTGGTGGTCATGCTCCTGACCCACAACCTCAAGCGTTCGCGGCTCGGCCGCGCCTTCATGGCCGTGCGGGACAAGGACGTGGCGGCCGCGGTGGTGGGCGTCCCGGTGACCCGGACCAAGACGATCGCCTTCGTCATCTCCTCCTTCTTCGCCGGCATCTCCGGGGCGCTGCTGGTGTCCTACATGGGCTACTTCACCCCCAGCCAGTGGCACCTGATGCTCTCGGTCGACTTCATCGCCATGATCGTGATCGGCGGTATGGGCACGGTCTCCGGGGCCTTGCTGGGTGCTCTCTTCGTGCGCGCGATCCCCGAGGTCGTGAACCAGACCTCGGGCTTCCTGCCCTTCGTCCGCAAGGGCATGAGCACCGACGGCGGCATCACGGCACCGCTCCTGTCCGGGTTCCTCTACGGGTTGGTGATCGTGTTGATCCTGCTCTTCGAGCCCAACGGGATCCGGGCGCTCGCGCTCCGGGCCTGGCGGCGCCTGCCCGGACCGCTGGGCGGCCCACGCGAAAGGCGGAAGACGTCATGAGCCGCAAGGCCCCGAAAGCGTCCGACGGTGCGCCCGCCCTGCAGGCGACGGACGTCAGCGCCGGCTACGGCGCCGCCGGAGACGCCGTGACCGAGCTGACCCTGCGGGTCCCCCAGGGGCAGGTCGTCAGCCTGCTCGGCCCCAACGGGGCGGGCAAGAGCACCACGATGCGGGCGGTCTCGGGCCTGCTCGGGCTGCACCGCGGACGCCTCACCGGCGGGCGGGTGGAGCTCTTCGGCAAGGACATGACCGGGTCCCGCCCGTCGCAGCGCGTCCGCGCCGGGCTCGCGCAGTGCCTGGAGGGCAGAATGGTCTTCCCCGGCCTCAGCGTCGCCGAGAACCTCGCCAGCGGGGGGCACACGCGCCGCTACCGCCGTGCCGCGCTCACCGAGGCCCGCGACGAAGTCCTGACGCTGCTGCCGCCCCTGCGCGGCCTGCTGGACCGCAAGGCGGGCTACCTGTCCGGTGGCGAGCAGCAGATGCTGGCGATCGCGCGGGCCCTGATGTCACGGCCGAAGCTGCTGCTCATGGACGAACCGAGCCTGGGCCTCGCGCCCCGGATCGTCGAACAGGTCCGGGACATCATCGTGTCCATCAACGAGCGGGGCACCTCGATCCTGCTCGTCGAGCAGAACGCGCGCATGGCCCTGTCGATCTCCGGCTACGCCTATCTCCTCGAAGGCGGACGGATCTGCGCGGAGGGCACCCCGGCAGAGCTGGAACAGGACAACGACATCGCTGCGGCCTACCTCGGCGCCGCACCCGCCACCGCCCCGGGAGCCGACTCGTGAGCCCCGCACTCCTGGAGGTCGAGGACCTCACCCTGTCGTTCGCGGGAGTCCGCGCACTGGACGGGGTCACCTTCACCATCGACGAGGGCGACCTCTTCGCCGTGATCGGCCCCAACGGCGCCGGCAAGTCCACGCTGTTCAACTGCATCTCCGGCATCTACCGCCCGGAGTCGGGGAGCATCCGGTTCGCCAGCAGGGAGATCCTGGGCACCGCCCCCCACCGGATCGCCGGCGCCGGGATCGCCCGCACGTTCCAGAACGTCGACGTCTTCCCGGCCATGACGGTGCAGGAATGCCTGCTCCTGGCCCGGCACCGGCATCTTCGCTCCGGGCCGGTGGCCGGCATGATCCGATGGGGCCGCAGCGCGCGTGAGGAGCGCGCGGCGCTTCGGCACGTCACCGAAGTGGCCGACCGCCTCGGGCTCGGCGGCCTGCTGCAGCACACGGTCGGCCCGCTGCCCCACGGCGTGCAGAAACGGGTCGAGCTCGCGCGCTCGCTGTGCATGGAGCCCCGGCTGCTGCTGCTCGACGAGCCGGTGGCGGGGATGAACCACAAGGAAACCGCCGAGATGGCGGCGACCCTGAGCGAGGTGAACTCCGACCTGGGCATCACCATGCTCCTGGTCGAACACGACATGTCGATGGTGATGGGCATCTCGAGCCGGGTCTGCGTGCTCGACTTCGGGCGCCGCATCGCCCTCGACGTCCCGGCCAACGTCGTCCGCGACGAGGCCGTCATCGACGCCTACCTGGGAGGAGCACTGTGAGCACGGCGGACATCACCGTCTACGGGATCGTCGGGAGCCTGCGCGAGCGCTCGTGGAACCGGCTGCTGCTGGAGTCCGCGGCGCGTCTGGCACCGGACGGGGTCACCGTCGCCATCAGCGACCTGGTGGGGCGGTTCCCGCTCTTCAACGAGGACCTGCTCGGCCAGGAGCCGTGGGCCGTCACCCGGATGCGCGAGGAGATCGCCGCCGCGGACGCGTTGATGATCGCCACGCCGGAGTACAACGGCGGGGTCCCGGGCGTCCTGAAGAACGCCCTCGACTGGATCTCCCTCCCCCTGGGCGCCTCCGTCCTCCAGGGCAAGCCGGTCGCCCTGATCGGCACCTCTCCCGGACGGCTGGGCACCGCCCGGTGCCAGTTCGAGCTGAGGAACATGTTCGTCTTCTCCCAGTCCCCGGTGATGCCGGGACCCGAGGTGGTCATGCCCTTCGCCCACGAGTGCTTCGACGAGGCCGGGCACCTCACCGACCCGGTGGCCACCGAGCGCCTCGGGATCCTCTTCGAGAAGCTCCGCAGCCATGTGGCCGCGAGCCGGATCGAGGTGGCGGCCCAATGATCACCCGCACCTTCGTCTCCCGCCCCTCCGCCGACGCCCCGCGGGCGGGCGCCGGCGGACATCCCTGCCAGGGCCTCTACCACGCGCCGGAGGGCGTCCGCCCGAGAGTGGCGCTGATCGCCACCCATTATCAGATCGACTTCGCCGAGCACTATCTCGCCGGTCTGATGGCCGAGCGCGGCATCGGCTTCCTGGGATGGAACACCCGGTTCCGCGGCTACGAGTGGAACTTCCGGCTCGACCAGGCACTGGTGGACATCGGCGTCGGCGTGCGCTGGCTGCGCGAGGAGGCCGGGGTCGACTCGGTCGTCCTGCTGGGCAACTCGGGGGGCGGCTCCCTGATGGCCGCCTACCAGGCCCAGGCCGTCGACCCGGCCCTGCGGCCCCCGATCGGCCACGGCCCCGTCCCGGGCGTGGACGAGCTGCCCGCCGCCGACGGCTACGTGTCCCTGGCGGCGCACCTGGGCCGTCCCGACGTCCTCACCGCCTGGATGGACGCCGCGGTGGTCGACGAGTTCGACCCCGTGGCCACCGACCCCTCCCTCGACCTGTTCAACCCGGAGAACGGTCCGCCGTACAGCGCGGAGTTCATCGAGCGCTACCGGCGGGCGCAGGTCGACCGCAACCATCGGATCACCGCGTGGGCCAAGGCCGAGCTGGCCCGGCTCACCGAGGCCGGCTACTACGACCGCCACTTCACCGTGCCCCGGACCTGGGCCGATCCGAGGATGGTCGACCCCGCTCTGGAGCCCACCGATCGGAAGCCGAACAGCTGCTACCGTGGTTCCGTCGAGGCCGCTAACCGAGGCGACCGAGGGATCGCCGGGGAGACGACGGTGCGCAACTGGCTCAACATGTGGAGCCTGAGCGAGTCGCCCTGCCGCGGTGAGGCCAACCTGACCAAGGTCACGGTCCCGTCACTGATCATCAATCCGACCGGGGACACCGGTGTCTTCCCCAGCGACGCCGACCGGATCGCCGATGCCCTGGCCGGCGAGGACAAGACCCGTCGCGACCACCTCGGTGACCACTACTTCCTGGAGCCCGAAGGCGCCCGCGACGCGGTCGCCGACACGATCGCCGACTGGCTCGCCACGCGCTTCGGGAGTGAGAGCACGCCATGACGGCGTTCGCGGCGATCCAGGGCGCTCGGGCCGCGAGATGGAAGGATCGATGAAAGCGTCCACGGATAAGGTCCGCTGGGTGGACAGCTCCTCCCCCGCTCAGCCTCGCAAGCCGCAGTATCCGATCGAGTCGGTCGACAACGCGCTGCGCATCCTGCTGCTGCTGGGCGAGCGGAAGAGCCTTCGCCTCACCGAGGTGAGCGAGTACCTCTCGGTGGCGTCGTCCACCGCGCACCGGGTGCTGGCGATGCTGCAGTACCGCGGGTTCGTCCGCCAGTCGGGCAGTTCGCGGGCCTATGAGCCGGGTCCCGCGCTCACCGAGATCGCCTTCTCGGTGCTGCGGCGGATCGACGTCCGCGAACAGGTCCGTCCGATGCTGGAGGACCTCGCCAAGCACTACGGCGAGACCGTCCACCTCGCGCGCCTCGACGGCTCGCTGGTGTCCTTCGTCGATGCCGTGGAGAGCAGCCGGGCCGTGCGGGTCGGGTCGCGCATGGGCAAGACCCTTCCGGCCCACGTCTCGGCCTCGGGCAAGGCGCTGCTGTCGCTGCTGCCCGACGAGGCCGTGGTCGCGCTCTATCCCCAGGAGGAACTGGAGCAGCTGACCCCCCAGTCACTGAGCACCCGGACCGCGCTTCTGGAGGATCTGAAGCGCATCCGGAAGCGGGGCTACGCCACCGGGCTGCAGGAGAGTGAGGACGGGGTCATCGCGGTGGCCGCACCGCTCGGCACCCATGCCGGCGCCCGGTACGCGGTGAGCATCTCGGCGCCCAGCCACCGCAGGCAGGATTTCACCGAGGTGTCCGTGGCGGAGGACCTGCTGCGCTTCGCCGAGGAGAGCCGCAGCTTCTTCTCCTGACCGGAGAGGCGGACCCGGGTCCGCCTCCCGGCTCAGGCCGCGAGGACGACGGCGAGCTGGCTGCGATCGAAGTACTCCTCGATCCGCCGGATCCTGCCGTCCTCGACGTACACGCGCAGGATCGCCGGGATCGCGGCCGACCGGCCGTTGCGCTCGACCTCGATCACGTGTTGGCGGAGGAAGCCGTCCTCCAGGGCGACGTGCCGGGGCTGGGCGTAGCCGAACCTGTCGTAGCGGCTGGAGATGCTTCCCAGCGTCGCGAGGTTCTCTTCCTTGGACTGGTCGACGTCGTCATAGTTGTGCCAGACGGTGACGTCGTCGTGGTAGAGGGCGGAGACCGCTTCGATGTCACCGGCTTCCACGAGCCGGAAGAACCTTTCGGCGTACTCCACCATCGGCTCCCCGCTCATGCGGAGGCGCTCTGGGTGGCAGGGATCCCCGCGGCGGTCATCGGCGCGAGGTTGACGTCGTCTTCGTTCAGCTCACGCGTCCAGGCGGCGAACTCCAGCAGGACCCCGTCCGGGTCGAAGAAGTACATCGAGCGGACGTAGACGCCCTCGTGGAACGTCTCCGCCACACCGCGCGGGCTGTCGTCGTGCTCGAGGACGGGACCGGTCTCGACGCCCTTGGCGTCCAGCTTGGCCTTGTACTCCTCGAACCTGTCGAGCGGGATCTTGAACGCGACGTGGTTCATCGAGGCGTGGGCCGTGGCGATGTCACCGAGACCGGGCAGCACTGCGGAGGAGGCGATGCCGGGGGCGCGCTTGGGCGCATCGGGGAACCAGAAGAAGGCCAGGAACTGGTCACCGCCCATGTCGAAGAAGAAGTGCTGCCCGCCGTTGGGCATGCTGATCGTCTTGCTCAGCTTCATGCCGAGGACGTTGGTGTAGAAGTCGACGGTGCGCTCCATGTCCTCGCAGACCAGCGCGAGGTGGCAGAGCCCCTGGAGCTCGAACTCGGAGTTGGCGCCCATGGTGATCCTCCCGTGAAGTGACCCGGCCCACGTTATAGGAAAGTGTTTCTGTCCACCAGACTTTTTCTTGAACGGTCTGGACAATTGGACTGAGGCGACACACCCGTCCCCGGTCTCCGCAGACTACGTCAGCCGCGGCCGCGCTCCAGGTCAACCGCATACTCGAACCGATCGGCGGGGTGCACCGAGACCGTGATCTCGAACGGGTCCCCGGCGCGATCCAGGTACCGCCGCATCATCTGCAGCACCGGCGAACCGGCGGTGGTGCGCAGCAGATCGACCATGGCGTCCGGCACCGTCGCCGCCCGCATCCGCTGCTCGATGGTGTGCACGGTGCGGCCGGTCGCCTGCTCGACCATGTC
Organism: Spirillospora sp. NPDC048824; assembly: GCF_043198455.1. Taxonomy (NCBI): domain Bacteria; kingdom Bacillati; phylum Actinomycetota; class Actinomycetes; order Streptosporangiales; family Thermomonosporaceae; genus Spirillospora; species Spirillospora sp. NPDC048824. The sequence continues at coordinate 14,306 of NZ_JBICUS010000014.1, read as the reverse complement.
CGAGATCAACCGCTTGGGGTCCAGGACCTGGTCGCCCACGGCCTCGGCGATGCCGGGCTCGAGGTAGACGTCGGTGCAGCACAGCGGCCAGCCGTCATCGGCCGGATCGATGCGCAGCATCCGGATCTTGGTCCAGCGCTGCCCGGGCCGGCAGCCCAGGACCAGGGCGTCGACCTCGTCGACCACCACATCGGCGATCGACAGCACCTGGCGGTCCGTCTCCGCGGAGTACTGCATCAGGTCGCCCACCGAATGCACGGAACGGGCGAAGACCGAATGCGGCTTGAGGCGTTCGACGCGGGTGCCGCGCCGGGGCCGGCGGGAGACGAGCCCCAGATCCTCCACGATGTCGAGCGCGGCTCGGATCGTGCCCCGGCTGACGTCGAACTCCGCCGCCAGGTCCACTTCGGGCGCGAACTGCCCGCCGATCGGCCAGCGTCCCGACTGGATCTGCCGGACCAACTCCTCCGCGACTTCCTCATAACGCCTCATTGCCCTCTCCCGTCCTCGGGTCCACCGTCCGCAGGACCGAAAAACATTGTGACCTGTCGCACCAGGGCGAAGCCCCCGCAGAGCCGCCCGCGCCGGGCTCCTGCCGGCCACCGGGCAGACGGGACCCCGGGGGCAGGGGACGGTGATTAGACTAGACAATTCGAACGGTCTAGATCATAGTTTGAGGGCCATGCGCATCACCGACATCCGCGAGGTCGCGATCCCCCTCCGCGGGGACATCAACAACTCCGTGGTGAACTTCGCCGAGCACACCGTGTCCCTGGTGGCCGTCCGGACCGACGTCCGCCGCGACGGGGCCCCGCTCACCGGCATCGCCTTCAACTCGATCGGACGCCATGCCCAGGGCGGCATCCTACGGGAGCGGATGATCCCGCGGCTGCTGGCCGCCGACCCCGGCGCCCTCCTCGACCCGTCCACCGGGCTGCTCTCCCCCGCCCGCGTACTCGAACGCGCCATGCGGGACGAGAAGCCCGGCGGCCACGGCGACCGCGCCGCGGCGGCCGGCGCGGTCGAGCTCGCGGTGTGGGACCTGCTGGCCAAGCACCGCGACGAGCCGGCCCATGCCACCATCGCCCGGGCCTTCGGGCGCCGGCCCGCGACCACCGGTGTGCCGGTCTACGCCGCGGGGGGCTACTACCACCCCGCCGACTCCCTGGACCGGCTCCGCGACGAGCTCACCGGCTACGCCGACCAGGGCTACCGTACGGTCAAGATCAAGATTGGCGGCATGCCGCTACCCGAGGACGTCGCCCGGGTCGAGGCGGCCATCGACGTGATCGGCGGCGGGGACGGGGTGGCCGTCGACGCCAACGGACGCTTCGGCCGGGACCAGGCCCTGGCCTACGCCGCGGCTCTGGCCGGTCTCGGCCTGCGCTGGTACGAAGAGCCGGCCGACCCCCTGGACTACGCACTGCACAAGGAACTGACCGAGGCCTACCCGGACGCCGTCGCCACCGGCGAGAACCTCTTCTCCTACCAGGACGTGCGCAACCTGCTCACCTACGGCGGAGTGCGGCCCGACCGGGACGTCTTCCAGATGGACGCCGGCCTCAGCTACGGGCTGACCGAGTACGCTCGCATGCTCGAGGCCATGGAGTCGTGCGGCGTCGACCGGTCCCAGGCGTTCCCGCACGGCGGGCACCTGATCAACCTGCACATCGTGGCCGGTCTGGGGCTGGGCGGCTGCGAATCCTATCCGGGGGTCTTCGAGCCCTTCGGCGGTTACAGTCCGGACTGCCGGCTCTCCGGCGGGCTGGTCCACCCCGGCCAGGCGCCCGGGTTCGGCCTGGAGGCCAAGCCGGGCCTCGGTGACGAGATCGCCAAACTCCTCAAGGAGATGGGCTGATGAGGATCTGCGTCGTCGGCTGTGGAGCCATGGGCTCGGTATACGCCGCACGCCTGGGCCGCGCCGGCCACGAGGTGTCGGTGGTCGACGCGTGGCGGGCCCACGTCGAGGCCATCGCCCGCGACGGGCTGCACGTCCACGGACCGGACGGGGAGTTCCGCGCCGCGGTCGCGGCCCACGCCGCCGTGCCCGCCGAACCCGTCGACCTCGTGGTCCTCGCCGTCAAGGCCGCCGACGTGCCCGGGGCCGCAGCCGGACTCGCACCGCTGCTGGAACCGGGGACCACCGTGCTGACCATCCAGAACGGCCTCGGTTCGGCCGATGTCGTGGCCGGCGCGGTGGGCGCCGGACGCCTGGCCGTCGGTATCGCCAGCGGCTTCGGCGCCGGCCTGCGCGGGCCGGGCCGCGTGCACCACAACGCGATGCGGGCCCTGAGGTTCGGCGCCTACGGCTCCCTGCCCCCCGAACGGGTCGAGGAGGTCGCGGCGGCCTGGCGGACGGCCGGGTTCGACGCGGAGGCCGTGCACGACATCATCGCGATGCAGTGGGAGAAGCTCATCTGCAACGTGGCTTACAGCGCTCCGTGCGCCCTGACCGGGCTGACCGTGGGCGAGATCCGCGACCACCCCGAACTGGGCCGGACGAGCCGGGCCGCGGCGACCGAGGCCTGGGAGACCGCGCGGGCGCGCGGGGTGGCCATCGACGTGCCGGACCCCGTGGAACTCGTGCGCGAGTTCGCCGCCCGGATGCCCGGTGCCGAGCCGTCGGCGCTGCTGGACCATAAGGCCCGCCGGACCAGCGAGATCGATGTGATCAACGGGGCGGTCCCGCGGGAAGCGGCCAAGGTGGGCCGCACGGCACCGGTCAACCAGGCGCTGACCGCCCTCGCCCGCCATCGCGAGGCCGCCTGGCGGCGGTGACGTCGCCCCCGCCGGGCAGACGAGCGGCAGGGCGTCGTCCTCGTCCGGAAATCGCCTAGAGATCCGGCAGGGGGTCCTTGGGCAGGCTGTCGCGGTCGAAGATCTCGGCGTCGGCCGCGTTGACGACCGCGGCGTACTCGTCGTCCACCTCGAACACCGAGCCGGCGAACTCGAACGACGCGCCGACGCCGGTCTCCACCGGCCCGATCCGGGTGCCGCGCGGGTAGCTGCCCCAGACGGACTTCGGGGTGGTGCGGCTCATCACGCCGGTGGAGACCACCGCGATCTGGTCGTCGGTGACGACGAAGATGAAGCTCGCCCCACCGCCGTAGGCCATCGCGGGGAAGATGTAGCCGATCTCTCCGTCGATCCCGAGGAACTCGCGGCAGCGTTCGCGCAGCGGGCGTGGCACCGGCATGACTGTTGGGGCACCTCCCAGAAGGAACGTTGTCTGCCCTCACAATCATGCCCCGGTTCGTCACGGCGTGGCCAGAGTCAGGCGGTCGCGAGAGCCGTGGTCGGCGGCAGCCGCGCCGCGCGCATCGCCGGATACAGGCCCGCGACCGTCCCGATCGCCAGGGTCGCGGCGAGCGCGCCGCCGAGCGCCCAGGCGGGCACGACCGGCGGCCAGCCCTTCCACAGCGCGAACCCGGCGGTGACCGCCGCGCCGAGCACGACGCCGGCGGCACCGCCGAACGCCGACAGCAGCAGCGACTCGGCCAGGAACTGCACCCGCACCTGCCCCCGCGTCGCACCGAGCGACCGGCGCAATCCGATCTCACGGCGCCGCTCCAGGACCGAAATGACCATGGTGTTGGCGACGCCGACCCCGCCGACCAGCAGCGCGACGGCGCCGAGCCCGAGCAGCAGCCCGGTGAACGCCCCGTCCGCGGCGGCCTTCGCCTCCAGCGCGTCCGAGGGACGGCTGACCTCGACCTCCTCGGGACGCTCGGGGCTGACCGTCCGCGCGAGGACGTTCCGGACGTCGCCGACCGAGGCGTCGGCCGACCGCTCGTAGATCGTCGTCGGATGCCCGCCGAACCCGAGGTACTTCTCCGCGGCGTCCCAGCCGACGAGCGCCGACCGGTCGATCTCGGGCGCCAGCTCGGCGGGCCGCAGAACACCGAGGACGGTGAACCACCGCCCGCCGATCCACACCTGCCCGCCCGCCCGGTCCAGGCCGAGCCGCCCGGCCGCCTGGTCGCCGAGCACGACGCCCGGGTAGCGGCCGGTTGCCGCGTTCAGCCACCCGCCGCTCGCCGTCTCCACCTCCAGGGTGCCGAGCAGCCCGACGGTGGCAGCCTGCACCGCGATCCCGTGCGTGACCTCCTCGGGGATCCTGTCGGTGCGGCGGACGGTCGCGTCCACCGACCCGGTCGCCCCCACCGCCGTGACGGGCCCGATCCTGCCGACCATCTCCGGCGCCGCCTCGGGCAGCTCGGCCTTCGCACCGAACAACGTGTCACCGGGCCCGGCCGTCAAAAGGTTCGTCCCGAGATGATCGAGTCGCCGCAGCAGATCCTCCTTGCTGGACGACGAGATCCCGATGACCGCGACCATCGTCGCGATCCCGATCGCGATGCCCAGCGCGGACAGAACGACCCTCGCCGGACGCGCCCGCAGCCCGCCGAGACCGACACGCAGCACATCGCCCACGCCGAGCCGCGCGGGCACCAGCGCGGCCCTCACCGGCTTCCCGCCCCCGCCCGCTCATCGGCCACGACCAGGCCGTCGCGCATCCTCACCCGGCGCGGCGCCCTGCCCGCGACCTCCAGGTCATGCGTGATGATCGCGACGGTGGTGCCCGCGCGGTTCAGCTCGTCCAGCAGGGCCAGCACCTCGGCGCCCGCATTCGAGTCGAGGTTCCCGGTCGGCTCATCGGCCAGCAGCAGGTCCGGCTCCCCCACCACGGCCCGCGCGACCGCGGCCCGCTGCTGCTCACCCCCCGAGAGCTCATGGGGCCGGTGCCCGGCCCGCTTCCCGAGCCCGACCCGCTCCAGCGCGGCCCGCGCCCGCTCCCGCCGCTCGTCCAACCCCGCACCGCTGTAGAGGAGCCCGTCGGCGACGTTGTCGAGAGCACTCACCCCCGCGGCCAGATGGAACTGCTGGAACACGAACCCGATATGCCGCGCCCGGAGGGCCGACAACTCCCGGTCGCTCAGCCCCGACACCTCATGCCCGGCGACCTTCACACTCCCCGCGGTCGGACGGTCCAGCGTCCCGATCATGTGCAGAAGCGTCGACTTCCCGGACCCGGACGGCCCCACGATCGCCGCCATCTCCCCCGGCGCGATCACCAGATCGACACCCCGGAGCGCCGCCACACCGGTGTACTCCCTGGTCACCCCGGCCAGCTCAACGATGTCCGCGCCCCGTCCGCCGATTCCGAGCGTGTTCATTCGGCGGGCACCCCGACCTTCACACCTTCACGCAGCCCGGACCCGCCGACCTCGACGCGCCCGCCGCCGAACGCCCCGGCATCCACCGGGACGAGCCGCCGCCGCGTCCCGTCCACGACCTCGACACCGAAGCCGCCCTCACGCAGCGCCAGCAGCGCCTCCACCGGCACCGACAGGACGTCCTTCCTCCGCTCGCTCTCCAGCTCCACACTCACGGGCGCCTCGTCCAGCCGTCCCGTCCCGGCGTCGCCGAGGGAGATCTCGACGTCGACCGTGGTCTTCTTCTCCTGCCCCGACCCGCTGCTCTCCGCGACCTTCCCCACCTCGGTGATCTCCCCCTTGACGCTCCTGCCACCGGGCAGCTCCACGACGACCCCGGCGCCCTCCTCGGCGAGATCCTGCTTGTCGGCATCGAGATCCACGTGGACGATGCGCCGCGTCCCCGCCACCGTCAGAACCGGCTGCCCTCCGGCGATCCGCTTCCCCTCGGGCGCCGTGACCTCCCGCACGAGCACGGCCCCGCCCAGGAAGACGACCTGATCCGGGCCGACCGCCCCGGACTCCTCCAAACCCCGGTCGTCCTGCCACTTCTTCACAGCGGCCTCGGTCGCACCGGTGAACTCCGTGTCCACGGTCATGCCGCCGTACCCGAGCGCCCGCAGGTTCTGTTCGAGCTGCCGCACGTCCTTGCCCGAAGCCCCGTTCCCGAGCGTCCGGTACATGGGGCTACCGCCGTACATGAGCGTGACCGGCCTGCCGGCCACCCTCAGCAGCGTCCCGCCCCGCTTGACCGTCGCCCCCTGCTCCGGCGTCCACGTCACCACTCCCGACGCGCCCGTCCACACCTCACGGACGCCGTCATAGGTCAGCTTCCCGTCGACCGTCTCGGTATCGACGAGATCGCCCCGGCTCACCTCCGCCGTGGCCGGCCGCACCTCCTGCCCCGCCTCCGCCTCGTCGCCGTCCGCCGTCCAGGCCAGCGCACCTCCCCCGCCGGCCACCACCAGGCCGGCGACGCCGCCCACGACCAAGAGCCGCCTCACTTCCCGAACCCCGGCAGGTCGAGCCTGCACTTCTCCCGGGCCTTCTCCAGCGCGCCCCGGTCGATGTCCCCCGACGGAAGCCTGAGCTCCCCGTCCGGCCCCGGATCCGGGATGTCGACCCCGTGCTCGCGCATGCACTGCGCGAACTCGACGTACTGATCACGCACCTTCGGATCCTTCAGGTCGGGCATCCTCCCGCCCGCCTGAAGCCACGACCGGCACTTCTCCAGCGCCGCCTCCAGCTTCTTACGCTCGGTCCCCTCCCCCAGCCGCTTCGCCGCCGCGTCCCCGCTGCCCGGGTCGGGGACGTCCACCCCGTTCTCCCGCATGCACTGCGCGAACTTCAGCTCCGCGTCCTCCGCCGAAAGCGACGCACTGGGCGACGCCGAGACCGCGGCCCCCGTCCCTCCGGCACTGGCCACCCCACTCCCGCCACCGTCGTCCCCGCATCCGGCAAGCCCGAACAAGACCGGCACCACGACCACCGCGGCCCAAACCCGAAACCCCATGACGTCCTCCCCGCCGAGGACACCCGCCCCGGCGAGAAGCCACAAAACCCACCCCAGGGTTAAACCCGCATTAGTCGTGTGGCCTCTGCGGAGATCGGACCAAGTCGGGAGACGTCGCCGAAAGAGCCTTTTACCAGCAGAAACGTCTGGAGGAGTCGCGGCGAGTCGGAGCGGATCGAGCCCCGTTGGCTCCCCGCTCTGGCTCCCGTGGCTCCCCCGGCAGAGAGGAGGCGAACATGTCCCTAGTGATCACGGAAGACACGATGACCGCCATCCTGGACGGCGAGGTCATCGCCACCGGCACCCGTACCGACTCCGGATGGCACGTCACCACATGGCCGCGCCCGCTCGACCGCAACGCCGCCATCACGGCCCTGTCTCTCGCCGAACGCGTCATCACCCACGGCGAGGATGACCCGTGCGTCATGGAGTGGCTGAAGGAGTTGGCCCGTGGTTGACCGGCTCACCCGCATCACGACGGCTCTGGCCGTCGTGGCGGTCGCCGTGGTGGCCGCGATCATCTCCTATCGCCACGCGTTCGAACTCGTCCACTCCCACGGCGAGTCCGGTACGACGGCGCGCCTCGTCCCGTTCACGGTGGACGGCCTCATCTGGGCAGCGTCCATGGTCATCCTGGACGCGAGCCGCCGCAAGCAACCCGCGCCCGCTCTGGCCAAGTGGAGCCTCGCCGTGGGCATCGTGGCGACGGTAGGCGCCAACGTGGCGCACGGCGCGTCCTACGGCGTCATCGGTGCCCTCGTGAGCGCATGGCCAGCACTCGCCCTCGTGGGTTCCTTCGAGCTACTCATGACTCTCACCCGCAGCGCAGCAACCGGCTCGTCCGTCGTCCCCGACGGGGAACGCACCAACGCGGTACAGCCCGCACCACTATGCGCCGAAGTGGAGCGGACGCCGGAGCAGGCAGTCTTGGACGAGTACAGGGCGAGCTTGGACGGTCCGGGCCGTCCGCTCTCTCAGCGCCATCTCGCCGAGAAACACGGCATCGATCGGCGCAAGGTCAAGCAGATCATCACCGAAGTGGAGCAACCCGCCTCACCGTGAACCAGAAAGCCCCAGTCACGCCCCCATCCGGGCCGTGGCTGGGGCTTTCGCATGCCCACTAAGCGACCGGCGAAGCGCCCGCCCACACCCGCTCAAAGCTCTCCAGGTACGTGCTTGCAATGTCGCCATCTTCGCCCCGCCGCAAGTGGAGGACGGGAGCATGTGACGCGGCGATGCCGTAGGCATGCGGGTTGATCAGTAGGTCGTCATCGGCGCGGTAGACCGAGTTATAGAGCACGGTGTCATGCAGCCGGATCTCTACTCCGTCCACGTCCCGCAGAGCCCGATAGTGGACGAGGGCGTTGCGGATCTTCGCAGCCATGGACTCGCCAACGCCCTCGTCGCTTCCGCGCTCCGCAACGCACGTCCCGTCCGGATCCCCGAGCAGTATCCGCACCGAAACGCCACCACGCGCCCTCTCTGCGAGCGCGCGCATGATGCCCGTGTCCTCAGCGAGGAAGAGCCCGGCGTAGGCCAGAACGCCGATCTCATGCCGCGCGCTCTGGAAGAGCTGTTGCCACACCGGACGAGGGACGGCCCACCGATGCGGATAGGTCGCGAGGATCTCGACCGCAGGCGATTCCATTTGGACGCTCGGCACGGCGAGTTGAGGCCACAAGTCCGCCTCATCGCGCCCGACCAAGGTGGCGACCCTAGCCCGATGCCGTGGGTAGGGCACGCGCCCGGACACCCACCGGCGGACGGTCTTGGGGTCAACGCCCAACCGGGCGGCAAGACCAGCCTCAGTCAGGCGCGCATCGGCAAGGGCACGCCGCAACAAGTCGTTCACCGGACCTCCCGCACACGCAAGTGAGAACGACGCACGAACGACGGTAACAGAAGACGTCCCTAGACGTCCCTAGATGCCGATGGAGAGGTCCCAACCCGGACGGAAGGCTCAAGACACACGGCGAAGACACCACTTCGCCCCGAAGAACCCCACGCGAGCCAAGGAGTCACCATGTCCACCGAATGGCCCCAGAAGGCCACCCCGAACCCGTCCGAGACCGACACACGAGCGGCGGACGAGGCACTCGCCGCGTTGCGTCGGGACTTCACCGGTCACCGGATCTGGCGCGCCACGCGGTGGGACGGACGTCTCGGGGACTGGGTGGCGAGCCTGCACGACCCGCACGCCGGTGTGGACCCCACGGTGATCCGATCGAGCCCCGCCGCGCTGCGCGAGGCGCTCGTCAGCGAGGCCGCGCGTGCCGAGGTCGCGCGCGTCGGGACCTGGTGATGGCGCGGGCACGAACCCGGCACCCTTCATCAGGCGGGGCCGCTGAGGGGAGCGCGGCCCCAAGGGGTGGGGCGGAGGCGGCGCGGTCGGTGCGTGTTCCCCCGAATGCACCGGCCGCGCTCCCTCTGCCCACCTACGGCGGCCCATGGCGAGCGCGCTGGCACCTCATGCGCCTCGCCCTGGTGATGCGCTGCGACGGCTGGACGACCGAACTCAGGACAACCGGGCCGCGCCACTTCCTCCGCGTGCACTCCAAGTGCACCCCCACCATCCGCGAGAGCGTGTCCGTGGCATGGGGCAACGGTGTCTGGTGGTACCAGTCCAGCACCGGCCTATGGCTCACGCCATGCAGGCACGTCGATCTCGCCGCCGGGAAACTGCGCATCTTGCTCACGCCATGGGTCTCAGCGGCATTTGACCCCCTGCGAGACGAGCAGTTCTGACATGACCCGCCGCACGGCATGGGGCGCGTACGTCGAGATCACCAACGCGCTACGGCAACGCATCACAGACGGCATCTACGCCCCCGGCGCCCGACTACCGGGCGAGGCAGCCCTCTGCGTCGAGTTCGGCGTTGCCCGCAACACCGTGCGGCGGGGTCTGTCCACCCTGCAAGCCGAAGGACTCGTCACCGTCCGTACCGGCGTGGGACGCTTCGTCCAGGACGAGGCCACCCAACCGCGCACCCGTTCCGAACACATCGCCGCGGACTTGCGCCACCAGATCGAGACCGGCCACTTCCAACCGGGCGACGCGCTCCCCAGCGAAGCTCAAATCTCCCGACGCTACGGCGTATCCCGCTCCACAGCCCGCGCAGCCCTCATCGCCCTCGAAGCCGCCGGCCTCGTCACCTGCGTCCACGGCAAAGGACGCTACGTCCGCTAAGACGTCCCCAGATGAGCCGCATACGCCCGTGGACGTCCACGCGCACCCTCGTACCGTCGCAACCATGAAGAAGAACACCGCAGCATGGGCACGTGACCTCGCACGCAAGCACCTGGAGACCCCACTCCCCCGCCGCTGGGCACACACTCAGGGCGTAGCCCGCCAAGCCCGCACCCTCGCCCCCATCCTCGGCGACCAAGCCGACCTTCTGGAAGCCGCCGCATGGCTCCACGACATCGGCTACGCCCCCGACCTCGTCAGCACGGGTTTCCATCCTCTCGACGGCGGCCGCTACCTCCGCGACACCCATAACGCCAACGACCACTTGTGCCAACTTGTGGCTCACCACTCTTGCGCCCTAATCGAAGCCCGCGAGCGGAGCCTCGCCGGTAGGCTGATACGAGAGTTCGGCCCCGAGGCTCCACCACTGAGCGACTCTCTCGTCTATTGTGATATGACAACCGGCCCAGACGGGATGCATGTGTCCGTAGAACAGCGCCTGACAGAGATCCTCTCTCGCTACGGAACAGGCCACCTCGTCACACTGGCAATCACCAATGCCGCTCCCAAGCTGGTCGCGATGGTACATGCAGTTGGAGAAGACCTCACAAAATCTGGAGTTGATTAATACAATTAGACACATCACAAACATTGCATGCCCAATCCACTCGAACGCATCAGTTGACGTCATCCAAAGAAGGGCTTATGGCTAACCGAAAGAAAGAAAGTCGGCGAATGATAACTGCCGGCCCTCATGGGGTCGAGTCACTAATGCGCAGTATGGGTGTAATCTTGAGCGATCTACACCCCGGGGAATCTCTGCACAACTATGCGGACAGAAGTCAGGAAGTAATCCAAGCTGAAATTTCAAAGATCTGCGATCTTGTCGGCCCGTACGACGCTTTTGACGTAGTCGAATTACTGCGTCAACGAGAAATGCCGTTCAGTCTAGCAGGATTTGCAGAGAGCCAGCATGATGGACTTGCGGCAATAATTGAGGTCGTCAGCTTGATTCTGATATCAAGAAACACGAGAAATCCGGTCTCGGCCAGCGCATCAACTTCCGCTCCAAATGAGATAATTGATTCTCTACATCAAAGCGCTAGATCGCTTCTACAAGCGGCCGCATTCGGGATTCTCCAGGCTGGCGAGAAAGGAGAATATGGCCCACTTACAAGTCTATCAGCGGAATATCGAAGCAGTGAACTCTTTATACGATACAAGCAATACGCTCATATTCACGACAGCTTCAACGAGGAACTCTTCGGCACAGGAGATCCCCGGAACCTTACCAAAAATGCTCTTGGGTTCACCTATGTCGATTTCAAGAGCGTCAGAGACGCTATAGCAGAGATCTATCAGCACAAGTTGACGGTAGGAGGTGACCAACTTGCCGAAATTATGCACAATTGGCCCGATGGAGACACGAATAACATGCCGGAACAGGAAAGGAACAAGGCAGCTCAAATTTTGAGCGACTGGTTCGCATATCCGGGACAACGTGCATCATTTACAATTGAAGACATTGCCCAAAGAACTAGCATTGATAAAGATACTGTCGGCAAGGTCTTGAACCTTTTCAGTACTTCCTTCAGAACTTCGGATCCTGCAGATGAAATCCGCGGCCTTATCGCCGGAGATAATCCATTTTTGCGAACCAATCTTCTGAAGGACGACCAAGGAAATTTCATTTCCGTCCATCTTCCGATCGGCACGGACTGTTTTCGACTTCTCATGGAAGAGGTACTCAAGTCAGGTCCGCAATGGGCTAAATACGATAAGCATAGGACCCGGGTCAGCGAAAGGCTGGCGGTCGAGTACTTGGAACAACTCTTTGCTACTGCAGCGACACATACAGAATTCAAATACTACGCTCCCAAAGAGGACAACACACCTCCAAACCTTGGATCAAAAGCGACTGCTATTACCTCAATCGGAAAAGAGGTTGAGGCGGACGCATTTTTCCTAATCGAAGATGTCGCAATTTGCGTCGAAGTTAAGGGCCGAAGTATCTCGGAAGGTGCCAAACGTGGGCACGTCAAACGACTAACAGTCGACCTCGAAAGAACTGTAGGGGAAGCTACTTTTCAAGCCCGCCGGCTCGAGAAACTGATTACGCAAAACCATGGACTTTGGCTAGCTGATCGGACCTGGCTTGACCTTAGCCAAGTGCGTGAAGTGCGGTCCATCGTCGTCTGCCTTGATGATTTCGGCCCACTAGCAATCGGGCTCGATGAACTGGTTCGAGGCAACATCCTCAAGGAGGAGAAATTTCCCTGGATTGTTTCACTTCACGACTTGGCAACGATAGCAGAGGTGACAGAACGACCTGCAGAGTTCCTACTGTATCTGAGACGTCGAACTGAGTCTGATGTGTCCAAGCGTTTCCGAGCCCAAGATGAACTCGACCTGTACATGCTGTTCCTTTCAGGCGGGCTCTACGTGGACCCGGATCCAGAAAAGGTTTATGACGAATATCCTACATCCGGAAAACCTACTACAGCATCCATAAGGCGCTACCGACGCCAGAACGTGCCAACCCGAGTACACACGCATACTGACTCACTTGACGCTTGGATCTACCATCAAGAAGGTGCAAGTGACGTTGCCGTGACAAAGCCGTCTTTTGGTGCGAACCCGCGCATTCTTGATATCGTAGACTTCCTACAGGATGGGAAGAAGCCCGGTTGGCTACGCGCAGGCTCCGACCTTCTAAATCCCTCATCTGAAACTCAGAATAAATTCGCACGCGACTTCGATCAAGTTATTTTCGCCACCCAGAGGGACCATGCCTTTCATTCGGCACTTCACTGTTATGCTGGATGCTGGGGTTTTTCAATCTTCTTCGTCTGTTCATGTCCCGATACCATGACCCTGCATGCCGCTAGAGACCGTATGGCTGCCTACATGATTGCCAAGAAGCACCAACTTCAATCGGACAGGGCGCTCGGGCTCTTGGTCAATGAACAGGGGGAAATGATTGGCGTCCACTACATCAATGACCCGTACGAACAAAATGCGGAACTCGACCAAGTGGTGCAAGATATGGGCTTGGTCTCTCCCGAGGTCATGAGAAGAGTCGTGCCACCTTCAGCCCTTAGGTCAACTCATAGACTTCGCGGAAAGAAATCAAAAAAGAACAAGAAGCGATGAATCAACCTCCACAAAGTCACAGATGCACTGTGACGACACCTTCGCTTCGATAACACCCGATTCGACGCCTCATGGATTGATCCAATGACAGGCTATCGATGTCGTTAAATGGAATCCAGCGAACTTCGCTCGATTCAACGCTCGATGAGAGATTTCCCCCGAGGGGGCGACCCGCCATTACGATAGAGAATTCCTGACGGACTTCGTCGTTACTGGTGTAGTGGATCACATGTTTTGGGTCGCTGTAGATGCCGACGAGTCCGGTTATCTCTACATCGATCCCGGTTTCTTCCTTGGTTTCACGTATGGCGGCTTGCGTTATGGACTCGCCGAGATCAATGGCACCGCCTGGAACGGCCCAGTTGTCGTTATCTGTGCGGCGAATCATTAGGATTTCGCCCTTGTGGTTCTCGACGACGACATTGACGGAGGGGACGAGACTGTTTGCCCGGGGTGCGTTCGGATCGTCGTAATAGTCGATTCTGCGGCCCATGGTCAGTCCCCCGGTATGGGTGTGGCGCCTTCCCAGACGCGTTCGAAGCTTTCTAGGTACGTGTTGACCAGGTCGCCGCCGGCTATGCGGCGTAGGTGCCAGACGGGGGCGTGGGGGGCTGTGACGCCGTAGACGTGAGTGTTGACGAAGAGCTGATCGTCCGCGCGATAGATCGAGTTGTAGAGCACTGTGCGGTGAAGGCGAAACTCTATGCCGTCTCGTTTGCGGAGTTGCTTGTAGAGGACGAGAGCGTTGCGGATCTTTGCGGCCATGGCGTCGTCTACGCCCTCGTCTGTGCCGCGTTCGGCTACCTGTGGGCTATCGGGGTCGCCTAGAAGGATTCGGACGCGTACGCCTGCACGGGCTTTCTCAGCAAACGTGCGTTGGATGCCAGCGTCTTCGGAGAGAAACAGGCCGGAGTAGACGAGAACGCCGATGTCTTCCTTGGCGGTAGCGAAGAGACGTCCCCAGGCGTCCCTTGGGACCGCTGTGCGGTGCGGGTAGATGGTTACCAGTTCACTGCCGGACGCTGCGGTCACTTGCTCGTTCGTGAGCGCGTCCGGCCAAAGGAAGGTCTCATCAACCCCCAGGCGTGAAGCTACTGCGTAGCGGTGCCGTCGGTAGGGGGTGCGGTCCTTGGTGATCCACCGTAAGCATTCAGCTCGGGTGCTTTGAGGCATGGCGAATTAGCGTTGCGTGACCGCAACGCTGGATGGGGCGTGCTCAGGCCGGGGCCGGGTCGGG